>NZ_FOQS01000006.1:0-241461 GCF_900113815.1 Pseudomonas sp. NFPP04 | reverse complement strand
TTGCGCACAACCTGAAGATCGCGCTGGCGGTTGGGGTGGGGACTGCGGCGGGGGTGGTGGCTTATAGGCGGGCTGTGGCGGGGGGTGCAAAAGGCGCAGGTACCCTTGCTAATGCAGGGAGAGGGACGTTAACAGAAGCAAATTTTGCTCAAAATAAAATCAAGTCTGATCGATCCTTTAGTGAGGAAGGGCAAAAGGTATACTCAGAGCTGGCGGGCACACCGATCAAGACAGTTGATGACTTAGCCAGCGCTTTGAGGGCTGGGACAATTAAGCCGAATCAGCTTCCCGTTGATTATGTAGATATGAAGGGGACTCGCCTTATTTTGAATACGCGAACTTCTACCGCGCTTGAGCAGGCAGCTATCCCTCGAAGTGAGTGGTTCGGGCGAAATCAGACAGGTGTTGAGGCTTATCCAGGTAAGACATTCAATGATTTGGCAGCAGATCAGTTAAAAAATAACAAATTGCCGCCGACAGGCGCAGAACAATTAAAGTCGGTGCGTCCATGAAAATAGGTCAGCCAAAATTAATACTAGATCCATATGAGTGGCTGCCAGGATATGGTGAGTCAAGAGTATCATTCCACTCCGTTGGCTCGGATGTGATACTTGATATTGAGTATGAGAAGGAGGTTGTAGTTGATAGCGAAGAGGTTGTACTGGCTTTAAGGCGGGAGGTTGCGTTCAAGTCTGTGCGATGCTTTATTCGGGAGCCATTCCCTGGAGGTGCTATTTTTGAGTTTGATGGTGATCCAAGTGAGTTTCGGTTGGGTAAGTTGACCGAGTTTATAGACTCCGAATTGGTAAGGAATAACTTGAAAGCATGGCGTTCCGTGTCGAGTCACGAACCGCCGAAGTTGAGGCATTTCAGCATTCAGTTTTTGTCAGAGAATCTTACTTTTCATGTGCTGGCTGTAGATGTATTTTTATCCATTGAGCTGTCGGGCAGTTGATTTTGTTTTGAAATAAAATTAACGGGAACCGCTTCAGTTAACCAAACACTATTTTCAGCCTGAAAAAATTTAAATCCCTGTTGGTACATCCGCAGGGATTCAATCTTCAGAACCACTGGTTTACCGTAGCGCTGTCCGACAGCGATAGCTGTCAGAGTCTCCTGCGATAGATGCACATGGTGGCGTGAACCTGCAATCAATCCTTGCTGAAGAATAGATTCAAGAAAGCGTGTTGCAGTGCCATGGTAGAGGAATTCTGGCGGTTCTTTCTCTATGTGTTGGAGGTTTACGTCTGGTGCTGAATGTCCCTGTGCGGCTCGAATACGCTGGCCATCGTCGGAGAGGGTAAAGCGTTTCTTGTCACTGCTGTTTACTACTGCCTGAATTATTGCCTGGTCAAGTACGCGGCCTTCTTTCGCTGCGCCGGTAATCAAAGAGTTGATGTCTGCCCAGCCTTCTGCGTCGAGTTGCAATCCGATAGTGTGAGGCTCATGGCGCAAGATATAACTTAGAAACTTGCTTGTTTCGTTTAGTTGCTTGTTATTCATGATTGTCCTGCATGCATTTTTCGATTTTTCAGGATTTAGTCGCAGTCTTTTTACTTACTGCAAAATCTCCCTTCCTTCGCTAGCTTTAGTCGTGGCCTGAGCGATCAGGGTATCGAGCATCTGCGCAACGAATTTCTGTTGGCTCTTAGGTAGCTGGTCGATGGCTTCCAGTTGCTGTTGCCATTTCGGAGCGGGGCCACGTTTACGCACAGTGGTTTCCTGCTGCTGACCAAACAGTTCTTCGAGTGTGGTCGAAAGCAGCCGGGCCCGCTCCGGCAACGCCGCTACCTGAATCCGCAGCTTGCCGGACTCATAGGCTTGGTTAGTCTGCTGGGACACGCCCAGCCGTTCGGCCAGTTGAGTTTGAGTGATGCCGTGTTCTTTGCGCAGGCGGGCAATGCGTTCGCCCAAGGCAATGAAAAATTCACGTTCTTCGTTGGTGATGCTCATGGCTATCGTCGATGATATCTGTAATAGGACAGCCATTAACGTACTCCAGGTTTTACCACGGGTAAACGGGGTCAGACCCTGAGGGACTGAACAAAGCCCTGGGGCAGGGCTGCAGTGTCAGTGACGCGCTGAAAAATGCCTTGTTCAACACCTTGGCGGCGGCCAGTTTCAACCTGGTAGGGGACTACACGAAAAACGTCCTGGCGGACGGCTCGTTACCCAAGGTGGCGATCCACGCCATGGTCGGTGGCTTGCTGGCCGAAGCCACCGGCGGCGACTTCAAGACCGGCGCATTGGCGGCGGCGGCAAGCGAAGCACTGGTTGGCCACCTGGATACGTTGGTCAAAGGCAACGACACCCTGCTGACCATGAGTTCGCAGATCGTCGGCGTACTGGCGGCTGCGGCACAAAGCGACACTGACGCCGCCAAGCTGGAGACCGGCAGCTGGGTGGCGAAGAACGCCACGCAATACAACTACCTGTCACACAGACGATACTGTATCCAGGACGCCACGCGCAAATTCCAGGAACTGAGCCTCCAGCAGGACATTGACGCCATCGTCAGCTGCCAGGCCGACCCCAGTTCCTGTGCGGCAAGCTCCAAAGAAGTCGCCAACACCATGGCGAACCTCAACGCCATCCGCGACATCGCCGACTACGCCTCGCCCGACGCCCGTGAGGCAGTACAGAGCCTGATCAACGGCAATTACGAATTTCAGGAAATGCTGGCGACCGCCACGACCGAGCACTCGGTGGGCGCGATGGTCGAGTCGCTCAAGTCGAAGTGGGCACTGAGCGATGCTCAGGCGCAGGACATTGCGCACAACCTGAAGATCGCGCTGGCGGTTGGGGTGGGGACTGCGGCGGGGGTGGTGGCTTATAGGCGGGCTGTGGCGGGGGGTGCAAAAGGCATTCTTACACCTAAAGATTTTCCAGAGGTGGCTGGCAAAGTCAGCCAGAAACAGCTTCGGCATATCGCTGGAAGGCCTGAGCTTGAAGCTCGAGGAAGCGGTGGGTTCTTGAACAGCGTTGATGATGCTCAAAAAGTACTAGATGCTTACCGCATAGGGCAGGTTAAGATTTTAGGTAAGAATGCTCAAGGGTTCCCGGTGGTTAAGTTCGAAGGCGTAACCGGGACCAACGTTAACACTGGCGTTGGTATAACCGGTCAGCCTACTAATGTCTTTATCATCAAAGGTACAAAAAGCCCAAGTATTGTCCCTGCTAACCCTAACTGGACTCAAAAATGAATGCAGAAGCCGAATTGAAAGCTTGGAATTTCCAAGTCTTAATGCTTGTTCAAGCGATGCTGGGGGCAGTTACTCCAAACTTCAGGATGGTAGTTTTGTATTGTGAAGATGATGTTTGGGTAATAAGATTTTATCTTGAAGAAAATATAGAGGATGATATTGGTGAGGTAGAAGATATCATATGTCAATATACTGCTTACCAGGGATCGGATTTAAAATGCAGGTCGGAAATTTTTGTAGGCAACGAAGATCTACCTAGTTTGTCGGAGGCTGAGAGGGTCGTTTATCGTCGAAAAGAGTGATTTTTGACTTGGTGCAAAAGCAACAGGCCACGTTTTACCTGACGTAATTAGTCCTATTTATCGAACGCAAGGTAAACGGGGTCAGACCCTGAGGGGCTGCTAGATTTATCGAAAAGTTCCGTTACCAGAGAGCAATTAGGAGATGTACTGCGTAGCGTTAACGGCTCAGGTGCAAAAAATATTAATGATGTCGTTATTATAGGAAAATAAAATGCCATCAGTTCTCTGCAGGTGTGGTAGCAAGTTAAATTTTGGTGAGATACCTAATTCAATTGAATGGTTGATGATTTCAGATGATGGATTTGAAAAATTCCAAGGCTCCGTTGATGCGGAGTCTATTTATCGAGAAATGAATAGTGCACTTAAGTGTTCTTGTTGTGGGCGATTATTAGTGTTTTGGAACGGCTTTGATGTTCCTCCAATCTCATATATGCCGGAATAGTCATTTATTGTAAGTTAAGTTAGTGCAAAAGGAACGCCTGTCTGGGGTAGCGCTATATATAAAGCTGACGGAGACTTCGGGTATCTCCCGCTTGTCCGGCAAAACTATGTTAAAGATATTAGAGGTTATTTGTCGTGAGTAGAAAATCTAGAATTACGCCGGTATCCACGGACTATGAAACATGCGCCGAGTGCTTCGTTAGGCTAATGATTTATCCTGGCGATATTCATCCAAGCGAAATTTCCAATATCATGCATGTTCAACCAACACAAATTACTGTTATAGGCGAAAAAGTAAAAAATAGTCGTGGAGTCACGCGCGAGGTGAAGAGCTCTAGCTGGTTTTTATCTAGCGAGGGAAATGTGCAGTCTAAAGATCTTCGCGATCACATTGATTGGTTAGTCCGTGAGATCCAACCGCATCGTGAGTCTTTGGGTTTGGTGCAGCAGATTGATGGGGTGAAAATCACCCTGAAGTGTGTGTGGTTTTCTCTGCTGGGGCACAGCGGTCCAGTACTTTGGCCTGAGCAGATGAAAGCTTTAGCAGACTTGGATTTGGAAGTTTCTTTTGATGTTTACTTTGTCGAATAAGAAAAAATGTAAGGGGGCGGAATCCAATTAATTGAATATGGTAGAAATACGCTGCCGGACGGAACAGTAAGCGTTCGGTTATCTTCTACTAAACTGACTCCCCGGCCTACCAATTCGGATGGGATTCCATAATGAAGGTAAATACGCTTGGGCAATTTGGCGGTTTGAGTCGATACGAGTTATGGGGATAAATGGGGTCTGATCCTGAGGAGTCCATGTTGTTACCAAGCCAGATGGAACGTTTGTGACTATCTTGAAAGATGGGGTGACTCAGAATTCATCTGTGAAAAGTGCTTTGAAGGGGGGAGTAGGTAATGAGTCTTTCATATCTTATGAATACTTGGTTAGTGAGGGCGTTAGGAAGTAAGCTGCTTTCAGTAAATGCATTGCTTCATGTGTTCGAGTCTTATAGAGGCTCGATTCCTCAAGAGGTTTCTTTTCGATTTGAAGATTTGGAGAGTGGGAGGTTATATTGCGGAAGTGATGGTGTGTCGCTATGTTTTTCTGAAACGCCTATTGCTGAATGCGATTTGGGTGAGTACGGAAAATTGATTGATTTTTGTGTTTCTAGTGGAAGTTATTTTTTTGATGTTGTCGGGCTTAGATTGCTTTCGGTCTCGGCTATAAAGTCCTCGGTAGAGCGTAAAGTGATAGGCGTATTATTGTTGTTTGAATATGACTCGTTTCTATCAATTTTGAATTTAGGGGATGAGCTCTTTTTTTGTGATAGGGTGCCAGATGAAATAATTGCCAGCGAAGGGTTGACGTTTGTTTTGTTGGGCGGAAAAGGGGGGGTGGAAAACGGGGTCAGACCTTGAGGGATCCAGCTCGTTGGTTATCAAGGCTCTGGAGCTGGGTGCCCAATTTATGAGTTAAGTATTAATGGGCAGCCGCAGCGAATTGCTGTGACTGTTGGCGACAACGGTTTTGTCGTCGGTGCAAATCCAAGGGGCAGCGTTAAATGAAAAATCTAAAGTTGATGGCGGATTATCAGTGTCATCCGCTTTGGAATATGTCCCCCCGATGAGTATGGGGACATAGCTCCTTGCGGGCTTCCTATTTCTGAAGAGCTTCAGCTGCGTCTATCAAAGTGGGCCGCTATATACGATGAAACCCTGAATGCTGATTACCCGCCAAACTCTGGGTTCAAGAGTGAGGAGTTAGAGCGCGAATTCAAGCGAGAAGGAGAGCGATTAGCTGAATGCTTGAGAAATGAGCTCGGTCCGGATTTTTCTATTCTCCTTAAACTTTAGTTGGGGCAAAAGGTATAAGAAGGTAAAATAGGTTGTTTGCCGGATCGCTACGCAGCGGAAAGCGGGTGGCAGCGATTATGACTTTGATCCAGTCTGCGCGCATGAACAGACATGAGCCGTATGCTTATATGAAAGACGTGTTGACTCGTCTGCCCACGCAGCGGGCATGGGACGCCACCAACTTGTTACCACATCGTTGGGCGCCTGTTTAATCAAAAACCACTCAAGGAGAAAGCTGTGGACTTACGGATTCAGATAAATGAGACGCCTCAAGAGGTCGATTACCAAGCGATTTTGGCGCCATTGCGCGAATACAACCAAGCACAAACGGGGCTCATTGGAACTGAAAAACTTGCGATCTTGATCAAGGATGACGCAGGGGCTACGCAAGGTGGGCTATACGCAAAAATTTCTGGGCAGTGGTTATTTGTTGAGCTGCTGGTAGTCCCTGAAGTTGCCCGCGGGCAAGGGTTGGGCGCAAAGTTGATGGACAAGGTGGAAGCGCTGGCGCGTGAGAAAGGCTGCCAAGGTATCTGGCTGGACACATTCTCTTTTCAGGCTCCGGACTTTTACCGCCGGCTCGGCTTCAGCATATTTGGAGAACTCAAAGATTACCCGGTCGCTGGATACAATCGGTTTTTTATGCAGAAAAGATTTGATCTCGACGAGCATAACGCTAGTCATACTCAGCCTTGAGGCAATGACAGCAAAAACCTAAGCAAGGTGTGTTACCCGCGATCGATCGTCGCCATTCCTTTCCAGAAGAACACGCAGGACGTGGTGCATGCCTTGACCCGCAGTACCCTGGAAGAAGCGGTGCAACGCCGATTGTTGTAATGCGTGGTCAAGTCAGTTCAACCCGAACGTCGATCAGCCGTGACCGGCGTTCAGCTTCCTATCGAGCCGTAGGAATTGCTCCCTGTAATATGTAGGTCATTTCGTTTTATGCTTTTCCAGCCCTCCCAGACACCTGCTGTTTCATGCCTGCGCTGTTTTATAGTTCACGGAGCAATCCACCACGGCAGGGAGCCGCCCACCTCATGCATACCCGAAAACAATCCCCCCGGCGCCACACCCCACCACAACCCCCGACCCTTCATTCCGGCCATCGCCTGCGTCTGGTGCTCAACACCTACGGCATTCCGCCCACGGCCTTTGCCGAATGGATGCACGTCAGCCCGCAGTGCCTCAACAATTGGTTTTCACGGGGGCTGCCAGTGGATCGCGTGGAAAAGCTGGCGACAACCTTGAGCGTCAGCAAAGTGTGGCTTGAGACCGGCGAGCGCGGATGATGACAGTGGTGGGACGGTCAAAGGGCCGCCTCTATTTCAAGGGTCCCACCACCTGCCGGTATTTTTCCACCCCCTGCGGTGTCTGCCGCACCAGGCTGATCTCCAGTCCCAACGGGTCTTCGCGGCGATTGCCGCTCAGTTGCCGCCAGCCTTTGTCCGCTTCCCATACGCGTACCTGCAGGTCACTGACGCCGGTCAGTACCACCACGCCGTCCTTTGCCGCCGGCAGGGGGTAGCGGTCCCGTGCGGGGGCGGCGGCGCGGTAGAGTGCGTCGCCCTTGAGCCACCAACGTACCCGTTGCAGGCCGTCGCCTGCCATTGGGGCGCTGCGGATCACGTCGAGGCGAAAGCCCTTGCTGTCGGAGCTGCGCACGGTCACGGCGGCCAATCCCTCCGTTTGTGTGGCTTCAGGGGGCGTCAGTTCGACGCTGGCACGCAGGCTGATATCCCGTTGCATCTGGTTCAGTGCGCGCAGCAGCACTTCGGTTTGTTCGGTGCTTGCCTGCAAATGCTGATCGGCGCGGGTGACGCTGTCCAGCCCGCGCCAGGCGATCAGGCTGACCACCGCCATGAGCATGATCGCCACCATCACTTCGATCAGGGTGAAGCCTTGCTGTGCCGGCTTCATGGTTGGCTGACCACGCGCATCAAACCGGCGGCGTCGCGTTGCAGGCTCAGGCTGTGTTGGCCGTCGGACAGCACCACACGCAGCGGTGGGTTGATCCATTCCGCGTTGAGCACCAGGGTTTGCCGGGGTTCTAGACTGATCTGCATCGGCGTGCTTTCCCACAGGCGTGGGCGCAACGGGTCGTCGTTTTTAAAGGTGTCGAGGCCCTGGCCGTCGTCCCGCTGGCGGTTGAAGCGAAAGCCCTTGGCATCCGCGCGCCAGGTGATGGGGCGGCCGTCGGCGTGGGCTTCGGCCTGGGCGACTTGCAGCAGTTGGCTCAGGCGCTCGGCGTCTTTGCGCAGCAGGTGCAGCGGGTCGGGCTTGATGGTGAGGCTGATGGCGGCGCTGGCGATGCCGATGATCACCAGCACCACCATCAGCTCGATCAGGGTGAAGCCTTGCTGTTTCATCGCGGGCCACCTGGAGAACTGGGGAGTGTGTGAAATAAAAGCGTGCGAATTGACCTGTAGGCTGGTGCGACGGACAAACAGGAGGTCCTCCCCATGACATTTGCCCCTCGTTTCACCCTGGCCCACGGTGTGCAGGCTGTGGGTGTGCTGGCCGCGCTGGCGGGTGTGGCGGTATGGACGCCGCTGCTGCTCACCAGCGCCGAATCCCACACGCCGCAAGCCACGCCCCAGGCACTGGCGGCGCGCAGTGATAACCCGGCGCTGCAATGGTTTTCCAATGTGCCGACGGCGTTGCAGGTCAAGGTCACCGGCGTACTGGCGGGAGCGCGGGGCGCGGTGGCGATCCTCAGTCTGAATGACGGCCCGCCGCGCAGCTTTCTGCTGGGGGAACGGCTCAGCCCCGGTGTGCGGCTGACCGCCATTGAAGGCGACGGGGTGGAGATCGAGCGCGCTGGCGAGAAGCTGCGCGTCAACCTCGACAAGTTGCCGCCGGGGCCTGCGCTGCCGCTGCTCACTCGGCCATGACCTGGGTGTCCAGCCGCGCCAGGGGCGGCGCTTCGCGGCTGGCGTCGAGCACTTGCAGGTTGACCTGGAACAGGCGGCCGTCGGCGTTGATGGTCTGCTCGCAGCGCAGTTTCAGGCGGCCTTGATCGCAGGTGAAGGTCTTCTTGCCGCTGCGCAGGTGGCCTTCCAGGCGCAGTTCGGCGAGGCGACTCTGCGCGGCCAGCAACGCGATGGATTTGTCTCGCAGCAGGCCGTTGCTCTGGGTCATCAACCCGGCCACGCGCACAGCGGCGGCCATGGCCACGGCGATGATCGCCAGCGCCACCAGCACTTCGATCAGGGTAAAACCTTGCTCCTTGCGACGGCCGTACATGGCGCTCTCAAAGCCGGGAAACAGGCCCGCAGACTAGCGCCGGCAGTTGACCGATTGGCGACTGAAACTCCCGAGGATTTTCAATACGACTGACATGTGTTCTTGCAACACTGCGCCACGAATTGCACTCAAGCCAAGGAATGTCGAGATGGATATCGCGCGCCTAACGTCCCCATTGCCAGGCCCTCGCGGGCAGCGTGGCTTCACCCTGATCGAGATCATGGTGGTGGTGGTCATCCTCGGGATCCTCGCCGCGATGGTGGTGCCCAAGGTCCTGGATCGCCCGGACCAGGCGCGGGCCACGGCGGCCAAACAGGACATCGGCGGGTTGATGCAGGCGCTGAAGCTCTATCGCCTCGACCACGGCACTTACCCGAGCATGAACCAGGGCCTCAAGGTGTTGGTGGAGCGCCCGGCGGACGCCAAGAACAGCAACTGGCGCGCCTACCTGGACCGCCTGCCCAACGACCCATGGGGCCACCCTTATCACTACCTCAACCCGGGCGCCAATGGTGAGGTGGACGTGTTCTCCCTCGGCGCCGACGGCCAACCGGATGGCGATGGCGTGAATGCCGATATCGGCTCCTGGCAGCTCTAAGGCCCGCCATGAAACGGTATTCGCCCCCAGTGGCGAAGCAGCGCGGCATGGCGATTATCAGCGCCTTGCTGATCGCGGCGGTGGTGGCGGTACTGGCCGGCGCCATGCTCACGCGCCAGACCGTATTTACCCGCAGCCTCGAAGCCGAGCAGCTGCGCATCCAGGGCCAATGGCTGTTGCAGGGCGGCCTGGAGCGCAGCCGGCAGCTGCTCTGGGACGCCCGCCAGAAAGACGTGCTGACCCGTCTCGACCAACCCTGGGCGCGGGCCCAGGGTGGTGCCTTCGAGGGGCGTATCGAGGACGAGCAAGGCAAGTTCAACCTGCGCAATCTGGTCAACCGCGAGCAGGTGGACACCGAGCAACTGCAGAGTTTCGAACGGCTGTGCCGCCTGATCGGTGTCGACCCGGCGGTGAGTCGGCGCATCAGTCAGCGGGTGATCGCATCTTATGAACCACCCGCCAGATCCCCGATGCTGCGCAGCCTGGATGAGCTGAGCGGGATCGAAGGCCTCGACCCCTTGGTGTTGCAGCGCATGCAGGCCTATATCAGCGTGTTGCCCGGCCCAACCTGGGTCAACGGCAACACCGCCAGCGCCGAAGTGCTCAGTGCAGTGGTGCCCCAGCTCAGCCTGGCCCAGGCCCATGGATTGGTGGCCGAGCGTGACAGCGGGCAGTGGTTTATCAACCGGGGGGATTTCGTCAACCGCCTGCACCTGCCCCAGGTGGCGGTGGATTCGGTGCAGGTGGGCATCACCAGCGAGTGGTTTCGCGTGCAGGGCCAGGCGCGGCGCGAGCAGCGGCGAGTCACCCTTGACGCCTTGTTGCACCGCCCCGAAGACCGGCTGCCCCGGGTGATCTGGTCGCGGGTGGGCGTATGAAACGCTTGCGCATTGGCTTGCCGCCGCTGGATCAATTGAGCGCGCAGAGCCAGGTCCGGTTTGCCTGGGTGGAGCGTGGCGTGGTCATTGAAGAGGGCGACGCCAGCGTGGCGCAGTTGGGCCAGGCGCGTCAGGCGGCGGACTGTTTCCTGCATCCACGGGACAGCCTGCTGACCAGCCTGGAGCTGCCGCCATTACCCGCGGCGAAGACCGCTGCCGCCGTGGCTTGTGCCGCCCAGGCGTTGATCCTCGGCGCGGTTGAGCAGATGCAGGTCGCCCACGGCCCTCGTGAAAGCGATGGCCGCGTGCAGGTGGCCTGGGTGCCCAAGGCCGGGCTGGAGCGGTTGGCGCAGTTGCCGCTCAAGCTGCGCGGCCTGTACCCGGCACCCTATGCGTTGCCGGTGGGCGCCGCTGCGTTGGATGACGACTACCTGCTGACCCGTGACAGCCTGCAACAAGGCGCGGTGCACCCGCTGGGTTTGCAGGCGCTGGACCTGCCATTGGTGGCAGCGGCGCAGCGTTGGAGCGGGCCGGTGCCCACATGGGGCTTGCAGGGTCGCCTCACACAGCCCTCGACCGGCGGATGGGGCAGGGCACTGGCCTGCGTGGCGCTGGCCATCGCCATCTGGACCCTGGGCCTCAACCTGTACGCCGCGCGCCAGGTGGAGCAAGGCCAGCGACTCAAGGCGCTGATGAGCCAGCAGGTGCGCCAGGCGTTTCCGGCGTTGCCGGTGGTGCTCAACCCCTTGCAACAGGCCCGCCAGCAATTGGCCGCACGCCAGACCGGCGCGGCCGCCGACCCGGGCCAACGCTTCCCCGGCCTGCTGCAACTGGTGGGCAGCAACCTGCCGTTCATGGTCGGCAGTGTCGACAACCTGACGTTTGAACAGGGACGCTTGCGTGTCGAGCTGCTCGCCGACAGCCGTCACCCGACCGCCGAAGGTGAATGGCAGGCGGCGTTGGCCCAGGCCGGTTTCACCGCCAGCCGCGAGGGCCGGGCCTGGACCATTGCTCCCGTGCAGCCCGCAGAAAAAGCCGGAGCCGGCGATGAATAAAGTCCAGCGACTGCGCAGCCAGGCCCGGGTGTTCTGGAGCGGCCTGGCCCTGCGCGAAAAGCGCATGCTCGGTGGCGCCGGCCTGGTCCTGGCCAGCTTGTTGACCTGGCTGGCGCTGGTGCAACCCGCGTTGAAGAAGATCGATTACTGGCAGACCGAAACCCCCAAGCTGCGCGCTCAGGCCGCCGCCTTGCAAGTGTTGTTGCAGGACGTCGCCGCGCCCAGTCCGGGCGACGAAGCCGCGCTGCGCCAGGCCCTGGACAGTGCCGGTCTGCAGGGGCATTACCAGTTGCAGGCGCTCGAACCCGCTGGGTGGCGCCTGACCTTGGACAACGCCCCGGCCGATGCGGTGGTGGGCTGGCTGCTGGGCAATGCCCGTTCGTTTTCCCTGGAGGTGTCCGAGGCGCATTTGCAGCGCGTGCTCGATACCGTCGACAACTCGGCCGGCACTGTGTCCGGGACCGTTCGCATGGATCAGGCGCTTGGCGCTAAGGAAGCTTCATGAAGTGGTCAGTCCCCCCTTTCCGTATGGTCGCGCCGTTGCTGGTGCTGGCCCTGAGTGCGTGCAGCAACCAGGACGCGTCCAAGCCGCTGCTGGTGGACAGCGAACTCGGCCAGCCCCTGGCGGGCACCCGTCGCAGTGGCGAGACCGTTCTCGACCGCCAGAGCCAACCCGCCCCCAAAGCGCCGGTACAGCACCGCGTCACCAACAGTGCTCGCGGCCATGCCCCGGCAACCGTCAAGGCCCGCAACCCGCTGGGTGACCAACCGGTGCAGCTCAACTTTGTCGACGCCGACATCCAGGCCGTGGTGCGCGCACTCTCCCGCGCCACCGGCCAACAATTCCTGGTCGACCCGCGTGTGAAGGGCAACCTCACCCTGGTCAGCGAAGGCCAGGTGCCGGCGCATCAGGCCTACGACATGCTGTTGGCGGCGCTGCGCATGCAGGGCTTCAGCGTGGTCGATGTGGGCGGCGTCGCCCAGGTGGTGCCCGAGGCCGATGCCAAGCTGCTCGGCGGGCCGATCTACAGCGCTGGCAGCAGTGGCATGCAGACCCGCACCTTCCGTCTGCAATACGAAAACGCCGTCAACCTGATCCCGGTGCTGCGCCCCATCGTGTCGCCGAACAACCCGATCAATGCCTACCCCGGCAACAACAGCATCGTCATCACCGACTACGCGGAAAACCTGGCGCGGGTGGCGCAGATCATCAACGGTATCGACACCCCCAGTGCCATCGACACCGATGTGGTGATGGTGCAGAACGGCATCGCCGTGGACATCGCCGCCATGGTCTCCGAGCTGCTGGACACCCAGGGCGCCGACCAGACCCAGAAAATCAACGTGGTCGGCGACCCGCGCTCCAACTCGATCATCATCCGCTCCGGCAGCCCGGAGCGGACGGAACTGGCGCGCAACCTCATCTATAAACTCGACAACGCCCAGAGCAACCCCAGCAATATGCACGTGGTGTACCTGCGCAACGCCCAGGCGGGCAAGTTGGCCCAGTCACTGCGCGGCTTGCTCACCGGCGAGAGCGATTCCGGCGTGAGCGACGATGCCCGGGGCAAGCTCAGCGCCATGGGCGGCAATGGCAAGAACACCGCCCAAGGCGCGAGCAATGCGCAAAACAGCAGCGGCACGCCCACCGGCAGCGGCGTGCAGTCGGGTTATGGCCAGGCCACCGGCTCGACCACCGGCACCAACGGCACCCCCAAGGACCAGGACACCGCGTTCAGTGCCGGCGGCGTGACGATCCAGGCCGACGCCACCACCAACACCCTGCTGATCTCCGCGCCGGACCCGTTGTACCGCAACCTGCGCGAAGTCATCGACATGCTCGACCAGCGCCGTGCCCAGGTGGTGATCGAAAGCCTAATCGTGGAAGTCGGCGAGGACGATGCCACCGAGTTTGGCGTGCAGTGGCAGGCCGGCAACCTGGGGGGCAAGGGTGGGTTTGGTGGCGTGAACCTCGGCGGTAGCGGCGTGAATGGTAAGCCCAATAGCCCCACCAGTATTGATGTGCTGCCCAAGGGGCTGAATGTGGGGGTGGTCAATGGCACGGTTGATATTCCCGGCATCGGCAAGGTGCTCGACCTCAAGGTGTTGGCCCGTGCGTTGAAGAGCAAGGGCGGCACCAACATATTGTCCACGCCCAACCTGCTGACCCTGGACAACGAAGCGGCGAGCATTTTCGTGGGCCAGACCATTCCGTTTGTCACCGGCAGTTATGTGACCGGCGGCGGGGGCACCAGCAACAACCCGTTCCAGACCGTGCAGCGTGAAGAGGTGGGGCTCAAGTTGAACGTGCGGCCGCAGATTTCCGAAGGCGGCACCGTGAAGCTGGATATCTACCAGGAGGTCAGCACCGTGGATGCGCGGGCGTCGGTGGAGGCGGGTACGGTGACCAACAAGCGCGCGATCGATACCAGTATTTTGCTGGATGACGGGCAAATCATGGTGCTCGGTGGGTTGCTGCAGGATGGGTATAGCCAGAGCAATGATGCGGTGCCGTGGTTATCGGATATTCCGGGGTTGGGGGCGTTGTTTCGCAATGAGAAGCGCAGTGTGAACAAGACTAACCTGATGGTGTTTTTGCGGCCCTACATTATTCGGGACAGTGGGGCGGGGCGCAGTATTACGTTGAATCGGTATGAGTTTATGCGCAGGGCGCAAGGGGGGTTGCAGCCGGAGCACAGTTGGGCGATGCCGGATGTGCAGGCGCCGCAGTTGCCTTCTGTGGACAAGGCGATTCCTGGTTCTGGGGGGAGACGGTGATTGAGTACATATCCGTTGCTGCGGTAACGGCGGCTTATGGTTCCGCTCTTACAGCGGGTCACTTTTGGAAGGACCCAAAAGTAACCAAAAGGTCCTCGCCCCACCACTCGGCACCTCGCCTAGGCTCGGTGTGCCGTAACGAAGGCTTGAATCCGTGGGCCGCCGCAATGGGCCATCCATGGCCCAGTGCGGCTAACCCGGCGTCCTGCCGGGTTACCCACGGATTCAAGCCTGCGTTCGGCCAGCGTGGTTTTACGGGGCGCCGAAGAGCAAGATCAAGAGCGACTCGCTGCGCATCGTGGATACGTTTTTTGTTCTGTGTCGCCGCCTTACTGTGGCGAGCGGGCTTGCCCCGCGTTGGGCTGCGAAGCAGCCCTAATACCAGTGAGCGCGCCGCGTGCATTCTGGTTTCCCACGTCATCGTTAACAACCATCGCGGGCAAGCCCGGCTCAGGGGGAACGCGCACGCCTCAACGATCCGGTCGGCTACCAGGCCGCCGCGCTTTGCTTTTGATTTTGATCTGAGGCGCCCCGTCAAACACGCTGGCCGGAATTCGGCAGGGATTTGGGGGGTAAACCGGCAGGGATGCCGGTTTAGCCGCCCCGCGCCATGGATGGCGCGTGGCGGCGGCCCCCCAAATCACTGTCGGATTACGGGCACACCGAGCCTGAGCGAGGTGCCGAGTGTTGGGGCAAGAGCGTTTTGCTTACTTTTGCGCTCTTCAAAAGTGAGCCGCCGTAAGGGCGGAACCCTAAGTAGCCGTTACCGCAGCAACGGATATGTACACCTACAAACAGGGCCAAAACCATGAGCCTATTGCCCTACGCCTGGGCCAAATCCCAACGCATCCTCCTGCGCCCCAGCGACCAGGGCATGCTGCTGACGGTCTGCCCCTCAACCCCCGGCTGGTCCATCAGCGAAGTCCACCGCCAATTCGGCCAAACCCACCTCGAACAGGTCCGCGACGACGAACTCGACGGCCTGCTCACCAGCGCGTACGCCGACACCGGCAGCGCCGCCGCCGTCGTCGGCGCCGCCGAAAACGAGGTCGACCTCGACCGCCTGATGCAAGACATGCCCGAAATCACCGACCTGCTGGACACCCAGGACGGCGCCCCGGTGATCCGCATGATCAACGCCTTGCTCACCCAGGCCGCCCGCGACGAAGCCAGCGACATCCATATCGAACCCTACGAAACCCATTCCGTAGTGCGCTACCGTGTCGACGGCACCCTGCGTGACGTGGTCTCGCCACGCAAGGCATTGCATGGCGCGCTGGTCTCGCGGATCAAGATCATGGCCCAACTCGATATCGCCGAAAAACGCCTGCCCCAGGACGGCCGTATCGCCCTGCGCGTGGCCGGGCGGCCCATCGATATTCGCGTGTCTACGGTGCCCACCGGCCATGGCGAAAGGGTGGTCATGCGCCTGCTGGACAAACAGGCCGGGCGCCTGCAGTTGGAAACCCTGGGCATGGAGCCGCAGCTGCTGGCACGCCTGGATACGCTGATCCGCCAGCCCCACGGCATCGTGCTGGTCACCGGGCCCACCGGCAGTGGCAAGACCACCAGCCTGTACGCCGCCCTGGCGCGGCTGGATGCGAGCACCAGCAATATCCTCACCGTGGAAGACCCGGTGGAATACGACCTGCCGGGTATCAGCCAGATCCAGGTCAACGCCAAGATCGACATGACCTTCGGCCTGGCCCTGCGTGCGATCCTGCGCCAGGACCCGGACATCATCATGATCGGCGAAATCCGTGACCTGGAGACCGCACAAATCGCCGTGCAGGCTTCGCTCACCGGTCACCTGGTGCTGGCGACCCTGCACACCAACGATGCGGTGTCGGCGGTCAACCGCCTGATCGATATGGGGGTGGAGCCGTTCCTGCTGGCGTCGTCCCTGTTGGGGGTGTTGGCCCAGCGCCTGGTACGGCGCCTGTGCCCGCACTGCAAGCAGGAAGACCCCGCCGCGCCCGGCACCTGGCGCCCGGTCGGCTGCGCGCAATGCAACCAGGTCGGCTACAGCGGACGTACCGGGATCCATGAGTTGTTCTGTGTCGACGATGCGGTACGCAGCCTGATTCATGAGGGCGCCAACGAGCAGGACCTGCGCCTGGCCGCGCGCCGCGCCGGGATGTTGAGCATGCGTGAAGACGGTGAACGCTGGGTGCGCAGCGGTGCCACCGCCCCCGAAGAAATCCTGCGTGTGACACGGGACGCCTGATGAATCGCTATCGCTATGAAGCCGCCGATAGCAGCGGCAAAGTCGAGGCCGGGCATGTGGAGGCCGACAGCCAGAGCGCAGCCTTTGCCAACCTGCGCAGTCGCGGTTTGACCGCGTTGCTGGTGCAGATCGAAGGCAATCAGCAGGCCGCGACGGGCAGCAGCCTGTTCAGCGCCAAACTGTCGGACAACGACCTGGCCTGGGCCACGCGGCAACTGGCGAGCCTGCTGGGTGCGAGCCTGCCGTTGGAAGCCGCGCTGAGTGCCACGGTGGAGCAGGCCGAGAAAAAGCATATCGCCCAGACCCTGGCCGCCGTGCGCGCCGATGTGCGGGGCGGCATGCGCCTGGCGGATGCGTTGGCGGCGCGACCTCGGGATTTTCCGTCGATCTACCGCGCGCTGATTGCGGCGGGGGAGGAGTCCGGTGACCTGGCCCAGGTGATGGAGCGTTTGGCCGACTACATCGAGGAGCGCAACAACCTGCGTGGCAAGATCCTCACCGCGTTTATCTACCCCGGTGTGGTGGGGCTGGTGTCCATCGGCATTGTGATTTTCTTGCTGAGCTACGTGGTGCCCCAGGTGGTCAGCGCGTTCTCCCAGGCCCGCCAGGACCTGCCGGGGCTTACCCTGGCGATGCTCAACGCAAGTGACTTCATCCGCGCCTGGGGCTGGCTGTGTCTTGCCGGGATCGTCGGCGGTTTCTGGAGCTGGCGCCTGTACCTGCGCAATCCGGTAGCGCGGCTGAATTGGCACAGCCGCGTGCTGCGCCTGCCATTGATCGGGCGTTTTGTACTGGGGTTGAACACGGCACGATTCGCCTCGACCCTGGCGATTCTCGGCGGTGCCGGGGTGCCGTTGCTGCGTGCCCTGGAGGCCGCGCGGCAAACCTTGTCCAACGACCGGCTCGACCAGTGCGTCAGCGATGCCACCGCCAAGGTGCGCGAGGGCGTCAACCTGGCCCCGGCGCTGGCGGTGGAAAAGGTCTTCCCGCCGGTGCTGATCCACTTGATCGCCAGCGGCGAGAAAACCGGCTCGCTGCCGCCCATGCTGGAGCGCGCGGCGCAGACACTGTCGCGGGATATCGAACGGCGTGCCATGGGCATGACCGCGTTGCTGGAGCCGCTGATGATCGTGGTGATGGGGGCCGTGGTGCTGGTGATCGTCATGGCGGTGTTGCTGCCGATCATCGAGATCAACCAACTGGTCACCTGACCGCACCTGCTCCCGTCCAACCTCGGGTTCCTCGTTCCGTCACATTCCGACAGCCCATGCCGCCTCCAGCCATACGCGCTGAAACCTGACTGTCACCTGCGCCCAAAGCGCTCGGAATCATGACTGGAACACCCGAGAATCTTTTTAAAAATCAAGGTGTTCCTCCCGAGGTTTTTTCCTATAAACGTCATCGGAAACTGCGAATTTCTGTCCCATGGTTTTAACCCCTGGCCACCCCCCTGAACACGGCTCGGGACCGAAGCCATGGCGTCATGCAAGAGCCCTCTACCCCAAACGTACAAACACGACGAAAGGAGATTCTTCATGTTTAAGCGCAACGTTCTCGCGGTATCCATGACCCTCGCTGCACTGTGCTCGGCCCAGGCTGCAATGGCTGACATCAACGGCGGCGGCGCAACCCTGCCACAAGCGCTGTACCAGACGTCTGGCGTGTTGACCGCAGGTTTTGCCCCGTACATCGGTGTGGGCAGCGGCAATGGCAAGGCAGCTTTCCTGACCAACGACTACACCAAGTTGAAGGCTGGCGTTTCCAACCTGAACGTGCACTGGGCGGGCAGCGATTCCAAGCTGAGCGCTACTGAACTGTCGACGTATGCGTCGGCCAAGCAACCTGCCTGGGGCAAGCTGATCCAAGTGCCATCGGTGGGTACTTCGGTTGCCATCCCGTTCAACAAAAGCGGGACTGCGGCCGTTGACTTGAGCATCAACGAGCTGTGCGGTGTCTTCTCCGGCCGTATCGCCGACTGGAGCGGTATCACAGGTTCGGGTCGCAGTGGCGCCATCAAAGTGGTTTACCGCAGCGAAAGCAGTGGCACCACCGAACTGTTCACGCGCTTCCTGAATGCCAAGTGCGCTGAAACCGGCACCTTCAATGTCACCACCACCTTCGGCACCAGCTACACCGGTGGTTTGCCTGCCGGCGCGGTTTCCGCAACTGGCAGCCAAGGCGTGATGACCACCCTGGCCGGTACCGACGGCGGTATCACCTATATGAGCCCTGACTTCGCCGCCCCGACCCTGGCCGGTCTGGATGACGCAACTAAAGTCGCTCGCGTGGGCAAGGACGTGGTCAACGGTGTGGCGGTCCAGGGTGTATCGCCGAAAGCGAGCAACGTATCCGCTGCCATCAATGCCGTGCCGTTGCCTGCTGTCGCTGACCGTGGCAACCCTGACGCTTGGGTTCCCGTGTTCGGCAAAGCCAACACCGCGGGTGTGGTGCCTTACCCAACGTCGGGCTACCCGATCCTGGGCTTCACCAACGTGATCTTCAGCCAGTGCTACGCCGATGCCACCCAGACCACCCAAGTGCGTGACTTCTTCACCAAGCACTACGGTTCGTCTGCCAACAACGACGCAGCGATCGAAGCCAACGCGTTCGTGCCACTGCCAAACAACTGGAAAATCGCTATTCGCGGTAGCTTCCTGACCGCCACCAATGCCCTGAGCATCGGCAACACCAACGTCTGCAACGGCATCGGTCGTCCGCTGTAACCCACGCTTTCAAAGACCCGCAACACCTGATCAGCAACGGCCTGCGCCGTTGCTGATTTTTGCGTTTGTGCTGTTCACCGCCGCGCCGACAGCGTCATGTGAACTTTGCATGACAGAAGTTCAGTCGTGTCCCTCGCCAACCGCCTAATCCTCATACGTGAGCCTGTCCTGCTCCCTGCGTAATAACAAAGAAGGAAGATTCCCGATGGTCCGCTGCAAATCGCCGGTCAACCTGAAAGCCCCCGAGACCGTTCTGTGTCTCAAGCCTTTGGCCCATGCCATTGCCTTATTGATGGTGGCGGGTAACGCCCAGGCAGCCACGGCGTTCAGTTCCGGCTGGTTTGCCGACAAGGGCGCGTCCCAGGCGGCCACGGCAGCGCGTACCGGTGCCGGCCAGGTGCCGGGGATTCCTTCATTGAACCAGCAGGCGCGGGTCAAGCAGCAGTTGGCGCGCTCCATCAGTACCTTGAACACCAGTGTCGCGGCCATTGCGGCCCAGCAGGCCGCGCAAGCGGCAGGGCGCCAGGCGGCGTTCGGTCAGGTCTCGGCGATTCCCGATGGCCTGGGCAAGGGCGGCCTGCAGGTCGACAACAGCCTGACCCAGGGTTGGACCCACGCCAAGAACCCGACCCAGAGCCAGTCCGGCGGCAAGACCACGGTGACCATCGAGCAGACCGCCGACAAGGCGATCCTCAACTGGGAGACGTTCAACGTCGGGCGCAACACCACCGTGGACTTCCAGCAGCAGGCCAGTTGGGCGGTGCTCAACCGCGTCAACGATCCCAATGCGCGCCCCAGTGAGATCCAGGGCCAGATCAATGGCGCCGGTACGGTGATGATCATGAACCGCAACGGCGTGGTGTTCGGCGGCACCAGCCAGGTCAACGTGCGCAACCTGGTGGCGGCCGCCGCGAACATCACCGACGAGCAGTTCACCCAACGCGGCCTCTACGTCGATGCCAACGGCACCCAGCCGACCTTCACCGATGCGGCAGGCAAGGTTCAGGTGCAGCGCGGTGCGTTGATCCAGACCCACAATCCGGCCACCTCCACCGACGCCGGCGGCTATGCCTTGCTGCTCGGTACCGAAGTGGAAAACGCCGGCACCGTCATCACCGCCAAGGGCCAGACCACCCTGGCCGCCGGCGACAGTTTCTACATCCGCAAGGGTGTCGGCACCACGGGCAACGACCGCTCCACCACGCGTGGCAATGAGGTGGCGACCAGCCTCAACCCTGGCAGCAGCGCAGGTAAAGTCACCAACAGCGGCCTGATCATGGCCTCCACCGGCGATATCACCCTCACCGGCCACCAGGTGCAGCAAAACGGCGTGGCGCTGGCCAGCACCTCGGTGGACACTCGCGGCACGATTCATCTGCTCAACGCTGCCAGCGACAGCACCGGTAGCGTGACCCTGGGCGAGGGCAGCACCACCGCGATCTTGCTGGACGCCAGTGGCAGCACCGCCCTCAACAGCCAGAAAGACAACGGGCTGGTCAAACTCGACGGAACACCCGCCAACCTGATCACCGGCCGGTTCAACCACCTCAGCGCCGTGGCTGACCGTACCGACCAATCACGCGTCGAGATCGTCAGCGGTGGCTCCGTGGACTTCCAGAAGGGTTCGATCACCCTGGCCACCGGCGGCCAGGTGGCGGTCAGCGCTACCGGGCGCAGCCTGGTGCGCGATGGCGCGATGATCGACGTCTCAGGCGCGGTCGGCGTCAAGGTGTCGATGGCATCCAACACGATCAAGATCAACGTGCAGGGTAACGAGCAGCGCGATGCTCCGGTGAACCGTGACGGCGGGCAACTGATCAACAACGATGTGTGGGTCGACCTGCGCGAGCTGGTGTTTGTACCGGCAGGCACCAACGGTTACGCGACGGATCGCTGGTACACCGCCGGCGGCTTGCTGGAAGTGGGCGGTTACCTCGGTACTCAAGGACATTCGGTCGGCGAATGGATGGCCCAGGGCGGCACGGTGACCTTTACCGGCAAGGATGTGGTCACTCAGACGGGCGCGCAGATCAACCTGTCCGGCGGCACCGTGGACGTGCAGGCCGGTTACATCCAGCAGACCTGGCTCAAGGGGCCCAATGGCCGCTTGTATGAATTGTCCAAGGCGCCCGGCGACATTCTCTATTCGGGGTTCTACAAGGGCTATGAAGACACCAGCGCGCGCTGGGGCCAGACCGAGTATTACTACAACCCGCTGATCGCGCCGCAACGCCGCTACGAGGCCGGCTACACCGTAGGCCGCGACGCCGGCAAACTGGTGGTCGGCACCACCAGTGCGGTGTTGGAAGGTCAGTTGATCAGTGATGTGTTCCAGGGCGATCGGCAGACCCAGGCGCCCAACATCAACCTCGACGGCTACCAGCAATCCAAGAAGGCCATGGCCCAGCGGGCGCAGTTGATCATCGGCCAGTACATTCCGATCTACAACAAGACCACCGGCACGCTGCGCTATGCCCTGAGCGGCACCGCCGACCAGGTGCTGATCGATAGCAATACCCGGAAAATCGCCGATGGCCTGGACCTCACCACGGCGCTGCCAGCCGATCGCCAGGGCCAGATGGTGCTCGACAGCGACCCGCTCAACGGTTACCAACTGGGCGCGATCAAGGTGGGCGCCAAGCAGCAGATCACGGTGAATGGTGCGCTCAAGGTGGCAGACGGCGGCGACATCACCTTGTTCGGGCCGGGGGTCGATATCAACGCCAATCTCACCGCCCGGGGGGGCAGTATCAACGCGGGCAACATCCTCACTCAGGTCAACCTCAACGCGGGCAACACCGTCGGCGATGTGATCCTCGCGGGCAGCGGACGGGTCGATGTGGCGACCGGCGTCAAGCTGGACGCCGCCGGACGCTGGAACAACCTGGCGCTGGACCCGAGCCTTGGTGAAGGCGTGGCCTATGTGAACGGCGGCAAGGTGTCGCTGCGCAGCACCGGCAACCTGAACCTGGCGTCAGGCAGCGTGGTGGAGGCGTCTTCCGGCGCCACGCTCGGCGTGGATGGCAAGCTCATCGGCGGCAAGGGCGGTGACGTGACCTTGGGGGCACTGGGCAGCCTGGGGCTGGAGGGCGAGATTCGCGGTTATGGTGTCAATGGCGGCGGCACCCTGGCGTTGCAGGCCCGCAAGGTACAGATCGGCAACAGCACCGGGGCGCCTGACGCCGGCACCGTGCAACTGGCGCAAGACTTCTTCAACAAGGGCTTCTCGGCCTATGACATCACCGGCAACGAGGGCCTGCTGGTCACTGATGGCACCCAGGTGGATGTCACCACGCCGGTGTATCGCCTTGGCGAGCAGACGTCCGCTGCGCCAACGGGAGGCGACCCTGCCACGGTATTGGAGCGCTGGACCCCTGCGCTGTATCAGCAAGACGCTGCCAAAGGCGTGCTGACCCAGCGCCGTGGCGCCAGCCTGAGCCTGACTGCCGGTCGGCAGGAATCCACGGCGGCCGAACTGGCTACCACGGCCCTGACAGTGGGCCGGGGCGCGGTGATCAACGTCGACCCGGGCCAGAGCATCAACCTGCGCAGCGTCGGCCAGTTGACGGTCAACGGCACGCTCAATGCCTGGGGCGGCAGCGTCAATCTGGGAGGCCTGACCGCTGTCGGTTCCGAGGTGGCCAATGCCGCCGGGCATAACCGCTCGATCTGGGTCGGCGACCACGCGGTGATCGATGTGGCAGCCCGGGCGATCAGTGCCGCGGACAATCGCGGGCGCCTCTACGGCCAGGTCGGCCAGGGTGGCAGGATCAGCCTCGGCGGCGAAATTGACCTGGCCACCGGCATTGCCAAGGCCAGCGACCTGTTTGTGGTGGTGCGCGACGGCGCGCGCCTGGACGCTTCCGGTGCCCAGGCGATGCTCGACATTCCGGGCCAGGGCCGGGTGCAGGTGGCCAGCAATGGCGGCAGCATCAGCGTTGCGTCCAACAATGGCCTGTATCTGGATGGCAGCTTGGTCGCCCGGGCCGGCGGTGCCGCGGCGGCGGGCGGCAGTTTATCGCTGGCACTGGAAACGCCTTACTACCTCAAGGCGGCGGTCACCGACCCGATGCTCAAGGTGCGTGAACTGGTGCTCAGCCAGTCCCATCAAGCCAGCCCCCTCCCGGACACCCTCGAGTACGGCCATGGCCGCCTCGGTGTGGACCAGGTCACCACCGGCGGCTTTGATAACCTGGCCTTGCTCAGCAACGGCGTGTTGAGCTTCGACGGTGATGTGTCGCTGAACATGGGGCAAAGCCTGCGCCTGTACAGCGGCGCCATGGGCCTTGCCGAAAACGCCGCCGCCAACGCTCGCATCAACCTGTCTGCGCCTTATCTGCTGCTGGCCGGCATCCTTGCGCCGCTGGACCCCAGCAAGGACCAGTACCTGCATCCGGTGCTGGCGTCCAACCTGTCGCAACGTGCCAGCCAGGCGCTGTTCCAGGCCAGTGGCAATCTGATCGACGTGCGCGGCAATGTGCTGTTCGGCAACCAGAGTGACCTGACGCTGAGCGATGCCAGCAAGCAGAGCATCGATCGCCGTGGCTTCGATGATGTGCAGTTGAGCAGCCAGGGTGACCTGCGCTTCCTGGCCGGTGCCGGGGCGGA
This sequence comes from Pseudomonas sp. NFPP04, assembly GCF_900113815.1. NCBI lineage: Bacteria > Pseudomonadati > Pseudomonadota > Gammaproteobacteria > Pseudomonadales > Pseudomonadaceae > Pseudomonas > Pseudomonas sp. NFPP04. The sequence continues at coordinate 217,558 of NZ_FOQS01000006.1, read as the reverse complement.
CGTGATCGCGCAGGGCATCAGTACTCAGTTGATGACCAAAGGCGATATGACGCTGCGCGCCGCGCAGTTGTACCCGGCGACGGACGTTGGCGCACGGGTGCTGGCCGGTTTTATCGATGCCTTCTCTGGCTTCAAGTACGACCCGACCCGTACCTTGACGATCGCGCGCACGGGGACTGCTGATGCCGCCATGCCGTACTCGGCGTTTGGCCGCTTGCAACTGGGCGGCCCGACGATCAAGCAGGGCGGGGTGGTGCGTGCGCCCCTGGGCCTGATCGAAATCGGCAACCTCGGGGCCAGCCGCGTCGAGCTGCTGCCCGGCAGCCTGACCTCGGTGAGTGGCAAGGGATTGGTGTTGCCCTACGGCGGCACGGTAGACGGCCAGGTCTACAAATACAACGGCAAGACTGTGACGTTCCTTGGGCAGGGGGCGTTGCCTAACGCGAACGGCAGCCTGAATGTCGGGATGGTCCTGGGTGGCGAATCGGTGGTGGTGCAGCCTGACGCTACCGTGGACCTTTCCGGTGGCGGCGAGCTGCTTGGGGCCGGGTTTATTTCCGGGCGCGGCGGATCTACCGATGCGCGCTACAACCCCCTGGTGCAATTCGGGGCAACCGGCGGTTTTGTGTTGCCGGGGCTGGGCACCAACCCGGTCTACGCGATTGTGCCGGGCGCGCAACCGGGCTATGCCCCGGTGGGGCCGGAGGGCGGGGCGACCGACCCGTTGATTGGCCAGCAGATCACGATCGGTGCCGGTGTGCCGGGGCTGACAGCGGGCACCTACACCTTGATGCCGTCCACTTATGCCCTGATGCCGGGGGCCTTCCGCCTGGAAATCAACGGCTTGGCGGGGCTCGGCAGCGAAGGCACGACCCAGTTGCTGCGCAACGGCTCATGGTCCACTGCGGGGCGCTTGTCCATCGCCAATACCGGCATCGGCAACAGTACGGCGAGCCAGGTGATCCTCACCGCCGCCGACACCCTGCGCCGATATTCCCAATACAACGAGACCCGTTATGCGCAATTCGCCGTGGCCGACGCGGCCCGCCTCGGGGTGCCGCGTGCGCTGTTGCCGGTGGATGCCAAGACCCTGCAACTGAACCTCAGCCCGGGGGCGGGTGCCAATGCCTTTTCGTTCAAGGGTATCGGTCGCTTCGAGGCTGCCGACGGCGGTTACGGTGGCACCGTGGCGTTGACCAATGGCAACAGGAGCACGGGCAAGGACATTGAGATCGTCGCGGCAGGCAAGGGCGCAACCCCGGGTTTCAGCGGCATCAGCGTCGAGGCCGAGAGCCTCAACGCGCTCGGCGCGGCGCGTCTGTTGATCGGTGGCCTGACCGTGGTGACCTACGGTCAGGGCGGCAACTACATCAACCTGGCCAACGGAGCCTTGAGCAACATCAACCTGCGCGAAGGCGCGAACCTGGCGGCGCCGGAAGTGTTGCTGGTGTCCTCTACCGGCAAGGTAACCGTCGAACAGGGGGCCTCGATCAACACCATCGGTCGCGGCAAGGCCAGTTATGACGCACGTGACGGCTTTGTGTACAACATGCCCAATATGCTGGCGGTGTCCAACGGCCTGCTCAACGTGGTCGCAGCAACGCCGATGGCAGGTGTGACCAGCGGCGGGATCGAGCTGGGGGCTTGCACTGGCACGCTGTGCAGCGGCCAGACCGCTTTGTATTCCGAAGGCACACTCGTTGCCTTGACCGACAGCACCCTGCAGATGGGGGCGGACGTGCGTTATGGCACCCGTCACCTGAACCTGGGCGTATCCAGCATCAACGTCGGCAGCCCCGAAGCCTTGGCCGCCGCCGCTGCCGGCAATCGCCTGCCGGCGGGCATGACCCTCACCCAGCAAGTCCTGGAGCGCCTGCTGCGGGGGGACACCCAATTTGGCGCGCCGGCCCTGGAAACCCTGCAACTGTCGGCACGCGACAGCTTCAACTTCTATGGCACCACGACCCTGGACACTTATGACTCGGCGACCGGCAAGTCGATGCTGAGCAACCTGATGCTGTCCACGCCGGCTATTTATGGTGCGGGCGGCGCCAACGATGTAGCCACCATCCATACCGCCAACCTGATCTGGCAGGGGGCCGCGACACCGCCCGTGGCGGCAGTGACTGACGGTGCCGGCAGCGGCAGCGGGCGCCTGGATATCCATGCCGAGCGCATCGAGTTCGGCTATGGGGATTTTGCCCAGCCAAGCACCACCCAGTCCTTTGACCGCCTGGCCCTGGGCTTTGCCAACGTCAACCTGAACGCCAGCCAGCGCATCACCGCCAACCATAAGGGCAGCCTCTCGGTGTATCAGCGTCAGGGCGCCTATGACGCGATCAAGGGCTTTGCCTACAACGGCGGCAACCTGAATATCCTCACACCGTTGATGAGCGGTGAAGCCGGCTCAGTCAACCGGATCACAGCCGGTGGCGCGATTGATGTGCGCGCCTCGGCGGGGCCGGTGGGCGAAGCGAAGGGCATTGGCGGCGAGTTGTCCTTGCAGGGTGACAGCATCCGCCTGGCCAGCGCGGTGGTATTGCCCAGCGGCAAGCTCACCCTGGGCGCCCGTGGCGATGTGGTGTTGACTGATGCGGCCTTGATCGATGTGGCCGGCCGGGCCATTGCTTTCAACGACCTGCCTAAATACAGCGCTGGCGGCGAGGTCCTGCTGGAAAGCCGTGCGGGCAACGTGCTGCAGGCGGTCGGTTCGACCATCGACCTGTCGGCGCAGCACAACCAGGCGGGCCGGCTGCGGGTGGTGGCCGTAGAGGGCGCGGCGGGCACCGTCGACCTGGCGGGCAGGATCGTCGCTGGCAGCAGCGGCGACTACGATGCCGGCGGTACGCGGGTGCCTTACCTGGCGGGCGCGGTGGAGATCCAGGCCCAGCGGCTGGGCACAAGCGGCACATTGAATGAACAGTTCGCCGCCCTCAATCAACGCCTCAATCAAGGCCAGGTGTATGGCTCGCGCAGCTTTCAGCTCAAGCAAGGCGATCTGATCATCGGCAGCGATGTGAAGGCCAACAGCGTCAACGTTTCGCTAGACAATGGCAGCCTGCGCGTTACCGGCCTGGTAGACGCCAGCGGCGAGCGCGTCGGCAGCATCAACCTGGCCGCCAGGAACGGCCTGGTCCTGGACGGTACGGCGGTGCTCGATGCCCATGGCACGCAAGTGCGCGTGGACAGTTATGGCAAGGTCATCGACGCGCCGAACCGCGCCACCGTTGTGCTCGGCTCCGGCCAGGGCCAGTTGACCCTGGCCGATGGCGTGCGCATCGACCTGCGCCATGGCACGGGGGCAGGGGCCGGTAATGACGGACGCAGTCTCGGCACCCTGGAGCTCAACGCGCCCCGTCTGGGCGGCAATGACATTGCCATCGATGCCAGTGGGCGCCTGACCATCACCGGCGCACGTTCCATCGCGCTCAATGGCATGGTCACCTACGACGATGCCCCGACCAGGACCGATGCCACCCCGAACGGACGTCCGTACCAGGCGATCGACCAAGCCTACCTCGACGGCAAGCACGCACTGAGCACGGCGTTCATCAATGCTGCGCTCGGCAATACCAACCTGCTGCAGAACAAACTGGCAGGCCTGAATAACGCCACCTACGGCGATGTTTTCCACCTGCGGCCTGGTGTGGAGATTATCAGCAAGACGCCCGACGGCGACCTGGTGGTACAGGGCGACCTGGATTTGTCCGGCTATCGCTACGCCAGCCTCAAGTCGACCCAACCTACCGAGGCCGGCAGCCTGACCCTGCGCGCCGGTGGCGACTTGAATATCTACGGCAGCATCAACGACGGCTTTGCGCCGCCGCCGCAAACCGATGATGACAATGGCTGGGTCCTGCGGGCAGGTATCGACTACACCGGCGGCACGGTGGTGGTGCCGGGCAGTGGTGTGACCCTGGCGGATGGCACCCTGTTTCCAGGCGGCGTGACGCTCAATTTCGATGTGCCGACGCAGCCGCTGTTCCTGCCTGCTGGCACGCGGTTGCCCGTCGCGGCAACGCTCAGCCAGTCCTTGGTGCTGCCTGCCGGGACGGTGTTGGCCGCCGACGTGCGGGACGCATCGGGCAATGTGCTGTTCGCCGCGGGCACGCTGCTGGTTCAGAGCCAGACCCTCGCCGCCGGCAGCACGCTGGACGCCGGCACCTTGTTGGGCAGTGCGGCCAACGTCAACGGGCTGATCTGGCCCAAGGGAGTGCCTTTGGCTACCAGCCTCAAGCTGGCAGGCAGTAAAGTCTTGCCCCGTGGCGCGCTGTTGCCGTCGGGTACCGATGTCAAGTTGCCGGACGGTGCGGCGTCGGTACAGCTGCGTGTCGCCGATGCCGGTCGCCAGGGCAAGAACTGGGCGATTGCGCCGATGCTGGAGGAAGGCTCGCAAGCGTGGTCGATTCGGCTGTTGGCCGGCGCGGACACCGGCGCGGCGGACAGTCGCCTGCTGCAACCGCACCCGGTCACCGGCAACCTTCGGTTGGCCGACAGTCACTATGGGATGTACGGGCAGGGTGCGCTGGTCTGGACCGAGCAGGGCTCTTTGGATGTCTATGGCGACAACAGCATGGTGGGCAAGCCCATCGATGTGAATGATGGCTACGCCTACCCCGGCATTTGTGACGATATGCCGGAATACTGCTCGTCCGAGGGCGATGCCTACACCTTGCTGGCGGGCGGCAGCACGCGTTTCAGTGTCATCCGCACCGGCGCTGCGGACTTGGATTTGCTGGCAGCCGGCAACCTGAGCATGGAGTCGTTGTACGGTGTCTACACCGCCGGCAGCTCCTCCACGGGCACCTCGGCTGGCGACCCGTATAACCTCAAGCGTGCCCTTGGCGGCAATGGCAAGGTCCTGGGTAACGTCGGCGGTAACGAAAAGTGGGTCAACGGTGGCCCCGACAGCCTGTACCGCGCCTGGTACCCGGACACGGGCGGCAATGTGCTGGTCAAAGTGGGGGGCGACCTGACAGGCAATATCACCAGCCCTGCGCAGAATGGCGTTGCGCGTCCTGTGCCTGTCGACCTGGGGCTGGATTCAGCCAATGTCGGCAATTGGCTGTGGCGACAGGGTAATAACCTGGAGGGTAGCCAGGCACAAGCGACCGCCTGGTGGATCAATTTCGGTTCTTACGTCGCTAACGTGCGTTCGGACCAGATGGTCGGTTTTACCGGGTTCGGCACCCTGGGTGGCGGCAACCTCACGGTTGATGTGGGGGGCAATGCGGGAATCATCAGTGCGCTGTCGTCAACCGCCCAGAACGTCAGCCCACGCAGCCAAGGCCTCGTTCTGGCGGTCGGCGGTACAGGGCGGGTCGCCGCCGATGGCAGTGTGCAACTGAGCGGTGGTGGCGACTTGAACCTGCGGGTGGGCGATGCGCTGAACCCCGCCAGTCAGGTCACCGTCGATCACCTCAATGGCTCGTTGGTGAACCTGCGCGGCCACGTACAGGTGACGGGCGGCAGCCTGGGCAGCCTGACCTTGCGTTATGGCAACCAGTCCAGGGACCAGAGCCCCAGCGAAGTGCGCGCCTACGACCCGCTGCGCTCCACCTCGGCCATGGCGGCCGGCGGCTTGAGCCTGCTGCCAGGGGATTCGACCTTCAGCCTGGCTACCCGGGGCGACCTGGTCCTCCAGGATGTCGCCGATCCAGGCCGCGTACCGCAGATGAATGCCTTGGCCTACGCAAAGGAAGGCGTCAACGGGGTAGGACAGAGCTGGTTCAGCCTGTGGACCGACCGTACGGCAGTCGATCTGTTCTCCTCCGGCGGTAACCTCACACCACTGACCCAGACGCTGGAAACCGATATGGCGGCGGTCTACCCCGCCACATTGCGTGCGGTCGCCGCCAGCGGCAGCCTGTACTACGGCCGTGCGTCGACGAGTAACCCGAATGTGCCGCAGCCATTGCAGGCGCTGGTGCTGGCACCGTCGGCCAACGGTCAACTGGAATTGCTGGCGGGCGATTCGATCTACGGCGGCGACTTGACCATCAGCCGTTCCAGCGCAAGTCCGCAAAGCCTGGCGACGATCCAGCGTCCGGCGTTCCTGGGCTTCATCAACAGCTTGCCGGTCGCAGGCAGCGGCAATCTTTCCAGTGATGGCAACATCGCACGCCTGGGGCTTCACCCGCTGTTCGCGTTTGGCCCTGACACCGCGAGCATGGCATGGGGCGGCGCCTTGGAACCGGCGCGTTTCTATGCGCTCAGCGGTGACCTGCTGGGGGTCAACAGTGGACGGGCGCTCAGTCTCTATGGGGCAAACGATCCACGCTTCGGTCAGACCTACTACGAAGGTGCAGGCCCGGTCTGGATGCTCGCCGGGCGCGATATCGTCAGCAGCGGCACCCGCTTGAATGGTGCCCTTGGCGGGGACGTGAGCACCGGTGAATACACGTTCACCGGTAACCTGTTCGTGCACACGGGGGCGACTGATATCTCCATTGCCAGCGCCGGGCGCGACATCCTCTACAGCAGTTTCAATGTCGCGGGCCCCGGGACCCTTGAGCTGACGGCCGGGCGCACTATCCAGATGGACGATCAGGTGGGCGTGAACAGTCTGGGCGCCGTGGCGGCCGGCGACAACCGAGCGGGTGCCAGCATCGCCCTGCAAGCCGGTGTCGGGCCCAAGGGGCCGGACTACCGTCGGTTTGTCGAGGCTTACTTGAACCCCGCCAACCTGGCGCTGCCGGGTGAGTCGATCCAGGGCAGCAAGGTCGCTAAGACCTACGAGAGAGAATTGCTCGCCTGGCTGGTCGAGCGCTTCGGGTTTACCGGAGACGCCGAACAGGCCCGCACTTACTACGCGGCGCTCCCCGCCGAGCAACAACGGGTGTTCGCCCGCGACGTGTACTTCGCCGAGCTCAAGGCCGCCGGCCGTGAGTACAACACCGCTGGCAGCGTGCGCCAGGGCAGCTACCTGCGTGGCCGCGCGGCGATTGCGGCGCTGTTCCCGGACAAGGACGTGGCCGGCAACCCGATCACCTACAAAGGCGACATCACGATGTTCGGTGGCGCGGGCGTGCACACCAACTTCGGGGGGGCCATCCAGATGCTCACGCCGGGCGGCAGCCAGACCTTCGGTATCGAAGGCGCGGCGCCACCGTCGACGGCGGGGGTGATCACCCAGGGCGCGGGGGATATCCAGCTGTATTCCCTGGGCAGCATCCTGCTGGGCCAGAGCCGCATCATGACCACCTTCGGCGGCTCGATCATGGGCTGGACCAGCGAAGGCGACATCAACGCCGGGCGCGGTTCCAAGACCACCGTGGTGTACACGCCGCCCAAGCGTGTGTATGACAACTGGGGCAACGTCGGCCTGTCGCCGTCGGTGCCGAGTACCGGTGCGGGGATCGCCACGCTCAACCCGATCCCGGAAGTGCCGTCGGGGGACATCGACCTGATCGCACCGCTGGGCACCATCGATGCCGGCGAGGCGGGCATTCGTGTGTCCGGCAACGTCAACATTGCCGCCTTGCGCGTGGTGAACGCGGCGAATATCCAGAGCCAGGGCAAGTCGTCCGGGGTGCCGGTGTCTGCTGCGGTCAACACCAACGCCATGACGTCGGCCAGCGCGGCCGGTGCGGCGGCGTCCCAGGCCGCGCAAGACGCGGCGCGCAGCCAGCAGGCGGCCGCCAAACAGGGCAGGCCGTCGATCATGACCGTGGAAGTGTTGAGCCTGGGCACCGAACCGTTGCCGCAGGAGCCTGCGCCGGCGCAGAAAACCTCCGGCTACAACCCCAACAGCCCGGTGCAGGTGCTGGGCGCCGGGCCGCTGAGCGAACAGGCGCGAGCGCGGCTGACGGATGAGGAGCGCAAGCAGATCAGTTTGTAAGGCTTTGGAAGGGACCTCTCGATGTACCGTTCGGGGCGATCAATGATCGCCCCTTTTTTTGCGCCGGTTACGGGTTGTCCTTGAGGGTCTTGAACGACTCGATGCGTTTGATCAGCCGCGTATTTTTCGCCGAGTCGGCATTGCCGAACAGGAACGAGAAGTCCGACGCCAGCCCGGATTTGCCGGCAATCGCCGCGTACTGGTGGCAGTCATTGCAGTTGTCTGTCTGCACGTAGGTTTCCATCGTGGTGTTGGCGACCACGACACTCTGGTCGCTGACAAACGGCCCATAGGACAGCGGCACCTTCACGTTCGGCCCAGGGCCTGGATCGTTGGGGGCGTTGGGCGTCTTGGACCACAGCACGTTCACCAGTTTGTAGTACTGGAACACCGACTGGCCCTGGGTCTGCTGGGCGAAGGTCTGCTGCACCGCCGTGTTCAGCGCCTGCATGTCCTGGGGCGTGGCGTTGAGCCGGGTGGCCTGCACCGGCTGGTCCAGGGGCGTGCAGTCGGGCGGCGTGTGGGTGGCGTCGCACTGCACGCGGGCGACGTTTGGCGCGCAGGCATTGCCGGTGCACTCGGGGTTGTTGAAGCTGTAGCCCTGGGGTGGGGCGGCGCCGCCATCGGGCACGTTGTCGATCTGCTCGAAGGTGGTCCAGATGAAGTTCGGCTGGGTCTGGGTCTTGTTGATGATATGCAGCCCTACCAGGCCTATCACTTCCTGGGTGCATTGCAGCGTGTCCGGGCGTTGCAGCCAGGCCACGGTGGTCAGGTAGCGCCCGTACAGGTCGGGCTTGTTGGTGAGCACGCGCCAGGCCGCCTTGAGTTCCAGGGCACCCAGTTCCTCCTGGGGCAGCGCCTTGGCCGGCAGCTCGCGCACCGGCTTGCCGGCCGGCAGTGACAGGCCGGCGGGGTGTCGGTTGTCGCTGTTTTGCGCCACGATCAGCTGGTTGGCGGCGTCGTACAAACCGTTGTCGACGATGTAGTCGAACTCGGCCTTGCCCACCTTGCGTTCGAAAAACACCAGGTTGCCCGACTGGTCCGTGAGCCAGCCGCCGGACGCTTCCATGATCGAATCCGGCAGGGTCACCTGGGTGCCGCTGGACAGGTGGAAGCGGTGCTTGCGGTTGATCGCGCTTTCCGAGGTGGCGGTGATGAATTTACGCGCCCCCGTGGCAAACGCCTTGAGGTTGCCGGTGGCGGTGCAATGGGACGGCACCAGGGTTTCCACGCCCCAGCCGGACGGCTTGGCCGCGCCGGGCAGGAAGATTTCGCTGGCATCCTTGTAGCTGGCCCACACCGGGGCATTGCTCATCGGTTGGCCGGGGGTTGGCGGCACGCCGAACTGGGCCGCGCTGCTTTGGGTGTCCGGCTCACCGGCCAGGCTTGGGTTGGCCGGCCAGCCGGGATTGACCGGCCAGTTCATGGCGATGAACAACTGCCAGCCGAAACAATTGAGAAAAGCCTGCTCGGTGCCGAAATTGTTCACCGGCAGGAAGCCGCCGCTGGTGGGATCGAACACCAGCTGGCTGACGCAGCTCTGGGCGTCCGAGGCGGCATTGGCCGGTGTGGGGGCCAGCAGTGGGAGAAGGGTGCAGGTGATTGCGCAGGCAATACGCAAGCGTGCCCGGCGCAGCGGGCGAAGCCATCCGTTCATGATCGCATTCCTTGCTCAAGACTCAAGGGGCGGCCGCCCAGGCCAGGCATGGGCGGCCGGGAGGCACTCAGGCGCTGGGCACCAGGGCCAGGCCGCTTTCCCAGGGGTGCTCGGAGGCACTCGGGTTGGCCGCTTCGCTGGGGTTCAGCGCACGCACACTGACCAGCCCCGGCGCCGCGTTGCTGCTGACGGTGATGGTCATGATGTAGCCCTGGGTGCCGCCGCCGTCGGTCTGGCCGGGAATCGCCGAGGCATCCGGCAGGAACTGCGTGACCTGGGCCGTGATGCCCGGGTTGGAGAACTGCACCCGTGCATCCGCCGCCGTGGTGTTCGGGTCGGCGCCTTGTACCACCAATACGAACTGGCCTGAGCTGCCGGGGGCAAAGCTGGCCGGCAAGTCGCTGGGGGATTGGCCGTAGAACAGGTCAATCGGCAGCAACTGCACGGGCCAGGGTTGCGCATCGGTGGTGTTGGCCGCCACGCAGGCACACTCCTTGGGCTGGGCCGTGAGCGGCGCAGGGGTCACGCTGAGGGCCACGTTCAGTTCGTTGGCGATCACCCACACGTAGTCGATCGGCGTGCCGTTGATGGTGATCTCATTGATCGAAAACCCCGCGCTGGCCGGCACCTCGAAGACCGCCTGGAGAATCTGGTCGGAGTTGTTCGGGCCGGTGCCGGCGGTGCCACGGGTAACGCGCCAGTAGCTGCTGACATCCTGGCCTTGCGGGCCTTTCCAGGTGCTGAAGGACTTGGGTTGCTGCAGGTACAGGCCGATAGGGTTGGTCAACGAGATCAGGTTGTTGACCGCCGCCTGGTTCGCGGAGAACCCGATATGCGGGTCGGAGTTGCGGTAGTTCTGCCCGTATTGCGCGCAGCAGATCAGGCTCTGCTGGTTCTGGCTGCTGGTGAGTGGCCGCAGGATGGTGGCCGCCGCCGCCAGGTAGATCTCGGCACTCAGGGTATTGGGGCCGGAAGTCAGGTGCATCGCGCCGCCCGACACGCCCGGTATGCGCACGGTGCCGCTATTCCATTTGTTCACGGTGTCGTAGGCGGGCTGGCCGGTGGTGGGGTCGAGTACCGGTTCGCCGGCCTTGCCGGTCGGGCCGTCGGCGGTGTAGCGCAGGTACAGGTCTTCGAGTTTCACCTGCGGGTCGACATACGCCTGGTACAGGCCCAGCACGGCACCCGGGTCGATGTTCCACATGGTCAGGAAATACGCCGGGTTCTCGCTGGTGAACATGATGCTGCGCATGTTGCCGTCGGGGTCGCGGGTGATCGACCATTCGCAGTATTCGTCCAGCCAGCCCCGTGGGCCCGAGGGCGAAAAGTCGGCGTAGGGGCCGTTCCAGTTGATGGATTTGCACAGCACGCTGGGGATCTGCAATTGGGTGGCCTTGGGGTCCGGGTACAGCGAATAGAGGGTGTCGTTGAGGGTGATCTGGCCGTGGTCGGTCAGTTGCATCACCTGGTCCAGGGTCATGGCCTTGCCGCCCAGTTGCGGGACCACGGCAGCGCCCTCGTTATAGAAAAACGTCCACAGCCGATTGGGGAAGGGCTGCCAGGTGATGGTCTTTGGCGTCAGCGTGCCGTAGCCGCTCTCCAGCGGGTTGTAATAGCCCGAGCGCGGTGCATCGTTGAGGTTAGACCAGGGGTTGCCGATGATCGACATCTGGGTCCAGCCGGTGACGTTGTTGTTCCAGTCGGTTTCGAACGTCGGCAGCTGGTCCTCCAGGCCCAGCTTGTTGTAGTCCTTGGGCGCTTGTTCGGCGGGGGAGGTGAATTGGGTGAAGGGTGTGCTCATGTCGGTTCTCCAGCATCAGTGTTGGTGGAGCAGCAACCGGCGCCCGGAGCGGGGCCGGCAGAGGTTTGGCGCGGGTCGTCCCACACCAGTTCGGCGATAAAGCCAGGCAGCGGCGCGTATGCATCGGCCGTCAATACCTGGCCACTATCGGAGTGGGTCACGACCAGCGATAACTGCGCTGTGTCGGTCGGTTTGAGCTTGAGTACCCGGGCATTGCGCGCAGCGTTCAGCGCCCGCGACACGCCCTGGGTGACGCAGCGGCCCTTGTCGTCGACCAGGCCCATGCCGATGCGGCTGAAGCGCCCGACGTAATGCGGGTTATCGGCGCGGGCGTGTTGCGCGGTGGCGTCGGGCTGGTTGAGGAAGACGTCGATCAGGTAGGTGTCGTGGGTGCAGCGCACATGGTCGAACACCACCCACGGACCGCTGCCTGCCGCCTGGGACTGACGGCAGCACACAGCCTTGGCCGCGCCGAACTGCGGGGCGACTGGCGTGCCATAGTCGTAGCCGATGTGCCGGCTGTCCTGGGCCATGTCGCCGAGGGTGGTGTAGCGCCAGGCGTCGGCGCTGGTGAAGGTCACGTCATCGGCCTGATGCCCGGCGAAGGGTTGCAACAGGCATTGGGTGGTGTACTGCGCCGCCGGGTTGGCGCGGATCCAGACCTCCAGCATGCGGTCGATGTTGGCGTGATAGGAGCAGAACACCGGGTCGAAGGCGGTGTAGGCGTTGTCGGCCATGTCGCCGCCGATCCAGCCGTGATAGTTGTCGTGGGGCTGCTCGTAGAGTCCGTCGAAATTCAGCGCACGGTTGGGGTAAAGGTTGTCCGGTTGCGGCGGGTCGAAGGCCGTGATGTTGGCCCATGGATAGCCTGGCACACCCTGGGGCTGGCTGAAGGTGGTGAACGCCAGCGCATCGACCACCTGCTGCTGGAAGATCCGGCTCATGCCATACAGTTGGGTGCGCTCGAACCGAAAGTCTTCGCCCTGGGTGTAGAACAGCGGATTGCGCTGCACGTACAGGCAGTCGACACCTTCGACCGGCGCGGTGGCGCAGACCTTGGAGCAGCCATCCTTGGCCGCCGCATAACGCAACGGGTTACGCCGCACCTCACCGGTATGCGGGTGCACGTAGGTTTCATCGAGGAACGCCTGGGGCAAGCCGGCCTGGGGGCTGCCGTCGACACTGGCGTCTGCGGCCATCCAGTCCCAGTAGGGGATCGCGCAGTCGATCAGCGCTTCCAGGTACAGCAGGTAAGCGCGGTGCCACAGGGCGAAGGCTTCCTGGTAATGCAGGCACCAGTTGGTGTGGATGTAGGCATAGCGCTGCCAGGGCGAGCCGCTGTCGGGGTCGCCGATGTGCATTACGTCATCCAGCTTGGCGCGGTACAGGTTCAGTGCTTCGGCGCTCAGGGAGCGGATGTCCTGGCGCACACGCTTGACCGGGTGTGGCAATGCCGGTGGCGGAATGCGCTCGGCCAGGTCAAACGGCGAGATGCTGTCCAGGCGCCAACCCTGGTTGACCCAAAGGCGGAAGGTTTCCAGGGCATCCATCGGCCAGAACTGTTGCTGATCGGTGGTCAGCGGCATGTTGCGCGAGGCCAGGTGCTGGTAGATGGTTTGCGACCAGGTCTTGACCGAGGCCGGGTCTTCCAGGAACACCTCGTAGGCGTTCATGCAACCGACCCAGGTGGCGGCGACGGCGGCGCGCTGGGGGGCGGGTATCCAGTAGGGGGCGCTGAACAGCGCCTTGATATCACCGGTCCATGTCGGTTTCGCGACTATCATAAGATCCCTCTCATGCCGCCTTCAGGCCAGGTGTTGGCCGGGCTGCTAAGCTGGAACGATGTTAACTAGCCACTGCGCAGGATTTGTGCAAATTGGCCCGTCTTTGCGACGTATTCATTGCATTTTTTCAAGGACGATTCGGAACCGATGACAGACGCCATGGATTTGAAGATCCTGGGCAAGTTGCAGAAGGATTGCGACCAGAGCCTGGAGTTGTTGAGCGACAGCGTGGGGCTGTCTTCCACCAGTTGTTATCGGCGGATTCGCCGCATGGAGAGCGTGGGGATCATCAAGGCCAAGGTAGCGGTGCTGGATGAACGCAAATTGGGTATTCAGGTGACGGCGTTTTTCCTGATCAAGCTGGACAGGGATAGCCAGGATATTGACCGCAAGATGCAGCACATCCTTTCGACTCATCCGGAGATTCAGGATTGTTACCTGATGACGGGGGAGTTTGATTTTGTGATGGTGGCGAAGTTTCGGGATGCTGCGGAGTACACCGAGTATATCTATCGGTTTCTGGAGACTTATCGGGATATTCCGATTCGGACTTATTCTTCTACGTTGGTGGTTAGGACGGTTAAGAAGTCTTATGAGTTGCCGTTGCAGGGGGTTGGGTTTTGTTCTCGGAGTTGAGTACATATCCGTTTCTTCGGTAACGGCTACTTATGGTTCCGCTCTTACAGCGGCTCACTTTTGGAAAGGCCGGAAGCCGGCCCAGCCAAAAGTAAGCAAAAGGCCTTCACCCCAACACTCGGCACCTCGCCTAGGTTCGGCCAGCGTGTTTGACGGGGCGATCCCAGATCAAAAGCAAGAGCGCGGCGGCCTTAGAGCCGACCGGATTGTATGGCCGGTACTCGGTCAAAGTGTGGGAGGGGGCTTGCCCCCGATGGCAGTGGGTCAGTCACTGATGAGTTGGCTGACACACCGCCATCGGGGGCAAGCCCCCTCCCACAGGTTGATCTTCATGTATCAGTTGAAGGGTGGTTTGCTCTGGCTCTGGCTCTGGCTTTTGATCTGCTTTTGATTTTGATGTTAGGCGGCCCCCAAATCCCTGTCGGATTACGGGCACACCGAGCCTAAGCGAGGTGCCGAGTGTTGGGGCAAGAGCGTTTTGCTTACTTTTGACTGGGCCGGCATTCCGGCTTTTCAAAAGTGAGCCGCCGAAGGGCGGAACCCTAAGTAGCCGTTGCCGCAGCAATGGATATGCCCCGAAAAAAATGCCCCCCACCCAATCCCAAATGAAGCTTTCATGACAAAAGTTCGGTAGCCCATGGCCACTCCCGTCTCCTCTGTGTAACGCGCTTGAGCCCACCAGAAAGGTGAGCTTTTCAGCCGCAAGCAGGATGCCAGGAGTGGGGCGATGGGAACTATGGAACGTTACTCGAAAGTGGGCATGCAGGAGCTCGACCAGCGCCTGTCGAAGATCGTCGAGGCGGCGCGCAAGAAGCCGGTGTCGGTCTATCGCTACGGCGCACCCTGGGTCTGGATCGTCTCCCAGGATGACTGGCAGGGCGCCCGCAAGGAAGTCTCAAGCTACATCCCGGCAGGCCATTCCCTGGTGTTGCTGCGCCCGCAGATCGACGAAGTGCTCGACCAGCACCGTGACTGGCTCACCGCCGAACCCGCGATGTCGATCCCGGCGCAGACCGTGCTGCAGATCCTGCTGCTGCAGCTGCTGTATTCGGTGCCCAGCGAGCAGCAACTGCATGAACAACTGAACTACAACCTGCTGTTCCGCTGGTTCGTCGGCCTGGACCTCAACCAGAAGGTCTGGAGCGTTCACGTCCTGACTCGCGACATCGCCACGCTGCTGAACAACCCGCGTGCGGTGCAACTCATCCAGAAAATCATTGGTGACGTGTTTTGTGGCGCCTTGCTGCATATGCCGGAGTTCTCGTTGAACTTCGCCCTGTTGCACACCTGGCTGGCACGCCACGGCAACACCGCGATCACCAGCAATTGAGCAGGCCGTACGCCGGGCATTCGGCGACGGTGCAAACAATCAGACAGTCAGGGGGCGGTGTGGAGCATCTGTTCAAATTAACGCTGGCGCTGTGTTGCGTGACGCTGGGGAGCCTGGCGCAACCGGTGTTGGCCGAGGAAGAGGCGGCGGCGCGCAGGGTCGACGTCAATGAGTACTTCGTGCGCGGCAATACCGTGCTCGATGCGGCGACGATCGAGGAGGCGGTGTACCCGTTCCTGGGGCCGCAAAAGACCCTGGACGATATCGAGGGTGCCCGCGACGCATTGCAGAAGATCTACAAGGCGCGTGGCTACCAGTCGGTGTTTGTCGAGCTGCCGGAGCAGAAGGTCGATGACGGCATCGTCTACCTGCAAGTAAGCGAAACCAAGGTTGGCCGCGTACGGGTGGTCGGCGCCAAGCACTATTCACCGGTGGAAATCCGCGAGCAGGTGCCGGCCCTGGAGGAGGGCGCGGTGCCGGACTTTGCCACGGTGCAAACCCAGTTGGCCGGCCTCAATCGCAGTGCCGGGCGCCAGGTCACGCCGCTGGTGCGCGAAGGCCAGCGCCCGGGCACGATGGATGTGGACCTGCAGGTGGAAGACCAGAACCCCTGGCACGCCACCCTCGGCCTGAACAACGACTACAGCGCCGACACCGAGAAGCTGCGTTCGGTCGCCACGCTGGGTTACGACAACCTCTGGCAGCTGGGCCACAGCATTTCCCTGACCTACTTCACCGCGCCCCAGGACACCGACAACGCCAAGGTCTGGTCCGGCTCCTACAGCGCGCCGTTGAGTGAGCGCTGGACCTTGCAGTTCTCGGGTTACCAGTCCGACAGCAACATCGCCACCATCGGCGGCAGTAACGTGTTGGGCAAGGGCCATTCCTACGGCGTGTCGGCCATCTACAACCTGCCGGCGGCGGGTAATTGGGCCCATTCGTTCTCGTTCGGCGTGGACTTCAAGGACTTCGACGAGCAGATGAAATTCGGCTCCAGCAGCGACCAGGTGCCGCTCAAGTACGCACCGTTCACCTTGGGTTACAACGGCTTTCGCTACACCGAACAATCCCAGTTGGGCCTGGGCCTGAACCTGGTGGTGGGCACCCGCGCGTTCTTTGGCTACGGCAGCGATGCCGAAGAGTTCGACTACAAGCGCTACAAGGCCAGCGCCAGTTTCGCCGTGCTCAAGGGCGACCTGAATTACACCTACACCTTTGCCAACGATTGGCAGTCGGCGACCAAGGGTGGCTTCCAGCTCGCGTCGGGGCCGCTGGTTTCCAACGAGCAGTATTCCGCCGGCGGCGCCACCTCGGTGCGCGGTTACCTGGCCGCGGAGCGCACCGGGGATGAGGGCTACTTGCTCTCCCAGGAGCTGCGCACGCCGTCCCTGGCCAGGTTCCTCGGCAGTTATGTGCAGGAGTGGCGCTTTTATGCGTTCGCCGAAGGCGCGCGCATGCGCCTGCACGACCCGCTGCCCGAGCAAGAAGACGAATACAGCCTGGCCAGTGTCGGCCTGGGCACCCGCGCCAGTTTGAGCAAATGGTTGTCCGGCAGCCTGGATTGGGGCTACCCGCTGCTCGATGGACCGAACACCCAGAAACAGGACTCGCGACTGCACTTCAGTGTGCAGGCGACTTTCTGACTTTTTCTTCCGGAGACTTCACCCATGCAACGCCTATTCCTGAGCCTGTTGATCTGCCTGGGCTTCGCGCTCCCGGCCACCGCCCATGCCTGGTGGCAGGACGACTGGCACTACCGCAAACAGATTTCGGTAGACACCACCGCCCAAGGCGCCGCGATCAGCCAGGCCCTGGGTCGCACTGCACTGCTGGTGCGCCTGCACACCGGCAACTTCACGTTTGACGGGGTCAAGGACGACGGTTCTGACCTGCGTTTTGTGAGCGCCGACGACAAGACCGTGTTCAACCACCAGATCGAAAGCTTCGACCCACTGATGGGCATGGCGCTGATCTGGGTCGATGTGCCCAAGGTCGAAGGCGGCCAGCGCCAGGACCTGTGGATGTACTACGGCAACCAGAAGGCCCCGGCCACGGCCAATGGGCAACTGACCTTCGACCCGAACTACACCGCGCTCTACCACTTTGACGGGGCCAATGGCACCCCGGCCCGGGACACCACGGCCTACGCCAACACCGCGTTGAACGCCACCGGCGCGAGCATCGACGGCGTGATCGGCCGCGCCTTGCAGTTGAGCGGCCAAGCGTTGATGTTGCCGGCCAGCCCCTCGTTACAGCAGGCGGCGGGCGGCGCGTTCACGTTCAGCGCCTGGTTGCGCCTGGACCAGGCCAGCGGCGAGCAAGCGGTGCTGGCCCGTCGCGACGGCGGCCATAGTCTGTTGCTGGGCCTGAACCAGGGCATGCCGTTCGTGGACGTCGACGGCCAGCGCGCCGTCTCCACTCAACCGCTGAACCCTGGTCAATGGCAGCACCTGGCGTTCACCGCCGAGGGCGATAAGGTCACGCTGTATGTGAATGGCCGCGAAACCGCGACCCTGGCGCAGGCCTTGCCGGCGTTCAATTCTCAGATAGCCATCGGCGCCGACCTTCCGGAAGCCGGCAGCACCCACCTGCCATTCGCCGGTGCCATCGATGAGCTGCGCCTGTCCAAGGTGGCACGCCCGGCTGCGCTGTTGCTGGCCGATGCCAGCGCCCAGGGCGCCGAGTCGAAGCTGGTGGCCTACGGGGTGGATGAAGAACAATCCGGCTTCGGTTTCGGCAGCCTGGGCTTTTTGCTCAACGCCGTACCGGTGGATGCCTGGGTGATCATCCTGGTGCTGGTGGCGATGATGTTCCAGTCGTGGGTCATCATGCTGCGCAAGAACCGCCAGGTCAGCCGTGTAAGCAGTGCCAACGAGGTCTTCCGCGAGCACTTCGCGCAGATCGGCACCCGCCTGGAGATGTATGCCGACGACGCCCTGTTGGGTGAGCGCCTGACTCATTCTTCGCTGTGGCGCCTGTACCTGGTGGCGGTCAAGGAGATCCGCACCCGCCGTGCCCAGGGCGCCGATACCTCGTCGGTGTCGGCGGCCACCATCGAAGCCATTCGTTGCTCCATGGATGGTGTACGTACCCGCGAGAACCAAGCGCTCAGTTCCAGACTCTCGACCCTGTCCAACGCCATCGCCGGCGGCCCGTACATCGGCCTGCTCGGCACGGTGCTGGGGATCATGGTGGTGTTCCTCGGCACGGCGATGGCCGGTGACGTGAACATC
Source organism: Pseudomonas sp. NFPP04 (assembly GCF_900113815.1). Taxonomy (NCBI): domain Bacteria; kingdom Pseudomonadati; phylum Pseudomonadota; class Gammaproteobacteria; order Pseudomonadales; family Pseudomonadaceae; genus Pseudomonas; species Pseudomonas sp. NFPP04. Next base: position 199,277 of record NZ_FOQS01000006.1, on the reverse strand, counting down.
AACGCGATCGCCCCTGGCATGGCGGCGGCGTTGCTGGCGACGGCCATGGGCCTGTTCGTGGCGATCCCCGCGCTGTTTGGCTACAACCGCCTGATCACGCGCAACAAGGAAGTCAGTGCGGACATGCGCGTGTTCGTCGACGAGTTCATCACTCGCCTGGCGGAGATGCACGGCGAGAGCCAGCACAGTGAAGCCGCGCACCGCCGCGAACATCACGCATCGGTTCCGGCCTGAGGAGAATCGCCATGGCTTCCGTAAATGCCTCCCACGACGATGACGATGACGCGGCCGTCGACAGCATCAACATCACGCCCCTGGTGGACGTGCTCATGGTGGTGCTGGTGATGTTTATCCTCACCGCTACCGCCCAGGTGTCCGGTATTCAGATTCACCTGCCCAAGGCCAGCGCCTCGGTGTCGTTGTCGCAGGCCAAGACCAAGGCCATCTCCGTGAATGACGGCGGCCAGGTGTTCCTCGACGCCTATCCGGTGACTCTCGGCGAGCTGGAAGAGCGCCTGCGCATCGAGAAAGCACTGAACCCGGACTTCCCGGTGATCGTGCGCGGCGATGCGATGGTGCAGTACCAGAAAGTGATCGAAGTGCTCGACCTGCTGCGCCGGCTCGAGCTGTCCCAGGTCGGGCTGGTCACCGGCAAACCGAGCCAGGGCTGAGTCATGACTGCACAGATCCCGATCGCGCCACCGCCTGTGAAAAACACGCCGCCGTTGCGCCCGTTGAAGTGGGGCGCCGGCCTGTTGCTGGGCGCCGTCGCCGCCTGGTTCTTGTGGCAGTGGGCCAACGACATGAGCGGCGTGCGCCGTGAAGCGCCGAAGGTGCCGACGATTATCCCGTTGCCGCCGCCACCACCGCCACCGCCGGAAAAACCCAAGGAGCCCGAGCCCCAGGTCGAAGAAAAAGTCCCGGAACCGGTGCCGAGCCCCGAGCCCGAAGAGGTCAAGCCGGTCGAGGAAGCGCCGCCTTCGCCTGACGAGGATTTGGCCAACCCGATGCAGATCGATGGCGACGCCCAGTCCGGCAATGACGGTTTCAACATCGGTGCCGGCAAGGGCGGCGGTATGGCCGGCAGCGGTGGCGGCGGGCTGGGGACCGGCACCTACAAGCAGTACCTGGCCGGCACTTATCAACGGCTGATGCGCGAGGATCCTGAGCTGCGCAAGAAGGCCTTCTCGATACAGATAGACCTGTGGCTGGGCGCCGATGGCCAGGTCACCAAGGCGCTGGTGGCCAAGTCCAGCGGGGATGCCGAGACCGATGCGCAGATGCTCGCCTTGATCCAGGCGCCGCGTGCCACACAAAAACCACCGGCGTCGCTGACGCTGCCCATGCGCCTGTCCCTCAAGGGCCGGCGCCCGGATTGATTGAATCCTTTTTTCCAACGGTTTTTACAGGAGTTGCGTACACATGATTTCCCCCGTGAATCGACTGACCCTGGCGGTCGGCATGGTCATCGCGACCCTGGTCGGCCAGGCGGCTGCGGCCCCGGTTGCGCCCTCGGAAAACGTCACCATCAACCTGATCCGCCTGCTGGTGCAGCAGGGCGTGCTGAGCCAGGACACCGCCAACGGGCTGATCGCCCAGGCCGAAAAAGAAGCCCGGCAGGCGCGCCAGGCGAATGCCGCGCCGGTGGTGGCCGCAGGCCCGGCCGCAGCCCCCGGCGATGTGCGGGTGCAATACGTGCCGCAGGCGGTGAAGGATCAGATTCGTGACCAGGTCAAGGCCGAGGTCATGGCCACCGCCAAGCAGGAAAACTGGGCGCAGCCCAATACTTTCCCGGACTGGATCTCGCGCATCAGCTTTGACGGGGATATCCGCCTGCGGGATGAGTCGCGCTACTTCTCGGGCAACAACAGCAACGAGATCGTCGACTACGCCAAGCTCAATGAAAGTGGCCCGTACGACACCAACAAAGACACCAACACCAAGCTGCCACCGCTGCTCAACACCACCAAGGACCGCGAAAACCTGTTCCGCCTGCGCGCTCGCCTGGGCATGAAAGCGGTACTGTCGCCGGACTGGACCGCTGGCATTCGGGTGGGCACCGGCTCCGACAACAACCCGGTGTCCACCACCCAAACCCTGGGCGGTGGCTTTGGCAAGAAGGACATCTGGCTCGACCAGGGTTACCTGAGCTGGAAGGCCAGCCCGGACGTGACCCTTACCGCCGGGCGTTTCGCCAACCCGTTCTATTCCACCGACATGATGTATTCGGGCGACCTGAACTTCGACGGTATCGCCGCCAACTTCAACCACGCGCTGAACAGTGAGTGGGGCCTGTTCGGCACCCTGGGCGCGTTCCCGGTGGAGTACACCTCCGACTCGGCCAGCAGCAACGGTTTCGACAAGGAAGACAGCGATACCAAATGGCTGTTTGGCGGGCAGATCGGCGCCAACTGGAAGATCAACCGCGAAAACAGCCTCAAGGGCGCGTTGGCGTACTACCACTTCGACGATATCGAAGGGAAGCGCTCCGGCGCTTGCCAGCCCTGGTCCGGCCAGCCGGCCTGTGACAGCGACGGTTCACGCCTGGCCTTCATGCAAAAGGGCAACAGCGTGTTCCTGCTACGCGACATCACCCCCAACCCGGCGACGCCCGGCCTGACCCCGCAGCCGCAGTTCGTGGGCCTGGCGTCCAAGTTCGACGTGCTCGACCTCAACCTGGCCTGGGATGCCGAGCTGCCGAGCGACTTCAAACTGCGCACCCAGGGCAATTACATCCACAACCTGGCCTACGACAAGGGCGAAATGCTCAAGCGCAGCGAAGGCCAGATCGTCAACAACATCAACAGCAACGGTCAGTTTGAAAGTGGCGGCAATGCGTTGATGGTTTCGTTCACCCTCGGCAGCGCGCTGGAAATGCGCAAGCGTGGCGACTGGAACGTACTGGCCGGCTACAAGTACATCCAGCCTGACGCCTTGCCCGACGGCTTCAACGATTCGTCGTTCCACCTGGGCGGCACCAACGCCAAGGGCTACTTCATTGGCGCCAACTACGGCATCGAAAAGAACATCTACGCCAGTGCGCGTTGGTTGAGTGCGTCCGAAGTGTATGGCGCGCCGTTCGAGGTGGATGTGATGCAACTGGAACTCAACACGCGCTTTTGATGCGCAGGGAGATGCCACATGAACACGCGAATCTGCGGGTTGTTACTGCTGCTGGTCGCTACCGGCGCTACGGCTGAAGGCATGGAGGAACGCCTGCGCACGCAACTGCGCAGCACCACCCAGCAATTGCAGGCCTTGCAAAGCGAACAGGCCCAGGCCAGCGCCGCGCGCCTTGCCGCTGAAAACCAGGCCAGGCAAGCCCAGGCGCAAATCAAGCAACTGACGGCCGAGTTGGACAAGGCTCGCGGCGTGGCCGAGCAATTGGCCGGCCAGCAACAGAGCCTGCACAGCCAGGCGCAGGCCCAGATGGCGGCCAGCAATGAGCAGATCGGCAAGTTCAAGAAAGCCTATGACGAACTGCTGGTGCTGGCCAAGGGCAAAGAGGCTGAGCGTGCACGCTTGCAGGCACAACTGAGCGAACGTGACACACAAGTGCAGCAATGTTCAGTCAAGAATCAGCAGATGTACGGCGTGGCCCAGCAGTTACTCGCGGCCTACGAAAAAATCGACGTGGCCGAGGTGATGAGTATCCGCCAGCCGTTCGCCAGCAGCGCCCGGGTCAAGTTCGAGGAACTGGCCCAGGGCTTTGGCGACGATTTGTACAAGAGCCGTTTCGACGCACCCCAGGCAACCGCCAATCATTGATAGACAGGGAAGAGATCTCCATGAGCGAATTGATCACCAGCGTCACCCCCCAGAGCCTCACCGAGTTGCTGCAGGAAGCCGGCTACCGGGTCAACCAGACTGAGCAAAATGGCATCGTGCAATTGCTCAGCGCCAGCCAGGGCATCGGCTTTGCGGTGCGCTTCGGTAACCCGGCGGCGGAGCAGGGCGGCTATGTGGATTTCACTTACAGCTGCGCGCTGCGGATCCAGGGCGAGCTGCCCGAAGGCCTGGCCCAGGTGTGGAACGCTTCGCGGCGCTTTGCGCGTTTGTCCGTGCAGGGCGAATTCCTGTTGATGGAAATGGACGTGGTGGTAGCGGGCGTGGGCGCTACGCACCTGCGTAGCCAGCTGGAGTTGTGGGACCGCCTGTTGCAGGAATTTATCGTCTACCTGCGTGAGTACAGCCAGCAGGCCGCGCAGTTGCAGGCTGAAACCGAGGCACCGGTATTGTGAAGAAACCAACCCTGATGGTCGGCGCGGGTGCGCTGGCTTTACTGGTGGTGGCGGTGGGCTTGAGCCTGCGACCGGGCAGCGACCCGGTGGCGGCGCAGCAACCGGCACCGGTGATCAGCCCTGTATCGGCTGGGCCGGCGGTGGCCCGCCTGGGCAATCAGCAGATCGACCTGACGGAGCTGAAAACCGTGCTGGCCAGCCTGCCTGCCGAGTCCCGTGAGCAATTGCGCGGCAACCGTGGCGCGCTGGAAACCTGGATTCGCTCACGCCTGGCGCAAAAGGCTGTGCTTGAACAAGCCGATGCCCAGGGCTGGCGCCAGCGCCCCGACGTGGAGCAGCAGACCCGTGCGGCCACTGAGCAGATCGTGTTTCGCGACTACATGCTCTCGGTCAGCCAGGTGCCGGCCGATTACCCCAGCGCGGCGGAGTTGCAGCAGGCCTACGACAGCGGCAAGGCCCAGTGGGTAACGCCGCCGTTGTATCGCGTGAGCCAGATTTTCCTGGCGACCAATGACCCGCAAACCGTCGATAACGTGCGCCGCCAGGCCCAGGAGCTGAGCCGCCGCGCCCAGGCCGCACCGGGTGATTTCGCCGCCCTGGCCACCCAATATTCCCAGGACGCCGACTCCGCCACGCGCGGCGGCGACTCGGGCATGCAGCCGTTGCAGCAACTGGTGCCGGAAGTGCGCAGTGCGGTGTCGCGCCTCAAGGTCGGTGCCGTGTCGGACGTGGTGCAGAGCGCGGCGGGGTTCCATGTGCTCAAGCTCACCGGCCAGCAACCGGCGCGCACCGCGACCCTCGACGAACTGCGTGAACGCCTGACCCAGGCCCTGCGTGCACAACGCCAGGAACAGATCGCCAAGGCTTACCTCGAAGGCATGCTCAATACCGCCACCCTGAGTATCGACGGCGCCGAGTTGAACAAAGTGCTGGAGTAGTACGCGTCAACCCGCATTGGATGCACAGACTGACAAGACAGGGAGTCTCCCATGGCATTTCTAGAACCGTCTGCCCCTCAGGGGCCGTCCGCTTATCGTGCGCCAGCCGAAGGCCGCAGCAGTTGGCAGGCCCTGGCCCATGAGATCGACCCGGAAGTGGCGCGCTATTTCCTGGTAAGTGCACGCTGCGGCTGTTTCATGCAGGCGGCGCGCAGTTTGAATATCAAGGCCACGCTGTTGCGCAAGCGTCTGGCGCAGTTGGAGGAACACCTGCGGCATTCGCTGTTCAGCTACCAGGGCAATGGCTTGGTGCTCAGTCGCGATGGCCAGCAGCTGCAGGCGCAGCTGATTGCCCTGGCCCATGAACGACGCCTGCCTGTGACGGAGCAGCCGCTGATTCGGCTGGCCGTGGCCGAGCCGATCCTGCATGACATCCTTGGGCGCGATCTGATCGCGTTGCTGCGCCGCAATGCCAGCGTGCGCCTGGAGATCATCTCCATCGACAGTCAGTTGTCGTTGCAGGCGGTAGAGGTGGATGTGGTGCTGTGGCTGTCGGACGCCGACGGGCCGGTGCCGGGTCCGAGCTTTGCCACTGAGCCACCCCGAGCCTTGGCGCGCTTGCAGTATCTGCCGCATATCGCCAAGCGTTATTCGCGGTTGACCACGCGGCCGGACAGTGTGGAGGACCTCGACGATTACATGCTGGTGCAATGGCAGCCGGATGCGCAGGTGGGGGCTTTGCAGGCGTGGAACCAAGTGGTGCAGCAGCGCCTGGCGGCAGTGGTGCAGGTGCAGGCGTATTCGCTGATGCTGGAGATGATCCGTTGTGGCGCGTGCATTGGGTTGCTGCCGCAGTACATGAGCAGCTTTGACCGGGGGCTGGTGGCGTTGCCGGGGTTATTGGCCGAGAGCATGCAGCGCCAGGTGTGGTTGGCGGTGAATGCGCAGGTGCGGGATGAGGAGGCGGTGCGGATGATTGTGGAACTGATCGTTGGCACCTTTGAAGGTCGGCGGGAGTGGTTTGACTGACAGATTTCTCTTAGGCCACCCAATCCCACTGTGGCGAGCGGGCTTGCCCCGCGTTGGGCTGCGTAGCAGCCCCAGTGAAGGCACTGAGGTATTCCTGAAAGAACTCAGCGTCGGGTTTTGGGGCTGCTGCGCAGCCCAACGCGGGGCAAGCCCGCTCGCCACAAAATCCAGTTGTCACCGATGCACCGAGGCGTGCGTATCGCAGGCAAGCTCCCACAGGAAAAGCAGACTGACGGTCGCCGCCATTGCGCGACTGGGATAACTGCGCCAGTCTTGGTGGCCTCATTCCCTGGGTCCAAGCACGCTGCGATGCAAGCCACACGTCTGACACTCATTTGCCATGCCCTCACGTCCCTGCAGAAACAGGGGCGTTTCTGCGATGACGAGCCGGTGGCGATGGATTGGCAGGGCGCGGCCGACTCCCTCGCCGGGCGTTACGGGAAAACGCCGCGTTTACTCTGCGCTCCCGAGCTGCGTACTCGACAGACGGCTGGCTTGTTCGGCAATGACGCTGTGATCGAAGACGCCCTGCGCGATGCTGATTTCGGCCAGTGGAAAGGCCAGGCCATCAACCAGCTCAGTAGTGATGAGTTGAATACCTGGCTCACCGACAGCACCTTCGCGCCCCAGGGTGGAGAGTCAGTCGATGAAGTCTGTACACGTGTAGCGCAGTGGCTGAAAACCCTCGAAACCCAACCCGGCCATATCGTCGCCATCACCCACCCCTTTGTGATCCGCGCCGCGTTGTTGCAGGTGATGCAGTTCCCGCTGTCGATGTTCTACCGTATCGACGTCGAACCGTTGTCCGCCACCGAGCTACGCTTCAACAACGTCTGGCGCCTGCGCCTGGAAACTCACGCCTGAGCGCCTGAACATGGCAAAATCCACGCCCCGCACTGAGAGCAACCCATGAAACGCATCCTGATCATCGGCATTGGCGCCGGCAACCCTGACTACATCACGATGCAGGCCGTGAAGGCGCTCAACCGCACCGACGTGTTTTTCCTGATGGACAAGGGCCAGAGCAAAGACAAGTTGATCGACCTGCGTCGCGAGATCTGCGAGACCTACATCACCGAGCCGGGCTATCGCTTCGTGGAGGCCGAGTGCCCCGAGCGCGTGCGCGGCGATATCGACTACACCACCGCCGTGCAGGACCTGAACCGCGACAAGCAGCAGACCTTCGAACGCATGATCAACGAAGAAATGGCTGACGGTGAAGTAGGTGCTTTCCTGGCCTGGGGCGACCCGGCGTTATACGACAGTACCATCCGCATTTTGCAGGCGATTCTGGCCAGTGGCCGTTGCGCCTTTGAGTTCGAGGTGATCCCCGGTATCACCAGCGTGCAGGCGCTGGCCGCGCAGCACAAAGTGGCGCTGAACCGTATCGGCAAGTCGGTCGAGATCACCACCGGGCGCCGTCTGGCGGCGGGGCAGGCGAGTGATGCCGACACCCTGGTGGTGATGCTCGATGCGGAAGACTCCTACCGCACCGTGGCCGATCAAGGCCTGGACATCTACTGGGGCGCCTACCTGGGCACGCCGGATGAAATCCTTATCAGCGGCAGGGTCAGTGAAGTGGCAGAAGAAATCGAACGGGTGCGCAAGGCGGCGCGCCTGGAAAATGGCTGGATCATGGACACTTATCTGCTGCGCAAACCCTGAGGTCACGTCCCATGCTCAAACTGTTTGCCCTGGCACTGACCCTGGTGGTCGGCGTCGCTCATGCCGACGATACGCTGCACACCGACTTGCCGTTGTCGTACCTGGAACAGACCCAGGGCGATGCGCGCAACCAGCCGCTGGTGATTTTCCTGCACGGTTTCGGCAGTGACGAAGAGGATTTGTTCGGCATCAAGGACGCGTTGCCGTCCACCTGGACTTACCTGTCGGCCCGCGCGCCGATGCCGGTGGACCCCCACGGCTATCGCTGGTTTACCAAGACGCCCGGTGACGGCGAATACGATGGCGAGACCGCCGACCTGCAACGCAGCGCCAGGCTGATCGAAGAGTTTGTCGGTAAAGCCACCGTCAAATACCACACCCAGCCGGATCGGGTGTTCCTGGTGGGCTTCAGTCAGGGCGCGATCATGTCTTACGAGGTGGGGTTGCGTCGGCCGGAACTGCTGCGTGGGATCGCGGCGTTGAGTGGCAGCGTGTTGCCGGTGCTCAAGGCTGAGCTGAAGCCGGATGCGTCACTGGGCAAGCTGGCGATTTTCATTGGCCACGGCACTTTGGACCAGGCGCTGCCTTATGCGTCGGCCACTCGGGCGAATGAGGTGTTGACGGGGTTGGGATTGAAGCCGGAGTTCCACGGGTATCCGGGCATGCCGCATACCATCAGTGAAACGGAAGTGCAGGACCTGAAAGCCTGGCTGGAAAAGAGCCTGAATTAAAAGCGGTCAAAGATTGTGGGAGGGGGCTTGCTCCCCCCCCACATGTGGATCGGGTTGTCTGGAAGACTGTTATTTCCCGCCGGTAATCTGCCTCACCAGCGCGGCATGCCCCTTTGCGTCATCGGCCCGCGAGATTGCCTGGATCACCAGCAGGTGGTTGCCCGAACCGCCCAGGAACGTGGAGTTCAGCGTCTTGCCGCCGCCCTGGGTGGCGGTACTGTCCACCTGGCGCAGGCCCAGACCCTTGAAGGTCAGCTTCTTCTCGCTCTGTTTCTTGAAGTCCGGCAGGGCGGCGCTCTGGTCCTTGACGAAGCCGGCTACGGCGCCGTCCAGGAATTTCGCGTCGTTATCCCCAATAGTTACCCCATCGTTGCGCACGGTTTCGGCGACGATCACCACGCTTTTCGTGGTCTGGTTGGCATACATCGTGCCTTGGGTATCGGCAGTGCCATCCTCGGCCTTGCCTGCCGGCAGGGTGTCGGCGGCGTAGGCCTTGGGCAAGTTGAAGGTGAACTTGCCGCCCAGGGTGGAGATGGTTTGCGTGGTCGGCTTGGACGCGGCAAACACGCTGCCGGCGGTCAGCGCGAGGGCCAGCAGGACGGCGGTCTTGGTGAAAGTGGCCATGAAGCGCTCCAGGGGATGAACGAAATTGCGGCGTATTCTGTCAGAAAAATCGCAATCTCGTTCATTGGCAGCCTCACAGCTTGTCGGACTCTTCCTCAAGTCGATCCATCTCAAACAGCCGCGCCAGTTCTGCCCGTGCCTCCTGGGCGGTCTGCATCACCTTGGCCGCGTCGTCGTACACCGCGTGTTGCGCGGCCAGCACTTGCAGGTCGTGGTTCTTGAAGCGGGTGATGCGCGCATCGGCCTGGGCCTGGCTCAAGCCGAGGCCCACCAGGGTGCGGCGGCTCATTTCCAGGCTGGAATAGAAGGTCTCGCGAACCGGCGAGGCGTCCAGGTCGACCAGGCGGTGCACGTGCTGGCGGTTACGTGCACGGGCGATGATCTGCATGTGCGGGTAGAGGTTGCGCACCAACTCGGCGGTCTTGATATTGATCTCAGGGTCGTCCATGGCGATCACGAAGAACTCCGCCTGGTCGACCTTGGCCGCGTGCAGGATCTCGGGGCGTTGCGGGTCGCCGTAGAATACCGGCATGCCGCCGAAGCTGCGGGTCAGCTCAATGGTTTCCACCGAGGTGTCCAGGGCGATGAACGAGATGTTCTGTGCCCGCAGGATCCGCGCCACGATCTGGCCCATACGGCCCATGCCGGCGATCACCACGCGTGGCGCATCGCTTTCGATGGTGCGATATTCCTCGGGCACTTCCACCGGCTTGGCCTTGGGCTTGAACAGCTTCGGGCACACCAGCAGCAACAGCGGCGTCACCGCCATGGACAGGGTGATGGTCAATACCAGTACGTCGTAGAGGTGCGGTTCGAACAGGCCCTGGTCGCGGCCGATCTTGAACACCACGAAGGCAAATTCACCCCCGGCCGCCAGCACCACGCCCAGACGCAGGGCGCTTTCGCGATTGAGGTCACCCACCATGCGGCCCACGGCATACAGCAGCGGCAATTTCAGGCCTATCAACAGCAGCGTCAGGCCAATCACCACCAGCGGCGAGCTGAGCAACAGGCTGAGGTTGGCGCCCATGCCCACGCTGATGAAGAACAGCCCCAGCAGCAGGCCCTTGAATGGCTCGATCTGCGATTCCAGTTCGTGGCGGTACTCCGAGTCCGCCAGCAGCAGGCCGGCGAGGAAGGCGCCGAGGGCCATGGACACGCCCACCAATTCCATCAACCACGCCGTACCAATCACCACCAGCAGCGCGGTGGCGGTGGATACTTCACGCAGACCGGTCTTGGCCACGATGCGAAACACCGGTCGCAACAGGTAGCGTCCGCCGATGATCACCACGGCGATGCTGCCGAGGATCTGCAGTACGTGTTGCAGGCCCTGGGCCTCGGTGGTCGGGTGATCGCTGCCGGCCAGCAGCGGCACCATGGCGATCAGCGGGATCGCGGCGATGTCCTGGAACAGCAGGATGGCAAAGGCCAGGCGACCGTGGGGCTGGTTCAGCTCCTTGCGCTCGGCCAGGCTTTGCAGGCCGAAGGCAGTAGACGACAGCGCCAGGCCCAGGCCCAGCACGATAGCGCTGTTCCACGACTGGCCAAACAGCCACAACGCCACCACGCCCATTACCAGGCCGGTGAGCAGCACCTGCGCCAGGCCGACGCCGAACACCGCCTTGCGCATCACCCACAGACGCTTGGGTGACAGTTCCAGGCCGATGATGAACAGCAGCAACACCACACCCAGCTCGGAGAACTGCGCGACGCTTTGCGGGTTGCCGATCAGGCCGAGCACCGAGGGGCCGATGATCACACCGGCGAACAGATAGCCCAGCACCGCGCCCAGTTGCAGGCGTTTGGCCAGGGGCACGGTCAGCACGGCGGCGAGCAGGAACACCACGGCTGCTTGTAACAGGTTGCCTTCATGGGGCATTGGGAACTCCAGGATCTTCAAAACCAATCAACAGGCGGGTATTAGAGCGCTTTTTACATATGGATAATTGTGTTTTTGCGGCGCAGGAGGGGGAACACGCAGTATTTTTCAAGGTTCCGAGCGCTTCGCGTGTTGTATGCCTTTGATCCGCCGATGTGCGTTGTTGCTGATCGGTGGAGACAAGACAGGGCGACACCGATGGTATGAGGAACACGTCCCGATGGCAGAAAAGCTATATGACGTGCATTTGGAAACATTGCAAAAGCCCGGCACGTGCAGGGCTTTGTGTTATCTGGTTATTAATCGCCTTGCATGACCGCAACTTGCCCGACCGGTGCGAGGTTCACTGGCCGGCGATACAACCCTACTGCCAACCGGGCGCCTTTTCCCCCAGCGGTACGGCGATGAGCCTCGTCCTTTGTTACTATCGCCGTCCCTTGTCGCCAGGAGTCACTGCCCCATGCAGCACCAGTGGGATGAAATGCACCGCACCCGCAAGCCCACCTTCGTACTGTGCGGCGAGCCTCAGGGCGACGTGCTCAATCTCTATGTTCACGGTTATTCGGCGTTCTTCAATCGGCAACAACTGGGTGGCTTCAAGGAGCAGTTGGCGAGTATCGAAGGTTCGACCAACCTGATGCTGTTCTGGCCGGCCGGGCATTTCCTGGAAAATCTGTTTGCACCCTTCAAGGAGGTGATCGGCGCAGTGCTGGGCGGCGGCAGCCTGGGCGCGGCGACCGTCGGGGTGGGCAAGGCGATCGCCTATTTTCTCGATCACTACAAAAGCGTCGAGGCGCGGGTGGACGAAGTCGCCAAAAGCCTGTTGCCGGAACTGGCCAACTACCTGCACGGTGAATCCCTTGATGTACGGCGTATCAACCTGATCGGCCATTCCCTGGGTGCGCGGATCCTGGTCAAGAGCTTGCTCGCCAGCCCCGAAACCGCCCGTGAGCTGCCGTTGGACAACCTGTTGTTGATGGGCGGGGCGATCTGCACGTCGAGCCCGTGGGACGTGGTGTCGGCGCCGCTCAAGGGGCGAGTGATCAACTGCCACTCCAGCAAGGACTGGGCCTTGGCCATAAAGCCGGACACCGAACGCTGTATCGGCCGTTATGCAATCCCGGTGACACCGGCGCTCAAGGCCAAGGTCACCAACGTGCACCTGGCGACTTTCGATCACGCCGCCTATTGGCCGCAGTTGCAGACGGTGGTGCAGTACACCGACCTGCTGCATGAACGGCGCGGCATGATCCGCTCTGACCAGCGCAGTGCTGAAGTGCGTTTTGCCGAGGAGGACATCGATTTGTTCCCGGCGCTGGTGCAGGCCCGGCCGGAAGAGTTGAAGTTCCTTGCCGAATTGATGGCGCAAAAGCGCAGTGCATCGATAGACGCCACGGTGCGCGAGCCGCTCAAGTTGGCTGTTGAGCTGCAACGCATGGGCGGCGATACCTTCATGAACCTGGCCCGTGGGCATGGCGTGGGTTACCGCCAGATCGCCGAAGATGTGGCGCAGCGGCTGGGGATCAAGTTCGACGAGCCGCTCGATACTGTCGCGCTGGCCGACCTCGAAGCCCGGGTTGCCGAGAAGCTTATCGAACGGTACAAGGACAAACTCAGCAACGCGGACCGCCAGGTATTCGACGCAGAACTCAAGGCTGCCGCGCAAAAGGAGCAGGGCTTGTTCAGCCGTTTTGACGTAGGCCGTTCGGCTGCCACCGCGTTGAGCGGCACGGCGTTGGCCGGGCTCACCGGTTTTATCCTGCGCCGTGGCGCGGCCACGGCAATCCCGGTGGTGGGCCAGGCGTTGGCGGCGGCGATGCTGGTGGTGAGCGGCATGCGAGCATTTTCCGGCCCGGCGTATTCGATCACCACGTTGGCCGTGCTGGTGATCGGCGTGATTCGCCAGCGCATGGAGCGTGAAGCGCTGAACCAGGAGATGGACCTGGTGGTGCAGGTGGTGGAGGCATTCGACCTGCCACGGGACACGGTGATGCGCACGGTCGTGTCCGACTGATAAGCTGCATCCTTGTCTTGTATGTTTGCCTGGGATACCGCGTGAAATTCAGCCTGCCGAAAATTGCTACCGCCCCGTTCTGCCCGCCGGAAGTGGCCGGCTCCGTCGCCGTTGACCCCAAGGCCTCGTTCTTCAAGCGCATGTTGATGTTCGCCGGCCCTGGCTTGCTGGTCTCCATCGGCTATATGGACCCGGGCAATTGGGCCACGGCCATCGAGGCCGGTTCGCGCTACGGCTACAGCCTGTTGTTCGTGGTGTTGCTGGCCAGCCTGGCCGGGATGGCGGTGCAGTGCCTGTGCTCGCGGCTGGGCATCGCCACCGGCAAAGACCTGGCGCAGCTGTGCCGTGAGCGCTACAGCAAGGGTTCCGCTCGTACCCAATGGGTGCTGGCGGAAATCTCCATCATCGCCACCGACCTTGCCGAAGTGTTGGGCTGTGCCCTGGCATTCCACTTGCTGCTGGGGGTATCGCTGACCACCGGCATTGTGATCACCGCCTTTGACACGCTGTTGGTCCTGGCCCTGCAAAACCGGGGTTTCAGGCGCCTGGAAGCGATCATGCTGGCGCTGGTGGCGACCATCGGCGTGTGTTTCTTTATCGAACTGGTGCTGATCAAGCCGTACTGGCCGGACGTGTTCGGTGGTTTCGCCCCGTCACTCTCGGCCATCAGCGACGCGGCGCCGCTGTATCTGGCCATAGGTATCCTCGGGGCCACCGTAATGCCCCATAACCTCTACCTGCACAGCTCCATCGTGCAAACCCGCCTGATCGGCAAGGACCTCGCCAGCAAAGTGGATGCGGTCAAGCTGGCGCGTATCGACACCATCGGTTCATTGGCCCTGGCGCTGCTGGTCAACGCCGCGATCCTGATTCTCGCCGCCGCCGCTTTCCACAAGACCGGCCACACTGAAGTGGTCGAAATCCAGGACGCCTACCACCTGCTCGACCCGCTGGTGGGCGGTGCCTTTGCCAGCATCTTGTTCGGTATTGCGCTGTTGGCGTCCGGGCAAAGCTCTACCTTTACCGGCACCATCGCTGGGCAGGTGATCATGGAGGGCTACCTCAACCTGCGCATCCCCTGCTGGCAACGTCGTCTTATCACCCGTGGGTTGGCGCTGATTCCGGCGTTTGTGGGGGTATGGCTGATGGGCGACGATGCCATCGGCAAATTGCTGATCCTCAGCCAGGTGGTCCTCAGTCTGCAGTTGCCGTTCGCGCTGTATCCGTTGATCCGCATGACCGGCGATAAACAGCTGATGGGGCCATTCGTGAATCGGCTACCAACGCGGTTGCTGGCGTGGTTTCTGTTTGCGCTGATCAGTGGGGCGAATGCCTGGTTGATTGGGCAGTGGGTGTTTGGTTGAGGTGGTGCTGTCGTCGAGATGAGTTAGACCAGGATCGCCAAGGACGTGTATTGGGCGATGCCTGGATCGGCCGTCAATAGCCTCATGGGTTCGCTCATGGCTGTCGCTACGATGAGCCGATCAAAAGGGTCCTTGTGATGGTGTTCGAGATCCTTGACCGCGATGGCATGTTCCGAGGTGACGGGCAGCTCGACAAATCCGCTTTCCAGGCAGTACTCACGGATTTCATCCAGATCGACAGCGAGTTTCCCCAGGCCGACCTTGATTGCCATCTCCCAGAATGTCGCAGCGCTGATGTAGACCTCTGCGGCATTCTCAATCAGCTTCCTGGCTTTGCCGGATAGCCTGGGGTCTTCCGTCAGGGTCCAAAGCAGAATGTGGGTGTCCAACAGCACTCTCATGCAGGCTTGCCTTCGAAGGCATCCAGCAGATCGTCAGGCAAAGGTGCGTCGAAGTCTTCGGGAATGATGAACCTGCCTTTCATGGCACCGATTCTGCGACCCTTGGATTTCCCCATGGGCACAAGCTGTGCCATCGCACGTCCATGTTTGGCTATGGTGATGACCTTGCCCACAGCGGCCTCATCCACCAGTTTTGACAGATTGTTTTTCGCTTCGCCCAAAGGAACCGTGATCATGTGGTTATCCCCATATTTTGGCCAAATATAGCCAAAACTGGGTGCGCTATCAAAGACGGCCAGACCACTGGCGGACGCGGCACGCTCAGATCGCGATGGTTTGTGATACGTGACTTTCATGGCAGTTCTCTAAAGGAAGATATCGCAAAAGTCTGCCGTATAAGGCTTGGCCAGAAGAATACTGGCCCGGAAAAACAGAATGGAACTACTTCCTCCTGTAAGAAAATTCCTGATGTGGCGATGTTTCTCCCGAGCCTCTTTGCTCACCGATCCCAATACGGCACCCCCCCAAAACACTCCACAAAATAATCAATCACCGTCCGCACCTTCAGCGACAAGCGCCGGCTGCCCGGCCACAGTGCCGCAATCTGCTGCGGTTCCAGGGTTGTCGCCACTTCATAGTCGGTCAGCACCGCCTGCAACGTGCCTGCGCGCAAGCCTTCGCCGATCAACCAGGAGGGAAACACCACCAGCCCCAGCCCTTGCTCGGCGGCATGGGTCAAGGTGTCGGCATGGTTGCCGGTGATCGGGCCCTTGACGCTGTAGGGCGTCCAGTCGCCCTGGCCCTTGCGAAAGAACCAGCGCTGCTGGCCGGTGATGCCTTTGTAGGCCAGGCATTGATGGTTGCTCAGCTCGTCGGGGTGCTGCGGGGTGCCATGCCGGGCCAGGTAGGCGGGGCTGGCGGCGATGCGAAAGCGTTGGGGCGCGAAGATGCGGGCCTGCATGCTGGAATCGTTGAGCACGCCGATGCGGAACAGCAGGTCGGTACCGTCCTGCAGTGGGTCGACGTAGGTGTCGGTCTGCTGGATGTCCAGTTGCAGCTTCGGATAGCGTCTGCACAATTCGCCCAGCCACGGTGACAGGTGACGCTGGCCGAATACCATGGGTGCATTGATGCGCACCAGGCCGCTGGGCTCGCTTTCCTGTTCCTGCAACGCCTGGCCGGCGGCTTCCAGTTGTTCCAGCATCAACCGCGCATGCCGCCCCAGCAGCCGACCGGCTTCGGTGGGGCTGACCGCGCGGGTGTGACGGTACAGCAACTGTTGGCCAAGAGCCTGTTCCATCAGCTGTATCTGCCGGGAGATAGAGGAGGGTGCCAGGCCTTCGCGGCGAGCCACTTCGGAGAAGCTGCCCAGGTCCAGAACGGCCACGAACAGGCGCAGCGCCTTGAAACTCAATTCATTCAAGCCTTGCATCATGTCTCCAGGCTGTGCGTTTTGCGCAAAGGTGTTGTCGATATGCTCCCATTTATCGCACAGCACGGCCACCGGATAATGCGCGCCTTGTTTCCTTTCTTGAGCGCGGGTGATGTATGCAAGCAAGTTCCATCGAGGGTGTGGCGCAAGCCAGGCCGAAAAAAAACATCTTGAGGTTGCTGTTGCTGCCGCTGGTGATCCTGGCCGGCATGGGCCTGTCGGTAGAAGCCGGGTTGCTCGGCCCGCTGGGTGTGCAGGTCGGCCACTTGTGGGCGACCCTGAGCATTTTCGGGGTGGGCTCGGCGATCCTGTATCTGCTGCTGTTGTTCAGTGGCCCGCAAAAGGGCCCGGCGCTCTCCGAACTGCCGCGCTGGCAGCTGATCGGCGGTTTCCTGGGACCGATCTACGTGGTCGTGCTGACCCTGGCCACGCCGCATATCGGTATTGCGATGACCATGATCGCGATTTTGTCCGGGCAGGTCGGCAAGAGCGTGCTGATCGACCATTTCGGCTGGTTCGGCTCGGCGCGCAAGCGGGTCAATTGCGAACGCTGGATTGCTCTGGCGCTGATTGTGGTGGCACTTGTTCTGATTGCACGAGGTTAAGGCGATGAATCTGATTCTGTTACTGGTAGTGGTGGTCGCCGCAGGTGCGGTGTTGAGCGTGCAAGCGGCGATCAACGGTCGCCTGGGCCAGGCGGTGGGGGTGTTGCGTGGCAGCCTGGTGACCTTCTCGGTGGGGGCGATTGTCACCGCGTTAATGATTTTCTTCTTTGAACCCGTCCAGGCGGTGAGCCTGCTGGACGTGCCGAAATGGCAACTGACCGGTGCGTTGTTCGGTGTGGTGTACATGATGGTGATGGTCGGCGCGGTGCCGGTGGTCGGCACGGCCGTTGCCACCGTCGCGGTGATCGTCGGCCAATTGGGCATGGGCATGCTGATCGACAACTTCGGCTGGCTGGGCAACCCGGCCATCGAGCTGTCGAGCGGCCGCATCGTGGCGATGGCCTGCCTGGCGTTGGCGCTGGTGTTCATGTATCGCAGCAATACCCGCACCGACTGATGGCTTGAACCAACGAAGGCGGGCCGCAGTCACTGCTTAAGGTGTCGGCGTCCGCCGCACCGGGACGACCATGAAGAAGGAGTCTGACCATGCCAGATAAAACCTGTGCCTGCCCACACTGCAAATGCGTGCTGGGACCTGATGCGGTCATGAAGGACGGCAAGGGCTATTGCTGCCAGGGCTGTGCCGAGCACCATGCCCATGGTGAGCCGTGTGCGGCTGCGACGGGGTGTGAATGTGCCAAGTCTGCCAAAGGCTAGCGGTGTTTGAACCGGTGGGAGCATGCGTGCTCCCACACGGTTTGCGGGCCGCAAAAATCACTCGGATTGTCGTGCGGCGGTGATTACCATAGCGACTCTCCTTCGAATGATGTGCATCCCATGGCCCTGGCCGCGCCGCCTGACCTCAGTGATCCTGCCGTTCCCGTGCAACCTTTGGCGCGCACCTATCCGCGTGGGCTCTACATTGAGCCCCACAGCCACGACTGGGGCCAGTTGCTCTATGCCATGAGCGGCGTGATGTGGGTCGACACCCCGCAGGAAGCGCTGGTGGTGCCGCCACAGCGTGCCGTATGGCTGCCGCCCGGCGTGGAGCATGGTATCCGCGTGGTCTCGGACTTGCAGATGCGCAATATCTACCTGCGCCCGGCCCTGGCGGCAACGCTGGACAGCCAGGTGCAGGTGATCGAAGTCGGTGGGTTGTTGCGCGAGCTGATCGTCACGTTGGTGGACGAGGGCGACAACGGTGAGGTGGCTTACTACGACGCGCTGGTCAGCCTGGCCTTGCTGGAGCTGCAACGGGCGCGTCGCTCGCCGATTCGCATCGCCATGCCGGTGGAGGCCGACCGCCGGCTGATCAATGCCTGTCAGGCGGTCATGGCTGCGCCGTCCCTGGAGATCCCTTTCGAGCAGCATGCCGAAACCGCCGGCGCCAGCGTGCGCACCCTGGCGCGGCTGTTCCAGACCCACCTGGGCATGGGCTTTGCCGAATGGCGCCGCCAGGTGCAACTGGCCACGGCGGTGGCAGAGTTGATCCAGGGCCAGTCGGTCAGCGCCATCGCGCGTTCCCTGGGGTATTCGCCCAGCAGTTTCAGCGACATGTTCCGGCGTGAACTCGGTGTGGCGCCCTCGCAATACGTGGGCTGAGGGGTTGGCCGAAATCCTGAAGCACTTGGCCGATGCTTCAGGCTGGTGCTCTCTACACTGAGCGCATCCACCCACAAGGCGCTGCCCCATGAACTACCTCATTTCCCTGGCCATCGGCCTGTTTGTCGGCGTGATCTACGGCGCCCTCGACTTCCGCTCGCCCGCACCGCCGGCCATCGCCCTGATCGGCCTGATGGGCATGTTGCTGGGTGAAAAGCTCTGGCCCATGGGGCGGCAGCTGGTGGGCACCTGGTTCTCCTGATCTCTTTTTCTCTTCGATGGATATTGGCCATGAAAGCACTGCAATTTACTGCCACCGGCGACCTCAACAACCTGTGCTTTGTCGACGTCGCCACCCCGGTGCCGGCCGTGGGTGAAGTGCTGGTCCAGATCAGGGCTGCGGGCCTCAACCCCAGCGACGTCAAAAACGTGCTCGGTCGTTTTCCCTATACCACCTTGCCGCGCATCCCCGGCCGTGATTTCGCCGGGGTTGTGGTTGAAGGTCCGCAGGCGCTGGTCGGCCAGGAAGTGTGGGGCACCGGCCGTGACCTGGGCTTTTTTGCCGACGGCTCCCATGCCCAGTACCTCACCGTGTCGGCCAAGGGCGTGGCACATAAGCCTACCCACCTGAGTTTCGCCCAGGCCGCGAGCCTTGGTGTGCCGTACACCACCGCCTGGGATGCACTGGAGCGCAGTGGCGTGACCCAGGGCACACGCCTGCTGGTGATCGGCGCCAATGGCGCGGTGGGCAGTGCGACCCTGGCCCTGGCGAAGATCCGTGGCGCCCAGGTGCTGGCCGCCGTACGTCGCCCGGAACAGGTTGAAGTCTTGCAGAGCCAGGGCTTCGCCGCGATTGTCCTGGGCAAGCCGGAAGACCTGGGCGCGCACGTCAACGCCGTGTTCAAGGGCGGTGCGGATGTGATCTTCGACACCACCGGTTTCTGGCTGCCCGCCGCCGTGGCAGGCCTGGCACCGTTCGGCCGCATCGCCATTATCGCCGCACCGGTGGACGGCCATGTACAACTGCCGGCCCTGGCGTTGTACCGCAAGGGCGGTTCGGTGGTGGGGATCAATTCGTTGCTCTACAACTGCGAGCAGTGCGCGGTGATGCTGGAGCAGTTCGGGCGGTTCTTCGATGAAGGCTTGTTGCCGCTGCCCACCGGCCTGCGTGAAGTCGCGCTGGCCGATGGGGTGCAGTGCTTCGAAGAGGTGAACCAGGGCAGCGCAGACAAGCTCATCTTCCTGCCCTGATCCTGGCGGTCATGCCTCGGGAACACCTTTTTCCCAGGCCGACCAGTTGTTGAGGATCGCCTGTACCAGCGGGTTGCCCGTGCGGTACAGGTTCTCCAGCGCCGGGACAAAACCGCCCTGGTCCGCGTACTTCAACAGGTTATCCACTTCGCTGTAGCCCGGGTACGGCCGGTCGAAATCCGAACCGGCCCGCACCACCGCCAGGCGCTGGATGTCCACCAAACCTTCGCGGCTGGCGCGCAGCAGCGCTTCATAGGTGGAGTTGTCTTCCTGCTGCGTGGTGCAGTATTCGCCTTTGTTGTCGGTCAGCAGCTTGGTCCACACCTCGGCGCGCTCGCTCAAACGCGTGCCGGAGAAC
Organism: Pseudomonas sp. NFPP04; assembly: GCF_900113815.1. Taxonomy (NCBI): domain Bacteria; kingdom Pseudomonadati; phylum Pseudomonadota; class Gammaproteobacteria; order Pseudomonadales; family Pseudomonadaceae; genus Pseudomonas; species Pseudomonas sp. NFPP04. The sequence goes on along the minus strand of NZ_FOQS01000006.1, from coordinate 179,140 downwards.
CAGGTGTTGCCCGCCAGGGTGTCGCAGCGCGTAACTTGTGGCGGCTGGTTGGCCGGGGCGGCCGGGTAGTGTTTGCGCCAGGCGCTGGATTCCTTGCTTTCCGTCAGCTCGACCTTCTGTGACAGGGCAAACGCCTTGGCCTGCAATTTGGGGTTCAGCTCAAACACTTCGGTCTTGTAGTCCAGCGGTGGTTTTTCGTTGGGGCCCTTTGTGTTGATGCCGAGATAGCCGGTCGGCCAATCCTTCGGCGCATCCCGTGAATCCAGCTCCCATTGGGTGCCGAATTCCACCAGGTAATGCGCCCACGCGGCGGTGCCGATCGTGCCGTGCTTGGGGCTGATACCGGCGATCCCGGCGATCAGGAAATAGCTTTGGCGCAGGTCGAACTTGGGCGAAAGGGCCAATGCCAGGGTGGAAGCCGCGGCGTTGGTCTGGCCCATGCCGGTGACCAGCAGGCACACATCCCGGGTATTGCAGCGGATCACCGGATATTCGGCGGACAGGCCCGGTACGCGCACTTCCTGCTTGAGTTCCAGGCGGTCGATCCAGGTTTGCGCCTCAGGGGCGAACATGGTGATCAGCATCACCTTGGGCTTGATCGGCGCGGGTGCATCGGCCAGCACCACCTGGGGCAGAAAGGCCAGGCCAGCGGCCATTGAGAGACGGGTCAATGCGTTCATCTAAAGCTCCTTGATCAGAATTGATAGCCCACGCCGGCGTAGTAACCCCAACCGTCCGAGCGGGCGCGGAAATTGCCTTCGCCGAAATTCAACTCGCTGCCGTCTTCCCAGTTGCCGCCGTTATGAAAGTAACGGCCGACCAGGGTGAAGCGCAGATGGGTAAACGAATACAGCAGCACGTTGGTGGCCACCAGCGAGTTGGCGGTGCGCGCCGGATTGTCCTTGTGCAGGTCCGAGCCAAAATCGTAGTTGGTAAAGCCGATGTAGGTCAGTGAAGCACCGTTATCGAATTTGCCGATCGGCACGATGTACTTCATTTGCGCACGGTAGCCGTCCCAGGAATATTCGTTGCTGGCGCCATAGTTTTCCCACTGGTAACGCCCGTAGAAGTTGGCCGACAGGTTGACCCGCGAGTGGGTGTCGATATCGGTGCCCAGGCCGCTGTACAGCGTATTGGCGCGGTTGGCCTTGTTGCTGCCGTGGTCGTAGATCCAGTCGAAGGCCACGTACCATTCCTTGAACGGCCCGATGGCCAGGCTGCGGCCCGCCAGGTAGTCGATGGAAATCCGCGGCTCATGCTCCATGAACACCGGCGAGCCATGGTCCCACACGCCCTTGTCATTACTGTTACCGATGGTGAGGATCTTCGGCACGTCGATATAGCCGTACAACTCGAAAGGCCCCTTGCGGCCGAAGTACTCGTACTCCAGGTACACGTCATCCTGCGGCTTGGGGCCGAAGCTGATGTCTTTGCTGCCGATCAGCGTCAGGTCCTGGTTGAACCAATCCGACAGGTACACGCCTTTTTTCGCCGGGTTGGCTTCCGGGCTGAGGGTTTCGCCCTGTGCTGAGTCATCGACGGGTTTTTCCTGCGCCAAAAGGGGCGCGCTGAGTAGTCCCGTAACGGCGGTCAGTAGCAAGGAAACACCAAAGCAGGTAGGACGCCTTGAGGTGGAATGCATTGAAAATCCCTATTCGTACGCGGTTTGAACCCGATTCTTCGGGTAGAGGTGAACTTGGTCGCCAAGTTCGTACCGCAAACGTTTGCACAGGCTGTACCAACTTTGCTCAATCGATTGATCAGCTTGGAAAAAAACAGGATTAGTCGACCTTTTGGTCAGAATTGACCGGGTGTCATTTTTCGATGCGGTGGACCAGGTGCGTCGCGGTTTCCCGTCGATAGTCACTCGGCGTCTGGTTCATCTCGATGCGAAAGTGCCGGTTGAAATTCGACAGGTTGGCGTAGCCCACTTCAAAGCAGATGTCCGCCACCGACATATCGCTTTGCAGCAACAGCCGACAGGCGCGCTGCACCCGGAACTTGCGCATCAGGTCGATAAAGCCGTGGCCGGTGTTGCGCTTGAAGAAGCGCGAAAAGCCCGGTTCGCTCATCTCCAACTGTTGTGCGATCACCGACAGGCGCACGTCGCCGGTCAGCTCGCGCATCAAATAGTCGAATGCCTTGTTGATGCGTTCGGCGCTGCGTGCATCCAGGGTCGGCGCGTAGCAGGGGCTGGCCAGGGCCTTGGCCTGCTGGGGCGGGGCGTTTTTCAGGGTGTCGAGCAATTGCAGGAACAGGATCAAGCGTTGCAGGCCCTGGGCGTTGCCGATGGCTTCCATCAGGTGGGCGGCCTGCAGCGCCGTGTCCCCGGTGAACTCCAGGCCACGGCGAGCCTGTTCGAACAACGGCTGCAGGTCGCCCAGCTCCGGCAGGGTGTTGCGCAGGGCGAGGAGGGCGGCGCCGTCGAATTGCAGCACCACGTCGCGGCCGCTCAGGTATTCGCCGGGGGCCAGTTCGCCGATCCAGTCGTGGGGCAGGTCGGGGCCGATCAGTGCGACATGCCCGGCGCTGAATGCACCGATGTAGTCGCCCGCTACGAGTTTGCCGCTGCCTTGGCGGATCAGGTGGATTTCGAATTCGGGGTGGTGGTTCCAACGCGCCAGGTCGTAGGGGTAGTCGTGTTCGAACCAGCGGAAACAGTGGTCCGGCTCGGGCAGGATCACTTCCAGTTCGGCGGGGCGGTGCTCGAACAGTGTGGCACGGCTGATGGGCATGAGCGGACTTCTTGGGGTTCTTGTAATCGCTTCAAAATACGCGCCTCGGGCGTTCAGGCGCTACCCCCGCTTGCGTCCGGCACTGGTACTTTTTTAACTCGCACGCCCGGGTTAAAAAAGTACCAGTCGAGCATCCGCCACGGGTTTGTGAGGGCCTGGCCAAGCTGCTGTAATCGGCGCTCAACAACAAAAACAACAGGTGGAAACCGCCATGTTCAAGCTCCCGCAAGTGTTGTTCCTGCTGTCCGGCCTGGCGCTGGCCATGCCCAGCCACGCCGCCGACACCGTCACCATCGCCACGGTCAACAACAGCGACATGATCCGCATGCAGCGCCTGTCCAAAGTGTTCGAAGCCCAGCACCCGGACATCACGCTCAACTGGGTGGTGCTGGAAGAAAACGTGCTGCGCCAGCGCCTCACCACCGACATCGCTACCCAGGGTGGGCAATTCGATGTGCTGACCATCGGCACCTACGAAACCCCGCTCTGGGGCGCCAAGCACTGGCTGGAACCCTTGGCCCAGCTGCCGGCCGATTACGATGTCGACGATATCTTCCCCTCGGTACGCCAGGGCCTGTCGGTCGACAACACCCTCTATGCCTTGCCGTTCTACGGCGAAAGCACTGTCACCTACTACCGCACCGACCTGTTCCAGCAGGCGGGCCTGAGCATGCCGGCGCACCCCACCTGGACCCAGCTCGGTGAGTTCGCTTCCAAGCTCACCGCCAAGGACAAGGGCCAATACGGCATGTGCCTGCGCGGCAAGGCCGGCTGGGGCGAGAACATCGCCTTGCTCAGCACCATGGCCAACGCCTTTGGCGCGCGCTGGTTCGACGAGCAGTGGAAGCCCGAGCTGACCAGCCCCGAGTGGACCGCGGCCGCCAACTTCTATGTCAACACCCTCAAACAGTACGGCCCGCCGGGCGTGTCCAGCAATGGCTTCAACGAAACCCTGGCGCTGTTCAATAGCGGCAAATGTGCAATCTGGGTCGATGCCAGCGTCGCCGGCTCCTTCACCACCGATAAAAGCCAGAGCAAAGTGGCCGACAGCGTAGGCTTTGCTGCCGCGCCCACCGAGGTCACCGATAAAGGTTCGTCCTGGCTCTACGCCTGGTCCCTGGCGATCCCGGCCACTTCCAAACACAAGGACGCCGCCAAGGCCTTTATCAGTTGGGCGACGTCCAAGGACTACATCCAACTGGTGGCCGACAAAGAAGGCATCACCAACGTGCCGCCAGGCACCCGCCAGTCCACCTACAACGAGGCGTATCTGCAGGCGGCCCCGTTTGCCCGGGTGACCCTGGAGATGATGAAACACGCCGACCCCGCGCATCCGTCCGTCAAGCCGGTGCCGTACGTGGGTATCCAGTACGTGACCATCCCCGAGTTCCAGGCCATCGGCACCTCGGTCGGCAAGCTGTTCTCGGCGGCGCTGACCGGTGGCATGTCGGTTGACCAGGCCTTGCTGCAAGCGCAGTCCACCACCGAGCGCGAGATGAAACGCGCCGGCTATCCGAAGTAACTTTTGACGGGACCTACTGATGAAACGACTGGAAGGTAAAAGCGCGCTGATCACCGGATCGGCGCGCGGTATCGGCCGCGCCTTCGCCCAGGCCTACATCGAAGAGGGCGCTACAGTCGCCATCGCCGATATCAACCTGCAACGGGCCCAGGCCACGGCTGCCGAGCTGGGCCCGCAGGCCTACGCCGTGGCCATGGACGTCACCGACCAGGCCTCTATCGACGGCGCGATTGCCGCCGTGGTGGCCCAGGCCGGCAAGCTGGATATCCTGGTCAACAACGCTGCGCTGTTCGACTTGGCACCCATCGTCGACATCACCCGCGACAGCTACGAGCGGCTGTTCTCGATCAACGTCGCCGGTACGCTGTTCACCCTGCAAGCCGCGGCGCGGCAGATGATCCGCCAGGGCCATGGCGGCAAGATCATCAACATGGCCAGCCAGGCCGGACGGCGCGGCGAGCCACTGGTGGCGATCTACTGCGCGACCAAGGCGGCGGTGATCAGTCTGACGCAATCGGCTGGGTTGAACCTGATCAGGCAGGGCATCAACGTCAATGCCATTGCGCCGGGTGTGGTGGACGGCGAGCACTGGGACGGGGTGGATGCGCTGTTTGCCAGGCATGAAGGGCTGGCTCCGGGAGAGAAGAAGAAGCGGGTAGGGGCCGAGGTACCCTTTGGACGGATGGGCACGGCGCAGGACCTGACCGGAATGGCGATCTTCCTGGCGTCAAAAGAGGCCGACTACGTGGTGGCGCAGACCTACAATGTCGATGGCGGCAACTGGATGAACTAGGGCCCAATGTGGGAGGGGGCAAGCCCCCTCCCAAAGTTGAGCCTCTTTGTTCGTTGATTCGGGGCTAGTCCGCAAAACTGCGGTCGAAGAAGTAAATCTCTCCAGGCTTCAGGTTCTCCACCGTCGCCTGGGGCCTGCCGCCTTCACCCTGCTTCTTGCGCCCGGTCTCGCGCAGATACCCTGCCTCCGTCAGCTTCAACAAACGCTGGCGAATACTGGTCTTCAACACCGGCCGCGCCAGCACCAGGGAGAAAATCGTGGTCGCGTCCGGTGCGCTGAATTCATTGCCCAGAAACATCAGCGGCAAGTTGCTGTACAACGACTTGGAAAACAAACGGTCCTGCACCGCTGCCACAATGCTGTTGTGATCGAACGGCAACTTGATGCCGCCACTCGCCACCGCTGTCAGCGAATACCAGCCCTGGTGCTCACCCAGCGTCACGTCCTCGTTCACGATCGCCAGGTAATAGGTGGACGACGACCAGCAGCGCGGATCGCGAAACGCATCCCCCACCGTCCCCACCTGTTCGCTCCAGGCCAGGTCCAGCCCGACCTTGTCACTCGCCCGCAAGCGCTCCACCGCAGCCTGGAGGCTCAGGTCCTGCACGCCGCCATTTACCACCACGCCCGGCAGCGCCCAGTGCCCGGCGAAGGGCTCGGCGTCGCGCTGGTTCAGCAGCAGTTTCAGCTCGCCAGAGAGGCGGCAGTAAGAAAGCACGCACAGGTCGACGGTATGGAGGTAGGCGCTACGGGGCATGTGATGTCCTTCTAAACAGCAGTGCGGCACAGTCTAACGGATCGAACAGATATGTCATGTACTGAGTCCAGGATAGATACGCAAATGTTTGTTGCAATGAAAGTACATGACGTGTACTTTTGTTTCCAGGCCACAGGAGAACCACCATGACCCTCGCGACAACCGCCATTGCCTCATTCGACGTCGACGCCCAGAAGAGCTTCACGCCGCTGTGCCCCAACGAGTTGCCGGTGGCCGGCGGTGACCGGATCGGCGCCGAGCTCAACTACATGGCCAGCCTTGCCGGCCATCGTGTCGGCAGTAAGGACGCCCACACCCCGCACGCGCCCTGGGTGGTGGCGCAGCACAGCGACATGCTGCAACCCACCGGCCTGGCCCATGCCGATGTCACTTGGGTCAGCCACTGTGTACCCGGCACCGAGGGCTTCACCCTGCTGGATGAGTTGCCCACGCCTTATGACTACGACTACTTCATCTGGAAAGGCGTCGAACCCGACCTGCATCCCTACGGCGCCTGCTACCACGACCTGCACGACAAGCTGTCCACCGGCGTCATCGAGTATTTGAAAGCCCAAGGCGTGGTTCGCGTGATCGTCGGCGGCCTGGCCCTGGATTACTGCGTCAAGACCACCGCGTTGCAGTTGCTCAAGGCCGGCCTGGAAGTGGTGCTGCACTTGCCGGCGTGCCGAGGCATCAGCGAGGAGGGCGGTGTACAGGCGGTCAATGAGTTGCTCAAGGCCGGTGCCGCTATCAGCCGCACCCGCGAAGAACTGGCCGCAATGGCCACGCGTTAAGGAGAGACACCATGGAAAGTACATACGACTACGAATCCCCGGTGATCCAGGGGTTGCTCGACACCGATTACTACACCTTCACCATGATGCAGGCGGTGTTGCACCAGTACCCCAACGTTGATGTGGAGTACAACTTCATCGTCCGCTCCAGGGAAAAGCTCGGCCACCTGATTCCTGAAATCCGTGCCGAACTGGAGAAACTCGCCAGCCTGCGGATGCGCGAAGGCGAGTTGCGCTTCCTGTTCAACCCACGTTTTCGCGAATACCTCACCCCGGATTACGAGCGCTTCCTTGGCCTGTTCCGTTTCAACCTGCGCTACATCCACGTCAGTGAAGTCGACGGCCAACTCAATATCCGCGTGGTCGGGCCGATGCTGCACTGCATCATGTTCGAGCAACCGGTACTGGCGTTGGTCAGCGAGCTGCGCAACCGCGACAAATACCCCGATGTAACCCTTGAAGACGTCACCCGCAAGCTCTACCAGAAGTTCGACTGGCTGGAGAAAAACCTCAGCCGCGATGAACTGGCCGACCTGCGTGTATCGGACTTCTCCACTCGTCGGCGCCTGTCGTTCAAGGCCCAGCGTGAAGTGGTCGACATCATGCGCCGCGATTTCCCCGGCCAGTTCGTCGGCACCAGCAACGCGCACCTGGCCTACGAATTCGACCTGCCGCTGATCGGCACCATGGCCCACCAATGGCTGATGGTGCACCAGCAACTGGGCCGGCTGCGCGAGAGCCAGAACGCCGCCCTGGAAAACTGGGTGCGCGAATACCGTGGTCGCCTGGGGATCGCCCTGACCGACTGCATCAGCACCGACTTTTTCCTCAAGGACTTCGACCTGTACTTCGCCAAGCTCTACGACGGCCTGCGCCAGGACTCCGGCGACCCCATCGCCTGGGCCGACAAGGTGTTGGCCCGCTACAAGCAACTGGGCATCGACCCGATGACCAAGGACCTGATGTTCTCCGATGGCCTGAACTTCGAAAAATGCCTGCCGATCCTGCGTCACGTGCGCGGCAAGGCCAGGTTCGGCTTCGGCATGGGCACCAGCCTGGCCTGCGATGTGGACGGCGTTGAGCCGCTGAGCATCGTGATGAAACTGGTGCGGGTGCACGGCGAGCCAGTGGTGAAGTTCTCCGATGACCCGATCAAGAACGTCTGCGAAGACGCCTCGTTTTTGCAGTACGCAGCACAAGTGTTCAACGTTGGCAGTGTGGAGGTGTGACATGCAAGAACGTATCGCACGGGAACTGAACATCAATCGCGCGTTGACCCAAGGCGGCGAGCCCGAGGAAATCCAACGGCGCATCGACTTCATCAAGACCACCTTGCGCCACTCGGGCTGCAAGGCCCTGGTATTGGGCATCAGTGGCGGCGTCGACTCCCTCACCGCCGGCCGCCTGTGCCAAATGGCGGCAGAGCAACTGCGCAGCGAGGGTTACGCCGCACGCTTCATCGCCATGCGCCTGCCCTACAAGACCCAGGCCGATGAACGCGACGCCCAGGCCTCCCTGGACTTCATCACTGCGGACCACATCGACACCCTCAACATCGCCGCCAGCGTCGACGGCCTGATGGCCAGCCTGACCGCCGCCGAAGCCAGCGCCGAGCATGTCGATTTCATCAAGGGCAACGTCAAGGCCCGCACGCGCATGATCGCGCAATACGCCGTGGCCAACCTGCACAATGGCCTGGTGGTCGGCACCGACCACGGCGCCGAAGCGCTGATGGGTTTTTTCACCAAGTTCGGCGACGGCGCCTGCGACCTGGCCCCGCTGTCCGGCCTGACCAAAACCCAAGTGCGCCTGCTCGCCACAGCCCTCGGCGCACCGGGCAACCTGGTGCACAAACACCCGACGGCCGACCTGGAAGAGCTGGTACCGGGCAAGCTGGACGAGCACGCCTACGGTTGCACGTATGCAGAGATCGACGCCTACCTGATGGGCGAACCGGTGAGCGAGCGGGTGAGGACGATTGTCGAGGGCGCGTACAGCAAGACAGCACACAAACGCGCGCTGCCGATTGCGCCCCTTTGATTAACGCTCGATCGACCGACTCCACCGCGCGTTCCACTCCGGCCGCGCCTGGTTCACCTGGTCCCAGTCGATCGAAATTGCCGTCTGCAAGTAACCCTGCATCGCTTCCACCCGCGCACGGGTCTTGTCGGTGGTCTGCGTGGTCGGGTTCGACGGAATCTGGTCGCCTTCTTCCAGCGCCGGTGCCTGGGCTTCGGCGGTCAGCAGGAAGGCCGCGAGTTTCTGCGCCAGTTCTGGCTGGTCATTGCGGGCGATCACGCATTCGGCCACGTTCAGCACCACGGCGCCTTCCTTGGGCTGCGCGTATTCCATGGGCACGCCGAGCAGTTTCTGGGTGGCGACCTGGGTTGGGGTCAAAGGAAAGATCGCGGCTTCGTCGGTCTGCACCATCTCGGAGATTTTTGCCGAGCTGGCGATGTATTCCAGCACATTGGGGCCTACGGTTTTTGGCCAGGCCTTGAAGCCGGGCTCCACGTTGGTTTCGTCGCCGCCCTGGATGCGGTTGAACATCAGGAAGCCGTGCAGGCCGAAGGTGGACGACGCCAGGGACTGGAACACCACTTTCTCCTTGAAGCGCGGGTCGGCCAGGTCCATCCACGAGGTGGGCGCGGCCCAGCCTTTTTCCTTGAACATCCTGGCGTTGTAGCCCAGGCCGGTCACGCCGAGGGTCACGGCCACGGCTTCGTCCTTGATCTTCGCCTTGGCCGGGATCTGTTCCAGGGTCGGGCTCGGCGCCAGTTTGTCGCACAGGCCCATGGAGATCGCGCGGTACATGATGCCGTCGTCGAGGAACATCACGTGCATCTGCGGGTTGTCTTTGTTGGCCTGGACCTTGGCGAGGATGTCCGACGAGGTGCCGGGCACGATCACCACCTTGACGTTATTGGCCTTTTCGAACGCAGGTAGCACCTTGTCGGCATACACCCGTTCCATGGTGCCGCCGTTCATGCCCAGGTACAGCGTGGGTGCGGCGTGCGCCGTTGAGGCGGCCAGGGCGAGGGACAAGCAGGACAGCGCAATACGTGGGTTCATGGATGTTTTTCCTCTCAGGCTTGGAAACGACGGATGGAAAACGCTTCGATGGGGTGGCGGCTGGCCCCGGCGCAGACGATCTCTGCCAGGGCTTCACCGACCGCGGGACCGAGCTGGAACCCGGCGCCGGCAAAGCCGAAACCGTGGAGCAAGCCCGGTTGGGTACTGCTGGGGCCGATCACCGGTTCGTGATCGGGGAGGTAACCTTCGGTGCCGCTCCAGGTGCGGATGGCCTGGGCACCTTTGAGAAAGGGGTAGAGTTCGCCGGCGTTGCGCAGGATCTCCAGCACCGCCGCCTGCCCTGGGCGCGCGGTCAACGGGCCCAGGGCAAAGCCGCGACCGCCGCCCAGGATGCAGTTGCCCCGGGCGGCCTGGCGCGCATAAATCCCGCCGCCTTCAACGCCGGTACTCACGTTCATCACCACCGGCAACGGCTCGGTGACCAGCATCGCCGGGTGCGCGGAGGTGATCGGCACCGCTTCGCCAAACTGCGCGGCGACGCTTCCGGCCCAGGCACCGGCGCAGTTGAGCAGCCACGCTGCCTGCAGATGCAGGCCGTTGGCGCAATGCACCTGGAACCGGCGGCTGTCATGCTCGATGCGGATCACCTCGGCTTGCTCGTACACGGCGGCGCCACAACGCTGCGCGGCACGGGCGAAGGCAGGAGATACCAGGCGCGGATTGGCATGCCCGTCTTCCGGGCACAGCGAGGCGCCCACGGCAATATCGCCGACCCAGGGGAAGCGTGCGCGCAACTCGGCGTAGTCCAGCAACTGCAGGCCCAGGCCAAAGCCGCGCGTCTGCTCGGCATACGCCTGCAACGCGGCGAAGTCGGCATGACTGCGCGCCAGCTTCAAATGCCCGGAGCGCACGTATTCGCCGTCGATGCCGATCAACCCCGGCAAGTCGGCCCACAGTTGATGGGCGCGCTGTGACAAGGGCAGTTGGTGCAGGGGCCGACCCTGGCGTCGCACGCCGCCATAGTTGACGCCACTGGAATGGGAACCGCAGAAATCCCGCTCCACCAGGGCCACGCGCTGGCCTTTCTGCGCGAGCATCAAGGCTGCCGAGGCGCCGACGATGCCGCCGCCGAGGACGATCACATCGATCATGGCTGCACCTCCACGCCAAACGGCAGCGGCTTGATCGGTGCCTGGCCGCGCAGGCGGCCCACCTGTTCAATCCCGCGACCGCTGCGCTCGGCGACGATTTCCGCCGCCGCCAGCCCACACATCCGGCCCTGGCAACGACCCATGCCAACGCGACAGTGAGCCTTGACCCGGTTGAGCTCCCAGTGGCCTTCATCCACCACCGCGCGTATCTCGCCGGCGCTGACTTCTTCGCAGCGGCACACCATCAATGCGTCCGGCGCTTGGGCCGCCCACTGCTCGGGGAAGGGGAACGCGGTTTCCAGCCCATGACGAAAACGCTGGATGCCCGCCAGTTGCTGCTCCAATACGGCGGGGCGGCGCTGATCAATCGCCACGCCCGAATCTTCCAGCACCGCCAGTGCCGCACGCTCACCGGCCATCTTCGCGGCGTCCGCACCCATGATCCCTGCGCCGTCGCCGGCCAGGTACACACCGTTGACGCTGCTGCGCCCGGCGTTGTCCCGTTGCGGCAACCAGGCACGGTTCAAGGTGTTCCAGGCGAACTCACAGCCGAGCAAGTCCGCCAGTTGGGTTTCACTGCGCAGGGCATGAGCGAAAGCGACGGCATCGCACGCCAAAACATGGTCATCCCAGCGAATACCGCTGACTCGCTGTTCTCCGTCGATTTTCTGCAGCGTGGCACCCTGATGCACGGGAATCCCATGGGCCGTCAGCCAGGCGCGGTAATACATGCCCTTGGCCAGGGTCAGTGGCTGCCCAAGCAGCGCCGGCAACGCACGGCACTGCGCACTGAACGGCGCGCTGTCGAGTACCGCCACCACCTTGGCTCCGGCCTTGGCGTATTGGTAGGCGACCAGATACAGCAACGGCCCGCTGCCGCAGAACGCCACGCGCTCACCGATGGCGCAGCCCTGGTATTTCAAGGCGATCTGCGCCGCGCCCAGGCTGTACACGCCGGGCAGGGTCCAGCCCGGCACCGGCAGGATACGGTCGGTGGCGCCGGTTGCGACAATGATCCTGGCGTAGTCGACGCTCTCGGCACGGCCGTTGTCGAGCAGGTCCAGGCGACCGTCCTCGGCATTCCACACCAGGGTTTGCGGTCGATAGTCGATCAGCGGCGCCAGCTCATCCATCGTGCGGTGCGCGGCTTGCGCCTTGCTCGCTTCAAAGCCATAGATCTGCCTGGCGCTGCGCTGAAAGCCCAAGGGTTGCCGCCGATAGATCTGCCCGCCGCCGCGCAGGTTTTCATCGATCAGGCACGGTGTGACGCCATGGTCGAGCAGGGTGCGCGCCGCGCTGATCCCGGCCGGGCCTGCGCCCACAATCACCACCGGCTTCATGGCTGGCGCCCCGGGTCGCGGCTGATCGCCTGGCCTTCTTCCAGCAGCGTCGAGCAGGCGCGCACGCGGCGACCGCCTTCAAGGCGCACCCAGCAATCCTGGCAGGCGCCCATCAGGCAGAAACCGGCGCGGCGCTCGGCGCTGAAGTCACTGCCGCGCAGGTGCTCGGCGCAGGTCAGCATGGCGGTGAGCAGGGTATCGCCGAGCAAGCCGCTGGCGGGTTGGCCGTCCAGAGTGAAGGACAGGGCAGGGCGCGCGGTCTCGGCCAAGCGTTTGAACAGGGCCATCAATGTTTCCCCACCAGCACGCGGTCCAGGCCGTAGACCCGGTCCAGCAGAATCATGGTGGCCGCCGTCAGCGCAATCACCAGCGCCGACACCGCCGCCATCATCGGGTCGATGGACTCGGTGGCGTACACGTACATGCGCACCGGCAGGGTTTGCGTGGCTGGCGAGCTGACGAAGATCGACAACGTCACCTCATCGAAACTGTTGATGAACGCCAGCAACCAGCCGCCAGCGACACCGGGCAGAATCATCGGCAGGGTGATCTGGCGAAACAGCGTAAAGCGGCTGGCCCCGAGGGATTCGGCGGCCTGCTCGGCACTGCGATCAATACCGATGGCGGCCGCCAGCACCAGGCGCAGCACATACGGCGTGATGATCACCACGTGGGCCAGCATCAGCCAGGTAAAGCTGCCGTTGACCCCCATCAGCGCGAACAACCGCAGCATCGCCACCCCCAGCACCAGGTGCGGGATGATGATCGGCGACAAAAACAACGCACTGAAAAAATTACGCCCGGGAAACGAATACCGGCTGATCGCCAACGCTGCCGGCACCGCAATCAATGTGGCCAGGCTTGCCGCAGTGAAGGCCAGCACCAGGCTGTTATAGAACGCCTGGATAAAATCCGCACGCTCGAATACCGCACGAAACCAGCGCAGGGAGAAGCCCGAGGTGGGCAGGCTCAAGGTGTTTTCCGGGGTGAACGCCACCAGGCACACCACCACCAGCGGCGCCATCATGAACAGCACCACCAAGCCGTGGAAACCGAGGGCCAAAGGACCGTTTCTGGACATGCGCTTAAACCCCCAGGGACTTTTTATAGCGGCCTTCGACCATGCGGTTCCAGCTCAGCATGATCAGCAGATTGACCAACAGCAGCACCACCGCGATGGTCGCGCCCATGGGCCAGTTGAGTTCCGAGAGATATTGGTCGTACACCACGGTGGCGACCATTTTCAGGCGGCGCCCGCCAAGCAGGCCGGGGATCGCAAAGGAACTGGCGGCCAGGCCGAACACGATCAGCGTGCCGGACAGCACGCCAGGCATGACCTGCGGCAGCACGATCCTGCGCATCACTGTGGCCTGGCTGGCCCCCAGCGATAACGCGGCCTGTTCAGCCGACGGGTCGAGTTTTTGCAGGGACGTCCACACCGGGATGATCATGAACGGCAACATCACGTGCACCAGCGCGATGATCACCGCGAAGGGCGTGTACAGCAGCTTCACCGGGCGCCCGCCGAGCAGTTGGATCAGTTGATTCACCAAACCATCGGCGCCCAAGAGCAGGCTCCAGCCGAAGGCGCGCACCACCACCGAAATCAGCAATGGCGTGAGGATCAGGATCAGGAAGATCGAGCGCCACGGCGTACCCATGCGGCTGAGGATGTAGGCCTCGGGCACACCGATCACCACGCACAGCAGGGTCACCAGCGCGCTGATCCAGAAGGTGCGCCAGAAGATCTCGTAGAAGTAGGAGTCGCTGAACAATGACAGGTAATGGGCCAAGGTCCATTCATCGGCCTTCACGCCCACCTGGTAGTCGAACACGTTGAACGACAGCACCAGGGTCAGGCCCAGCGGCAGGATCAGCAGCCCGGCAAACAGCACCAGCGCCGGCAACGACAGCAGGTAACCACGACTCATGCATGCACCTCGTCGGCTGCCAGCACGCGCAGCAGGTCCGCATGCCAGTCCAGGCCCACCGCCGCGCCGCAGCCCAGCGGCGCGCTACCGTCGTTGCTGCGCACCACGGTGATTTCGCCGAGGTCGGTGTGGACGCGGTACAGCCATTGGCTGCCAAAGAAGTAACGATCGAGCACCTTGCCTTGCAGGCGACCGGCCCCCGCGTCCACCAGGGTGATTTTTTCCGGGCGCAGGCTCAGGACCAGCTCGCCGTCGCCGCCTTGATGCCGCACTTGCGGCGTTCCCAGTGGGTCGTAATCGCCGGCCAGCAGGTTGGCCTTGCCGACGAAGTCCGAGATGAAGCGCGTGCGCGGGTGTTCGTAGAGCTTGTACGGCGCGTCGATCTGGGTCACGCGCCCGGCCTGCATCACCACCACGCGGTCGCTGATGGACAGCGCTTCGGCCTGGTCATGGGTGACCATCAAGGTGGTGATGCCGACGGCGCACTGGATGCGGCGGATCTCGAACTGCATCTCTTCGCGCAGGTTGGCGTCGAGGTTGGACAGCGGCTCGTCGAGCAGCAACACCGGCGGCTCGATCACCAACGCACGCGCCAGGGCCACGCGTTGGCGCTGGCCGCCGGACAACTCCCGTGGGTAGCGCTCGGCGTGGGGGGCCAGGCGCACCAGTTCCAGCACGGTTTTCACCTTGCTGACGATCTCTGCGGCCGGCACTTTGCGCATCTTCAGGCCGAAGGCGACGTTGTCGCGCACGCTCATGTGGGGGAACAGCGCATAGCTCTGGAACACCACGCCCAGGCCACGGCTGGCCGGCTTGGCGTGGGTGATGTCGCGGCCGTCGAGCAGGATCTGCCCGCCGCTCACGTCGACGAAGCCGGCGATCATTTGCAGGGTGGTGGTCTTGCCGCAGCCCGAAGGGCCGAGCAGGGAAACGAACTCGCCTTTTTCCACCGCAAGGTCGGTGGCGACCACCGCGTCGACGGCGCCGTAGCGTTTGCTCAAGGCGTTGAGTTGGAGAAATGCCATGTCTGCGTTCCACCTTTTTTGAGTCGCGTCGAAACGCGCTTTTTTGTTTTGGGCAGATGCGAATGAGGTGTTGCCGGTGCGTTGGCGCTCGATCTTGAGTCGGCTGCCGGTTGTTGTTCATTTCGCCCCTGTGGACGCAGATTAGGACGAAGACTAGGATGGGCGGAAGAAGGAATTTCACTGAACGGACTATTATTTTCAGATTTATTCACTCACCGGAATTTACAAAGAGATTGAGTGTTATGGATTCCACTAATCGAAACGAAAGTAGCAAAGAAGTCGGGGCGGGCGGGGTGTCTCGTCTGTTCGCGCTATTGCGCACCTTGGGTAAAGTGCCGGAGGGCGGCGAACGCGTCACCCAACTTGCGCAACAGGTCGGCCTCTCGCAGCCCACTACTCACCGCCTGCTGCGTAGCCTGATGGACGAAGGCATGGTCGAACAGGACGCACGCAGCAAGCGCTATCGCCTGAGCCTGGAGTTCTTTGCCCTGGCGGCGAACGCGGGCAAGACCGGCAACCTGCGCGACCTGGTGCGCCCGAGCATGCTGCGCCTGAGTGCGTCATTGGGCGACTCGCTGTTCCTGCTGGCGCGCAGCGGCTTCGATGCGATCTGTCTGGACCGCAGCGAAGGCCCGTACCCGATCCGCACCTTCACTGGCGATATCGGCGGGCGCGTGGCATTGGGGGTGGGGCAGGGCAGCCTGGCGATCCTGGCCTTTCTGCCGGAGGAAGAGCGCGAAACCGTGATCCGCTACAACCTGCCACGGCTCAAGGACTTCCACCTGTATGACGAAGTGCTGTTGCGCTCGGAAGTGGAGAACGTGCGCAACCTGGGGTATGCGGCGCGCAATACCGGGGTGCTGGAAGGCATGGCCGGGTTGGCCGTGCCCATCCTCGATCGGGACGGGCACGCGGTGGCGGCGCTCAGTGTGGCGACCATCAGCGATCGCCTGGGGCCGGGCCGGTTGCCGATGGTGGTGGAGTTGCTCAAGCGCGAAGCGGCGGCGATCGGGCCCAGGATCAATCCGTTTGATCCGACGTTACGCAGGCCCTCACAAACCTTTGGTAGGTAGTTCAGATGGCGGTCAACACTACCGACCTGGCCGTCGTACTGCGCATATACAGGGGTGCGAATTAGTTATCCAGCAGGTAAGTTTTTTTGTTCATGTTTAATGGAACTGTCCTTTTACATGTTGCCACAGATGGATGTTGACTTAATGCTAACTGGCGCGTTGGTCGGCTTATTCGCATCAACTATCTGAGGTATTGCAATGACTACTCTTTTCGGCCCGTTCATACAAAGTCCCTGCCCTTACTCTAATCTGTTGGACAGGGGCGCCAGGTTTGGTAATGAGCCCGCAATGAGGACCTTACTGGGGACCTCTCAGCTGCCTCCCCCTTCCACAGTTGCACGGGCCTTTGTCGACGCCTTCCCTTATTTCCAGGGAGAATCTGGTTTTGTCACGAGGGCAACGCTTGAGCATGCTGCCAATCGTCTACCGACCGGGGATCCGTATCACGATCGAATGACACAGCTGGCAAGGGACGTTCTTAGCCGTCCAGGAATGTTTGAGTCACTCGATGGTATCAACCATGGCGGCCATGAAGATGGTCTGATCAGCCTGGGTGATGCGCAGGCGGTGGTCTTTGAGTACGAAGACCAGGAGGGAGCGTACATGCTGGGTGGACCGGATGCGTATAACGGTGGCATGCGAGTTGGGCCAGGAGGGAATTATGGTGGTATGCAAGGAGCGCCGGTGAATTATTACGGCGATATGCAGAGCCAGCAAGAGGGGTATTACGGTGGCATGCAGCGCAGTCGTTTTGAAAATGGATATGGCGCCAATGGGGCACGCAATTATTATCCGGCAGCGAGCGGCATGAGCCCGCAGAATGCTGAGGTCGCAAATAATTTCAAACAGGCCAAAGACTCAGATTTAACGACGGAGTTGGGTAATAACTTTGATTACTTCAAGCCAAACGAGCATGGCAAGATCACTCAGAAATCGCTTCGTGAAGTTGCAAATCGTCCTTTGACTGATAACCCTGTGGATGACCGAATGACCCTGTTGGCCAAGGAAATCATCAGTCGGCCGGGGCTCAATAGCAAACTGGATTCCGACCATAATGCTGACATTCCTGACGGGAAAATCGGGCGCGACACTATTGGAAGGGTATCCGAGCGGGATGCAGCGCCAAGCTATAAAAAAATGAGTGATGTTGACCTGCTTCAGGCCCTTGAGGAAAAGTTCAAACAGTACTGGGGTGCGGATAACTACATCAGCTTCGATAGTTTAAAGCGTGAGGCTGAAAAGAGCCCACCGACAGATATGTCTGAACTCGCGGCTGAACTTCTCAAGCGCCCGGGCCTGATGAAGGAGCTCGATATTGGCACTGATGGCAAAGGCAATAGAGGCGCAGAAGATGGAAGGTTTAATTGGGTCAATCTCGAATACGTAATAAAAGAAAAACAAGCGCATTCGTCGCGTGGTTGATTGTGGGCCGCCACATTCCGTGACCAGTCGGGGCTGATCATTCTTTCCGGCTGTACCTGTCGCTCATACTCTTCGGCGGTGATCAGTCCCAACTGCACCGCCGTCTTTCGGGTAATTTGCGCCACACAGTCATAACCCAGCAGCGGATTCAGCACTGTCGCTATCAAATCATCCGCCAGTATCGTGATGAGGATGGCGGGCTGATTGCGGTGTCGGAAACGGTCTATCCAGCATGCCGTTTCACCTGACCCTGCAAATGAAGCGCGACAACCTCTGACCCATACGACAATAACCTTGCATCTGGTAAAACTTTGGCTAATATGATCCGGGTAAAACACATATCACCCGGGTAATAACCATGCCTACGCACCCCCTTCCTGCTTGCACAGCCTTTGTTCGCCACCAACGTGTGGCGGCAGGTTCCTATGCCGACGTCGCCACGACGCTCGCCGAGCTTGACCAGCCCGCGGGCAGCTTCCTGGTCTTCGACGATGCCACCGGCAACCAGGTCGACTTTCCCTGGCCTGAGGGCTATGCGCCCGAACCACCTGCCCAGGTCGACATGACTGACGAGCCTCCCGCTCCCCCCTCGGTCGGGCGCCCGAAGCTGGGGGTGGTCGCGCGGGAAGTCACGCTGTTGCCGCGTCATTGGGAATGGCTGGGCCAGCAACGCGGCGGTGCTTCGGCGGCGTTGCGCCGGCTGGTGGATGAAGCGCGCACTGCCCATGCTTCCCGTGACCGGATACGCCAGGCCAAGGAAGCCGGCTATCGGTTCATGAGTGCCGTCGGCGGTGACCTGCCCGGTTTCGAAGACGCCTCGCGCGCGTTATTTGCCTTTGATGCGGCGGACTTTTCCCGCAAGATCGCGCACTGGCCGGTAGACGTGCAGGCCTACCTGGCCTGGCTGTCGCGCGACGCGTTCCCTGTCTGATAACAACTCCTGGATCCGAACCCTCATGGAAGTCACCCAGCAACGGCCGTTGTGGCAGATCTACCTGATCTTTCTGGCACCGATGGTGCTGTCCAACTTCCTGCAAAGCTTTTCCGGCACCCTCAACGGTATCTACGTCGGGCAGATGCTCGGCACCCAGGCGCTGGCGGCGGTATCTGGGATGTTTCCCATCGTGTTCTTTTTTATCGCCCTGGTGATCGGCCTGGGGGCGGGCGCCTCGGTACTGATCGGCCAGGCCTGGGGCGCACAGGAAACCGCGTTGGTCAAGGTGATCACCGGCGCCACACTGACTCTGGGGGCGTTGGTGGGGGTGATCGCTGCGGTGCTCGGCAGCCTGTTTGCGCGCCCGGCCTTGCACGCGCTCGGCACGCCGGTGGATGTACTCGACGATGCGGTGGGCTATGCGCAGATGATGATGTTGATCATGCCGCTGCTGCTGGTCTTTATCCTCTACACCCAATTGCTGCGTGGTGTCAGCGACACGATCTCGCCGTTGCTCGCGCTGATGGTTTCGACCCTGGTGGGCCTGCTGCTGACACCGGCGCTGATCCGCGGCTGGATCGGCCTGCCGCCCTTGGGTATCCAGAGTGCGGTCTACGCCGGGTTGGTGGGCAACGCTGCGGCGATGCTGTTTTTGATCCTGCGCCTGCGGCATAAGCATCATGTGATGGCGCCGGATCGCGAACTGCTGGCGGCCCTGCGCCTGGATCGGGTCATTCTCGGCAAAGTCCTGCGCATCGGCTTGCCTACGGGCTTGCAGATGGTGGTGTTGTCGCTGTCGGAATTGGTCATCCTCGCCCTGGTCAACGGCCATGGCTCCCAGGCCACCGCGGCCTATGGCGCGGTAACGCAGATCGTCAACTATGTGCAATTCCCGGCGCTGTCGATTGCCATCACCGCATCGATCCTTGGCGCCCAGGCGATTGGTGCCGGGCGCCTGGAGCGCATCGGGCCGATCCTGCGCACCGGTTTGCTGATCAACACCTGCCTCACCGGAGGGCTGATCGTGCTCGGCTACCTGTTGTCCCATTGGTTGCTCGGCTTGTTCATCACCGACGACGCGGCGCGGGTCAAGGCCGAGCACCTGCTGCACATCATGTTGTGGAGCATCCTGGTGTTTGGCTTCCAGGCGGTGGTGGGCGGAATCATGCGCGCAAGCGGCGTGGTGTTGATGCCGGTGGCGATCTCGATCTTCTGCGTGCTCTGCGTGGAACTGCCGATGGCGTACCTGCTCAACGCCCACTTCGGCCTGGAAGGGGTGTGGATGGCATTTCCGGTGACCTACCTGGTCATGCTGGCGTTGCAGACTGCGTATTATCGGCTGGTGTGGCGACACAAGCAGATCAAGCGGTTGGTGTGATAAAAGGTTGCGCACCTTAAGGACAGAAGGTTTCTGAGCCATGGCAAACCCTTACGCCGAATTGTTCCAGGTCCCTGGCGCCCGGGCTTTTGTACTGGCGGGGATGCTGGCGCGCATGCCGGTCTCGATGACGGGGATCGGCTTGATCACCATGCTCTCGCAGGTGCACGGCGGTTACGGACTGGCGGGCTCGGTGGCGGCGGTATTTGCCCTGGCCACTGCGTTTTGCGCGCCGCAGGTATCCAGGCTGGTGGACCGCTACAGCCAAGGGCGGGTGTTGCCGGTTGCCGCTTTGATCGGCGGCGGGGCGTTGCTGATGTTGCTGCTGTGCACCCGCTTGCAGGCACCGAACTGGACGTTGTTCCTGTTCGCCGCCCTGGCCGGTTGCATGCCCAACATGTCGGCCATGGTGCGGGCGCGCTGGACCGAGTTGTACCGAGGCCAGCCCAAGTTGCAGACCGCATTTGCCCTGGAGTCGGTGCTGGATGAGGTGTGTTTTATCATCGGCCCGCCGATCTCGGTGGGTTTGTGCGTGGTGCTGTTCCCGGAAGCCGGGCCGCTGGTGGCTGCGCTGTTGCTGGCGGTGGGCGTCACCACCTTTGTGTTGCAGCGTGAGACCGAGCCGCCGGTGCACGCGCATCACGGGCATCACGGTCGCTGGCTGATCGCCTCGCCCTCGGTGCTGATCCTGATGATGCTCCTGCTGGCCATGGGTGTGATCGTAGGCGTGGTAGATGTGGTCAGTGTCGCCTTTGCCCAGCATCAAGGCCAGCCGGCGGCTGCCAGTATCGTGCTGTCGGTGTACGCCATCGGTTCGTGCCTGGCGGGGCTGGCGTTCGGCACCCTCAAGCTCAAGGCGCCGTTGCCCCGGCAGTTCCTGTTGTGCGGCATCGCCACGGCGTTGACCACTTTGCCGTTGCTGCTGGTGACCAACATCGCAGGGCTGGCGGTGGCGGTCTTTGTCTCCGGGCTGTTCTTTGCCCCCACCCTGATTGTGTCCATGGCCCTGGTGGAACAGGTCGTGCCCGCCAGCCGACTGACCGAGGGCATGACCTGGCTGATCACCGGCCTCAGCATCGGCGTGGCCATAGGCGCGGCCAGCTCCGGGTGGATGATCGATCACTTTGGCGCCACCAGCGGGTTCTGGGTGGCGCTGGCGGCGGGGGCGGTCGTGTTGGGGGCTGCGGTGTCGGGGTATCGGCGGCTGGGATGATCAGTTGATCGCAGGGCAAGCGTCTGCGCTGTGATGCTGCAGAAACTCGTTCAACGCCTGGCGCGTCAGGTCGTTGAGCGTCACTTTCTTGCGCGTCGCCTCAAGGGCGGCAGCAAGATGCAGATCATGGCCGACCCGGACGTTGAAGGAACCTTTGCAAGGTTTCTCTGGTGCATGCCCCAGGGTCTGGCAGGTGGCGAGGTAATCATCCACCGCCTCCCGAAAGGCCTTATCCAGTTCGGCGACGGTTTTCCCTTCGTAGCTCACCAGCGCCTTGATGAACAAGACCTTGCCGAACAGGCAGTTGTCTTCGAGGCTGGCTTCGATGGAGCCGATGTAGCCGTTGTGTTTCAGTTGGTTGTTCACTGAATCAGCTCTCCTGATTTCAATTGTTCGATGATCTGGCGCCGAATGTAGTGTTTCAACTCGTTGCCAGGGTGAGGCTTGTGCAAGGTGATCATTGCACTGGGGTCGCCGATGTCGAATTTGACGCGGCTTCCAGCCCCTTCAATCTGCGTGTAGCCCAGTCGTCGCAGCAGCGTGACGAGCTCGGGCCAGGTAAATGTCATTTGCTCGTTGAGCAGTTTGGTCAGCAGCTTTTCATTTTTGGACACGGCGTTCCCTGCGTGTAACTAAATGTAGTTGCAAAAAGTAGTGTTCGTCAATGCTAGCTGCTGTTCGGGTGGTCTTCCCGAGATTGATGTAACCCTTGATGACACTGTGCGCCGCGCCTCCCATCCCCCGCTAATTTTTCCCTCTCCGGTTCGTTTTATAGGGACGACGTGCCTTTGTGCTTCCTGCCTACTGCTCCGGACTCCAAGAAATGAATGCTGAAGACTCCTTGAAACTTGCTCGCCGGTTTATCGGGTTGCCCCTGGAAAAACGCCAATTGTTCCTGCAGGCCCTGCAGAAAGAAGGCGTGGATTTTTCCCGGTTCCCCATTCCGGCGGGGGTGGAAGTGGAGGATCGCCAAGCGTTGTCCTACGCGCAGCAACGCATGTGGTTTCTTTGGCAATTGGACCCGGCCAGCGGCGCCTATAATCTGCCGGGAGCGGTACGGCTCAAGGGGGCGTTGAGCCTCGGCGCGTTGGAGCAGGCCTTTGCCAGCCTGGTCGCGCGCCACGAAACCCTGCGCACAGTATTCCAGCGCCAGGCGGACGAGCGCCTGATGCAGGTGCCGGCAGACACGTCGTTGACCGTCGAGCACCTGGACCTTAGCCACCTGGTCGCCGCCGAGCGCGAACAGGCCGTCAACGAGGCCGCGACCCGTCAATCGCTGCTGTCGTTCGACCTGGAAAACGGTCCGTTGCTGCGCGTGCAATTGCTCAAGCTCGACGCGCAGGAACACGTGCTGCTGTTGACCCTGCACCACATCGTCTCCGATGGCTGGTCGATGAATGTGCTGATCGACGAGTTCATCCGCTGCTACGACGCCCACGAGCGCAACGAAACCCCGCAACTGCCGGCCTTGCCGATCCAGTACAGCGACTACGCCCTGTGGCAGCGCCGCTGGCTGGAAGCGGGGGAGCAGACGCGCCAACTGGATTACTGGCAAGCACGCCTGGGCGATGAGCACCCGGTGCTGGAGCTGCCCACCGACCGCCCGCGTCCGGCGATGCCGAGCTACCAGGGCACGCGCCACAACTTCATGATTGAACCTGAGCTGGCCATACAGTTGCGTAGTTGCGCGCAAAAACACAACGTCACCCTGTTCATGCTGTTGCTCGGTGCTTTCAACGTGTTGCTGCATCGCTACACCGGGCAGCACGATATCCGCGTCGGCGTGCCGATCGCCAACCGCAACCGCACTGAAGTCGAAGGGTTGATAGGCTTCTTCGTCAATACCCAGGTCTTGCGCACCGAGCTGACCGGGCAAACCCGCATCACTGAGCTGCTACACAGCATCAAGGAGCACGCCCTCGGTGCCCAGGCCCATCAGGAATTGCCCTTCGAGCGCCTGGTGGAAGCCCTCAAGGTCGAGCGCAGCCTGAGCCACACGCCGCTGTTCCAGGTGATGTACAACCACCAGCCGGTAGTGGCCGACATTGCCAGCGTTAGCACCGCCTCCGGCCTGGAGCTGGCGCTGGTGGAATGGCAAGGCCGCACCACCCAGTTCGACCTGACCCTCGACACCTATGAAAAATCCGGCACCCTGCATGCCGCGTTGACCTACGCCAACGACCTGTTCGACGCGCCAACCATCGAGCGCATGGCCGGGCATTGGCTCAGCCTGTTGCAGGCCATGGTGGCCGACGGTGAACAGCGCATCGGCGAATTGCCGATGTTGGCGGCGGATGAGCGGCAGGTGCTGGTCCACGCATGGAACCAGACCGCCGAGGCGTACCCGACCGAGCGCGGCATTCATCACCTGATCGAAGACCAGGCGCAGGCCACGCCGGATGCACCGGCGCTGGTGTTCGGTGCAACCACGCTGACCTACGCCCAGCTCGACACCCGCGCCAACCAGCTGGCCCACGCCTTGCGCGAGCAGGGCGTCGGCCCTGACACGCTGGTAGGGATCTGCGTCGAGCGCTCCATCGAAATGGTGGTCGGCTTGCTCGCGATTCTCAAGGCCGGCGGCGCCTATGTCCCGCTGGACCCTGAATACCCCCGGGAACGCCTGGCCTACATGATCGACGACAGCGGCATCCAGTTGCTGCTCAGCCAGCGCGACCTGTTGCCATTGCTGCCGACCGAGGGCATCCAGGTGATTGCCCTGGACCAGCCCGCGAGCTGGCTCGACGGTTACAGCCGTCAGTCGCCACGCGTCGACCTGCAGGCGCTGAACCTGGCCTACGTGATCTACACCTCCGGCTCAACGGGCAAGCCCAAGGGTGCCGGCAACAGCCACCGTGCGTTGGTCAACCGTTTGTGCTGGATGCAGCAGGCCTACGGCCTGGACGCCAGCGATGCGGTGTTGCAGAAAACCCCGTTCAGTTTCGACGTCTCGGTGTGGGAGTTCTTCTGGCCGCTGATGACCGGCGCCCGCCTGGTCGTCGCTGCGCCCGGTGAACACCGCGAACCGGCGCGGTTGATCGAGACCATCGGGCAACACCGCATTACCACCTTGCACTTCGTACCGTCGATGCTTCAGGCGTTTATCCATGAGCCGGGCGTGCAAGCCTGCAACACGCTGCGACGCATTGTCTGCAGCGGCGAAGCCTTGCCGCTGGATGCGCAGTTGCAAGTGTTCGCCAAGTTGCCACAGGCGGGCTTGTTCAACCTATACGGCCCGACCGAAGCCGCCATCGACGTGACCCACTGGACCTGCGTCGACGAAGGCGCCGACAGCGTGCCCATCGGTCGACCCATCGCCAACCTCGGTACGTACGTGCTCGATGCCCAGATGAACCCGGTGCCTGCGGGCGTCAGCGGTGAGCTGTACCTGGGCGGCGCCGGCCTGGCACGCAGTTACCACCGGCGCCCGGCACTGACCGCCGAACGTTTCGTGCCAAGCCCGTTCGGTGACGGTGTGCGTCTGTATCGCACTGGTGACCGCGTGCGCCAGCGTGCCGATGGGGTGATCGAATACCTGGGTCGCCTCGATCATCAGGTCAAGCTGCGTGGCCTGCGTATCGAGCTGGGCGAAATCGAAACGCGCCTGATGCAACACCCTTCGGTGCGCGAAGCCGTGGTGCTGGTGCAAGGCGGCAAGCAACTGGTGGCCTACCTGGTACTGGCCGACGAAACGCCTGCCGACCTCAAGGCCTGGCTGCTCGAAAGCCTCCCGGAATACATGGTGCCGACCCATCTGGTGCACCTGGCCAGGCTGCCGGTGACCGCCAACGGCAAGCTCGACCGCAAGGCCTTGCCATTGCCGGATGCTGCGCCCCAGCAGGCCTATGTAGCCCCGGAAAGCGACGTGCAAAAAGCCCTGGCAGCAATCTGGAGCGATGTGCTCGGTGTGGAACACGTCGGCCTGGAAGACAATTTCTTCGAACTGGGTGGCGATTCGATCATCTCCATCCAGGTAGTCAGCCGTGCGCGCCAGGCGGGCATTCGCCTGAGCCCGCGGGACCTGTTCCAGTACCAGAGCGTACGCAGCCTGGCGCTGGTGGCGAGCTTCGAGCAGGCGACCCTCATCGACCAGGGGCCGGTCACCGGCGAGGTGTTCCTCACGCCAGTGCAACACAGCTTTTTCGAGCAGGCGATCCCGGCGCGCCAGCACTGGAACCAGTCGTTGCTGCTGACTCCGCGTGAGGCGCTGGAGCCCGTGCGCCTAGAGGCCGCCTTGACCCGCTTGATCAACCACCACGATGCCCTGCGCCTGCGTTTTGTGCTGCAGGCGGACGGTTGGCGCCAGGCCCACGCCGAGCCGGTTGCATCGGCTTCGTTATGGCAGTCCCAGGTCGCCGGCGAGGCTGAGTTGGCCGCACTGTGCGACGAGGCTCAACGCAGCCTTGATCTTGAACAGGGCCCGCTGCTGCGTGCGGTCCTGGCAATGATGGCCGACCGCACCCAGCGCCTGTTGCTGGTGGTGCATCACCTGGCAGTGGACGGCGTATCGTGGCGTATCCTGCTCGAAGACCTGCAACAGGCCTACGTCAACGCCGCATTGCCGGCCAAGACCAGCGCCTACCAGCAGTGGGCGCAGCAGTTGCAGGCCCACGCGCAGACGCTGGACGCGCAACTGCCGTATTGGCAGGCACAGACCGCAAGCGCTGACCTGCCGTGCGACAACCCCCAGGGCGGCCTGCAAAATCGCCTGGGCAGTACACTCGAAATCCGCCTCAGCGCCGACCACACCCGCCAACTGCTGCAAGACGCTCCGGCGGCCTACCGCACCCAGGTCAACGACCTGCTGCTGACTGCGTTGGCGCGGGTCATCAGCCGCTGGAGCGAGCAACCTGCCGCACTTATCCAGCTGGAAGGCCATGGTCGCGAAGACCTGTTCGACACGCTCGACCTGAGCCGCACCGTGGGTTGGTTTACCAGCCTGTTCCCGGTGCGCCTGCAAGCCGAGGGTGAGCTGTCGGCTGCGATCAAGTCGGTGAAGGAGCAACTGCGTGCGGTGCCGCACAAAGGTATCGGCTATGGCCTGCTGCGCTACCTCGGCGCACCCGAGGCGCGTGAGGCCTTGTCCAAACAGGCCGTGCCGCGCATCACCTTCAACTACCTGGGGCAGTTCGACCGCCAATTCAACGAGGCGGCGCTGTTCGTTCCGGCTGACCAGGGCAGCGGACAGGCCCAGGACCCCGAGGCACCGCTGGCCAACTGGCTGACGGTGGAAGGGCAGGTGTACGGCGGTGAGCTGGCCCTGCGGTGGGGGTTCAGTCGTGAGATGTTCGAGGTGGCGACCGTCCAACGCCTGGCGGATGACTATGCCGCTGAACTCCAGGCCTTGATTGAACACTGCTGCGCCACGCCGGCGGGGCAGGTCACGCCTTCGGACTTCCCCCTGGCGCGCCTGACCCAGCAGCAACTGGACGCCTTGCCCATCGCGGGGCCGGCGATTGCTGATCTCTACCCGTTGTCGCCGATGCAGCAGGGTATGTTGTTCCATACCCTGTATGCGCCCGAGGCCGAGGCTTACATCAACCAGTTGCGCCTGGACATTGAAGGCCTGGACTTGCTCGCATTCGGCCGTGCCTGGCAAGCCGCGCTGGATCGCCATGACATCCTGCGCAGCAGCTTCCACTGGCTCGGCCTGGACAGTGCCCATCAAGTGATTCAGCGTCATGTCGATGTGCAGTTGCAAGTGATCGAAGATGTCGATGCTGATTTTGATGCATTCGCCGCTGCCGAACGCGAGAAGGGATTTGCGCTGAATGCTGCGCCGCTGTTTCGCCTGATGCTGGTGCGCGGTGCCGGCGGTGCCTGGCACCTGATCTTCACCAGCCACCACATCCTCATGGACGGCTGGAGTAACGCCCAGTTGCTCGGCGAAGTGATCGCCCATTACGCCGGGCAAAACGTGCCGGTGCCGCAGGGGCAGTTCCGCGATTACCTGGGCTGGCTGCAACAGCAAGCGTCGGGCGAGGCGTTCTGGAAGTCTGCGCTGGCGCCGCTGCAAGCGCCAACCCTGCTTGCGCAGGCGCTGCGTGTGCCGTTCGAAGGCAAGGGCATGGCTGACCATCAGGTCGTGCTGAGCGACGACTTCACGCGTGCCCTGGGTGAGTTTGCCCGCCACCACAAAGTCACCCTCAACACCTTGCTCCAAGGCGCATGGAGCGTGCTGCTGCAACGCTATACCGGGCAGGACTGTGTGGCCTTTGGTGCCACCGTCGCGGGACGCTCGGCACCATTGCCGGGGATCGAACAGCAGTTGGGCCTGTTCATCAACACGCTGCCGATCATCAATACAGCGTCGCCGGCCCAGCCGGTGGCCGACTGGCTGAGTGAGCTGCAAGCCCTCAACCTGAGCCTGCGCGACCATGAACATGTGCCGCTCTATGACATCCAGGGATGGGCAGGACAGCAGGGCAGCGCGCTGTTCGATACCTTGCTGGTGTTCGAAAACTTCCCGGTGGCCGAGGCCTTGAAGCAGGGCGCGCCTGCCGGCCTGACGTTCGGCCGCCTGCATAACCACGAGCAGACCCATTATCCACTGACCCTGGGCATTGAGCTGGGCAGTTGCCTGCGCCTGGAGTTTGGTTATGACCAGGCGTGCTTCAGTGCTCGGCAGGTCGCTCAATTAAGCCGCAACCTGCACCACCTGCTGGTGCAGATGCTCGCGGATGCCCAGGCGCCCATTGGCAACCTGCTTCTGCTCGACCAAGCCGCACGGCGCGACATGCTTGCCCTCAGCCAGTCGCCCAGCCAGGCCCAGCGTCACCTGCGCGTGCACGAGCGTATAGCCGCCCAGGCCAGCGCCACACCCGACGCGATGGCCGTGCAGGCGGGTGAGGCACGCCTGAGCTACGCCCAGCTCAATGCTCGCGCCAACCGGCTTGCCCATCGCCTGCTGGAACTGGGCGTTGGCCCAGGCCAGCGCATCGGCCTGGCGGCACGACGGGGTCCGCAGTTGATCGTCAGCCTGCTGGCGGTGCTCAAAAGTGGCGCCGCCTATGTGCCGCTGGACCCGAACTACCCCGCCGAACGCCTGGCCTACATGCTGACAGACAGCCGGCTCGACCTGTTGCTCAGCGAAACCGGGCTGCTGGCCGACCTGCCGTTACCCCAAGGGCTGGCGCGCGAGAGTTTCACCGCGTCCGGCGAAGAACTGGCAGGCTACCCGTCGACCAATCCAATCAACCATGCCGCCGCTGCCGACCTGGCCTATGTGATCTACACCTCGGGCTCCACCGGGCTGCCCAAGGGCGTGGCCATCGACCATGCCGCCCTCGGCCAGTTCTGCGACAGCGCCGAGGCCTATAGCCAGTTGAGCGCGGCGGATCGCGTGCTGCAATTTGCCACGTTCAGCTTCGACGGCTTTGTCGAGCAATGCTACCCGCCGCTGTGTGTGGGCGCAGCGTTGGTCATGCGCGGCGATGAGCTATGGGATGCCGGGCAATTGGCGCGGGAAATCGTCGAGCAGGGCGTGACCCTCGCCGACCTGCCCGCCGCCTACTGGTATTTGCTCGCCAAGGAGTGCGCCCTCGACCAGCGCACCCTGGGCAACCTGCGTCAGGTGCATGTCGGCGGCGAGGCGATGTCGGTGGAAGGGCTGCGCGCTTGGTACGCCGCCGGGTTGGGTGACGTGCGTTTGGTCAACACCTACGGGCCCACCGAGGCCACCGTGGTGTCCAGCGTGCATGACTGCCAATTGGTGGATGCCAGCGATGCGTTTGGTGTGCCGATTGGCCGGGCCATCGACGGTCGCTCCTTGTATGTGCTGGACAGTGGTTTCGAATTATTGGCCACCGACGGCGTGGGCGAGCTGTGCATCGGCGCCGAACACGGTTTGGCCCAGCGTTACTTCGATCGCCCGGCGCTGACCGCCGAGCGCTTTTTGCCAAACCCGTTTTCCGCCGTGCCCGGCGCGCGGCTTTACCGCAGTGGCGACCTGGCGCGCTATAACCAGGCGGGTGCGCTGGAGTATGTCGGGCGCATCGATCATCAAGTGAAGATCCGCGGGTTCCGCGTGGAAATGGGTGAGATCGAAGCCAGCCTGCAAGCCTTGCCGCAGCTGCGTGAAGCGGCCGTCATCGCACAATCGAGCCCGACGGGCACGCTATTGGTGGCATATGTGGTCGCCGCCAACGGGCAAAGCGTGGACTCCCCGGCATTGGCGGCCACCTTGCGCCAGTCCTTGCCGGATTACATGGTGCCGGGGCACTGGGTTGTCCTCGACGCCTTGCCGTTGAACAACAATGGCAAGCTTGACCGTCGCGCACTGCCGGCACCGGACCTGAACCAGGCGCGCCAGGCTTACCGGGCGCCGCAAACCCCGCTGCAAACGCGCTTGGCCGCCATCTGGCAGGCGGTGTTGCAAGTGGATCAGGTGGGGCTCAATGACCACTTCTTCGAACGTGGCGGTCATTCGTTGCTGGCCACCCAAGTCATTTCGCGGGTGCGCCACGCACTGCAACTGGAAGTGCCGTTGCGGGCGCTGTTCGAACAACCGACGCTGGAGGCGTTCGACGATGCTTGTGCTGGGTTGCAGGCCAGCACTGCACGGCCTCTGGTGGCGCTGACGCGTGATCGGCCGTTGGCGCTGTCGTTCGCCCAGGAGCGCCAATGGTTCCTCTGGCAACTGGACCCGTCCAGCGCCGCCTACCACGTGCCGAGCGCGCTGCACCTGCGTGGCCGTCTGGACGTCGCGGCGCTGGAACAGGCGTTCCAGGCCCTGGTGCAACGCCATGAACCGTTGCGCACCACCTTTGTGGAAGAGGGCGAGCACACCTGGCAACGGATTCACCCGAGCCTTGCGCTGCCGATCGAACACCAACAGGTCGAGGTCTCGGCGATCGAGCCTGCCGTGGCGCAGGAGATCCAGCGCCCGTTCGACTTGATCAATGGCCCGCTGATGCGCGTCAAATTGCTTCAGATCGAGGCCGAGCACCACGTACTGGTGATCACCCAGCACCACATCATCTCCGACGGTTGGTCGATGCAGGTAATGGTCGATGAGTTGGTGGCGCTGTATCAGGGCCAGGCTCAACTGCCGGCGCAGCTCATCCAGTACGCCGATTATGCCCAGTGGCAACGGGACTGGATGGCGGCCGGTGAGCAACAACGTCAACTCGACTACTGGCGCCTGCGCCTGGGCACCGAGCATGCCGTGCTGGAACTGCCCCTGGACCACCCTCGGCCGGCAGTGCAAAGCCATCGCGGCGCACGCCGCCAGGTGCACCTGGACAGCGCGTTGGTCGCCGGGCTCAAGGCCCTGGCCCAGCGTCAGGACGTAACCTTGTTTGTGCTGCTGCTGGCGTCGTTCCAGGCCTTGCTGCATCGCTACAGTGGGCAATCCCGAATCCGGGTCGGTGTGCCGATTGCCAACCGCAATCGCCTCGAAACCGAGCGCCTGGTCGGCTTCTTCGTCAACACCCAGGTGCTGCAGGCCGACGTGCACGGGCAGATGGCCTTCGATCAATTGCTCGCCCAGGTCAAGCAGCACGCCCTGGACGCCCAGGCGCATCAGGACCTGCCGTTCGAACAACTGGTCGAAGCCCTGCAACCGGAGCGCAGCCTCAGCCATAACCCGCTGTTCCAGGTGATGTTCAACCACCAGGACAACCTGCGTGCAGCCCCGCTGCAGTTGCCGGGCCTGGACCTGCAAGCGGTGGATTGGGCCGGGCACAGCACCCAGTTCGATCTGAACCTGGAAACCGAAGAGTCCGCCGAAGGCCTGTGGGCGTCCCTGACCTACGCCACCGACCTGTTCGACGCCACGACCGTCGAGCGCCTGGCCGAGCACTGGCAGAACCTGCTGCGCGCCGTGGTGCACGATGCATCCCAGGCTGTGGATGAGCTGGCGATGCTCAGTGCGCCGCAATGGCAACAGATGGTCGAGGCCTGGAATGACACGTCGGTTGATTACCCCCGCGAGCGTTGCGTGCACCTACTGTTCGAGGCCCAGGCCCTGGCACACCCGGACGCGCTGGCGCTGCAGTTCAATGGCCAGGGTCTCAGCTACGGCGAACTCAACCGTCGCACCAACCGCCTGGCCCATCGCCTGATCGCGGCGGGCGTAGGGCCGGACGTACTGGTGGCGGTGCATGTCGAGCGTTCGCTGGACATGGTGATCGGCCTGTTGGCGACCCTCAAGGCGGGTGGTGCCTACGTGCCGCTCGACCCGCAATTCCCGGCGGACCGCCTGGCCTTCATGCTTGAAGACAGCCGTGCGCAAGTCTTGCTGACCCAGCCGCACTTGGACGGCAGCTTGGCGCACTCGCAGGGTGTGCAGGTGCTGATGGTCGAGGCGGATGACAATGCCGCCGAGCACAACCCCCAGGTCAACGTCACGCCGGAACACCTGGCCTATGTGATCTATACCTCCGGTTCCACCGGCAAGCCCAAGGGTGTGATGGTACGCCACCGGGCGCTGTGCAGCTTTACCTGCGGCATGGCCGATACCCTGGACATCGGCATTGGCGCACGGATGTTGTCACTGACCACCTTCTCGTTCGATATCTTCGCCTTGGAGCTGTACGTGCCCCTGACGGTGGGTGCCACGGTACTGCTGAGCGGCCAGGAGCTGGCCCTCGACCCGGAAGCGATCATCGATCTGGTCCACAGCCAATCGGCCAACGTGCTGCAAGCCACACCGTCGACCTGGCGCATGCTGCTGGAAAGCCCGCGCGCCCAACGGCTGCGCGGTATCAAAAGCCTGTGCGGCGGCGAAGCACTGCCGTCGGACCTGGCCCAGCGCCTGCTCGACCTGCAAGGCCCGCTGTGGAACCTCTATGGCCCGACTGAAACCACTATCTGGTCCGCTGCCCATCGTCTGCACGAGGCCCAGCCTTTTGTCGGGCGGCCTATCGCCAATACCACGTTGTTCATCCTCAATGCCGGTTTGACGCCCAGCCCGGTGGGGGCCGCCGGTGAACTGCTGATCGGTGGTGTCGGCCTGGCTCGCGGTTACCACGAGCGCCCCGCGCTGACGGCCGAGCGCTTTGTGCCCAACCCGTATGGTGCGCCGGGAGAACGCCTGTACCGCACCGGCGACCTGGCCCGCTACCGTGCCGATGGCGTGGTGGAATACATCGGCCGGGTCGACCATCAGGTCAAGGTACGTGGGTTCCGCATCGAACTGGGTGAAATCGAAGCCTGCCTGCGCGAGCAGGCCGGTATACGCGAAGCCGTGGTCCTGGCCGACAACGACCGCTTGATCGCCTACCTGGTCAGTTCCGCACCCGACACGCCAGAAGTCTACAGGGCGGCCCTGCGCGAGCGCCTGCCGGACTACATGGTGCCGGCGCACCTGGTGTTCCTCGATAGCCTGCCCCTGACCCCCAACGGCAAGCTCGACCGCAAGGCGTTGCCTGCGGTGGACGTGGCACGATTGAGCAAAGGCCATGTAGCGCCAGTGACACTGCGTGAACAGCAGGTCGCGGCGATCTGGGCCGAGGTGCTGGAGCTGCCGCAGGTCGGCCTTGACGATCACTTCTTCGAACTCGGCGGGCATTCGCTGCTGGCCACCCGTGTTGTCTCGCGGGTTCGCCAGGTGCTGGCGCTGGAAGTGGCGCTCAAGACTCTGTTCGAACACCCGCGGTTGGAGGATTTCGTTCAGGCGCTGGGCGAGGAGGGCGTGGTTGCGCCCGCGTTGCTCAAGGCTGACCGCAATCAACCGCTGCCGTTGTCCTATGCCCAGGAGCGGCAATGGTTCCTTTGGCAACTGGACCCGCAAAGCACGGCGTATCACATCCCCAGCGCATTACGTTTGAAAGGGCCGCTTGACCTGGCCGCGCTGCAATGCAGTTTCGACACCTTGCTGGCACGCCATGAAAGCCTGCGCACCTATGTGCGCCAGGACGCTGGCGGCGCAGTTCAGGTGATTGAAGACTCGGGCCTGATCGAGATCAGCCTGCTCGACACCGAAGAAGACAGCCTCAAGGCGCGGGTCGCAGAAGTGGTTGCGCAGCCATTCCACCTGCTGCGCGGGCCGCTGTTGCGGGCCAGGTTGCTGCGCCTGGCTGTTGATGAGCACGTACTGGTGCTGGTGCAGCACCACATCGTCTCCGATGGCTGGTCGATGCAACTGATGGTCGAGGAACTGGTGCAGCTGTACGCCGCCTTCAGCCAAGGCCACGTGCCAGACTTGCCAGCCTTGCCGATCCAGTACGCCGACTACGCCCTGTGGCAGCGCAACTGGATGGAGGCCGGCGAGAAGGCCCGCCAACTGGCGTACTGGCAGGCCCAGTTGGGTGGCATGCAGCCGGTGCTGGAGTTGCCTTTCGACTACCTGCGCCCCGCAGTACAAAGCCACCGTGGCGCCCGCCTGGGCATTGAGTTGCAACCGCAGCTTCTGGCCGGTTTGCGCCGCTTGGCGCAAGCCGCCGGTGTGACGTTGCCGATGGTACTGCTGGCGTCCTACCAGGCGTTGCTGCACCGCTACAGTGGCCAGGAAGACGTGCGTGTCGGCGTGCCGATTGCCAACCGCAATCGCCTGGAAACCGAAGGGCTGATCGGCTTCTTCGTCAACACCCAGGTACTCAAGGCCGATATCCACGGGCAGATGAGCGTCGTGCAACTGCTGCAACAGGCACGCCAGCGTTCCCTGGAGGCCCAGGCCCACCAGGACCTGCCGTTCGAGCAACTGGTAGAAGCCCTGCAACCCGAGCGCAGCATGAGCCTGAGCCCGCTGTTCCAGGTGCTGTTCAACCATCGCGTGACCTCGGCCGCCAATCACTTGCAACGCCTCGCCGAACTGGATGTCGAGGTGCTGGGTTGGGATGAAGGTGTGGCGCAGTTCGACCTGGCGCTGGATGTGGAGGAAAGCCAGGCGACGCTGCGTGCGTCCCTGAGTTATGCCACTGATCTGTTTGCCCCAGCCACGATCGAGCGCATGGCCGGCCACTGGCAGAACCTGTTGCAGGCGATGGTTGCCGATCAACAGCAACCCATCAGCCAACTCAACCTGCTGGGCGAGGATGAGCAACAGCACATCCTGCAATTGTGGAACCAGACCGATGCCGGCTTCTCGGCCGAACGCCTGGTTCACCAGTTGGTGGCCGACCGCGCCCGGGAAAACCCGGATGCAGTCGCCGTGAAATTCGACGCACAGACCCTGAGCTATGGCGAACTGGACCGCCAGGCCAACCGCCTGGCCCATGCGCTGATCGCCCGTGGCGTCGGCCCGGAAGTGCGCGTGGCGATTGCCATGCCGCGCAGTGCCGAAATCATGGTGGCGTTCCTGGCGGTGATGAAGGCCGGTGGCGTCTATGTGCCGCTGGATATCGAATACCCGCGTGACCGCCTGCTGTACATGATGCAGGACAGCCGTGCCCAGTTGCTGCTGACTCATAGCAGTGCCTTGCAGCAACTGCCGATTCCCGAGGGTCTGGACAGCCTGGCGATTGATCGCACCGAGGAATGGTCCGGTTACAGCGACACGGCGCCTGATGTGAAACTGGACGGCGACAACCTCGCCTATGTGATCTATACATCCGGTTCCACGGGTCTGCCCAAGGGCGTGGCGGTATCTCACGGTCCACTGGTAGCCCATATCATCGCCACCGGCGAGCGTTATGAAACCTCGCCCGCCGACTGCGAACTGCACTTCATGTCGTTCGCCTTCGACGGCTCCCATGAAGGCTGGATGCACCCGCTGATCAACGGCGCCAGTGTGTTGATCCGCGACGATAGCCTGTGGCTGCCGGAATACACCTACCAGCAAATGCACCGCCACAACGTGACCATGGCGGTGTTCCCACCGGTGTACCTGCAACAGTTGGCCGAGCATGCCGAGCGTGACGGCAACCCACCGAAGGTGCGCGTGTACTGCTTCGGTGGCGATGCCGTGGCGCAAGCCAGCTACGACCTGGCCTGGCGCGCACTCAAGCCGACCTATCTGTTCAACGGCTACGGCCCGACGGAAACCGTGGTCACGCCATTGCTGTGGAAAGCGCGCAAGGGCGACCCGTGCGGCGCCGTCTATGCCCCCATCGGCACACTGTTGGGTAATCGCAGCGGCTACGTGCTGGATGCGCAACTCAACCTGCAACCCATCGGTGTGGCCGGTGAGCTGTATCTGGGCGGCGAGGGCGTGGCCCGGGGTTACCTGGAGCGTCCGGCCCTGACCGCCGAGCGCTTCGTACCGGACCCGTTCGGCAAGCCCGGCAGCCGTATGTATCGCAGCGGCGACCTGACCCGTGGCCGCCCGGATGGCGTGGTGGACTACCTCGGCCGTGTCGACCATCAGGTGAAAATCCGTGGCTTTCGTATCGAGCTTGGCGAGATCGAAGCGCGCCTGCGCGAGCAGGACAATGTCGGTGAAACCGTGGTGGTGGCCCATGAAGGCCCGACCGGCAAACAACTGGTCGCCTACGTGGTACCGACAGACACCCACCTGGCCGATGAAGCCGAGTTCCGCGACACCCTGCGCCGCGCCCTGAAAACCCACCTGCCGGACTACATGGTGCCGACACACTTCATGTTCCTGGCGCAAATGCCGCTGACCCCCAACGGCAAACTCGACCGCAAGGGCCTGCCCGAGCCGGATGCGAGCCTGCTGCAACAGGCCTATGTGGCCCCCGAAACCGAGCTGGAACGGCAGATCGCCGCGATCTGGGCCGATGTCCTGCGTCTGCCGCAAGTGGGTCTGAACGACAACTTCTTTGAAGTGGGCGGCCATTCCCTGCTGGCGATCCAGATCACCTCGCGGGTCCAGGCCGAACTGGGCCTGGAAGTGCCGCTGGTGGAAGTGTTCCAGACCGAAACGCTGCGTGCCTATGTGCAGGCCGCCGCCACCTTCCGCGCCGGCAGCGCGGAAGACTTTGATGATCTTCGTGACTTTTTGAGCGAACTAGAGGCGATTTGACCCATGCTTTCCAACCCTAATATCGATCTGGTTTCGCGCTTTCTTCGCCTGCCTCTGGAACAGCGCCAGCAGTTTTACCAGCGCCTGCAAAGCCGGGGCATGAGCTTCGCCCAGCTGCCGATTGCCTCGATCCGTGAGGACGGCCAGAGTCTGCCGTTGTCCTACGCCCAGGAGCGCCAGTGGTTTCTCTGGCAACTGGACCCGGACAGCGCTACTTATCATATTCCCGGCGCACTGCGTCTGCAGGGCCGACTGGACCTGGCGGCCCTGCAACGCGCGTTCGACAGCCTGCTGGCCCGCCATGAAAGCCTGCGCACACGCCTGGTACAGGACGGCGAGCGCCTGCTGCAAAACGTAGCGCCCGAGGCGCGCATCGAGATACACCAGGACGTTGCCGACGAACACCAACTGATCGCGCGCATCGAAGCCGAGATAGCCCGGCCTTTCGATTTGCAGGCGGGGCCGTTGTTGCGCGTGACCTTGCTGCAACTGGCCGAAGACGAGCATGTGCTGGTGATGGTGCAGCACCACATCATTTCCGATGGCTGGTCGATGCAGGTCATGGTCGAGGAACTGGTGCAGTTCTACGCCGCGCACAGCCAAGGCCAGGAGGTGCAATTGCCGGGCTTGCCGATCCACTATGCCGACTACGCGCTGTGGCAGCGCAGCTGGATGGAAGCCGGGGAGAAGGCTCGTCAATTGGCCTACTGGCAGGACCTGTTGGGCGGTGAGCAACCGGTGCTGGAGTTGCCCCTCGACTATTCGCGCCCGGCGCAGCAAAGCCATCGCGGCGCCAGCTTGCAGGTGCATCTGCCGGCGGACCTGGTTGCTGGTATCAAGCGCCTGGCCCAGCAAGAGGGCGTGACCCCGTTCATGCTGTTGCTGGCCTCGTTCCAGACCCTGCTGTTTCGCTACAGCGGCCAGTTGGACATCCGCATCGGCGTGCCGAATGCCAACCGCAACCGCGTGGAAACCGAGCGGCTGATCGGCTTTTTCGTCAACACCCAAGTACTCAAGGCCGACCTCGACGGGCAGATGAGCTTCGCCGAACTGCTGCAACAGGCCAAGCGCCGCGCCCTGGAAGCCCAGGCGCACCAGGACTTGCCGTTTGAACAATTGGTGGTGGCGCTGCAACCTGAACGCAGTCTGACCCATAACCCGCTGTTCCAAGTGATGTTCAACCACCAGACCGACGCCCAGGGCGGGCGCGATGACCAGCCATTGCCTGGCCTGCGGGTGGCGGAGCTGAATTGGGAGAGCCGGACCACGCATTTCGACCTGAGCCTGGACACCCATGAGTCCGGCGAGGGCCTCTGGGCGGCGCTGACCTACGCCACCGACCTGTTCAAAAGCGCAACCATCGAACGCTTGGCGCAGCATTGGCAGAACCTGCTCCAGGCGGCAGTGAGTGCACCACGCAGCCGTCTTTGCATGCTGTCGATGCTCGATGCACCCGAACAACAGCGGATGCTCAAGGACTGGAATGCCCCCGTCACCGTCGCGGCGTCGCACGCCGTGCACCAGTTGTTCGAGGCCCAGGCCCACGAACATCCGGCGCGCCAGGCGCTGGCCTTGGATGAGCAAACGCTCAGCTACGGTGAACTGAACCGCCAGGCCAATCGCCTGGCGCACTACCTGATCGCCCAAGGCGTAGGCCCGGAAGTGCTGGTGGGGATCGCGGTCGAGCGCTCCTTTGCCATGGTGGTCAGCCTGTTGGCGGTGCTCAAGGCGGGTGGCGCCTACGTGCCGCTTGACCCTGAATACCCGCGTGAACGCCTGGTGCATATGCTCGACGACAGTGGTGTGCGACTGGTGTTGACCCAATCCCACCTGCGCGACCGCTTGCCATTGCCGGCCGATCTGACGGCGCTGGACATCGACCTGGCCGACGCGCAGTTGGCGCAGTGTGCCGAGCACAACCCGCCTACCGCGTTCGAGCCCCGCAGCCTGGCGTATGTCATCTACACCTCCGGCTCCACCGGCAAGCCAAAAGGCGTTGCCATCAGCCATGCGGCATTGAGCGAATTCGCCGGTATCGCGGCCGAGTATTCGCGCCTGGTCGCGGACGACCGCGTACTGCAGTTCGCGACCCTGAACTTCGATGGTTTTGTCGAGCAGCTGTACCCGGCCCTGACCCTGGGCGCGACGGTCGTGTTGCGCGGGCCGCAGTTGTGGGACGGCGCTGACCTGTACAGGCAGATTATCGACCAAGGCATCACCCTGGCCGACTTGCCCACCGCCTATTGGAAACTGTTCCTGCAGGATTGTCTGGCAGCGGGGCCACGGCCCTATGGCGCATTGCGGCAGGTGCATATCGGCGGCGAAGCGATGCCGCTGGATGGCCCGGTGTTGTGGCAGCGCGCGGGGCTGGGGCATGTACGGCTGCTCAATACGTATGGGCCGACCGAGGCCACGGTGGTATCCAGCGTGCTCGATTGCAGCGACGACAACGCCGTGATTGGCGCCACTGCCAGCCCGATTGGCCGCGCGTTGCCGGGGCGCGGCCTGTATGTGTTGGACCGTGACCTTAACCTGTTGCCGGTTGGCGCCGTGGGTGAGCTGTACATTGCCAGTGCCAGTGGCTTGGCCCGTGATTACCTGCAACGCCCGAGCCTGACCGCCGAACGTTTTATCGCCGACCCGTTCAGCACCCTGGGTGAGCGTCTTTACCGCACCGGTGACCTGGCGCGTTATCGCGCCGACGGGGTGATCGAATACGTCGGTCGCGTCGATCATCAGGTCAAAATCCGCGGTTTCCGAATCGAGTTGGGTGAGATCGAAGCGCTGCTGTTGGCCCAGGAGGCGGTGCGCGAAGCCTTTCTGCTGGCGGCCGACAACCAGTTGGTGGCTTACCTTGTGCCAGCCCAGCCGTTGTCCGCCGCCGAGCATGCGGCAGCGGGCGAAACGCTCAAAGCCACCTTGAGTGAGCAACTGCCCGATTACATGGTGCCTGCGCACCTGATCTTTCTCGACCGCATGCCGTTGAACCCCAACGGCAAGCTTGACCGCCAGGCGCTGCCCAAACCCGATGGCAGCGCGGTGCAACAGACCTGGCAGGCACCGGTTACGCCACTGCAACAGCAGGTTGCGGCGATCTGGGCCGATATTCTTGGCGTCGAGCGTGTGGGCCTGACCCACCACTTCTTCGAACTGGGCGGGCATTCGCTGATGGCCATGCAAGTGGTCTCGCGCATTCGTCAGGCATTGAAGCTCGAAGTGCCGCTCAAATTACTGTTCGAAAAGCCGCGCCTGGAGGGGTTTGTCGCCGCACTGACCACCCAGGCCCCAGGCGCGCCGAACGCGCCCGCGCTGTTGCCGGTAGGGCGGGACCAGCCGTTGCCGCTGTCCTACGCCCAGGAGCGCCAATGGTTTTTATGGCAACTGGAGCCGCAAAGCGCCGCGTACCACATCCCCAGCGCCTTGCGTTTGAAAGGGCAGCTTGATCTGGTTGCACTGCAACGCAGTTTCGATACCTTGCT
Organism: Pseudomonas sp. NFPP04; assembly: GCF_900113815.1. Lineage (NCBI taxonomy): Bacteria > Pseudomonadati > Pseudomonadota > Gammaproteobacteria > Pseudomonadales > Pseudomonadaceae > Pseudomonas > Pseudomonas sp. NFPP04. Next base: position 139,697 of record NZ_FOQS01000006.1, on the reverse strand, counting down.
GGCCCGGCATGAAAGCCTGCGCACCCATTTGCGCCAGGAGCGCGACCGCACGGTTCAAATCATTTCACCGCAGATGTCGTTGCCGATAGCGCACGCCGAGGTGCAGGAAGCGCAGCTCAAGGCGCGGGTCGAGGCCGAAATAGCCCAACCCTTCAATCTGGAACACGGGCCTTTGCTGCGGGTTTCGTTGCTGCGCATCGCCGCTGATGAACATGTATTGGTATTGGTGCAGCATCACATCGTGTCCGATGGCTGGTCGATGCAGCTGATGGTTGAAGAGCTGGTGCAACTGTATGCGGCCTACAGCCAGGGACAGGTGTTGCAATGGCCGGCGCTGCCGATTCAGTACGCCGACTACGCCGTATGGCAGCGCAACTGGATGGAGGCGGGCGAGAAGGCCCGTCAACTGGCGTATTGGCGCGACATGCTCGGCGGTGAGCAGAGCGTGTTGGCGTTGCCGTTCGACCACCCGCGTCCTGCTGTGCAAAGCCATCGTGGCGCGCGCCTGGCATTCGAACTGCCCGGCGCGTTGACTAAAAGCCTCAAGGCCTTGGCCAAGCAGCAGGACGTGACCTTGTTCATGCTGCTATTGGCCTCGTTCCAGACGTTGCTGCATCGCTACAGCGGCCAGGAAGAGATCCGTGTCGGTGTGCCGATCGCCAACCGCAATCGCAGCGAGACCGAGCGTCTGATCGGCTTCTTCGTCAACACCCAGGTGCTCAAGGCCGATCTCCACGGGCAGATGAGCGTCGTGCAACTGTTGCAACAGACCCGGCAACGGGCGCTGGACGCCCAGGCTCACCAGGACCTGCCCTTCGAACAACTGGTGGAAGCGCTGCAACCCGAGCGCAGCCTGAGCCACAACCCGTTGTTCCAAGTGATGTTCAACCACCAGACCGACGTGGGCCAGGCTCAGGTTCAGCAGCAACTGACGAATCTTTCGGTAGAAGGGCTGGAATGGGAAAGCAAGACGGCGCATTTCGACCTGGACCTGGATATCCAGGAATCCACCGAAGGTATCTGGGCCACGCTCGGCTATGCCCAGGACTTGTTTGAGGCGAGTACCGTGCAACGCATGGCGCGACACTGGCAGAACCTGTTGCAAGGTATGGTTGCCGACCCACGGCAGAATATCAGCCAATTAAACCTGCTGGACAACGCCGAACGGCAACAGATTCTTCAACTGTGGAACCAGAGCGACGCCGGCTTCTCGGCCAAGCGCCTGGTGCACGAGTTGGTGGCCGACCGCGCCGGGGAAACCCCCGAGGCGGTGGCGGTGAAATTTGGCGAGCAACAGCTGACTTACGGCGAGCTGGACCGCCAGGCCAACCGCCTGGCCCATGCGTTGATCGCCCGTGGTGTCGGCCCCGAAGTGCGCGTCGCGATTGCCATGCCGCGCAGCGCCGAGATCATGGTGGCGTTCCTCGCGGTGATGAAAGCCGGTGGCGTCTACGTGCCGCTGGACATCGAATACCCGCGTGACCGCCTGCTGTACATGATGCAGGACAGCCGTGCCCGGTTGCTGCTGACCCACAGCAGTGCCTTGCAGCAACTGCCGATTCCCGAGGGTCTGGACAGCCTGGCGATTGATCGCACCGAGGACTGGTCCGGTTATAGCGACACGGCGCCTGATGTGAAACTGGACGGCGACAACCTCGCCTACGTGATCTACACCTCCGGCTCCACCGGCATGCCCAAAGGCGTGGCGGTGTCCCACGGCCCGTTGGTGGCGCACATCATTGCCACCGGCGAGCGTTATGAAACCTCGCCCGCCGATTGCGAACTGCACTTCATGTCGTTCGCCTTCGACGGGTCCCACGAAGGCTGGATGCACCCGCTGATCAACGGCGCGAGCGTGTTGATCCGCGATGACAGCCTGTGGCTGCCGGAGTACACCTACCAACAAATGCACCGTCACAACGTGACCATGGCGGTGTTCCCGCCGGTGTACCTGCAACAGTTGGCCGAGCATGCCGAGCGTGACGGCAACCCGCCGAAGGTGCGGGTGTACTGCTTCGGTGGAGATGCCGTGGCCCAGGCCAGCTATGACCTGGCGTGGCGCGCGCTCAAGCCGACTTATCTGTTCAACGGCTACGGCCCGACCGAAACCGTGGTCACGCCGTTGCTGTGGAAGGCCCGCCGTGGTGACCCGTGCGGTGCCGTCTACGCGCCAATCGGCACACTGCTGGGCAACCGCAGCGGCTACGTGCTGGACGCGCAACTTAACCTGCAACCCATCGGCGTAGCCGGTGAGTTGTACCTGGGCGGCGAGGGCGTGGCCCGGGGTTACCTGGAGCGTCCGGCCCTGACCGCCGAACGCTTCGTACCGGACCCGTTCGGCAAGCCCGGCAGCCGTATGTATCGCAGCGGCGACCTGACCCGTGGCCGCCCGGATGGCGTGGTGGACTACCTCGGCCGTGTCGACCATCAGGTGAAAATCCGTGGCTTCCGTATCGAGCTGGGCGAGATCGAAGCGCGCCTGCGCGAGCAGGACAGTGTCGGCGAAACGGTGGTGGTGGCCCAGGAAGGGCCGAGCGGCAAGCAACTGGTCGCCTATGTGGTGCCGCTGGACCCGTTGCTCGTCGACGACGCCGTGGCGCAGTCGACTTGCCGCGAAGCCTTGCGCCGCGCCCTGAAAACCCGCTTGCCGGACTATATGGTGCCCACGCACCTGATGTTCCTTGAGCGCATGCCGCTGACGCCGAACGGCAAGCTCGACCGCAAGGGCCTGCCGCGCCCGGATGTCAGCCAGATGCAGCAGGTGTACGTGGCGCCACAGAGTGAGCTGGAGCAGAAGATCGCGGCGATCTGGTCCGACGTGCTGCGTCTGCCACGTGTCGGTTTGCACGATAACTTCTTCGAGTTGGGCGGTGACTCGATCATCTCGATCCAAGTGGTCAGCCGTGCCCGCCAGGCCGGTGTGCGCTTCACGCCCAAGGATCTGTTCCAGCACCAGACGGTCCAGAGCCTGGCGGCCGTGGCCCGGGAAGGCGAGGGCGCGGTGGTGATGGATCAGTCTGCATTGACCGGCGAGTTGTTGTTGCTGCCCGTCCAGCAGGCGTTTTTTGCCGATGACATTCCCCAGCGTCACCACTGGAACCAGTCGGTGGTGCTACAGCCACATCAGGCGTTGCAGGCGCCGCTGCTGGTGGCGGCGCTGCAGGCGTTGATCGTGCATCACGACGCCCTGCGCACCGGTTTCGTCCAGGGCGCGGCAGGCTGGAGCGCGGCGTATCGCGGGCCGCAGCAGCATCAGGCCGAGCAGGTCCTGTGGCAGACCACCTTGAATGCAGTCGAAGAGTTAGAGGCCCTGGGTGAGGAAGCCCAGCGCAGCCTCGACCTGAGCGAAGGGCCGCTGCTGCGAGCAGTGCTCGTCGACCTCGCCGACGGCTCCCAGCGCCTGCTGCTGGTGATTCATCACTTGGTGGTGGACGGTGTGTCCTGGCGCATCCTGCTGGAAGACCTGCAAACGGCTTACCGCCTGCTTGCCCAAGGTGCCACGGTCGTGTTGCCCGCCAAGACCAGCGCGACCCGTGCCTGGGCCGAGCGTCTGCAAACCTATGCACGCAGCGCCGCACTGGCGCAGGAACTGGCCTGGTGGCAGACGCAGTTGCAAGGCAGCCCTACCGGACTGCCGGGGGCCGATTCAAAGGCCAGCTTGAGCAACCGGCATGCGCTGAGCGTGACCACCCATCTGGATCAGGCCTTCACGCGGCGTCTGTTGCAGGACGCCCCCAGTGCTTACCGCACCCAGATCAATGACCTGTTGCTGACTGCACTGGCTCGCGTCGTTGTGCGCTGGACCGGTGACGCGTCGATGTTGATCCGCCTGGAAGGCCATGGCCGTGAAGACCTGTTCGACGAGATCGACCTGACCCGTACCGTCGGCTGGTTCACCAGCCTCTACCCGGTGAAGCTGGTGCCGACCGATTCGTTGGGCGGCTCCCTCAAGCAGATCAAGGAGCAGCTGCGCGCGATTCCCGACAAGGGCCTGGGCTTTGGTGCCCTGCGTTACCTGGGGAATGCCGAGGCTCAACAGGCCCTGAGTGAACTGCCGCGCCCACGCATCACCTTCAACTACCTGGGGCAATTCGATGGCAGTTTTGACGGCGGCGAACAAGAAGGCTTGTTCGTCCCCTCCGGTGATGGCAGTGGTTCCGAACAGAGTGCCGAGGCACCGCTGGGTAACTGGTTGGAAATCAACGGCCAGGTCTACGCCGGTGAATTGAAGTTGAACTGGAGCTTCAGCCAGCAGATGTTCGATGAAGCGACCGTACAACGCCTGGCGGATGACTACGCGACGGAACTCAAGGCGTTGATCGAGCACTGTGGTGTCAACCGGGGTGTCACGCCCTCGGACTTCCCGTTGGCGCGCTTGTCCCAGGCGCAACTGGACAGCTTGCCGGTGACGGTGGCTGATATCGAAGACGTTTACCCGCTGTCGCCGATGCAGCAAGGCATGTTGTTCCAATCGTTGTACGGCGAAGGCTCGGGTGACTACATCAACCAGATGCGCATTGATGTCGAGGGCCTGGATGTACCGCGCTTCCGCCAGGCCTGGCAGGCGGCGCTCGACAGCCATGAGATCCTGCGCAGCGGTTTTCTCTGGCAGACCGAGCTTGAGCAGCCGTTGCAGGTGGTCTACAAGCAGATGCAAATGCCGTTCGCCGAGCTGGACTGGCAAGATCGGCCCGGCAGCAGTGCGGCACTCGATAGCCTGGCCGAGTCGGCGCGGGCCCAGGGGTTCGTGCTGGAACAAGCGCCATTGCTGAGCCTGACGGTGGTCCGTACGGGGGCGTCCCGTTATCACTTGATCTACACCAACCACCACATCTTGATGGACGGCTGGAGTGGTTCGCAGTTGTTTGGCGAGGTGTTGCAGCATTACGCCGGTGAACCGCTACGTGCGCCCATCGGGCGTTACCGCGATTACATTGCCTGGCTGCAGGCGCAGGACAAGTCGGTCAGCGAGGCATTCTGGAAAGAGCAACTGCTCAACCTGCAAGAACCAACCCGCCTGGCCCGTGGCCTACAGGCTGCGCACAGCGAGGCGCTGGCCGTCAACGGCGAGCATCGTCTGAACCTCGACGCCAGCCAGACCGCTCAGCTCAAGGCCTTCGCCCAGCGCAATAAAGTCACCCTCAATACGCTGGTGCAAAGCGCCTGGCTGCTGCTGTTGCAGCATCACACCGGGCAGTCCACCGTGGCGTTCGGCGCCACCGTGGCAGGCCGTCCGGCGCAATTGCGCGGTATCGAACAACAGGTCGGTCTGTTCATCAACACCTTGCCCGTCGTGGCCACGCCGGATGCACAGATGACGGTCAGCCAGTGGCTGCAGCAGATCCAGGCGCAAAACGTGCGCTTGCGTGAGCAGGAGCATACGCCGCTGTTCGAGATCCAGCGTTGGGCCGGGCTGGGTGGCGAGGCGCTGTTCGACAGCATTCTGGTGTTTGAGAACTACCCGGTGTCCGAAGCGCTGGAGCAGGGCGCACCTTCGGGGCTCACGTTTGGCGCCGTCCACAGCCTGGAGCAAACCCACTATCCGTTGACGGTCTTGCTGGGCATCGGTGACACCTTGGGCCTGGAGTTCAATTACGACCGCCAGGCATTCAGCGCGGCGCATATCGAACGGTTGGCCGAGCACTTCCAGCAGGTGTTGCAGGCATTGGCAGTGGACGGCGCCCAGCGTCTGGCAACGTTGCCTTCGCTGGCCCGTTCCGAGCGCGAAACGGTCCTGCATGCCTGGAATGACACGGCCACGGACTACCCGTTGCACCTTCCGGTGCATCAGTTGATCGAAGCCCAGGTGGTGCGCACGCCGGACGCACCGGCGCTGGTATTTGCCGGGCAGGTATTGAGTTACGCCGCGCTTAACCGCCGGGCAAACCGCCTGGCGCATCGCCTGATGGCGGCCGGCGTGGGGCCGGATGTCCTCGTGGGGCTGGCGGTTGAGCGTTCGATTGAAATGGTCGTTGGCCTGCTGGCGGTACTCAAGGCAGGTGGCGCTTATGTGCCGCTGGACCCGGAATACCCCCGCGATCGATTGGCCTACATGCTGCAAGACAGCGACGTGAAGCTGTTGTTGACCCAGGCGCATTTGCTGGAGCAACTGCCGATTCCAGCGGGCTTGCACAGCCTGGTGCTGGAGCAGGGCGATGAGGGGTTGCAGGCCTACGCCGAGCGGAATCCGCAGGTCGCCGTCGATGGCGAAAACCTTGCCTATGTGATCTACACCTCGGGCTCCACCGGCCAACCCAAAGGTGCGGGTAACCGCCATTCGGCGCTGACCAACCGGCTGTGCTGGATGCAGCAGGCGTATGGCCTGGACGGCAGTGATACGGTCTTGCAGAAGACGCCGTTCAGTTTCGACGTGTCGGTGTGGGAGTTCTTCTGGCCGCTGATGACCGGTGCGCGCCTGGTGGTGGCCGCGCCGGGCGACCATCGTGACCCGGCCAGGCTGGTGAGCCTGATCAACGCCGAGCAAGTCACTACGTTGCACTTTGTGCCATCCATGCTCCAGGCCTTCTTGCAGGATGCCGGCGTCGGCGCCTGTCACAGCCTGCAGCGCATTGTGTGCAGCGGTGAAGCGCTGCCGGTGGATGCTCAGCAACAGGTGTTCGCCAAACTGCCGCGTGCCGGGTTGTACAACCTGTATGGGCCGACCGAAGCGGCAATCGACGTGACGCACTGGACCTGCGTCGACGAAGGGGGTGACGCCGTGCCGATTGGTCGGCCGATCGCCAACCTGGGCTGCTACGTGTTGGACGGCAACTTGGAACCGGCACCCGTTGGCGTGTTGGGTGAACTCTATCTCGGCGGCGTCGGCCTGGCGCGCGGTTATCACCGTCGGCCGGCGCTGACCGCCGAACGCTTTGTGACCGATCCGTTCGGCAGTGGCACCCGTTTGTATCGCACCGGGGACCTGGCGCGTTATCGCGACGATGGGGTGATCGAGTACGCCGGGCGCATCGATCACCAGGTCAAGCTGCGTGGCTTGCGCATCGAATTGGGTGAAATCGAGGCCCGCCTGCTGGAGCACGCGTGTGTGCGTGAAGCGGCGGTGCTCGCCGTGGACGGCACGCATCTGGTGGGCTACCTGGTGCTGCAGGCGCCGAGCGAGGATTGGAAAGCACAGGTGGCGATGCACCTGGCGGCGCAGTTGCCGGACTACATGGTACCGGCGCAGTGGGTGGTGTTGACACAGATGCCGCTGAGCCCCAATGGCAAGCTGGATCGCAAGGCGTTGCCTAAACCGGAGGCGCAAGGCGCGGACGCTTATCAGGCCCCGCAAAGCGCCGTCGAGCAGCAAGTCGCGGCGATCTGGCGTGATGTCCTCGGTGTCGAGCGCGTAGGGCTGAACGACAACTTCTTCGAGTTGGGCGGTCACTCCTTGCTGGTGCTGATGCTCAAGGAGCGTATCCGTAAAGTCATCGGTGTCGGCTTGTCCGTCAGCCAGTTGATGCTTAACCCGACGGTACGCAGCCAGGTCAACTGCCTGAAGGGCGACGCGCGCAGCTCGTTGATCGTCAAGCTCAACAGCCAGACCGAAGGCACACCGTTGTTCATGTTCCACCCAAGCTTCGGTTCGGTGCATTGCTACACCGCGATTGCCCTCGCGCTCCGGGAGCTGCGTCCGGTGTTCGGGGTGATTTGCCGTGCATTGGCCGAGGACGGTGCAGCGGTGCCCGAATGGCAAGCCATGGTCGAGGATTACGCCGAGCAACTCCTGTTGGCCCAGCCCCAGGGCCCCTTCCGCCTGGCAGGCTGGTCGTTGGGTGGCAACCTGGCGATGGAAGTCGCCTACGTGCTGGAGCAAGCGGGACGCGACGTCGAGTTTGTCGGCTGGATCGACTCCGCGCCGCCGCAGTGGCTCACGCCCTATTGGCAGGCGGTCGTCACCGAGGATGACCGTGAAGTCTCGGCGAACGAGCGGCGTGCGGCGTTGTTGGGCGTGATGTTCCCGGCGTTTGCCGAGCGGATTCAGGCGGCCTGGCAGCAATGTCAGCGCGATGCCCAAGACGAAGCTGGGCAATGGCAAGGGTTTATCGCCTGGGCCGAGCAGACCCTGGGCGACACCTTTACCGGTATCAAGAACGAGTTGCTGCGTGGCAATGAGGCGCAGATTTCCTGGGAGGTCGACCGCGCGCTCAGTGAGCGTCTGTCGGCGGCGGACTTCAAGCCGATCAAGGCCCCGGTCAGTTGCTGGTGGGCGTCCATGAGCCGCGCCGGGCAGTTCAAGGAGCTGATCGAGCAGCACATGGCAAGCACCCTTGTTCAGGGGCGGATCGAGCGTTCAGTGGTGATCGAGACTGATCACGACGGGATCATCGACAGTGCCGAGTTCATTCGTAGCCTGGTGGCCGCCATGGAATAACACCTCAAGTGATGAACACTGAACCTGTGTCGAGGGGGCAAGCTCTCTCGCCACAGGGGACTCGCCACAGGGGAGGGCGGGGCACAAAAAAGCCCGATGAAAGCAGCGCTTCCATCGGGCTTTTGGTTGATCGCCGCCAGGGCGATCAAGGCATCACATCAGAAGTCCCAGCGGGTGCTGAACATCACGTTGCGCGGCTCGCCATAAGCGGCCGAGTTATAGAAGCCCACGTTGGTGTAGTAGGACTTGTCGAAGATGTTGTTGAAATTGACAGTCGCCGAGAGGTTCTTGGTGACCTGGTAGCGGGTCATCAAGTCCACCAGCCAATAGGACTCCTGGGTGATGTCCTGGTTGGTGTTGAGCTGCGAGTTGTAGATTTCATTCCAACCCTTGCTCTGCCAGCGCAGGCCGCCACCGATGGTGAACTTGTCGAGGTCGCCCTTGAGTTTGTAAGTGGTGTTCAGGTTGACCTGGTGCTCAGGTTCGAAGGTGGAGATCTTCTTGTCGTCTGCGTCCCGCACGATCTTGTGGGTGTAACCGCCTTGTACTTGCCAGCCGGGCGCCAGCTCACCTGAGATTTCTGCTTCGTAACCCTTGGTGACGGCCTTGGAGCTCTTGAACGCATAGTTTTGCGGGGAAGGAGTCTGGTTGTTATAGGCATCGTCCGGGATGGCACGGTTGTCTTCATGCACTTCGAAGTAGGCAATGCTGGTGTTCAAGCGACCGTCGAGAAACTCGCCCTTCAGGCCCAGCTCGTAGTTTTGGCCTTCGTCTGGTTCCAGCAACGTCTGGTTGCGGTCTTTGTACGTGCTTTCCTGGGGTTGGAAGATATCGGTGTAGCTGGTGTACACCGAGAGATTGTCGTTCAGGTCGTAGATCACGCCGGCATACGGCACGAACCGGCCGGTTTCCTTGTAGGAAGGGTTGATACCGGTGACGTGGTAGTTGGCGACGCGCCCACCGAGGATCACGTGCAGGTCATCCATCACGTTCAAGCGTGTGGTCACGTAGTAGCCGGTCTGGCGGATGGTATCGTCGTTGTATTGCTGGACAGGGCCGTAGATCGGCTTGGCAATGTGGCCATTCCAGTTATAGAAATCGACTTTGTTGCCGCCTGGCCATTCCGGCGCCCAGTACCCCTTGCCTTGCCAGCGCGACGTGCCGATCGAGCCGCCCACCACCAGTTCATGTTCGCGGCCAAACAGGCTGAAAGGCCCGGTGGCGTAGAGGTCGGCGGAGGTGCTTTTGGTTTCGCCGGTGTATTTCTGACCGTTGACCTCGGCGGTGCCATCGGCTGCCGGCTGGACAAACTGGATCGAACCGAGGTCGGCATGGTAGCTGTTGATCTTGTGGTCGAGCTGGAATTTGGTGACCCAGCCGTCACCCATATCATGCTCAAGCATGGCAAAGGCGGTGCGGGTGTTCTGTTCCCAGGAGCTCCAGGTGGCGCCGTTGTTGTAGGAGCGTGGCATCTTGTTGATGCTGCCGTTGGAGTTGACCAACGGGAACGAACCGGACCAGCTGGAGCCTTTCGGAATATTGTCCTGATAGTCGAAGCCGACGGTCAACATGGTGTCGGGGGACAGGTCGAACTCGGTAATGCCGTAGTAGGTTTCGGTCTTGCGCGAGTAGTGGTCCATGAAGGATTTTTTGTCCTGGTACGCCGCCACTGCACGGCCCCGGACATTACCGCTGTCGGTCAACGGGCCGCTCACATCCACTTCGCTGCGATAGTTGTCCCAGGAGCCGGCGCCCAGTTGCACATGGCCCTTGAACTCCGACGTCGGCTTCTTGCGGATCAAGTTGATGGTCGCGCCCAGGGAGCCGGCGCCGTTGAGCAGGCCGGTGGCACCCTTGAGCACTTCGACGCGGTCATAGATCGCCATGTCGCTGAGGGTATTCCCGGCCGAGTAGCCGACGTTGCGCACGGTGGACGGAATACCGTCGTACTGGAAACTGTTGACCGAGAACCCACGCGAGTAATAGTTGGTACGGTCGGTGTCATAGGCCGAGACGGTGATGCCAGGCGTGTGGCGCATCACGTCATCGACGTTGTTGAGGCCGAAGTCCTCGATATGTTGGCGGGTAATCACCGTGATCGACTGCGGGGTTTCCCGCGGGGTCAGGGTCAGCCGCGTGGCCGTGGCAATGGTGCCCGGCGTGTAGGAGCCGGAGCCCTCGGTGATGTTGCCCAGCACGTTGCCGGTCACTTGGGTCGGACTCAACTCCAGCCCGGCGGACGCGCCGGCGGCGGTAACGGTCAGCGCGTTGCCACTGAGGCTGTGAGTGGTCGAAGTGCCCGCCAGCAAGGTGTTGATCGCCTGCTGCGGATCCAGTTTACCTTTGATCGCCGTGCTGTTTTTTCCCGCCACGTCGGTCGGGCTGTACAGCACCTGCAGGTTGGCCTGGCGGCCGAATTCCTGCAGTGCACTCCCCAGTGCCTGTGCTGGAATATCCAACTCGATCTCCTGCGCCTGCACATAGCCGGCAACCGGCAGCGATACCGCCAGGGTAAGCGCGCTCGGCAGGAGGTTGATGTTCAGGGCCCTGGTTAGCGCTTTGCTCAGTGGGCTGAGACCGAGTCGTGCTGACATGGATGGTTTCTCTTCTATGTTTTAAGTGGGCAAATTCTGATGTTTATTGAGGTTAGTTCTCATTACCACTAGTGAGACGTTCCTACCTCGGAAAACCGGAAAAGAAAATTTCATGCAGGCTCCATTTCATGCACTACCTGGCCGGCGCGCAGCCGTACCAGCTGATCGGCGATGTGGAAATAGCGGTCGTCATGGCTGATCACGATGATGGTTTTGCCCAGGCGCTTGAGGTCCGGCAGCAGCTCGGTATAGAAAATCCGGCGGAAGGCCGGGTCCTGGTCGGCGGCCCATTCGTCGAACACCAGCACCGGGCGTTCTTCCAGCCAGGCGTTGACCAGTGCCAGGCGCTTGCGCTGGCCGGTGGACAGGTCGGTGGTGCTGAACACACCGTCCTTGACGCTGACCTTGTGCGCGATCTCCAGGCGTTCCAGGTATTTAGTGGCGCTGTCCAGTGACTGGGTGGCGCTGCCCTGGACCAGGTCGTCGAACAGGTAGTAGTCGGCGAATACCGTGGTGAACAATTGGCGATAGTCATCGCGCTCGGGGTCGGTCACGGCCTCGCCGTTGAGCAGGATTTCGCCGGACTGCGGCGGGTAGAGCCCCAGCAGCAATTTGATCAGCGTGGTCTTGCCACTGCCGTTTTCGCCGACGATAAATACGATGTCGCCTTGGGCAATGCTCAGGTTGATCAGCCCCAGGTGAAACGGCTCGCTGCCTTCCACGGCCGGAGGGCTGTAGCTTACGTTTCGCAGCTCAAGGCTGTTGACGATCGGTGTCGGCGCCTCGCTGTCATCCATCAGCAGGTGCGGTTCAGGAGAGGAGAAGCGCTCCGACAACTCGCTGATACGCCCGAAGGCAATCTTCGCCTTGCCCACCACGGGCAGGTAACCCAGCAGGTGTTCCAGCGGGCCTTTCATGTACAACAGCACCAGCACGAAGCCGGTAATCACGGTCGGGTCCGGGTTCGGGTTATAGGCCTGCATCGCCAGGGCCAAGCCGATGACCACGAAGAACAGCATTGAGCCGAAGGTCTTGGCGAGGATGTAGATGTTGACCGAACGCACCTGAATATCGCTGATGCGGTCCGCCGTTTCCTGGATACGGTGGGTGTTCATGCGAAAGCGCCGTGGCCGATGCATGCGCAGTTCCTTGGCGCCGGACGCGATGGCGTTGTAATAACGCTGCAATTCGTCTTCATGGCTGCGTGCGAGGTCGAAGCCTTGGATACCTTTGCCGCCGGCGATGAACTGCACGGCGCTGCCAATCACGATGGCGACGACCATCATCAGGAACATCGGCACCGACAGGTACGCCAGGTAGCCCAGGCAGCCCAGCGTCACCGTGGCGGCAATGGCCAAGGGCGTGAACGCGAAGGAGAAGTCGCTGATGGTGTCGACATCGTGGGTAAGCACCGGGATCAGTCGGTGGGAGCGGTAGCGCTCGATTTGCCCGATGGGCGCCGACAGCACCTTTTCACCCAGCTCTTTGCGCAGGGCGGCAATGATCCGTTGGCCGACGTAGTTGGTGCCGATGTCGGAAATGATCGAGCTGACCAGCGCCAGCACGCACAAGGCTGCAAAAGTCAGGATCACGCCCTGGGTCATGCCTTGTGGCGAGTGCAGGGCATTATTGATCGTCGCCAGCAACAACGTGATGGCCAGGCCGCCGGCCATGCCCAGGGCGACGGAGACGGTCACGATGGTGCGAAAAGGCCTGAGCAATGCGAGCAAACCTTTGAAGGCGCCGCGCTTGGGGTCGGTCATAAATACTTCCCGGAAAGTGAACAAGAGGGGGCTGGGCACACAGACCCTTACCCATGACAAACGAAAGATTGGCGCGACTATTTAGCGCGGCGCGCCCGGCGGTGGCGCGCGGATGGATAAATTAGGCGGGGCCTGGTTCGTTCTTGTGGAGTAGCCGCACGCGTTTTGGCGCGTGCCTGATCTATCCAGCGAGAGCGAAACAATGACGAAAAGGAATCTGGTGTACGTGTGGTCACTGCGCAATGCCGCCGCCGACAAGGCCGGGCAGCCAGTGGCCTACAAGGACCACGAACGCTACATGATGTCGGTGCTGGAATCCCTGGCAGGGGCGCTGAACGACACGCCGCTGGGCGAGGCCTACAACCTGGTGGGCGTGGTGTACGACGATGACGAGCAGAATCCGCGTGACCAGCAACTCGTCCGCGACTACGGCTTTGCCTACCAGCCGGGCCGCCAATGGCTGTACCCGGCCGACCTGCGCGTGCAGGGGCGGCTGGTCAATGACCTGCTGCTGAGTGTGCCGTCCACCTACCGGCGCTTGCCACGGGGCAGCGCAGAACACATTGCCGGCAAGCAGGACTTCGAGCGCCGCCTGCACGACACGCTGGTGGAATTGAAGGCGGACATCGTGGTGCTCGACGGCCTGCTGGTGATCCTGGATGAACTGGTGCGCCCTGGCGCGCCGTTTGCCGGCCGCATCATGAACATCCATCCCGGCATTACCCGCATCGAATCGCCGTACGAGCGCCGTGGCGCCTATGCCACCTGGAACGCGCTGTACGGCGCACGGGGGCTGACGGTCACGGATTGGGCGACCAAGGCCACCACGCCATCCGAGCCGCTGTACCTCACCGGTGCCTCGTTCCACTACGTGGACAACGGCATAGATTCGGGTGAAGTGTTCCACGACGTGCTCAAGACCGAGATCGCGCCGGACGACACCATCCTTGAGTTGCGCTGGAACAACTTCAACAACAGCCTGTTCCCGGCGTTGCATGAAGGGTTGGCGTTGTTGGCGCAGAAGGCAACCTAAAGCAGGCACGGTTAAAAATGTGGGAGGGGGCTTGCCCCCGATGGCGGTAGTGACTGATACACCGCCATCGGGGGCAAGCCCCCTCCCACAAATGGATTTCCAGTGCGGTTAGAGGTCGCGCACCACGCGAAACCCAATCCAATCCCCCCGCGTCTGCGGGTAGATGGTGTTGCGGTTGCCCGAGCGCGAAAACACCGGCGCCTCGCCCCAGTCATTGCCGCGAATCATGTAGCCCTCGCAGTTCGGCTCCATCCACGCACTGCCGTCGGTGGGCGCGCCGATGTAGTTGGGGTGTTCGCAGTCGGCCACGCGCTCGTAGACGTTGCCATGCATGTCGTACATGCCGAAGGCATTCGGCGGGTAGCTGCCCACCGGCGATGAATAGCTGTAGCCATCGGCCGGACCATAGGTGTTGGCGTGCTTGGCGATGCTGTAGCCCTTGCCCTCATCGAACGGGAAGGGGAACGGTCCGGTGGAGCCGGCGCGCGCGGCGTATTCACGTTGGGCTTCGCTGACCATGTGGTACTGCTGGCCGGTTTTCTTCGACAGCCAGGCCACGTACTGCTTGATATCGTCCATGTCCATGCACACTGCCGGCTGGCGCGGGCCCTGGGGGTAGCGCGGCTTGCTGGCGATGCATTCGCGGCCGGGGCGGGTATCGCCGTCGGCGATCTTCACGCCGGTCTGGCGGATATAGCTGTCCCACTCGCCGGCGGTGATGTGGAAGCGGCTCATGGCGAACGGCTTGGCGAAGGTCACCTCGTGCATCGGGCCTTCATCCGGCTCGCGGCCGACTTCATCCTCGGGGGTGCCCATGGTAAAGGTGCCAGCCGGCAGCACCACCATCTCCGGGCAGTCCTTGCAGTCCTTGAACACTTTGCCAGGTTGCGGCGTGGCGGCGTGGGCCGGGTTGGGCAGCAAGGCGCCGCACAGGGCGGTGAGTGCCAGTGCCGTGAGGGGTTTGTTCATGGGGGCCTCTCATTCAAAGTGGAAAAGCGGTGCGTTACACCCGTTGGCCCAGCAGCGTCATGAAGCGCTGGATCTCATCGGAGGAATTAAGCAGGCCGGGCGAGGTGCGGATCACCGGGCCGACATCACGGTCCACCGCGTCGATCACCACGCGGTTTTTCATCATGTAGTCGGCCACGGCATCGCTGTCCTGGCCCTTGACCCGGAAGAAGGTGAAGCCGGCCGACAGCTCGGGACTGCGTGGGGTGACCAGTTCGATCTGCGGATGCGCCAGCAGGTGGTCTTTCAGTTCGGTATTCAGGGCGTGGATGCGTGCCTGCACCTGCGCCTTGCCCAGTTGCAGATGCAGCTTGAAGGCCTCATCCGCCGCCCAGCGATGCTCGAAGGCGTGAAAGCCGCCCGGGGTCATGGTGGTGGCGAAGTCCTGGTCTTCGGAGAAGGTCGGCACCATCGGGGTTACGTACTGGTTTTGCGGGTCGCGGGCGCACACCAGTCCGGTGCCTCGCGGGCCGAACATCCACTTGTGGGTGCCGGCGATGAAAAAGTCGCAGTGCATGTCCGGGAAGTCGAGGTTTTCCACGCCGAAACCGTGCACACCGTCCACCACATAGAGCATGCGGTCCCTGTCGTCTCGGTTGCGGTTGTGTTCTTCCACCAGCTTGCCGATCTCGCCGATGGGCAGTTTCACGCCGCTGCCGGACTGCACCCAGGTCATGCCGAGCACGCGGGTGTTGGGGCGGATATTGCGCTGGATATTGCCCAGCACCTCGTCCACGGACACCTGGTTGGCGTTTTTGAACAGGCTGATCTTGCGGACCTGGGTCTGCTCCTTGCGCACCCGGAAGTCCAGGCTGAACTCGGTGGCGTAGTGTTCGTGGACGGTAGTGAGGATCTCCTGGTCGGGTCGTACCTTGATCCCGCCATAAATCATCGCCAGCCCTTCGGAGGTGCTGCCGGTGAGGGCGATCTGCGCCGGCGTGGCCTTCAGGTAGCGGCCGGCCCACTCGCGCACCTGGCCTTCACGCTTCCAGGTTTCCTGTAGGCCCCAGTCCATGGCCAGGCCTGGGTTGCGGTCGATCTGTGCGCGATAGCGCTGGATGGCTTCGCGTACCGGCTTGGGGTGCGTGGCCACCAGGAAGTTGGAAAAGTGCAGGTAGTCCGGGTCCTGGTTGAACAGTTGCTTGAAACCCGTCCATGGGTCATTCGATGCAGGGGCGGCGATGGCCTGGGGCAGCAGGGCGGCGCCCAGTGGCAGGCTGGCGGCAAACACCCCGGCCTGCTTGAGGAACGTACGGCGGTCGGTCATGGACTGGCTTCTGGATGATTAACGGTTGGCCAACGGCTTGGCGGCTTTTTGTACCTGGTCCCACACCCGCAGGAAGTTGCCTCCCCACAGCTTGGCGATATCGGCTTCGGAGTAACCGCGCTGGATCAGTTCGGCGGTGACGTTGCGGATTTCACCGACGTTGTTCCAGCCCTGCACGCCGCCGCCGTCGTTGAAGTCGGAGGCGAGGCCGACATGGTCGATGCCGATCTTGCGCACGGTGTAGTCGATGGCGTCCCCCAGGTCCTTGAGGGTGGCCTTGGGTTCTTCATCGAGGATGCCGTACAGCGCGCTGGCGTATTCGCCGAACTTGTGTTCCGGCCACGCGGCGATGATCGCGTCGCCCGGCATCAAGGCCACGGCCAGGTTGGGCAGGGGCGGCAGGTCGAAGCGCGCACGCAGGGCGTTGAGCTTGTCCTGGGTCGGCTGGCTCAACGGGCGCAGGTAGGCGGAGAAGCCCACGATCTGCACCACGCCGCCACTTTGCTTGATCAGTTGCAGCTCTTTGTCACTTAGGTTGCGCGGGATATCCACCGACGCGCGCGGCGCCGAGTGGGACGCCACCATCGGTGTGCGGCTCAATT
Source organism: Pseudomonas sp. NFPP04 (assembly GCF_900113815.1). Classification (NCBI taxonomy): domain Bacteria; kingdom Pseudomonadati; phylum Pseudomonadota; class Gammaproteobacteria; order Pseudomonadales; family Pseudomonadaceae; genus Pseudomonas; species Pseudomonas sp. NFPP04. Next base: position 123,056 of record NZ_FOQS01000006.1, on the reverse strand, counting down.
GCGCGACCTGCTCCAGGGCCTTGGTCGACATCTGCGACACGTCGATGATCACTCCCAGGTCATTGAGGCGGTGCACCGCTTGCTTGCCGATGTCCGACAAACCGTCGAGGGCGTCGGTGGAGTCATTGAAAAACGGCAGCGGGCGCGACGAGTCCGACCAGGCGTTGTTGCCCACATAGCTGAAGCCGAACATGCGCATGCCGCGCGCCGCCCACAGGTCCAGCAGGTTCAGGTCGTTGCCCAGCGGGTAGGCGTTGAGCATGCTGATGAAGATCGCGAACTTGCCTTCGCCATGCAGGCGCCGGAAATCATCCGGGGTGTAGGCGATGGCGACCTGGTTGGGGTAGTCGCGCACCATGCCGCTGATGATCTTGTAGCGCACTTCCTGCTCGTTGCGGGCTGCTTCGACAAAACCATCGGTGGGCTTGTGCGGGGCATTGGGGCCGTTCCAGATTTCCGGCCAGCCGAAAATCGTCAGTGCCGCACCGGACAGGCGCCCGCGTGCCGCCTTGGCCAGGTCGAACTGGCCGCTGCCGTCCTTGTCCGCCTCGTTGCCGGCGGTGCCGAAATCGATGGGCACGGTGATATGGCTGTCGAACGACAACAGCCGGTCCTGCATTTCATTGGCCTGCTTGATCACCTCCAGCGGGTAACCGGCATTGCCTTTGAGCCAGTGATCCCAGACCAGGAAACCGGCTCCGGCGCCGATGGCCAGTGCCAGCGGCAAGCCGATATACAGCGCCTTTTTCGAACGTGGTTTTGTCATTGCCATCTCAGTCAGTTGAGGCCTTCGCTATCAGGGAGGAACGAGTGATAGGTGGGGAAATTTAGGCGGGCAGGGCGCGCCGGTAAATTTCCCCGGCGTGCAAACGTTCTAGCTCTGATAAAGCCGTTTCCTAAGGTAGACAATGACCATCTCTCGACGTGGGTTCATCGCAGGCCTGGCGCTGACCGGCGCCGCTGTGCCGGCCGCCTTCTATGCCCATCGCGAGTTGACGCGCGAAGAAGAATTGCCCATCACTCCCGGCGAAGCCACGGTGGACCTGGCCGACACCGCCGGCCAGCACCTGGCGAACACATTGCGTGGGGTGTGGAGCCTGCGCCTGGAAGGCCGCGACGCCGACCTCAAGGGCCTGCCGTTGGAAGGTCTGGAGTTGCTGCTCGACATCGCCCCGCGTGGACGTGGCTTGCGAGGGTACCTGGACACCGCTGGCAACCTGCGCGCCGAGGGCGAGCCGCGTTACCGCGTGCTGGGTGATCTGCTGACAGGCGAGAGCGCCGTGCTCTACTGGCGCCTGATCGACCGCGACTCGATTGACGGCGCCCCGGCCTATGAATTCAAGATGACCCTTGACGAGGTCTGGGCGGATTTTGCCAATGCCGGCAGCAGCACGCTCAGCGGGCAGATCCTTGACCTTGCTCGGCCATTGGCGCTGGTCGAGCGCGATAACCGCTTCATCGCCCGCAAACAGTGGTTCCCCGAGGCGCGGCAACGCATCGGCCTCAACCCGACCCTGCTGGCCTGGCTGATTTCCCCCGAACACCGTCTGTTCCACCAACTGTGGCACGCTACCCGTGACCAGTGGCACAAACTCTCCGAAGAAAAGCGCGACGCCCTGCGCGGCATCGGCTGGCAACCCGGGCCACGGGGCCAGGAACGCGACGCCCGGGGCAAGCGCAAGGACCGCAACGGCTCGGGCATCGATTTCTTCTTCATGCACCGCCACATGCTCGGCACCGCGCGCTCCATGCAGGACCTGCCCTCATGGCCGCAATTCCCCGAGCCGCAACCGGCCCTGGAGCGTGATCGCCTGGGCTTTCTGCGCTATTTCGACAACCACGACGGCTTTGCGCTGCCGCCGACCTGGTCGGCGCCGGACGACAGCGACTACACCCAGTGGGTCAGCGACATCAAGAGCGCTGAGACCTACCACAGCAACTTCCAGGTGTGGGAGTCGCAGTACCGCGACCCACGCTACCTGGCCAGATTCACCCTGGGGCAGCTCGGTTCCGAAATGGAGCTGGGCCTGCACGACTGGCTGCACATGCGCTGGGCCTCGGTGCCCCGCGACCCGTCCAACGGTGCGCCGGTGCCCATGGCCCGTGACCCCTCCGACTTTGCTGCGCGCTGGTACGCGGCGGAAAACGATTTCCTCGGCGATCCGTTTTCCTCCCACGTCAACCCGGTGTTCTGGCACTTCCACGGCTGGATCGACGACCGCATCGAAGACTGGTTTCGCGCCCATGAGCGTTTCAATCCAGGGGAAGTCCGCCGCATGGAAGTCAACGGCGTAGCCTGGTTCGCGCCGGGCCGCTGGGTGGAAGTCGGCGATCCCTGGCTGGGCCCGGATACCCATGGCTGCAGCACCACGCCGGGGTTGCAGATGGGGCGTTCGATGGAGATGGATCCGGAGACCATGAAGCTGGCGTTGCGCATCACTTTCGGTGAAGACGAGAACATGCTGCAGGGGCTGTTCAAGCGGGTGCCGAGACGACCGTGGTATGCCCGTCACCTGAAACTTGCCTGAACCTGTAGTGAGCAGGCTTGCTGTGGTGAATGGGGCTGTTGTGGTGAGCAAGCTAAATTGAACCAACCCCGTCCCCCCTTGTCCCCGCTTCCCATGTCACCCCCCGTCCGCCAAATCCCTTAATTTTCCAAGCCTGCCGGAAGCCTCTCCAGGCCCCCGGCTGCGCCCGCTTTTTTTAATGGCGGGCGTCCAGCAGACCCGATCCAAGCGGCAGCTGAAAACGGACTTTCTCCTCAACCGTGACTTATCAGGCAGGTTACCCCCATGCAGTTCAGCGAATTATTGGCAGCGATTTCCACCCATGCGATCCGTCTGCAACGGGAAGAAGGCGACCTGGTCATCCTGGGTGACGACGAGGCGCTGGACGATGCGCTGTGGGACCAACTGATCGCCCACAAGCCGCGCCTGCTGGAGCTGGTCGCCGAACATGGCGGTGACTGGCTGAGCCCGGCCTACCGCATCACGCCGGCCATGCTGCCGCTGGTCAGCCTCGACCAGACGGCCATCGACCGTATCGTCGCTGCCATCCCCGGTGGCGCGGCGAATGTGCAGGACATCTACCCGCTGGCGCCGCTCCAGGAGGGCATGCTTTACCACCATCTGTCGGCTGAACAGGGCGATCCCTACGTGCTGCACGCGCAGTTCGAGTTCGACAGCCACGCACGTTTGCAGGCGTTTGCCGAAGCTTTGCAGTGGGTGATCGATCGCCACGACATCCTGCGCACTTCGATGGTCTGGGAGCGACTTGATGAGCCGTTGCAGGTGGTGTGGCGCAAGGCGACCCTGGCGTGCGAGGCCGTTGGCTTCGAGGCGCGCACCGATCGCATGGACCTGGGCCAGGCACCGCTGCTGCGCCTGGTGTATACCGCAGATCCAGCGGACGGGCGTGTGGCGGCAACGTTGCTGTTTCACCACACCATCCTCGACCACACCGCCCTTGACGTAGTGCGCCACGAGATCCAGCTGTACCTGGCCGGCGAGCAAGCCCAGGCCGGTGAGCCGGTGCCGTTCCGCAGCTATATTGCCCAGGTGCGCCATGGCGTCAGCGAGCAGGCCCATGAGGCGTTTTTCCGCGAGATGCTGGCGGATATCGACGGGCCGACCCTGCCGTTCGGTTTGCAGGATGTGCAGGGCGATGGCCTGGGCATCGACGAGGCACGGGTGCCCGTCGACAGCGCACTGAGCCGCCGTCTGCGCACCCTGGCCCGCCCGCTTGGCGTGAGCGTGGCGAGCATGATGCACCTGGCGCTGGCCCGCGTATTGGGCGTGGTCGCCGGGCGTGACTCAGTGGTGTTCGGCACCGTGATGCTCGGGCGCATGGGGGCGGGCGAGGGCGGTGAACGGGCCTTGGGCATGTTCATCAACACCCTGCCATTGCGCGTGGATGTGGGCGAGCAGGGCGTGCGGGCCGGGGTCAAGGCCACCCACGAGCGCCTCACGGCATTGCTCAACCACGAACACGCGTCCCTCGCGCTGGCCCAGCGCTGCAGTGGCGTGGCGGCACCGACGCCGTTGTTCAGCGCCATGCTCAACTACCGCCACAGCGCCGCCACGGACATGGCCGAGGTGATCGAGGTGGCCGAAGGCATCCGCGTGCTCAGCGCCGAGGAGCGCACCAACTACCCGCTGACGGTCAACGTCGACGACCTGGGTGAAGATTTCGCGCTGACGGTGATGGTCGATGCCTCCATCGGCGCCGAACGTGTCGCCACCTACCTGCACACCGCCCTGGAAAGCCTGGCCGACGCCCTTGAGCAGCGACCGGATATGCCGCTCAGCGGCCTGAACATCCTGCCTGACGCCGAACGCCATACCCTGCTGCACGGCCTCAACCACAGCGCCACGCATTACGCCGATACCGCGCTGATCCACTCTCAAGTCGAAGCCCACGCCGCCGCCCAGCCTGACGCCATTGCGCTGCGCTTCGACAATCAGCGCATCAGCTACCGCCAACTCAACGAACGTGCCAACCAGGTCGCCCATCGCCTGCTGGCCCAGGGCATCCGCCCGGATGATCGCGTGGCGATCTGCGTGGAGCGCGGCCCGGAGATGATCATCGGCCTGCTGGGCATCCTCAAGGCCGGCGCCGGCTACGTGCCGATCGACCCGGCCTACCCGCAGGAACGCATCGCCTACACCCTGGCCGACAGCGCACCCTTGGCGGTGCTGGTGCAGGCCAATACGCGCCACCTGGTCGGCGACCTGCCGCAGATCGACCTCAACGGCTTGCGCGGCGAATCCATCGTCAACCCCCGCGTCGACCTCAGCCCGGCCCACCTGGCCTATGTGATCTACACCTCCGGCTCCACCGGCCAGCCCAAGGGCGTGATGATCGAACACCGCCAGGTCGCGCGCTTGTTCACCGCCACCGAACACTGGTTCGGCTTCAACCGCAATGACGTCTGGGCCTTGTTCCATTCCTTTGCCTTCGACTTCTCGGTATGGGAAATCTGGGGCGCGCTGATGCACGGCGGCCAGTTGCTGATCGTGCCGCAACTGGTCAGCCGCTCGCCGGACGAGTGCTACACGCTGCTCTGCGAAGCGGGCGTGAGCATCCTCAACCAGACGCCCAGCGCCTTCCGCCAATTGATCGCCGCGCAAGGCCAGAACCCCCGGTCCCATTCCCTGCGCCAGGTGATCTTCGGCGGCGAGGCGCTGGAACCGGGCGTGCTGAAGCCGTGGTACGCCCGGGCGATCAACGCCGGCACGCAACTGGTGAACATGTACGGCATCACCGAAACCACCGTGCACGTGACCTATCGCGCCCTGGAAGCGGCGGATGCGCAGTTGGTCGGCGTCAGCCCGATTGGCGTGCGCATTCCAGATTTGCAGTTGTATGTACTCGACGCGCGCCGCGAGCCGTTGCCGCTGGGCGTGGTCGGCGAGCTGTACGTGGGCGGTGCCGGGGTGGCGCGCGGTTACCTCAACCGTGAGGCGCTCACCGCCGAGCGCTTCCTGGTCGACCCGGCCACCGGCCAGCGCCTGTACAAGACCGGCGACCTTGGCCGCCTGCTGGCCGACGGCAGCGTCGAATACCTGGGCCGCAACGACGACCAGGTGAAGATCCGCGGTTTCCGTATCGAACTGGGCGAGATCGAAGCGCACCTGGCCAGCGCGGAGGGCGTGCGTGACGCGGTAGTCATCGCCCGGGAAGACCAGCCGGGCGACAAGCGCCTGGTGGCCTACGTGATAAGCGAGGGCGAGCTGCGTGCGGCCGATCTGCGCGACCATCTGTTGCAGAGCCTGGCCGACTACATGGTGCCCAGTGCTTTTGTGCAACTGGATAAATTGCCGCTCACCACCAACGGCAAGCTCGACCGCAAGGCGCTGCCCGCACCCGATGCCGATGCCCTGGCGCGCCGGGGTTATCAGGCGCCCCAAGGCGCGGTGGAAACGGCCATCGCGGCGATCTGGCAAGACCTGCTCAAGCTTGACCGGGTGGGGCGTGACGACAACTTCTTCGAACTCGGCGGCCACTCCCTGTTGGCGGTCAAGCTGATCGAGCGCATGCGCCAGGTCGATCTCAGCGCCGATGTGCGCGTGCTGTTCGGCCAACCGACGCTGGCGGCGCTGGCCGCCGCAGTGGGGGGTCAGCAAGAGGTGCTGGTGCCGGCCAACCGGATCACCGCCGCCACCCAGCACATCACCCCGGACATGCTGCCCCTGGTGGAGCTGGACCAGGCCGGCCTCGACCACATCATCCAGAGCGTGCCCGGCGGCATCAGCAATGTGCAGGACATCTACGGCCTGGCGCCGTTGCAGGCCGGCATCCTGTATCACCACCTGGCAACCACCGAGGGCGATCCCTATGTGTTGCAGGTGCAGTTCAGCTTTGACGACCAGGTGGCGGTGGACGCGTTTGTCCAGGCGCTGCACAGCGTGATCGAGCGCAATGACATCCTGCGCACCGCGATCCTCTGGGAAGGCCTCAACGAGCCGGTGCAGGTGGTGTTGCGCCAGGCGGCGCTGACCGTGGAACGTATCGACGAACCGCTGGCGCAGTTGCAGCAACGCTTCGACCCGCGTCACTTCCGACTGGACTTGAGCCGTGCGTCGCTGATGCGCTTTGTCTACGCCGAAGAGCAGGGCCGGTTTGTCGGCATCCTGCTGTTGCACCATATCCTGCTCGACCACACGGCCTTGCAAGTGCTGGTGGAAGAAATGAGCGCCAGCCTGGCCGGCAACAGCGCGCAACTGCCCGCCGCCGTGCAGTACCGCAATTACGTGGCCCAGGCGCGGCTTGGGGTCAGCCAGGCCCAGCACGAAGCGTTCTTCAGCGAGATGCTCGGCGATATCGACGAGCCGACCCTGGCCTTCGGCCTGCAGGACGTGAATGGCGATGGCAGCGGCATCATCGAGGCCCACTTGCCCCTGGAGCCGGCACTGAGCCTGGGCCTGCGCGAACAAGCGCGGCAACTGGGCGTGAGCAGCGCGAGCCTGGTGCACCTGGCCTGGGCGCAGGTGCTGGGGCAGGTGTCCGGCCAGCAGTCGGTGGTATTCGGCACCGTGCTGCTGGGGCGCATGCAAGGCGGCGAAGGTGCCGACCGGGCGCTGGGGATGTTCATCAATACCTTGCCGCTGCGGGTCAGCCTCGGTGCCGTGGGTGTGCAAGCCGGCGTGCGCGCCACCCATGCGCGCCTGGCGCAGTTGCTCGGGCATGAACATGCGTCGTTGTCCCTGGCCCAGCGCTGCAGTGGCGTGCCGGGTTCGCTGCCGCTGTTCAGCACCTTGCTCAACTATCGCCACAGTGCGCCGGGGGACGCGCCGGGAGACAACCCGTTCGCGGCCTCCGGCATTCAGATACTCAGTTCCGAGGAACGCAGCAACTACCCGCTGGTGCTCAACGTCGATGACCTGGGCACAGGCTTTGCCCTGACGGTACAAGGCGTCGCGAGCCTGGATGTGCAGCGCGTGGGGGACTATATGCTCACCGCGCTGCGCCATCTGGTGGCGGCGTTGCAACAGGCACCGACCACGCCGTTGCAGGCCGTGTCGATCCTGCCGGCCGCCGAGCGTCATCAGATACTGGTGGACTTCAACGCCACCGCCCGTGAGTACCCGGCGCACCTGACCGTGCACCAGTTGTTCGAAGCCCAGGCGCTGGCCCGTCCGGAAGCGGTCGCGGCAGTGCAGGGCGCATTGTCCCTGAGTTACCGCGACCTCAACCGGCGTGCCAACCGCCTGGCCCATCACTTGCTCAACCAGGGTGTGCAACCTGGCGAGAGCGTGGCGATTGCGCTGCCGCGCTCGCTCGACCTGCTGATCTGCCAACTGGCGATCCTCAAGTGCGGTGCGGTGTATGTACCGCTGGACATCAACGCGCCGGTCGAACGCCAGGCATTCATCGTGCAGGACAGCGGCGCGCACCGGGTGCTCACGACCCTGGCCGACTTGAACCTGGACACGTTGTCGCCGCGCAACCCTGAGCTGCCGCAGTCTGCCGAAAGCGTCGCCTACATCCTCTACACCTCCGGCTCCACCGGCGCGCCCAAAGGCGTGCAAGTGCCGCACCGCGCCATCTCGCGCCTGGTGCTCAATAACGGCTATGCCGATTTCAATGCCCGCGACCGCGTGGCCTTCGCCTCCAACCCGGCATTCGACGCCAGCACCCTCGACGTGTGGGCGCCCCTGCTCAATGGCGGTTGTGTGGTGGTGGTCGAACATGCGGTGCTGTTGTCCCAGGCCGCGTTCGCCGCGTTGTTGCAGGAGCAATCCGTCAGCGTGCTGTGGATGACCGCCGGGCTGTTCCACCAGTACGCTGACGCGCTGTTGCCGGTATTCGCGCAGTTGCGCTACCTGATCGTCGGCGGCGATGTCCTCGACCCGCAGGTGATCGACCGGGTGCTCAGGCACGGCAAGCCCCGGCACCTGCTCAATGGCTACGGGCCCACCGAAGCCACCACGTTTTCCACCACCCACGAAATCACCCGGGTCGGCGAGGGCGGCATCCCCATCGGGCGCCCGATCGCCAATGCCCAGGCGTACGTGCTGGACCCGCGCCAGCAACCACTGCCGTTGGGTGTGGTCGGCGAGCTGTACATCGGCGGTGCGGGCGTGGCCACGGGGTATTTGAACCAAGCGCAACTCACAGCCGAGAAATTTATCCCGAACCCCTTCGGCGAGGGCCTGTTGTACCGCACCGGTGACCTGGCCTGCTGGCAGGCCGACGGCACCTTGCTGTACCAGGGGCGCAATGACCTGCAGGTGAAGATCCGTGGTTTCCGTATCGAACCCGGCGAGATCGAGACCTGCCTGGCCAGTTTCCCGGGCGTGAAGGACGTGGTGGTGCTGGTCCGCGAAGACCAGCCCGGCGACAAGCGCCTGGTGGCCTACTACACGGCCAGTGTGACGCTTGAGATTGAAGCCCTGCGCGCTCACCTGCAAGGCCAGTTGCCGGACTACATGGTGCCGTCGGCGTATGTGTGGCTGGAGCTGCTGCCGCTCACCGCCAACGGCAAACTCGACCGCAAGGGCCTGCCGGTGCCGGACCAGAGCGCGCTGCTCAGCCGCGGCTTCGAGGCGCCGGAAGGCGAAGTGGAAACCCAGCTGGCGCAGATCTGGCAGGACGTGCTCAAGCTGGAGCGGGTTGGCCGTCATGATCATTTCTTCGAACTGGGCGGGCATTCGCTGCTGGCGGTCAGCCTGATCGAACGCATGCGCCAGGTCGGCCTGAGCTGCGACGTACGCGTGTTGTTCAGCCAGCCAAGCCTGGCGGCGCTGGCCGCTGCCGTGGGCAGTGGCCGGGAAATCGTGGTGCCGGCCAATGGCATCCCCAAGGATTGCACCCGGATCACGCCGTCGATGCTGACGCTGGTGCAACTCGACCCCGCCGCCATCGAACGTATCGTCGCGAACGTGCCGGGCGGCGCGGCGAATGTGCAGGACATCTACCCGCTGGCGCCGTTGCAGGAAGGCATTCTTTATCACCACATCAGCGCCGAGCAGGGCGACCCGTACCTGCTGCAATCGCGCATGGCGTTCGACAGCCTGGAGCGTTTGCAGGGGTTCATGGGTGCGCTGCAACAGGTGGTGGCCCGCCACGACATCCTGCGCACTGGCATGGTCTGGGAAGGCCTGGACAGCCCGGTGCAAGTGGTGTGGCGCGAGGCGAAACTGATCGTGCAAGAGGTCGACCTGGACCCGGCCGAAGGCGACATCATCGAGCAGTTGCATGCACGCTTCGATGCCCGTCACTACCGCCTGGACATCACCCAGGCGCCGTTGCTGCGCATGGTGTATGCCCAGGATCCGGCGAATCAGCGTGTGGCGGCGATCCTGCTGTTCCATCACCTGGCGCTCGATCACACCGCCATGGAGGTGGTGGGCCAGGAAATGCGTGCGTTCATGTTCAACCAGGCCCAGGACTTGCCCGAGGCGGCGCCGTTTCGCAACTACGTGGCTCAGGCTCGCCTTGGCGTCAGCGTGGAGGAACACGAGGCGTTCTTCCGCGACATGCTCGCCGATGTGGATGAGCCGACCTTGCCGTTCGGCGTGCAGGACGTGCAGGGCGATGGGGGCGATATCGAGGAAGCCGAACAGGCCGTGGATGCCGCGCTGGCCCAACGGGTACGCGAGCAGGCCCGGCAACTGGGCGTCAGCGCCGCGAGCCTGATGCACCTGGCCTGGGCGCAGGTGCTGGGGCTGGTATCCAGGCGTGACGACGTGGTGTTCGGCACCGTGTTGATGGGGCGCATGCAGGCCGGTGACGGCGCGGACCGTGCGCTGGGCATGTTCATCAACACCTTGCCCTTGCGCGTGGACGTGGCAGCCACTGCCGCCGCTGCGGTCAAGGCCACCCACGGGCGCTTGAGTGCCTTGCTCGGCCATGAACACGCGTCCCTCGCGCTGGCCCAGCGTTGCAGCGGCGTGGCAGGTGCATCGCCGCTGTTCAGCGCCTTGCTCAACTACCGTCACAGCAGCCCCGGTGAAATGGCCCGCGACGGCCACGGCATCTGGGAAGGCGTGCAATTGCTCGGCGGCGAAGAACGCAGCAACTACCCGCTGACCTTGAGCGTGGATGACCTGGGTGAAGGCTTTGGCCTCACGGTACTGGCGCTGCCGCAGATCGGCGCCCAGCGCCTGTGTGCCTATATGCATAACGCCGTAGAACAGTTGGTGGCCTGCCTGGAAAACGCACCGAAGACCCTGCTCAACCAGCTGACGATCCTGCCGGCGGCAGAGCGTGAAACCCTGCTGCGTGATTTCAACGCCACGGCCGAGGATTTCCCGCAGGGGCACACCGTCCACGGTGCCTTCGAGGTGCAGGCCGAACGCCAACCCCAGGCTATCGCGGTGATGCAAGACGGTGAGGCGTTGACCTACGAACAGCTCAACCGGCGCGCCAACCAACTGGCCCATTACCTGTTGACACTCGGGGTACAGCCCGACGACCGAGTAGCCCTGTGTTGTCGTCGCGGCCCGCAGATGCTGGTGGGTTTGCTGGGCATCCTCAAGGCCGGTGCCGGTTACGTGCCCATCGACCCGGCGTATCCCGCCGAGCGCATCGCTTATTTGCTACACGACAGCGCGCCGGTGGCGGTGCTGGCCGAAGCCAGTACCCGCGACCTGTTGGGCAACATCGCCACGGTGGACCTGCACGACCCATGTCTGCAGCAGCATGCCGTCAGCAATCCGCAGCTCAGCCTTCTGACCCCTGCGCACCTGGCCTACGTGATCTACACCTCCGGCTCCACTGGCCAGCCCAAGGGCGTGATGGTGGAACACCGCAGCGTGGAAAACCTGGTGCACTGGCACTGCGAGGCCTTTGGCCTGGATGCGACGAGCCACACCAGCAGCGTCGCCGGTTTCGGGTTTGACGCGATGGCCTGGGAAGTCTGGCCGGCGCTGTGTGTGGGCGCTACCTTGCACCTGCCGCCGGCCGATGTCGGCAATGAAAACATCGACGAACTGCTGGCCTGGTGGCTGGCACAACCACTGGACGTCAGCTTCCTGCCGACCCCGGTGGCCGAATATGCTTTCGGCCAGCAGTTGCAACACCCGACCTTGCGCATCCTGCTGATCGGCGGTGATCGCCTGCGCCAGTTCACCCAGGAGCGGCGCTTTGCCGTGATCAATAACTATGGCCCCACCGAAGCCACGGTGGTTGCCACCTCTGGCCGCGTACGCGCCGGGCAGGTGCTGCATATCGGGCGGCCCATCGCCAACGGCCGTGTCTACCTGCTGGACGCGCACTTGCGTGCGGTGCCGGTGGGCGTGGCGGGCGAGTTGTACGTGGGCGGCAGCGGCGTGGCACGGGGTTACCTGAACCGTCCGGACCTGACCGCCGAACGCTTCCTGCAAGACCCGTTCAACGCCGGTCGCATGTACCGCACCGGCGACCTGGCGCGCTGGTTGCCCGATGGCAATATCGAGTACCTGGGCCGTAACGATGACCAGGTCAAGGTGCGTGGCGTGCGGGTTGAGCTGGGGGAGATCGAAAACTGCCTGGCTGCCGTGGAAGGCGTCGGCGAAGCGGTGGTGCTGGTGCGTGAAGGCCGCCTGATCGCCTGGTTCACCGCACGGCAACCGCTGGCTATCGAGACCCTGCGTGCCGACCTGCAAGCCCGGTTGCCCGAGGCCCTGGTGCCGGTCGCCTATGTGCAGGTGCAGGCACTGCCCCTGACCGCCAACGGCAAGCTGGACCGCAAGGCCCTGCCGGAGCCGGATCAGGCCGCGCTGCTGACCCGCGAATACGAAGCCCCCCAGGGCGACGTGGAAACCACTCTGGCGCGCATCTGGTCCGAAGTGCTGCAGGTTGAACGGGTGGGTCGCCATGACCACTTCTTCGAGCTCGGCGGCCATTCATTGTTGGCCGTCAGTCTGATCGAACGCATGCGCCAGGTCGGCCTGAGTGCCGATGTGCGCGTGCTGTTCAGCCAGCCGACCCTGGCCGCTCTGGCCGCCGCTGTCGGCAGCGGTCGCGAAGTGCAGGTGCCGGTTAATCGCATTCCCGCCAACTGCCGGCGCATTACGCCGGACCTGCTGACATTGGTGGAACTCGACCAGGCAACCATCGATCAAGTGGTCGCGCAAGTGCCCGGTGGCGTGGCCAATGTGCAGGACATCTACCCGCTGGCGCCGTTGCAAGAGGGCATCCTCTACCATTACATCACCGCTGAGCAGGGCGACCCGTACCTGCTGCAAACGCACCTGGCGTTCGACAGCCTCGACCGCCTGAATGCCTTTGCCCAGGCGTTGCAGCAGGTGATCGATCGTCACGACATCCTGCGCACCGGTGTGGTCTGGGAGGGGTTGGCGCAACCGCTGCAAGTGGTGTGGCGCACCGCCGAACTGCAGGTGCAGGCGCTGCACCTGCAAGGCGATGTACTGGCCGGCCTGCACCAACGTTTCGATGCACGACGCTATCGCCTGGACATCAGCCAGGCTCCGCTGATCCGCCTGATGTACGCCCAGGATCCCTCCCACCAACGGGTGGTCGCGGTATTGCTGTATCACCATATCGTCCTCGACCACACCGCGTTTGACGTCGTGCTGCGGGAAATGCAGGGCTTCCTGCTCGGCCGGCAAGTGCCCGCGGCTGCACCGATGCCGTACCGCAACTACGTGGCGCAGGCGCGGTTGGGCGTGAGCGAACAGGAGCACGAAGGCTTTTTCCGCGCCATGCTCGGCGATATCGACGAGCCGACATTGCCCTTCGGCTGGCAGGACGTGCGCGGCGACGGCAGCGCCGTCGAGGAACACAGCCTGCGCCTGCACAGCGACCTCAACCGCCGCTTGCGGGCCCAGGCCCGGCTGATGGGGGTGAGCACGGCGAGCCTGTTTCACCTGGCGTGGGGCCAGGTGCTGGCGGCGACATCGGGCCGCCACAGTGTGGTGTTCGGCACCGTATTGGTCGGTCGCCTGCAAGGTGGCGAGGGCGCCGACCGCGCCCTGGGGGTATTTATCAATACCTTGCCGCTGCGTCTGGATATCGACGGTCAAGGCGCACGTGCCGCCGTACGGGCGACCCACGAACGGCTCAGCGCCTTGCTCGGCCATGAACACGCGTCCCTGGCGCTGGCCCAGCGTTGCAGTGGGGTCGCTGCCCCGGCCCCGCTGTTCAGCTCAATGCTCAATTACCGTCATCGTGGCACGGCCACCCGCTCGCAGGAGGCGCAGCAGGCCTGGGAAGGCATGCAGACCCTGGCCAACGACGGACGTACCAACTATCCGTTGACCTTGAACGTGGACGACTTGGGCGACGGTTATGAGATCACCGCTCTGGCACGCGCCGATGCGCAACGCGTGTGCGAGTACCTGCACACGGCGTTGTCGGGCCTGGTCGAGGCGTTGGAGCACGCGCCGCAACACGCGCTCGATCGTTTGCCGATCCTGGGCGCCGAAGAGCGCAATAAGCTGCTGGTCGAATTCAACTCAACCGAGGTGCCGTACGATCTCGATCAGACCCTGCAGGCGCTGTTCGAAGCCCAGGTCGAGCGCACGCCGGAGGCGGTGGCAGTGATTGCCGCCGAGCAACGGCTGACCTACCGGGCACTCAACGAACGCGCCAATCGCCTGGCCCATCATCTGCGTGAGCACGGCGTCCAGCCGGATACACGGGTGGGGATCTGCCTCGAGCGTGGCCTGGACATGGTGGTCGGCCTGTTCGCCATTCTCAAGGCCGGCGGCGCCTACGTGCCGCTGGACCCGGCCTACCCCCAGGAGCGCATCGCCTACATGCTGCAGGACAGCGCGCCGGTGGTGGTCCTCGCGCAAGCGACCACCCGTGCGCTGCTGGGCGACGTGCCGGTGATCGAGCTTGATCACGTCACGTGGCAACGCCAGCCCGCGACCAACCTCCAGGTCCCGGGCCTCACCGCTCGCCACGCCGCCTACGTGATCTACACCTCCGGCTCCACCGGCGAGCCCAAGGGGGTGATCAACGAGCACGCCGGGGTGGTCAACCGCTTGCTCTGGATGCAGGACGCCTACGGGCTCAATGCTGAGGATGCAGTGCTGCAGAAAACCCCGTTCAGTTTCGACGTGTCGGTGTGGGAATTCTTCTGGCCGCTGTTCACCGGTGCACGCCTGGTGATGGCGCGCCCGGGCGGGCACAAGGACCCGGCCTATCTGTGCGAAGTGATCGAGGCGCAGCGGATCACCACCTTGCACTTCGTACCATCGATGCTCGACGTATTCCTCGCCCATGGCGATGTGAGCCAGGCCGAAGGGTTAGTGCGTGTGATGTGCAGCGGCGAAGCCCTGCCGGGCAGCCTGGTGCGGCGCTTCAAGCAGCAATTGCCGGGCATCGGCCTGTACAACCTGTATGGCCCTACCGAAGCGGCGGTGGACGTGACCGCCTGGAACTGTGCGCGGCCCGAGGTGCCGGACAACACACCGATTGGCAAACCCATCGCCAATACCCGCATGTACGTGCTGGATGCACAGTTGCAACCGGTGCCATTGGGCGTGGTGGGCGAGTTGTTCATCGGCGGGGTGCAAGTGGCGCGGGGTTACTTGAACCGTGCGCAAC
The DNA here is from genome assembly GCF_900113815.1 of Pseudomonas sp. NFPP04. NCBI lineage: Bacteria > Pseudomonadati > Pseudomonadota > Gammaproteobacteria > Pseudomonadales > Pseudomonadaceae > Pseudomonas > Pseudomonas sp. NFPP04. The sequence goes on along the minus strand of NZ_FOQS01000006.1, from coordinate 108,056 downwards.
TGACGGCCGAGCGCTTCCTCGAAGACCCGTTCACCGGCGGGCGCATGTATCGCACAGGGGATGTGGGTCGTTACCTGCCCGATGGCAATATCGAGTACCTGGGGCGTAACGACGACCAGGTAAAAATCCGTGGCCTGCGTATCGAATTGGGGGAAATCCAGGCGCGATTGACCGAGCACACATCAGTCAAGGACGCCGTGGTGGTGGCCCGCGACGAGCGCCTGGTCGCCTACTACACCGGAGAACATGCGCCCGTCGAAAGCCTGCGTGCCCAACTGCTACTGCACCTGCCGGACTTTATGGTGCCCGCGCTGTTCGTGCACCTCGACGCGTTGCCCTTGAGCCCCAACGGCAAACTCGATCGCAAGGCCCTGCCGGCACCGGGCATGGAAGCACGGCTGGTACGCGCGTTCGAAGCCCCCGAAGGGGAGACCGAAATCCTGCTGGCCCGGCTCTGGGCAGAACTGCTCAACGTGGAGCGGGTAGGGCGCCACGACAATTTCTTTGAACTGGGCGGGCACTCGCTGCTCGCCGTCAGCCTCATCGGGCGCTTGCGCCAGGAAGGCATGGAAGCCGACGTGCGCGCGTTGTTCGAACAGCCGACCCTGGCTGGCTACGCCGCATTGACTGAACGAATGGAGATCGTCCTGTGAGCATCAACCAACTGCTGGCGACGCTGAAGACCAAGGACATCCAACTGGCGCTCAAGGGCGAACAGCTATCGGTCCAGGGCAACAAGCAAGCCTTGAGCGACCCGGCGATCCTCGCCGCCCTGCGCGAGCACAAACCGGCGTTGATCGAGCTGATCAAGGCCGGTGAATACTCGGCGACGAAGGCGGGCGTAGTCGACGTACCCGCCAATGGCATACCGGCGGACGCCGAGCGCATCCTGCCGTCGATGTTGACGTTGTCGACGCTGAGCCAGGATGAGGTCGACCGCATCGTCGCCAGCGTCGATGGCGGCGTGGCGAATATCCAGGATATCTACCCGCTGGCGCCCTTGCAGGAAGGCATTCTGTTCCACCACGTCAGTGCCGAGCGGGGCGACCCGTACGTGATGCAATCGCAGTTTTCCTTCGACAGCCTGGAGCGGTTCGAGGCGTTTGCCCAGGCACTGCAAGCGGTGATGGACCGCCACGACATCCTGCGCACAGGAGTGGTCTGGGAGGGTGTGCAGCAACCGTCGCAAGTGGTGTGGCGCCGCGCGCGCCTGCCGGTGCAGGCCTTGGCGCTGGACCCGGCCGACGGCGACATCGCCACGCAACTGCGCGCGCTGTTTGATGCCCGCCACTATCGCCTCGACGTGTCCCAGGCGCCGTTGCTGCGTCTGGTGCGGGCCGAGGACGTGGCCAATCAACGTATCGTTGCCAGCCTGCTGTTCCACCATATGGCCCTTGATCACAGTGCCCTGGAAGTCGTGTGCCACGAGTTGCAGGCCTGCCTGTTGGGGCAGGGCGCGACGTTGGGCCAGGCCGTGCCGTTTCGCAACTACGTGGCTCAGGCGCGGTTGGGGATCAGCGAGCAGGCACACGAACACTTCTTCCGCCAGATGCTTGGCGACATCAGCGAACCCACCTTGCCGTATGGCTTGAGCGATGTGCAGGGCGATGCGCGGGGGATTACCGAGGCACACCTGGCGCTGCCGGCGGCGTTGTCGCAACGGTTGCGAGCACAGGCACGGCAACTGGGGGTCAGCGCAGCCAGCCTGTTTCATTTGGCGTGGGCGCAGGTGCTGGGGGTGTTGGCCGGCAAGGAACAGGTGGTGTTCGGCACGGTATTGATGGGCCGCATGCAGGGCAGTCATGACACAGACCGGGCGCTGGGTATCTTCATCAACACCTTGCCGTTTCGCGTGGACGTGGGCCGCGAGGACGTGCGCACCGGGGTCAAGGCGACTCATGCGCGGCTGACGACGTTGCTGCGGCATGAGCACGCACCGTTGGCGCTGGCCCAGCGGTGCAGCGGCGTGGTGGCGCCGACGCCGTTGTTCAGCGCCTTGCTCAATTATCGCCACAGTGCCTCGGCGGCCAGTGACGAAGCGATCTCCGCCTGGCAGGGCATCGCTGCACTGAGCGCCGAGGAACGTACCAATTACCCCTTGACCCTGAGTGTCGACGACTTCGGCGATGACTTTGCCCTGAGTCTGCTGGCCAGCACCCTGGTGGATCCGCAGCGCGTCTGTGCCTACGTGCAGACCGCCTTGGAAAACCTGCTGACCGCGCTCGAACAGGCGCCAGACACTGCGCTCAATCAGGTGTCAGTGCTTCCGTTCGCCGAGCAGCAGTGGTTGTTGGAACACTTCAACTCCACCCACACGGATTTCCCCCAAGGCACCACGCTGCACGGACGCATCGAAGCCCAGGCCGCGCTGAGCCCCGACGCCATTGCCGCCGTGCATCAGGGTCGCCAGCTCACCTATGCCGAACTCAACCAGCAAGCCAACCTGCTGGCCCATCATCTGCTGGCGCTGGGGGTCAGGCCTGACGACCGCGTTGCCATCGTCGCCCGTCGCGGGCTGGATACCCTGGCCGGCCTGCTGGCGATTCTCAAGGCCGGCGCCTGCTATGTACCGGTGGACCCGTCGCACCCGGCCGAGCGCCTCAACTACCTGCTCAGCGACAGCGCCCCGGTGGCGGTGTTGACCCAGCACGCCTTGCTCGAGCGCCTGCCGGCCCTTGACGTGCCGGTGATCAACCTCGACCGCTACACCTGGCAGCACCATTCGGCGAGCAACCCGAAGGTTGCGGTCACGCCGTCCAACCTCGCCTATGTGATCTACACCTCCGGCTCCACCGGTCTGCCCAAGGGCGTCATGGTGGAGCACCACACCGTCGCCAATCTGGTTGACTGGCATTGCCATGCCTTTGACCTGTGCGCCGGGCGCCACACCGCCAGCGTCGCCGGGTTCGGCTTTGACGCGATGGCCTGGGAAGTCTGGCCGGCGCTGTGCGTGGGCGCGACCCTGCACTTGCCACCGGCCCATGACGGCACCGAGGATGTCGACGCACTGCTGGCCTGGTGGTGCGCGCAGCCGTTGGACGTATGCTTCCTGCCCACGCCGGTGGCCGAGTACGCATTCAGCCAGCAGCTCGAACACCCGACGCTGCGCACGCTGCTGATCGGTGGTGATCGCTTGCGCCAGTTCGGTCGCGCCCAACGTTTCGACCTGATCAACAACTACGGGCCGACCGAAGCCACGGTGGTCGCCACCTCCGGCAAGGTCGAGGCCGGCCAGCCGTTGCACATCGGCAAACCCATCGCCAATGCCACGGTGTACCTGCTGGATGAGCAGCAGCGGCCGGTACCGCTGGGGGTGGCGGGGGAGTTGTATGTGGGCGGTAAAGGCGTGGCGCGGGGTTATCTCAACCGTGCGGAGTTGACGGCCGAACGTTTCCTGCAGGACCCATTCAACGCCGGGCGCATGTACCGTACCGGCGATCTGGCACGCTGGCTGCCGGACGGCACTATCGAGTACCTGGGGCGCAATGACGACCAGGTGAAGATCCGTGGCATGCGCATCGAACTGGGCGAAATCGAAGCCCAACTCAACCAGTTGGCGGGTATCCAGGAAGCCGTGGTGCTGGTGCGTGAAGAGCGGCTGGTGGCGTATTTCACCGAAAACCGCCAGCTCGACCCACTGGTGGTAGCCGAACTCCGCGCCCACCTGGTGGCGCACCTGCCGGACTACATGGTGCCGGTCGCCTATGTGAAGCTGGACGCGTTGCCCCTGACCGCCAACGGCAAGCTCGACCGCAAGGCCCTGCCGGCGCCGGACATGGCCGCAGTGTTTACCCGCGAGTACGTGGCTCCCGAAGGTGAAATCGAAACCGTACTGGCGCAGATCTGGGCCGATGTGCTGCAGGTGGAGCGGGTGGGGCGTCGCGATCATTTCTTCGAACTGGGCGGGCATTCCTTGCTGGCGATGCGCATGGTCTCGCAGATCCGCCAGCGCCTGGGTGTGGAGTTGCTGCTCGGCGATTTGTTTGCCAATGCCGAGTTGGCGGCGGTGGCCGAGGTGCTGGCCCAGTCCGGTCGCAGCACCTTGCCAGCTATCCTCCCGGCCAATCGTGATGAGCCCACGCCGCTGTCCTTCGCCCAGCAGCGCCTGTGGTTCCTGGCGCTGATGGAAGGCGCCAACACCGCCTACAACATTCCCATCGGGCTGCGTCTGCGTGGGCAGTTGCATGTGGAGGCGCTGCAACGGGCGCTGGCGCGCATCGTCGCACGCCACGAAACCCTGCGCAGCCGCTTTGCCCAGCGCGGCGACGAGGCCCAGGTGGTGATCGTGCCCGCCGAAGACGTGTTGCCCCTGCAAGTGCAGGACCTGCGCCGCCACCCGCAACCACAGCAGGCGCTGGACGCGTTGATCCATGGCGAGGCCTCGGCGCCGTTCGACCTGGAGCGCGGCCCGCTGCTGCGCGGGCGTCTGGTGGTAATGGCCGACGATCACCATGTGCTGTTGCTGACGCTGCACCATATCGTGTCCGATGGCTGGTCCATGGGCGTGCTCATCCGTGAACTGATGGCGCTGTACCAGGCCTTCAGCCACGGCCAGCCCGACCCCTTGCCGGCGTTGCCGATCCAGTACGGCGACTTCGCGGTATGGCAGCGCCTGTGGCTCAGCGGTGAAGTGCTGCAGCGCCAGAGCACCTTTTGGCAGCAGGCGCTGGCCGGTGCACCGGCCTTGCTCACGCTGCCCACCGACCGCCCGCGCCCGGCGCAGCAGGACTACGCCGGCAGTAGCGTCGAGGTGCGCCTGGACGAACGCCTCACCGCCGGGCTCAAGGCCTTGAGCCAACGCCACGGCACCACGCTGTACATGACCTTGATGAGCGCCTGGGCCTCACTGCTGGCACGGCTCTCCGGGCAGCACGATGTGGTGATCGGCTCACCCGTGGCCAACCGCACGCGCAGCGAAGTGGAAGGGCTGATCGGCCTGTTTGTGAACACCCTGGCGGTGCGCATCGACACGTCGGGCGAGCTGAGCACCGAAGCGCTGTTGGCGCGGGTCAAGGCCCAGGCCCTGGAAGCCCAGGCCCACCAGGACCTGCCGTTCGAACAAGTGGTAGAGATCACCCGGCCACCGCGCAGCCTGGCCCACAGCCCGCTGTTCCAGACCCTGCTGACCTGGCAGGACAGCAGTGCGCCGACCCTGGCCCTGGGCGACCTGGCCTTGGAAGGCATCGTCGAGGACAGTCACTTCGCCAAGTTCGACCTGTCCCTGGACCTGTCGGAAGTGCAGGGCACCCTCATCGGCGCGCTGGAATACGCAGTGGCGCTGTTCGACGCATCGACGGTGCAGCGTTACGTCGGCTACTTCACCCGCGTGTTGCAGGCCATGGTGGATAACGACCAGGCGGTGCTGGAACAGGTGCCACTGGTGGATGAGCGTGAGCGCCAGCACCTGCTGTTTGATTTCAACGCCACCGAAGTCGCTTATGACCTCGAGCAGACCTTGCATGGCCTGTTCGAAACGCAGGCGACGCGGACGCCGGACGCGATTGCCGTCAAAGCCGATGACGGCGTGTTGACCTATGCCGAGCTGAATGCGCGAGCCAATCAACTGTCCCGCCACCTTCTGGAATTGGGTGTGCAGCCGGATTCACGGGTGGCGATCTGCGTAGAGCGCGGCCTGGACATGGTCATCGGCCTGTACGCGATCCTCAAGGCCGGCGCTGCCTATGTGCCGCTGGACCCGGCGTATCCGCTGGAGCGCATTGCCTACATGCTGGAGGACAGCGCACCGGTGGCGGTGCTGGCCCAGGGGGCGACGCGGGCATTGCTGGGGGATGTGCCGGTGGTCGATCTCGACCAACCGAGCTGGCAGCACCAGCCTGTCGACAACCCTCACGTGCCAGCCGTCAGTGCCTACGTGATCTACACCTCCGGCTCCACCGGCCAGCCCAAGGGCGTGATCAACGACCACCCCGGCGTGGTCAACCGCCTGCTGTGGATGCAGGACGCCTATGGCCTGCAAGCCCATGACCGGGTGCTGCAAAAAACGCCGTTCAGCTTCGACGTGTCGGTGTGGGAGTTCTTCTGGCCGCTGTTCACCGGCGCCTGCCTGGTGATGGCGCGCCCGGGCGGGCACAAAGACCCGGCGTACCTGTGCGAGGTGATTGCCGCCGAGCAGATCACCACGCTGCACTTCGTGCCGTCGATGCTGGATGTGTTCCTGGCCCATGGCGATGTGAGCCAGGCCGAAGGGTTAGTGCGTGTGATGTGCAGCGGCGAAGCCCTGACGGGCAGCCTGGTGCGGCGCTTCAAGCAGCAATTGCCAGGTAGCCAATTGCATAACCTGTACGGCCCGACCGAAGCCGCTGTCGATGTGACCGCATGGAACTGCGCCGGGCCGGTGACGCCGGACAACACGCCGATCGGCAAACCGATCGCCAACACCCGCATGTACGTGCTCGACGCACAGATGCAGCCCGTGCCATTGGGCGTGGTCGGCGAGCTGTTCATCGGTGGCGTGCAAGTGGCGCGCGGCTACCTGAACCGGCCGGAACTGACCGCCGAACGCTTCCTCAAGGACCCGTTCACCGATGGGCGCCTGTACCGCACCGGCGACGTTGGTCGCTACCTGGCGGACGGGACGATCGAGTACCTGGGGCGCAACGACGATCAGGTGAAGATCCGTGGCCTGCGCATCGAACTGGGGGAAATCCAGGCGCGCCTCACCGACCACCCGCAGGTCAATGAAGCCGCGGTGATCGCCCGCGACAATCGCCTGATTGCCTACTACACCGGTGTGTCCAGCGAGATCGACGCCTTGCGCACGCATCTTTTGCAGCATCTGCCGGAATTCATGGTGCCGTCGATCTTCGTGCACCTGGATAACTTGCCCTTGAGCCCCAACGGCAAGCTTGACCGCAAGGCACTGCCCGCGCCGGGCCTGGACTCGGTGGTGGTGCGCGAGTACGAAGCGCCCCAGGGCGACACGGAGATCGCCCTGGCCAGCCTGTGGGCCGAGTTGCTCAACGTGGAGCGCGTGGGCCGTCACGACAACTTCTTCGAGCTGGGCGGCCACTCGTTGCTTGCGGTGAGCCTGATGGGGCGCATGCGCGGCCTCGGGTTGTCGGCGGATGTGAAAGTGCTGTTTGGCCAGCCGACTTTGTCGGCCCTGGCGGCGGCCTTGGGCGCAGGGCGTGAAGTGGCGGTGCCGGTCAATGGCATTACGGCCGATTGCACGGCGATCACCCCGGACATGTTGCCGCTGATCCAAATGGATCAGCCGGCCATCGAGCGTATCGTCGCCTGTATCCCCGGCGGCGCGGCGAATGTGCAGGACATCTACCCGCTGGCGCCGTTGCAGGCCGGCATGCTCTATCACCATCGCGCCGCGCAGGGCGGTGATGACTATGTGTTACGGGCGCAGTTTGCATTCGACAGCGCCCGGCGACTGGAGGCATTTGCCCTGGCCTTGCAGGCGGTGATCCAGCGTCACGACATTCTGCGCTCGTCGTTCCATTGGGACGGCCTGGAAGAACCGGTGCAGGTGGTGTGGCGCGAGGCTTCGCTGCGGGTCGAACATGGGCCGGTGCCGGAGCGTCTGGACCTGTCCCAGGCACCGCTGATGCGCCTGGTGGTGTGTGACGGCAGTGCCATCTTGCTGTTCCACCACCTGGTGATGGACCACATCGCCCTGGAGATTTTGCAGCACGAAATGCAGGCGTTTCTCTCGGGCACGCCACACACCCTGGGCGCGCCGGTGCCGTATCGCAACTATGTGGCCCAGACCCGCTTGGGGGTTGACGATCACGAGGCATTCTTCCGTGAGATGCTGGGCGAGATCGACGAGCCGACCCGCCTGGAAACCCTTGGCGGCAATGAGCAGGTTCACTGCACCCTTGACCTGGAGCTGAGCCAACGCCTGCGCACCCAGGCCCGGCAATCCGGGGTGAGCGCCGCCAGCCTGATGCACCTGGCCTGGGCGCAGGTGCTGGGCAAGGTCTCGGGTCGGGAGCAAGTGGTGTTCGGCAGCGTGATGCTTGGCCGGCTGCAAGGCGGCGAAGGGGCCGAGCGGGCCATGGGCGTGTTCATCAACACCCTGCCGCTGCGGGTCGACCTGGGTCGGCACAGCGTGCGCGACGCGTTGCGCGCCACCCACGCACGCCTCACTCAATTGCTCAGCCATGAGCAGGCGCCGTTGGCCTTGGCCCAGCGCTGCAGTGGCGTGCCGGTGACCACGCCGCTGTTCGATACGCTGTTCAACTATCGCCACAGTGCGCCGCAGGTGGCGAGCGAGGCCTGGCAGGGCATCCGGTTGCTCAAGGCCGAGGAACACAGCAACTATGGCCTGTCGGTGAGCGTGGATGACCTGGGCGCGGGTTTCTCCTTGAAAGTCGTGGGGCAGGGCGCCCGTCGCGTGTGCGACTACCTGCACATCGCGGTGGAGCAACTGGTACAGGCGTTGGAACAGGGCGGTACGCTTGCCATCGCCTATGTGCCGATCCTGCCCGCCGCCGAACGCCAGCAATTGCTGGACCTGAACGCCACCACCCGGGCATTCCCGCGTGAACATACGGTGCAACGCCTGTTCGAAGCCCAGGCCCATGCACGGCCGGCTGCGCTGGCGGCGCTGCAGGGCGAGCAGTCACTCAGTTATGGCGAGCTGAACAGCCGCGCCAATCGCCTGGCCCATCATTTGCTGGGCCTTGGAGTACGCCCCGGCGATCATGTGGCGATCCTGTTGCCGCGTTCGCTGGACCTGCTGGTCAGCCAGTTGGCCGTGCTCAAGTGCGCCGCCGCCTATGTGCCGCTGGACATCAACGCCCCGGCGGAGCGCCAGGCGTTCATGGTGCAGGACAGCGGCGCGGCCTGGTTGTTGACCGGCAGCGAGCGTGCCGTCGACTACGCCGTGCAACGCCTGGACCTCGACACCCTGGCCCTCGATCCGCAACCGAGCCACAACCCGGACTTGTCGCAGTCCTCGGACAGCGTGGCGTACATCATGTACACCTCAGGCTCCACCGGCACGCCCAAAGGCGTGTTGGTGCCCCATCGCGGCATCACGCGCCTGGTGCTGAATAACGGCTACGCCGACTTCAACGCCAGTGACCGCGTCGCCTTCGCCTCCAACCCGGCGTTTGACGCCAGTACCATGGACGTGTGGGGGCCGTTGCTCAATGGCGGCCAGGTGCAGGTGATCGACCACGCCACCTTGCTCGATCCGGCTGCGTTTGGCCTGGCGTTGGCGGATGCGACGGTATTGTTCATCACCACGGCGTTGTTCAACCAGTACGTGCAGCTGATTCCCCAGGCCCTGGCGGGCCTGCGCATCCTGCTGTGCGGTGGTGAGCGGGCTGACCCGGCGGCGTTCCGCAGTCTGTTGGCCCAGGCACCGGCATTGCGCCTGGTGCATTGCTACGGGCCGACCGAAACCACCACCTACGCCACCACCTACGAAGTGCGGTCGCTGGCCGAAACGGCCGACAGCGTGCCCATCGGCCGGCCGATCTCCAATACGCAGGTGCATGTGCTGGATGCGCAGTTGCAACCGGTGCCCGTGGGCGTGACCGGTGAAATCTGCATCGGTGGGGATGGCGTGGCCAAGGGGTATCTGAACCGTCCTGAACTGACCGCTGAAAAGTTTGTGCAGGACCCGTTTATCCCAGACGCCTTGATGTACCGCACCGGCGACCTTGGCCGCTGGACGGCGCAGGGTTTGCTGGAGTGCATCGGGCGCAATGACGACCAGGTGAAGATCCGTGGTTTCCGTATCGAACTGGGTGAGATCGAAGCGCGCCTGGCCAACGTTGCGGGTATCCAGGATGTGGTGGTGCTGGCCCGCGAGGACGCCCCAGGGGACAAGCGCCTGGTGGCGTATTTCACCTGGGGCGACACGCCTGTCGGCATCGACAGCGTGCGGGCTTGCCTGCAAGACCAGTTGCCGGACTACATGCTGCCGTCGGCCTTTGTGCCGCTGGAGTCCCTGCCGTTGACAGCCAATGGCAAGATCGACCGCAAAGCCTTGCCGGTGCCCGCCCTGGAAGCTTTGCACCGCCGCGAGTTTGAAGCACCGGTGGATGCGTTGGAGCAGACCCTGGCAGCGCTGTGGGCAGAGGTATTGAAGCTGGAACAGGTCGGGCGTCACGACAGCTTTTTCGAACTGGGCGGGCATTCACTGCTGGCGATCCGGTTGGTCAACCTGATGGAGGAAGCGGGTTTGTCCGTGTCCCTGGCGGAGTTGTTCCAGCATGCCAGCGTGGCCTCCGTCGCCGCGATGCTGCGTCAGCGCACTGATGAGCCTGTGCGCGATCCTGCGGTGATCACGGTGCGCAGCAGTGGTTCGCAGGCGCCGCTGTTCCTTGTGCATGAATTCAGTGGCATGGATGTGTATTTCCCGGCGCTGGGCCAGCATCTGCCCGGCGACTACCCGATTTACGGCCTGCCGGGCCTGGCGCTCGGCGAGCCGCACCTGGACACCATGGAAGGCCTGGCGGCGCGCCTGGTCGGGTTGATCCGGGGTATTCAACCCCATGGGCCTTACCGGGTCGCCGGCTGGTCGTTTGGCGGGGTGCTGGCCTATGAAGTGGCGATGCAACTAGTGGGGCTGGATGAACCGGTGGCATTCCTCGGTTTGATCGACAGCTACGTGCCGCGTATGACCGACCAGGGCAAGGCGCGCTGGAGTGGGCCGGACGCGCTCAAGCGGCATTTGTTGCTGCAGTGCACGGCGTATTGGAAAGCACAGGGAGGTGTGGATGAACTGGCGAACGTTGGGCAGTTGGCGTCGCAGATTGAACAGCTGGACTTTGCGGGCCTGCTGCAACGCTGTCGCGATCAAGGTCTGCTATACGCGCAAATGGCGGCGGCTGCGGACGCGGACCTCTTGAGCTTTATCGAACGGGAAGTGGGGCACGGGCATGCGCTGGCGCACTACAGCCTGTTCCCGTTGCCCGTGGCGGTGCACCTGTTCAGCGCGGATGAGCGGCCGACCGAGTTGTCGCGGCGCAGTGAGTCCCTGGGGTGGCATGAGGTATTGGCGCCAGGCCAGTTGCGCCAGGTACAGGTGCCGGGGGATCACCAGAGCATGATGCAAACGCCGCATATCCAGGCACTGGGGCGAGCGATGAGCGAGGTGCTGGCGGCCTGTTTGCCGCAGGCCCAGGCGCCGCATCAGCCGTTGTTGCGCATTCAGAGTGGCCGGGCGGGGTATGCGCCGGTGTTCTGTGTACCGGGGGCAGGGGACAGTGTCACCGGGTTCGTCGGCTTGGGCGAGGCACTGGGGCGTGACTGGCCTTTGTTTGGCTTGCAGCCGCGTGGGCTGGACGGCGAAGCGGTGCCCCATAGCCAGGTGGAAGCGGCGGCGGCTTGTTACTTGATGGCCTTGGAGCAGGAATGTCCGCACGGGCCGGTGCATCTGGTGGGGCATTCGTTCGGGGGCTGGGTCGCGCTGGAGATGGCGCTGCGGTTGCAGGCGGCCGGGCGGGAGGTGGCGTCATTGACGGTGATCGACAGTGAGGCACCTGGGGGGACCGCGAAGGTGTACACCACGACGGCGGCGTTGCTGCGGTTGATCGAGGCGATGCAGTTGTCGGCGGGCAGGTCGCTGGGAATTGATCCTGGAGATTTTGCCGCGTGTGATGAGGAGGCGCAGCGGCAGCGGTTACATGCCGGCATGGTCGGGGTGGGATTGTTGCCGGGGCGTTCTGCGGTGGATGCGATGGAGGGGCCGGCGCGCACTTATGCGGCGGCGTTGCGTACGGCGTATCGGCCTGGTGCGCGGTTCAAGGGCGTGGTGCGGTTGGTGTTGGCTGAGGATCCGGCGCTGGATGCGGCGGGGAATCAGCGGGAGCAGGGGATGATGGTCGAGGGGTGGCGGCGACAGGGGAGTGGGTTGCAGGTTTGGTATGGCGGGGGGAATCACTTTACGTTGCTCAAGGCGCCGAATGTGGCGGGGTTGGCACGGTGGTGGCTGGGGGGCGTGGTGGTTGGGGAGGTGGTTTCGTGAGTGGATTGTCGGTGTACATATCCGTTGCTTCGGTAACGGCTAGCCCGGCGGCCTCAGGGCCGACCGGTATTGTGTTTGTCGAGCGCGGCTCAAATGGGGGAGGGGGCCTGCCCCCGATGGCGGTGTGTCAGTTGATGCATCTGTGGCTGTCCCACTGCAATCGGGGGCAAGCCCCCTCCCACAGTTTGATCTCCATACATCAGGTAGATATCAGCCTGCTTTTGATCTGCTGGTGATCTGGCTTTTGCTCTCAGACGCCCCGTCAAACACGCTGGCATGCGTTCGGGCACACCGCGCCTAAGCGAGGTGCCGAGTGTTGGGGCAAGAGCCTTTTGGTTACTTTTGGGCTCTTTTCAAAAGTGACCCGCCGTAAGGGCGGAACCCCTATCAGCCGTTACCCAAGTAACGGATATGTACTCGATCAAAGGCCACCCATGGAAAAGTCAAAGTTACGCAAACTAGGAATGCTCACAGTAATCACAGTCGCCATCGGCCTGATCATCTACACGGTCCAGGCCCCCGCCGACGCCCCCCAATACCTCACAGCCACCGCTCAACGCGGTGACATCGAAAACGCCGTGCTGGCCACCGGCCTGCTCGAAGGCATCAAACAGGTCGACGTGGGCGCCCAAGTCTCCGGCCAATTGAAGTCCCTGAAAGTAAAGGTCGGCGACAAAGTGAAAAAGGGTCAATGGCTCGCCGAAATCGACCCACTGGTCCTGCAAAACACCCTGCGCAAGGCCCAGGTCGACGAAGAAAACCTTCAGGCCCAACGCCGCGCCACGGCGGCCCAGCTCAAGCAGGCCAAGTCCGTGTACGAGCGCTATAAAGGCCTGCAGATCGACGAGTCGGTATCCCGTCAGGACTTCGAAGACGCCGAGTCCAACTTCCAGGTGCAACAGGCCAACCTGCTGTCCCTGGATGCGCAGATCAAAAGCGCGCACATCCAGATCGACACCGCCAAGGTCAACCTGGCCTACACCCGCATCGTCGCGCCCATCGACGGCGATGTGGTGGGCATTGTCACCCAGGAAGGCCAGACCGTGATCGCCAGCCAACTGGCGCCGGTACTGCTCAAATTGGCGGACCTGGACACCATGACCGTCAAGGCCCAGGTCTCCGAGGCGGATGTGATCCACATCAGCCCCGGCCAGCAGGTGTACTTCACCATCCTCGGCGAGGCCGACAAGCGCTACTACGCCAAGCTGCGCGGCACCGAGCCGGCGCCGCAGAATTTCCTGGAAACCCAGACCGCCGGTACGCCAAAGCAGAACACCGCGGTGTTCTATAACGCGCTGTTCGACGTGCCCAACCCCGATCACCGCCTGCGTATCGCCATGACCGCCCAGGTGCGTATCGTGCTCGACACCGCCCAGGCCGCGTTGATGGTGCCGGTGGCGGCGCTCGGTGCGCGCAACAACGATGGCAGCTACCCGCTGCGGGTGCTGGATGCCAAGGGCAAGGCGGTGTCGCGGAATGTGAAGACCGGGATCAACAATAACGTCAAGGTGCAGATCCTCGAAGGCCTGGCCGAAGGTGACAAAGTGGTGATCGGCGAAGCCACGCCGGCTGTGGCGGGGAACTGACGGATGACCCAGCCACTGTTGGAACTCAAGGGCATCACCCGCAGTTTCATGGCCGGCGAGCGTGAGTTCATTGCGCTCAAGGGCATCGACCTGACGATTCACGCCGGGGAAATGGTCGCGATCATCGGCGCCTCGGGCTCGGGTAAGTCCACCCTGATGAACATCCTCGGCGGCCTGGATTACGCCACGGCCGGCAGCTACAAGATCAATGGCATCGAAACCCGCTCATTGGGCGACGAGCAATTGGCCGAACTGCGCCGTGACTACTTCGGTTTTATCTTCCAGCGCTACCACTTGCTGGCGCACTTGAGCGCCTTGCACAACGTGGAGATGCCGGCGATCTATGCCGGTACGCCGGAGACCGCGCGCCATAGCCGTGCGCGGGAGTTGCTGGCCCGCCTGGGCTTGGCCAGCCACACCACCCATCGTCCCAGCCAGCTGTCGGGCGGGCAGCAGCAGCGGGTGAGTATTGCCCGTGCGTTGATGAACGGCGGTGAAGTGATCCTGGCCGACGAACCCACCGGCGCCCTCGACACCCACAGCGGCAAGGAGGTCATGCGTATCCTCGCTGAGCTGCACGCCGCCGGGCACACGGTGATTATCGTGACGCACGACCCCAAGGTCGCGGCGAACGCCCAGCGCATCGTCGAGGTGTGCGATGGCGAGATTGTCAGCGACAAGGCCAACGACAGTGTCGGCCTGGAGCTGCCCGGCGAAGCGCCCATCGAACCCAGGCGCAGTGGCGCCCGGCGTCTGGTGGCGAGCCTGGGGTTGTTCAAGGAAGCGTTCAACATGGCCTGGGTCGCGCTGGTGTCCCATCGCATGCGCACCTTGCTGACCATGCTCGGTATTGTCATCGGTATTACCTCGGTGGTGTCGATCTCGGCCATCGGCGAAGGCGCCAAGCGTTATGTGCTCAAGGACATCCAGGCGATCGGCAGCAACACCATCGATATCTTTTCCGGCACCAGTTTCGGTGACAGCCGCGCCTCGGCCATCGAGACGTTGATGCCCTCGGATGTCGACGCGTTGAACCAGCTGTATTACGTCGACAGTGCCACGCCGGTGGTGGGCCGCAACCTGTTGCTGCGCTTTGGCAATATCGACCTGGATGCGCAGGTCAACGGTGTGAGTGACCGCTATTTCAAGGTCAAGGGCCTGAAGCTTGAAGCCGGCATCGCCTTCAGCGAAAGCGACGCACGGCGCCAGGCCCAAGTGGTGGTGATCGACCACAACACCCGCCATCGCCTGTTCGGACCCAACGTCGACCCGCTGGGCCAGGTGATCCTGGTGGGCAACCTGCCGTGCACGGTGATCGGCGTGACGGCCGACAATAAAAACATGTTCGCCGCCAGCAAGGCATTGAATGTGTGGGTGCCCTATGAAACGGCGGCGGGGCGCCTGTTGGGGCAGCGCCATCTGGACAGTATCACCGTGCGCATCAAGGACGGTCAGCCAAGCAAGGTGGTGGAAGACAACGTCAACAAGCTGATGCTGCAACGTCACGGCACCAAGGATTTCTTCACCAACAACCTCGACAGCATCATGCAGACGGTGCAGAAAACCAGTCGCTCCCTGGCGCTGTTGCTGTCGTTGATCGCGGTGATTTCGCTGCTGGTGGGCGGTATCGGGGTGATGAACATCATGCTGGTGTCGGTGACCGAGCGTACCCGCGAGATCGGTATTCGCATGGCGGTAGGCGCCCGGCAATCGGACATTCGCCAGCAGTTCCTGGTGGAGGCGGTGATGGTGTGTTTGATCGGTGGGCTGATCGGAATCTCGCTGTCCTATGCCCTGGGCTTTTTGTTTTCAGTGTTCGTGAAGGAATGGGAGATGGTGTTTTCCCTGGGCTCGATTCTGACCGCGTTTGCCTGTTCGACATTGATCGGCATCGTGTTTGGCTTTGTGCCGGCGCGGAATGCGGCGCGGCTGGACCCGATCGAGGCCTTGGCAAGGGATTGAATCCTGCTTGTCAATGAGAACCCAATGTGGGAGGGGGCTTGCCCCCGATTGCTGTGTATCAGCCACAATTTCGGTTGCTGACCCACCGCCATCGGGGGCAAGCCCCCTCCCACATTTTGATCGGTGTGAGCTTAAAGCCCCGTACTTTCCTCGGTGGCATACATCCACCGCAACAACGAATGCCGCCCGCTGATCCCCAGCTTGATCGCCGCACGTTTGAGGTAACTCTCGATGGTGTTGACCTTCAATGCCAATTGCTCCGCCAGCTCCGGCGCCGTGCGCCCGGCCAGCAGGCCGACGCACACTTCGAGTTCACGGTTGGAGAGGGTCAGCCCCGATTGCACCAGGCGTTCCTCGATGCGCCGGCGCAGGGTTTCGAGGCCCTGGTTTTCCGCGGTCACCGGCTCGCTGTCCTGGCGGCAAGGCTGGATCGCGGCGATGTGTTTTTCGACCATGGGCAGCAGCAGGGTGGAGAAGTCCTGCAGCATGCTGCGCTCCTGCGGCGAGAAATTTTCGGACTGGTGTGAGCGATACACCGACAACACATAGCGCACGTCGTCGCGGCGGCGGGTGAGGTGCAATTGTGCGGCAGGTTGCTCTTCGCCCAAGGCTTCTACCGAGTCGGTGTAGACCGGGCTGATCTTGCGCCGGACCTGCCCTTCGGCACTCACCTGCAGTTGCGTGATATGGGTGGCGTCCACGGCCAGTTGGGTGAGGATCAGGTCATGCAGCATGCGCGGAAAATGGCGGCTGCCGGTGCTGGCGATGACCTTGCCAATATGCGGAAACAACTGTGAGTTCATCAATTCATCCATGAGGCGTGCAGGTATTCGGCCTTATAGCAGCGGGGATTAAGATGCAAGCCAATGCGAATAACCTACCGTGATAGTCCTTCCCGCCGGAACCTATGCTAGTACAGCCTGGCGGCGGGAAGGGGATCCAATCTTAAAAAATCGGATTTAAAGACTCACGAGCCTGGAAGGACGTTGCAGCGTGCGCGTGCATTTGGCCAGTGCCTGCTGTACATCCGCCAGCAGGTCGGCGATGTCTTCAAGCCCCACCGACAAGCGCACCAACCCCTCGCTGATGCCGTGTGCGGCCCGCTCTTCCGGGGTGTAGGTGGAGTGAGTCATGCTCGCCGGGTGCTGGGCCAGTGATTCGGCGTCGCCCAGGCTGACCGCGCGGGTAAACAGCTTGAGTGCATTCATGAAGCGCCGGCCGGTTTCGATCCCGCCCTTGAGTTCGAAGGCGATCATGCCACCGGGCATTTTCATCTGGCGTGTCGCCAGTTCGTATTGAGGGAAAGAACGCAGGCCCGGGTAAGTCACGCGCTCCACGGCCGGGTGCGCCTGCAAGGCTTCGGCCACGGCCTGGGCGTTGCTGCAGTGGCGGTCCATGCGCAGGGCCAGGGTCTTGAGGCCGCGCATCAACAGCGAGGCATCCTGGGGCGACATGACGGCGCCGGTCAGGTCCTTGAGGCCTTGCAGGCGAATACGCTGGGCCAGCGCCTGGCTGCTCACGGCAATGCCCGCGGTGATATCGCCGTGGCCGCTGAGGTACTTGGTGGCCGAATGCACCACCACATCGGCGCCCAGTTCCAGGGGGCGTTGCAGGTAGGGCGTGCAGTAGGTGTTGTCGACCACTACGGTGACATTGGGCTGGTGGTGGGCGAGGGTGGCGACGGCGGCGATATCTACCAGTTGCAGGTTGGGGTTGGCCGGGGTTTCGCAGTAGATCATGCGCGTTGCGGGGCTGAGCGCGGCTTGCAGGGCCGCCAGGTCCGTGAGGTCGACATGCCGCACCTTGATGCCGAACTCGCCGATGCCGTGGTGCAGCAGGGCGAAGGTACAACCGTACAGCGTCTGGCTGACGATCACCTCGTCGCCGGGGCGTAGCAGGGTCCAGAACGTCGCGGCAATCGCCCCCATCCCGGAACTGAAGGCCACCGCCGCCTCGCCGTTTTCCAGGGTCGCCATGCGTGACTCCAGCAGCGCCAGGGTCGGGTTGGAAATGCGCGTATAGAAGTGGCCGCTGGCTTCACCGGCAAAACAGGCGGCGCCGTATTCGGCGGTGGGGAAGGCAAAGGTGGCCGACAGATAAATCGGCGGGACGAGTGCGCCGTGGTGGTCCTTGGGGTCGTAGCCGTGGTGGATGGCGCGGGTGGAAAAGCCGAATGCATTGTGTTTATTGTTCATGTCGGACGCTCCTTATTTCCTACAATGCTATGCTCATAACCAGAGATGAACTTTGCAATATTTGCCGGTAATCCCCGCGTCCCGGGATGAAAACCTCATAAAAATAACGAATAGAGGCACGTTATGCCCATCCGTCTGGATCGCACCGATAAAGCGCTTTTAAACGCGCTGCAAGGCAATGCCCGCCTCACGGTGGCTGAATTGGCCGACCGCGTCTCCCTGACGACCTCGCCCTGTTGGCGCCGGGTGCGCAACCTGGAGGAGAGCGGGGTGATCAGCGGGTACCAGGCGATTCTCTCGCCCAAGGCGCTGGGGTATGGGGTGACGGCGTTTGTCAGCATCATGATGGAGAGTCATACCCAGGAAATTGCCCGGGCATTCGAGCAGCGGTTGTTGGCGATTCCCGAGATCGTGGCGTGCCATAACGTGTCGGGGCGGTATGATTTTTTGTTGGAAGTGGTGGCGAGGGATCTGGAGTCGTTTGGGGAGTTTGCGCGGGAGGTGTTGCAGACGTTGCCTTGCGTCAAGGAGATTTATTCAAGTTTTTCCTATAAGTCGGTGAGGGGGTTGCGGGTGATTCCGGTGCCGGGGTGATGGCGGGGTGGTGTCGTGTTGTGTACATATCCGTTGCTTCGGTAACGGCCACCTATGGTTCCGCTCTTACAGCGGCTCACTTTTGGAAAGGCCGGAAGCCGGCCCAGCCAAAAGTAAGCAAAAGGCCTTCGCCCCAACACTCGGTGCCTCGCTTAGGCTCGGCATGCCCTCACTCCGGCCAGCGTGTTTGACGGGGCGCCCAAGATCAAAAGCAAGAGCGCGGCGACCTTAGAGCCGACCGGATTGTATGGCCGGTACTCGGTCAAAGTGTGGGAGGGGGCTTGCCCCCGATGGCAGTGGGTCAGTCGCTGATGAGTTGGCTGACACACCGCCATCGGGGGCAAGCCCCCTCCCACAGTTTGATCTTCATGTATCAGTTGAAGGGTGGTTTGCTCTGGCTCTGGCTCTGGCTCTGGCTTTTGATCTGCTTTTGATTTTGATGTTAGGCGCCCCATCAAACACGCTGGCCGGAATCCCTGTCGGATTACGGGCACACCGAGCCTAGGCGAGGTGCCGAGTGTTGGGGCAAGAGCCTTTTGGTTACTTTTGGGCTCTTTTCAAAAGTGACCCGCCGTAAGGGCGGAACCAATATCCGCCATCACCCAAATAACGGATATGTACTCAGCACAACCCCCCCCCCAAACAGCACGTACATCCAATTTTCCCCACCCCATCCCCCCTCAAACTCCCTCATCGCTGAATCTTCACGGCAGAGGGATACCCCATGGACCCAACCACAAAACCAGGCCCCGACGAAGTCGTCACCCTGGTGGTCAAGCACCTCATCAAACCCGGCCTGGAGGCTGACTACGAAGCCTGGCTGCGCCGCATCGTGCGTATCGCCGGCGCCCGTGCCGGCCACCTCGGTGTCGACGTGGTACGCGGCAAACAGGGCAACCTGGCGCTGTTTACCTGTGTGTTGCGCTACCGTTCCACCGATGACCTGCAAACCTGGCTCGACTCCCCCGAGCGCAAAACCCTGATCGCCGAAGCCGCGCCCATGCTCGCCGACGGTGACAACACCGAAATCAATGGGGTCAACGAATTCTGGTTCAACCCCGAAACCCCAAACGCCGCCAAGCCGCCGCGCTGGAAGCAGGCGGTGGTCACCCTGTGCGTGATCCTGCCGCTGACCCTGCTGGTGCCGATCGTATGGGGCCCGGTGCTGCGCCTGCACCCATTTCTCTCCAACTACGTGGTCGCCACGTTTCTGGTAACCGTGACCATCGTCGTGCTGGTGGTCTACCTGCTGATGCCGGCGGCCACCCGCCTGTTCGCTCCCTGGCTCGAAGCCTCTGTAAAGGAAACCCTATGAACGCCGACCTGATTCTGTTCAATGGCCAGTTCCACACCGTGGACCGTGAAAACCCGCGCGCCACGGCCGTCGCCATCCGTGAGGGGCGGTTTGTAGCCGTGGGCACCGACGGTGAAGCCATGGCCCTGCGCGGCAGTGGTACCCAGGTCATCGACCTCAAGGGCCGCACCGTCATCCCCGGCCTCAACGACTCGCACCTGCACCTGATCCGTGGCGGCTTGAACTACAACCTCGAGCTGCGCTGGGAAGGCGTGCCGTCCCTGGCCGATGCCCTGCGCATGCTCAAGGACCAGGCCGACCGCACGCCGACCCCGCAATGGGTGCGCGTGGTGGGGGGCTGGAACGAATTCCAGTTCGCCGAAAAACGCATGCCGACCCTGGAAGAGTTGAACCAGGCCGCGCCCGATACGCCGGTGTTCGTGCTGCACCTGTACGACCGCGCCTTGCTCAACCGCGCAGCGCTGCGTGTGGCCGGCTATACCAAGGACACGCCGAACCCGCCGGGTGGCGAGATCGTGCGTGACAGCAACGGCAACCCCACCGGCATGCTGGTGGCGCGGCCGAACGCGATGATTCTGTATTCGACCCTGGCCAAGGGCCCGAAACTGCCGTTGGAATACCAGGTCAACTCCACCCGCCAGTTCATGCGTGAACTCAATCGCCTGGGCCTCACCAGTGCCATCGACGCCGGCGGCGGCTTCCAGAACTACCCCGATGACTACGCAGTGATCGAGCAACTGGCCAAGGACCAACAGCTGACGGTGCGTATCGCCTACAACCTGTTCACCCAGAAGCCCAAGGAAGAACTCAGCGACTTCAAGAACTGGACCGGCAGCGTCACTCTGCACCAGGGCGACGACTACCTGCGCCACAACGGCGCTGGCGAAATGCTGGTGTTCTCGGCCGCCGACTTCGAAGATTTCCTGGAACCGCGTCCCGACCTGCCGCTGACCATGGAGCAGGAACTGGAGCCGGTGGTGCGCCACCTGGTTGAACAGCGCTGGCCGTTCCGTTTGCACGCCACCTATGACGAGTCCATCTCGCGCATGCTCGACGTGTTCGAGAAGGTCAACCGCGACATTCCGTTCAATGGCCTGCCGTGGTTTTTTGACCACGCCGAAACCATTACCCCGAGAAATATCGAGCGTGTACGTGCCCTGGGTGGCGGTATTGCGATCCAGGACCGCATGGCGTTCCAGGGCGAATATTTTGTCGAGCGCTACGGCGCCAAGGCCGCCGAAGCCACGCCACCTATCAAGCGCATGCTAGCCGAAGGCGTGCCGGTGGGCGCGGGCACCGATGCGACGCGGGTATCGAGCTACAACCCGTGGACCTCGCTGTACTGGATGGTCAGCGGCCGCACCGTCGGTGGCCTGGAACTGCATGCCGAAGGCCTGCCGCGCCTGACCGCGCTGGAACTGTTCACCCACGGCAGCGCCTGGTTCTCGTCCGAGCAGGGCAAGAAGGGCCAGATCAAGGTCGGGCAGTTGGCGGACGTGGCGGCGCTGTCGGCGGACTTCTTCAGTGTCGATGAGGAAGCCATCAAGTGGATCGAGTCGGTCCTCACCGTGGTCGGCGGCAAGGTGGTCTACGGTGCCGGTGACTTCGAAGACTTCGCACCCCCGCGCGTGCCGGTACTGCCGGATTGGTCGCCGGTGGTCAAGGTGCCAGGGCACTGGCGTCCAGGCTCGCCGTTGCAGGCGCAGGTGCACCAGTGCAGCGGCCCGTGCGGCGTGCATGCCCACAGCCACGAAAAAGCCCGCCATTCCAGCGTGCCGGTCAGCGACTTCCAGGGTTTCTGGGGTGCGTTCGGCTGCTCGTGTTTTGCGTTTTGATTACCCATCCCCCCGTAGGAGTTGAACCATGGCTAGCCCTCGTTTGAACAAAGATGACGCCGTTGTACTGTTGGTCGACCACCAGACTGGCCTGATTTCCCTGGTGCAGGATTTCTCCCCCAATGAATTCAAGAACAACGTCCTGGCCTTGGCCGATGTGGCGAAGTTCTTCAACCTGCCGACCATCCTCACCACCAGCTTCGAAAGCGGTCCCAACGGCCCACTGGTGCCCGAACTCAAGGCACTCTTCCCGGACGCGCCGTACATCGCCCGCCCTGGCCAGATCAATGCCTGGGACAACGAAGACTTCGTGAAGGCCGTCAAGGCCACCGGCCGCAAGCAGATCATCATTGCCGGCGTGGTGACGGACGTGTGCGTCGCGTTCCCGACCTTGTGCGCCCTGGAGGAAGGCTTTGAGGTGTTCGTGGTCACCGACGCCTCCGGCACCTTCAACGAAACCGTACAACAAGCCGCCTGGGCGCGCATGACCGCCGCCGGTGCCCAACTGGTGAACTGGTTCGCCGTGGCTTGCGAACTGCAGCGCGACTGGCGCAACGACATGGAAGGCCTGGCCAACCTGCTGTCGCCACGCATCCCCAACTACCGCAACCTGATGAACAGCTACTCGGCGTTTACCAAGTAACTGGCTCTCAAGTCTGTAGGTGATCCCTGTGGGAGGGGCGGTGCGACGATTCGACTTGCCCCCGATAGCGGTGTGTCAGTCACACTGCCATCGGGGGCAAGTCGAATCGTCGCACCGCCCCTCCCACATTTGATTTGTGGTGTGGCGACATACCCGTTATAAAAAACACCAAATGTCCACCGAGAAGCGACAATGAACCCCTTCGAAGACATGCGCCTGTTCTGCCAAGTCATGGAATCCGGCAGCTTCACCGCCGCCGCCGAACAGTTGGGCCTGTCCAAGCAATTCGTCAGCCGCCGCCTGATCCAGCTGGAAGATCGCCTTGGCGTACGCCTGCTCAATCGCTCCACCCGCCGCCTGGATGTCACGCCACTCGGCCAGAGTTACTACGAATCCGCCTTGCGCCTGCTCAGTGAAGTCGAGCAAGTGGAGCAGGGCATTGCCGGCCAGAACAGCGAACCGCGCGGCACCATTCGCCTCAGCGCGCCGTTGTCGTTTGCCATGGCCCATCTGGGTTGTCTGTTGCCGTTGTTCCTGCAGCGCCATCCCCAGGTGGCGGTGGAGGTCGACTTGAGCGACCGCCCCGTGGACCTGATCGGCGAAGGCTACGACCTGGTCTTGCGCATCGGCACCCTGGAAGATTCCACCCTGATCGCTCGGCGTATCGCCAGCATCCCCCGGGTGTATTGCGCCAGCCCCGACTACCTGGCCTTGCGCGGCACCCCGCAGAAACCCGATGACCTCGCCGACCACGATTGCCTGCCCTACGGCCATGGCCGCCAGGTGCAGTGGCGCTTCAAGGGCAAGTTGCAGGCGCTGAGCGTGAGTGGGCGCATGCGCGTGAACAATGGCGACCTGCTGCGCGATACCGCCATCGCCGGCCTGGGCGTGACCTACCTGCCGACCTTTATCGTCGGCGAGGCGTTGAAGGATGGCCGCCTGGTCACGGTGCTGGATGAGTTCGCCCCCGAAGACCTGACACTGTCGGCGGTGTACCCCCAGCACCGGCAAAGCTCGCGGCCGGTGCAGGCGCTGGTGGAGTTCCTGCGCGAACGCCTGGCTAGCGGCTGTTGAACAGCTGGCGGATCAGGTTGGGCGTACTGCCGGTCCAGCGCTTGAACGAACGGCGAAAGTTCGCCGCATCGTTGAAGTTCAGGTACGCCGCCACTTCATCATTGCTGTAGCCCTTGACCTGGTACAGGTGCAGCGCCACCTGCTTGCGCACGCGGTCCACCTGCTGCTGAAAGCCGGTGTCATGCTTGTGCAACTTGCGCTTGAGGGTCGCCGGGCTCATGGCGAAGGCCTGCGCGGCCTGTTCCAGGCTGGGCGGTTGGCGTACCTGTTCGCGCAGGTAGTCGTAGAGGCAGTCGAGAAAGCTGCTGGCAAAGCCCAGCTGTTCGATCTGTTCGCGGGCCTGCTGGCGTGCGACCTGGCCGGCGGTGGCCGAGGCGCCCGGCCACGCGCGGGTGAGGTACTCGCGGGGGATGCTCAGCATATCCAGCGGCCGTTCGAAGCGCGTCTCTTCGCCCAGGTGCACCCAATACTGCTCGATGTAGCGCGGTTCGGCATGACTGAAACAGCACACCCACGGCAAGCGCTCGCCACTGAGCCACTGGCTCATGGCAACCAGCGAGGTCATGCTGGCTTCCAGTAAAAACCGCCAATGCTCGCCGGCGCCGCAACTGTCCCGCCAGTACAGGTAGGCATGGTGCGCATCCAGTTCCAGGTGCAAGGTGACCAGCGGGCTGAGCAGCACCTGTTGCTGGATCAGGATCTCCAGGGCCTGGTGCAGGTTCTGTGCATGGCCCAGGGCATGGCTGGCCGCGCCGTAATAACCGGGCAGGAGTCGCTGGCCGAACAGAAAGCTGCTGTCGTCGGCGTCGAGCAATTTGCGACTGTTGCCGATCAACCCGAAAAACTGCTGCGGGCTCAACCGCGCCGTACCGGCCAGGATGTCCTCGTGAAACAGTCCCGTGCCGCGCAGCAGGCGATGGCTGTCGATGTCCCGGGACAAGGCCAGGTCGATCAGCGTGGCGGGTTGGCAGTGCCCTGGTATGAAGCGGCTGTCGGCTTCATACCAGCTGGTTTTCACGGCCATCTCAGGCGCTTTTCGCCAGGGGTTGCTTGGACCTGGCCAGGGCCAGGTTGAGGCGTTTGAGCAAGTCCTGGGGCGGCTCGTCCAGGGCCATGACCACGGCGGTGGTCGCTACCAGTTGCAGGCGTTCCCCGTGCAGCCGGGTCTTGTGTGCGAGGCCGCGCACCGCCTGCTGCAACTCCAGCGCCAGCTCCTTGGCCTGGCGCTCACCGGTGTTGGGCAGCAGCACCACAAAACGGTCGCCGGCCAGGCGGCACAGCAGGTCCTGGCGACGCAGGTTGAGCAACAGCAAATGGCTGAGGGCCTGCAACACCGCATCGCCTTCGGCATGCCCGTAGGCCTGGTTGATGGCGGCGAAGTGATCCAGGTCCAGGGCCAGCAGGGACAGTGGTTGCTGCTGGGTCTGGCTGTCTTGCAGGCTGTCGGCTAACTGGCGCTTGAGGTAGTCGGCGCCGGCCAGGGGCGTGAGTTTGTCGAACAGCCGATGCTCGCGGAACAACCGTTCGCGTTTCTCCATCTGTGCGCTGATCGCCAGTTGTTCGCGGTGCCAGTGGTAGATGCCGATGGTCAGCAGGATCATGCCCACCGGCATCGGCCCGGACTCCAGCCAGTGGTCCCAGGTGATGCTGTCGGGCAGGCGGATGAATTCGTCGAGGCTGTCGATCCACCAGGAGAAGAAGATGCATGACAGGCCCAGCGCCAGGTAGTTGGTCACGCGCCCGGCCGGTCGGCTTTTCAGCACCAGCCCCAGCCAGACCAGGGCGAGCAGGGCGGAACCGCCTTCGCCGAAGATATCCAGCCATGCCCACTCGCTGACGCTTTTCAACTCGCCGCAGGCCAGGTGCAGGATCAGCCCCAGGTTGGCCGCGATCAGCAGCAGGGAGAGTTTCCAGCGGTGGGGTTTGAGCACGGAAAACATGGCCGCGAGTCCTTGCAAGGTTCAGTCGTGGGCGACAGCACAGCAGATGGATGTGACGGTTGCATGACGGTAGGGGAGGGTCGAATCAGCTCATCCCGTCGACAATGAAAAGCAGAAAATGTGGGAGGGGGCTTGCCCCCGATAGCGGTGCGTCAGTGAGAAACCAGGGGCTGACCCACCGCTATCGGGGGCAAGCCCCCTCCCACAGTTGATCTTCACAGGTCATTTCAGCTCATTCCAGCTCAGGATCCTGCTCAAACCCCCGGTTTACGGGCCTTCCTACCACACCCTGTCACAGAACCGTCATCCCCCACCCCTAGCGTGCCCTCCCAGTTGCCGGGCCTCTTGCCTGGCGCCAACGGACTCTTGGGGAGGATTGCATGTACAAGCGCACCGGGCTCGTCAGCTTTACGCTAACTGCCTTGGCCCTGGCGATTGCCAGTGAGCGGCTCAACGCGGCCGAGGCGGCCAACACTGAGCACGTCGAAGTGGTCGGCCAGGCAGCGGCCATCGACCAGGCGCTCAAGGAGCAACGCAATTCCGACAGCATCAAGAGCGTGGTGCATGCCGACGGCGTGGCCCAGCTACCGGATGAAAACGTCGCCGAAGCGGCGCAGCGCTTGCCGGGTATCAGCGTGGAGCGCGACCAGGGCGAAGGGCGCTTCGTCAGCGTGCGTGGCCTGGGCCCGGACCTCAACAGCGTGACCATCAACGGCACCCTGGTGCCTGCCCCGGAGAGCGCCCGCCGCGCCGTGGCCCTCGACGTGCTGCCCGCGGAATTGGTGCAGTCGCTGTCGGTGATCAAGACCCTCACCCCGGACATGGACGCCAACTCCCTTGGCGGCACCGTCGATGTGCAAAGCCTGTCGGCCTTCGACCACAAGGGCCTGTTCTACACCGGCAGCACCGAGGCCAGCTACGACAAGAACACGAGCCAGACCAGCCCCAAATTCTCCGGCGCGGCCAGCAACCGTTTCAGCCTCGGCGACGGCATCGACAACTTCGGCGTCGCCGCCGCGCTGAGCTGGCAGAAGCGCGACTTCGGCTCGGACAACGTCGAGACCGGCGGCGCCTGGGACTTCACCGACGGCGCCCGGCTCAACGAGTTCGAACAGCGTGACTACGACATCAGCCGCGAACGGGCCGGTGGCGGCCTGAACTTCGATTACAAGCCCGACGACTTCAGCAGCTACTACCTGCGCACTCTCTACAGCCGCTACAAAGACACCGAAACCCGCAACTCCACCAGCCTCGAATTCGCCGACCCGCAGGCCCCCGGCCAACTGGGCGATGCCGAGGGCAAGCGCAAGCTGAAGAACCGCGAAGAGACCCAGGAAATCCAGTCCTACGTATTCGGCGGCGAACGCATGCTCGGCCTGTGGACCCTGAGCGGCCAGGCCGGCTTCAGCCAATCCAGCGAAGACAGCCCGGCGCACATCGCCGGTGCCACCTTTGACGGCGGCGACTTTGCCAACAGTGGTTTCCATGACAAGGACAAGCCACGCCCGATCATCGGCAGCGCCTTCTACGACGCGCGCAACTTCAGCCTCGACAAAGTCGACTGGGAAAAACAGAACACCCAGGACACCGAGAAAAACCTGCGCCTGGACCTGGCCCGCGACTACGACCTGAACGGCTATGCGTCCCAGGTCAAATTTGGCGGCAAGGTCAGCCGCCGTAACAAGGACAACGACCTGGAGGCCTGGGTCTACAAAGACTTCGACACCCTCGGCTTCACTGCCGACCAGCTCAATCTCAGCCAGTTCCAGAAGGGCACTGTCGACTACCGCCTGGGCAGCTACGGCCCCGGCATCAGCCCCAGCGCGATCAAGCAGCTGATAGGCGGCCTCAACCCGGCGGACTTCTACGACGAGACCGAATCCCGGGTCAACGACTTCACCATTCGCGAAGACATCAACGCCGGCTACCTGATGAACACCGTCGACATCGACGACTGGCGCTTCATCGCTGGCCTGCGCTACGAAGGCACCGAGTTCGAAGCCAAGGGCACCGGCGCCACCGATGGCGTGTTCACCCCGACCGACACCCAGCGTCGCTATCACCATTGGCTGCCGGGCCTGCATGCGCGCTACCAGATCGACAAGAACACCCAGGTGCGCGCGGCCTGGACCAAGTCCGTGGTCCGCCCGACCTTTGGCCAGTTGGCGCCGGGTTTTGTGATCGATGATGACGAAGCCACCTTCGGCAACCCGGACCTCAAGCCCCTGGAATCGAGCAACCTGGACCTGGGCATCGAGCACTTCATGGGCCGCGCCGGCACCGTCTCGGCGTTCGTGTTCTACAAGGACATCAAGAACTTCGTCTACAACACCGACCTGGCCGGCACCGGCGCCTGGACCAACTTCGCCGAGGCCCACACCTACGCCAACGGCGACAGCGCCAGGCTCTACGGCCTGGAGTTGGCCTACTCACAGAAATTCGACTGGCTGCCCGCGCCGTGGAACGGCCTGCTGATCGGCGCCAACACTACGTTCAGCCGCTCCAGCGCCGACATCGAAGGTTTCGACAGTGCCAGTGGTACGAACCGCAAGCGCCACATCAGCCTGCCCAACCAGTCCGACACCGTCGGCAACCTGATGCTCGGTTGGGAAGACGACACGCTCAGCCTGCGCCTGTCGGCCAACTACAAATCGGCCTACCTCTTTGAGCTGGCGTCGATCAACGACAAGGCCCACGACCTGCATGTGGACGCGCAGACCTTTGTCGACTTCAGCGCGCGCTACTCGCTGACCAAGAACCTGCAAGTCAGCTTCGAAGCGCAGAACCTCACCGATGAGTCGTACTTCGTCTACACCGGCCACCGCAGCTACAACGGCCAATACGAAGAGTACGGCCCGACCTACAAGCTGGGCCTGACCTTCACCCACTTCTAACCCACACCTCCATTCCAATGTGGGAGGGGGCTTGCCCCCGATGGCTGTGGCCCAGCTGGCATCTGTGTTGACTGACACACTGCTATCGGGGGGCAAGCCCCCTCCCACATTGGATCTCCATTGTTTTTGACGGATTGAGCCGTACATGAAGATTTCCAAGCTGTACCTACTAATAGCCTTGACCCTCTGTGCGCCGGCAATGGCCACGGACCTGGCCCTGACCCCTTGGGCACCCAGCCTCAATGCCGAGGCCATGGCCGTGCTGAGCAGCACCGAGCGCCTCACCGCCAGCACCCGCAACGGCCTGCAACTGCTCGACGCCAAAGGCACCGAACTCGCCCGTTTCAACGGCAACTTCAGCAGCCTCGACACCCGCGCTGCCGGTACTCAGGTACTGGTCGCCAGCCTCGACAACGACCGCCAGCAAGCCGTGCTGATCAACCTTGACGCGTCCGCCAAAACCTTTGGCACACCGCTGTACCTGCCCGCTCGCGACTACCCGGTAAACGGCCTGTGTCTGTACCGCGACGGCGCCGCCCACCTGTTTGTGTTCCTGGTGGGTGAAGAGGGCAAGGGCGAGCAATGGCTGGTGGGCAATGGCGCCACACTGCTCAGCGAACCCCAGCGTGTACGCGGTCTGCCGTTGCCGCCGTCGGCGCAGTTCTGCCAGGTGGATGACACAACCCATCAGTTGGTGGTGAATGAACAAAACGTCGGCTGGTGGGCCTACCCGGCCCACCCGGAAGCCGAGGTCAAGCGCACGCCGGTAGCGCTGTTCGACAACCCCAGGCGTGAAGCGGGCGCCATGGCGCTGGTGCCGGGCGGGATGGTCGCCCTTGATCCGAAGACGGCCCAGTTGCACCTGTTCCAGCACACCGGCAAGCGCTGGGTCGAACAATCGAGCCTGACGCTGCCAGGCCTCAAGGAGCCGGAACAACTCAGCGTCAACGGTCAGCAACTGCTGGTGCGCGATGACGACAATGGCAAGCTTTACCAAGGCAGGCTCGACTGGAAAGCCAAACCCGTGACGGCTGGACCGGTACTGCCGGAAGTCGCCGCTGTACGCCAGACCGACCCGGTCGGTCGCCAGGGCGACGCGGCGGATGACCCGGCGATCTGGGTTCACCCGGCGCAACCGGAAAAAAGCCGTGTCCTCGGCACCAACAAGAAACAGGGACTGCTGGCCTACGACCTTGACGGCAAGCTGTTGCAGGAGCTGGCGGTGGGCCGTCTCAACAATGTCGACGTACGCCCCGACTTCAAGCTCGGCGCGCAGACTGTCGACCTGGCCGTGGCGAGCAATCGCGATCACAACAGCCTGAGCCTGTTCAGCATTGACCGCCAGAGCGGCGAACTGCGCGAAGCCGGTGAAGTGCCGACACCGCTCAAGGAGATCTACGGTATCTGCCTGTTCCAGCCCGCCAGTGGCGAGATCTACGCGATCGCCAACGGCAAGGACGGCACCTTCCTGCAATACCGCCTCAGCGCACCGGATGGTCGTGTGCAGGGCGAGTTGGTGCGCCAGTTCAAGGTCGACAGCCAGCCCGAGGGTTGCGTGGCCGATGACCAGCGCCAGCGCCTGTTTATCGGGGAAGAAGACGTCGGTGTCTGGGCGGTGGATGCGCGTGCCGACCAGCCGGCCACCCTCACCAGCGTGATCAAGGTCGGCCCGCAGCTGCACGCCGATGTCGAGGGCCTGGCGTTGTACCAGAGCGACAAGCGCGACTACCTGGTGATCTCCAGCCAGGGCAATGACAGCTACCTGGTGCTGGATGCCGAGCCGCCGTTCGCGACCCACGGTGCCTTCCGCGTCGGCCTGAATGCGCCGGCCGGGATCGATGGAGCCTCGGAAACCGATGGCCTGGAAGTCACCGCCCTCAACCTCGGCGGGCCGTGGAGCCAAGGCATGCTGGTGGTGCAGGACGGGCGCAAGCGCATGCCCGAGCAGGCCCAGAACTTCAAGTTGGTGCCGTGGGCCGAGGTGACTCGCGCGCTGAAGTTGCCCTGAGCCGTCATCACCCGGTCATCACTTTTTTATCGAATAGGAGCTTCACCATGCACGCGACGATGGAACATATGACGATCTGGGGCTTGATCAGCGACGCCAGCCTGTTGGTCAAGGCGGTGATGATCACCTTGCTGCTGGCCTCCTTGCTCAGTTGGTACCTGATCATCCAGCGCGGCAGTGTGCTGCGGCGCCTGGAGCGCCAGTTGAATGGCTTTGTGCAGCGCTTTCGTGCTGCGCCGGACTTGCAACCGCTGTACCGCGACACCGTGCAGGCGGGCGAGGGCGGTATTGCGCCGATCTTTATCGCCGGCGTTCAGGAATACCAGCACCTGCACAGCCATGACCCGGCGGTGCTGGACGGTGTCGAGCGCGCCGTGCAGGTGGCGATCACCGAGCAGGAAATCGAGTTGGAAAAAGGTCTGCAATTCCTCGCGACGGTGGGTTCGGTCAGCCCCTACATCGGCCTGTTCGGCACCGTATGGGGCATCATGAATTCGTTCATCGGCCTGTCCCAGGTGCAACAGGCCACGCTGTCGACGGTCGCGCCGGGCATCGCCGAAGCGCTGATCGCCACGGCTATCGGCCTGTTCGCGGCCATCCCGGCGGTGATCGCCTACAACCGCTTTGCGGCACGCGGCCAGACCTTGCTCACCCGTTACTACGCCTTCGGCAACGAACTGCAAGTACGCCTGCACCGCACGCTGCGCGGCACGTCGAGCCACCTGGCCGTGGCCGCCTGAACAGGAGCGATTTCATGTTAGCAAGGCCGCAACGCAAGCACGGGCCCAAGGCCGAGATGAACGTGGTGCCCTATATCGACGTGATGCTGGTGCTGCTGGTGATCTTCATGGTCACCGCACCGATGCTCACCCAGGGCGTGAAGATCGAGCTGCCCAAGGTCGCCGCCGAGGCACTGGCCACCGACACCCGCCAGCAGATCCTCACGCTGTCGGTGAAGGCCGATGGCGGCTACTACTGGAACCTCGGCGGTGAACTCGACACCCGGCACCAGACCGACAGCGCGGTGACCCTCGACGAAATGGGCGCCAAGGTCATGCAGGTGGTGGCGGCGCGCAGCGACACCCAGGTGTACATCCGCGCCGACGATAACGCCGGTTACGGCCGTGTGGTCGCGGCCATGGCGGTGTTGCAGAAGGGTGGGGTGAGCAACCTGGGGCTGGTGACCGAGGCCCCGCAATGACGGCGATGATCATGCACAGTCCGACGCTGACGATGCCTTCCCGGAGGCCTTCCGGATTCTGGCGAAACAGTTTGGCGGCCAGCCTGGCGGTGGCGCTGCATGTGGGGGTGTTGGCCGCATTGATGCTTGGCTGGTCCACGGAAGTACCGCCAGTGGAGGCCCCCAGGGTGATGCATACCCAACTGGTGATGCTGCCGGCGGCGACAGCTCCAGCTCCAGCTCCAGCTCCAGCTCCAGCTCCAGCTCCAGCGCCTGAACCGGTGGCCGTCACACCCCCGGAGCCCGTCGCGGTTCCCGTACCGGTAAAGCCCACGCTCGATCCGCAGATCCAGGCGCGCAAACTCGAAAAGGCCGCCCTGGCGCGCAAACGCGTCGAAGAAAAGCAGCAGGAGCAGCAACGGCTGGCCACTGAACAGCACAATCGTGAGCAGGCACAACAGCGTGCTGACCAGCAGCGCCTGGCCGCTGAAACAGCGCGGGCCGCGACACCGGTTGCGGCACCGGCGTTCGACAGTCGCCAGTACCAGCCCTTGAGCAAGGAAGCGCCGGACTACCCCGAGCGTGCCCTGGACAAAAACATCGAAGGCGATTGTTCGGTGGAGTACACCGTCAACACCCAGGGCCGCGTGGAAAACCCCAGGGTGCTGGACGGCTGCCATCCGCTGTTCATGCGGCCATCACTGGCGGCGGCGAATACCTTCCGTTACCAGCCGAGGATCGTCGATGGCAAGGCTGTTGCGGTGCCGGCGGTGCGCAATACCTTTCATTACCGCATCAAGTAAGCGGCGATCAATTGGCACGGTTGTACAGCTCAACATTGGCAGCATACCGCGCCAGGTTCGCCAGGAACGTATCGGCGATTTCCTCCTTGCTGCGGGTGGAAATCGCCGAGGTGTGCGGCGACAGCCTTACCCGCGGATGGGTGTACAACGGATGCCCCAGCGGCAATGGCTCCGGCTCGGTCACGTCCAGCGACGCCAAACCAACCTGCCCATTGTCCAGCGCTTGCAGCAACGCCTCCTGATCCAGCAACCCACCCCGTGCGATGTTGATCAGGTGCAACCCCGGCCTGGCGCTGGCGAGGACGTCGCGGTTGATGATATGCCGCGTGGCCTCGGTCAGCGGCGCCGCCACCACCAGGTGATCGGCTCTGGCGAACAGGTCGTGGATGTCCCTGGCGGCTTCCACGCCTGCGCTGAACGGCGCCGGGCTTTGACGCAGCGCCACCACCCTGATGCCCAGGGCCAGGGCCTTCTGCGCCAGGCGTTCGCCAATCGCTCCAAACCCCAGGATGCCCAGTGTGGTGCCCTTGAGCGGGCGCAGCGGGGTGAAGTGCCACTGGTCATCCTTGACCCAGATGGCCGGCAGGTGCTTGGACGCGGCAAAGATCGCCGCCAGGGCGAATTCGGCCAGGTTGTCGGCGGCGCTGCCACGCGATGTCGTCACCGGAGGGCCGTTGAACAGCCACTGCGGGTAGAAGTCGATGCCCGACGACACCAGGTGCACCCACTGTGCGCCATAGGGCCAACCGGGTGGCGGAGTGTCCGGGGCGGTATAGCCGCGCACGTTGATCGGGCGCAGCAGCAGGATATTCGCCTGGGGCGGCAGGTCGCTGGGTACCCCGACGGGCACCCCGATCACCTGGGCTTCGGGATGGATCGACGCCAGGCGCTGGCGGATCACCTCGTTGTAATCCTCGTCCAGCTGGCTGGCGATAATCACCTGGCTCATGTGCGCTCCTTGTGGCGTTGGGCGAAGG
Source organism: Pseudomonas sp. NFPP04 (assembly GCF_900113815.1). Classification (NCBI taxonomy): domain Bacteria; kingdom Pseudomonadati; phylum Pseudomonadota; class Gammaproteobacteria; order Pseudomonadales; family Pseudomonadaceae; genus Pseudomonas; species Pseudomonas sp. NFPP04. Next base: position 75,094 of record NZ_FOQS01000006.1, on the reverse strand, counting down.
CGGCCTTGCCGACACCTTGTAATACCGCGTCGTTCTGTGGGGTATGCACGCGGCTGCACAACACGTCGCGGTAGTGCCGTTGCAGCGGGCTATGGCGCGACAGGCCAGGGTTGCCCGAGGCTTCGATGGCCAGCTCCACGGCGCGGATCGCGTTGTTCGTTACCAGGTACTTCAATTGCGCGGCGTTGGCGGCCGGGGTGTGGCCCTCGGCAGCAGCGTCGAGCAGGCTGCGATTGGCAAACAGCAGGGTGTCGATATGGCCAACGGTTTCCTGGAAGCGTGGCAGGGTCGACAGCGCCGCACCGAGGTTGGACGGTTGGCGCTCCTCCAGCCAGTTCACCAGCCAGTCCCGGGCGGCCTGGGCCACGGCGTCGTACACCGAGGACAACAACACTGACATCCACAGGAAGCCCTCGGGGTCCAACTCTGGCGCCGGCGCACTCCAGGGGCTGACGCTGACAGCGTGGTCCAGCGGCACCAGCACGTTGTCGAGCACCACTTCATGGCTACAGGTGGCGCGCATGCCCAGGTGGTCCCAGGTGTCGATGATGCTCACGCCGGGGCTGCCCTTGGGCACCAGCCAGGCGCCCACCAGCGGGTCGGCGTCGTCACTGCGGGCCCACACGCTGAACCAGCTCAGGCCGTGGCTGCCGGTGGAGTAGATCTTGCGCCCGCTGATGCGCCAGCCCTCGGCGGTGCGCACGGCGGTGGTCGCCGGCAGCCCGCCACGGGCCGGGGTGCCGAGGTCGGGTTCGACGCGCAGGGCGTTGATCAAGGCGCCATTGCGCACCGCGTCTACGGCCACTTGCCTGCGCAGGTGCGCGGGCCAGGTCTTGCTGTCTTGCAGGCGGGTGTGTTGCAGGTATTGCATCACCAGGATCAGCGCAGTGGACGGCTCGCCCTTGGCAATCGCACTGATCGCCTTGCGTGCCTGGGACAGGCTGGCCCCGCCGCCGCCCAGGGTCTTGGGCACGGTGAGGGCGAGCAGGCCGTGCTCGTGCAGCAACTTGAAGTTGGCGTGAGGGAAGGCGCCGCTCTCGTCGTAGAGATGGGCGGTGCTGGTCAGCTCAGTGGTGAGGCGTTCGAGCAAGGCGTCGAAGTGGGCGACTTCCACGGAGCGCAAGGAGGGCTGCGAGGATTGGCTCATGCCAGCGCCTCTTGCTGCGCTTCAACCTCGGCGGCGACGCTGTAGCGGTTCACCGGCACCTCCAGGCCCAGGTTGTCGCGCAGGGTCTGGCCGCTGTATTCGCTGCGCAGCAGGCCGCGTTGTTGCAACACCGGCGCCACCAGTTCGGTGAAGTACTGCAAGCCATCCGGCAGCACCGAGTTGATGATGAAACCGTCACTGGCACCGCGCTCGAACCAGGTCTGGATCGCATCGGCGACCTGTTCCGGGGTGCCGACAAAATCACGTTTGGGCCGCGAGAAACGCAGGGCCACTTCGCGCAGGGTCAGGCCTTCGTCCCTGGCCAGTTGCTTGATGCGGTCGGAGCCGCCTTTCTGGCTGTTGGACCCCAGGTCCCCCAGTTCCGGGAACGGCGCGTCCAGCGGGTATTGGCTGAAATCGTGGTCATTGAACGGGCGGCCGAGGGCGACGATGGCATCTTCCACGGTGACCAGCTCCACGGCCTGCTGGTAGCGGCTTTCCACTTCGGCCTCGTCGCGGCCGACAATCGGGCGGATGCCCGGCAGGATCGACAGGCTTTGCGGATCGCGGCCAAAGCCCTTGGCGCGGCGTTTCAGGTCTTGGGAATAGGCCAGGCCTTCTTCGATGCTGTCCACGTGCACAAAGATCGCATCGGCGTTCTGCGCCGCGAAGTTGCGCCCGTCTTCCGAGGTGCCGGCCTGGAAAATCACCGGCTGGCCCTGGCGCGAACGCGCGATGTTCAGCGGGCCTTTCACCGAGAAGAAGTCGCCCTTGTGGTTGAGTGCATGCAGCTTGCCTGGGGCGAAAAATTCGCCGGACTGTTTGTTGTAGGTGAAGGCATCGTCTTCCCAGGAGTCCCACAGGCCCTTGACGGTATCCAGGTGCTCCTTGGCGATGCGGTACCGCACGGCGTGGGGCGGATGCTCGGCCTTGCCGAAGTTGTCGGCGGTGCCGCTGAGCCACGAGGTGACCACGTTCCAACCGGCGCGACCGCCGCTGATATGGTCCAGGGACGCGAACTGGCGCGCCACCTGGTAGGGCTCGGTGTAGCTGACGGTCACCGTGGCGACGAGGCCGATATGTGTGGTGATTGCGGCGAGTGCCGACAGGATCGTCAGTGGTTCGAAGCGATTGAGGTAATGCGGGCTGGACTTGGCGTGGATATGCAGGCTGTCGGCGATGAACACGAAGTCGAACTTGGCGGCTTCGGCCAATTCAGTCTGCTGCTTGTAGAAGCCGAAGCTGGTGCTGGCATTCGGTTGGGCCTGCGGGTGGCGCCATTCGCCCCAGCCGTGACCGACGCCATGGACCATGGCTCCCAGTTTCAAATGACGTGGCTTGCTCATGTGCTGCTCCTTTTAGCGCGAGGCTTGGTTGAAGGGGACACGCTTGGCGTTGAAGCTCTTGTCGAAGCCCTGCGACACGTCGATGTGCTTGAGCAGCAGGCCTTCCTGTTGATAGGTGTCGGCGGTCGCTTGCAGGCCGCTGATCACTGCGTCGTCGATCGTGACCGGGTTCAGGCGGGTGTCCTTGGCTACCGTCACGTGCACGTCCAGCGGCAGGCCGGTGATCCTGGCCTGGGCGGCGGCGTATTCATCGGGGTGGGTATTGGCCCAGGCATAGGCGCGGTCAACGCGGGCGACAAAGTCGTCGAGCTGCGGGCGCTTGTCGGCGATGGCCTGGCTGGTGGCGGCAAGGTACAGGTGGTTGCTCAGCAGTTTATTGCCACTGACCAGCACGCGTGCCTGGCTTTGCGAGGTCACTACGGTGGTGTATGGGTCCCAGGTGGCCCAGGCGTCGGCGGTGCCGTTATCCAGCACCAGGCGTGATTCGCTGGGCAGCAGGAAAATGAACTGCACGTCCCGGGTGGTCAGGCCGGCGGTGGCCAGGGCCTTGATCGCCAGGTAATGGCCGATGGAACCGCGCCCGGTGACGATCTTCTTGCCCTTGAGGTCGGCAACGGTCTTGATCGGTGAGTCCTTGGGCACGACCAGGGCGGTGGTGTTGCGCCCTTCGGAGTGGATGATGCTGACCACCTTGAGAGACGCACCGGCACCGAGGGCGAACACGTACGGCGCATCACCGAGGGCGCCGATGTCCACGGCACCGGCGTTGAGTGCTTCGCCCAACGGTGAGGCAGACGGGAATTCCGACCACTGGATTGTGTAAGGCACGTTCCGGGTTTCGCCTGAGGCTTCCAGCAGCGCCTTGATCGTCGATTTCTGGTTGGCCACCCGCAGCGGTTGCAGGTCGGCGGCAGCGGCGCTGCCGATCAGGCCAAGGGCGAGGGCGGTGCCCAGGAGCAGGCGTTTGAAAGGGAGGGTAATGACCATGGGATGCAGGCTCCAGGCAGATCAAGTCAGGGTTCGATTACCTCCGCCTGGAGAAGGGGTCGGTGAGTGATTTAACACTATTCCTATAAAAAACTGATGTGAAGTTCTTTTTGGTTATATCGTAATTATTGAAAAAGCTGATGACGTTTATTATTTATTATTTTTAGCATGCATTTTATATTCGGATTTTCGGGTGGCATACACTCGAAAATAAACGGCAATTCGCAGGCCTGCGGTGATGCGCTTGAGGCTGCAGTGGGGAACGGTCCCGAGGAGGAGAAAGATGTACCCGCATGGCCCAAGCACATTTTGAGCATGCGGATCGCCCACGAGGCAGGCATCGCTAATGGCGACAAGGTGTGCTGACAATGCGCAGCCCTCAGTACCGCTTGCCAGGAGCTGAGCGACCTGGTCCGCCTGTCTGGGCCAGATAGTCAGTGCTGCGTCGTCCGGGATCAGCACATCGTCCAGGTAGACCCCTATGATCGCGGTCGGCAGGTCTGGGTGTTGCGTCAACGCGCCCTGTTCAAGTCCGTCCAGATGAGGTGAGGTAGCCAGCCCTGCGGGTTCGCGCACGGCGATTTGCGGGCGGCCAAACGAGCGCTGTTCATCGAGATGGGGAAGCACCGGTCGTAGTCGTTCCTGTACCAGATGCTGTAATCGATTGAGTGGGGTTGTGTCGTGCAAGCCGCGCCGCCAAGCTTGACTGCTGATGTCCACCAGCTCGCGACAGGCTGTGGTGTAGGCGACTTCCCGTCGTTGGGCAGGCGTTGCGCCAAGGGAATAGTGCTCGACGATCTCTTGGCGCAGCGCCTGGACAACGTCGGCGGGTACGCGCTCACCCAGGACAGAAAACGGATTCGACCCGGTAGCCATAAGCGGCCCTCATTTTGTCGTTCCAGTGCCGATCTGGTTAACGAAAGTCATCAGCTGCCGGGTGAAGGTCTCGGCAGATAACCAGCTTTTATCCAGCGCACCGAGGTAATGGTAGGCGCTGCGAATCAATCCCGGTTGTGTGAGAAGGGCGGCCACTTCATCGAGGTGCTCGTAGAAGAGCGGATAGTCGATGCCGAGGTATTCTTCGAGAGCGGGATGTCGGTTGACTACGATAGGAGTATTGCGCGCGATGGCTTCAATGACGGTGTTGCTGGCGGAAACATCCAGGTATTCACAGAACACCAGGTTGTGGGCGAGCAAGCTATCGTAGGACGGATTGTCGAGCGGCTCGATCACCTGGACATCACCGATCAGCGGGCGGTGTCGGGTCGGTGACAGGTTGTCGATTCGTTGCAGGGCGTTGTGTACCCAGGGGCGATCTTGCAGTAGATGCACCTTTTTGTAGTCATCCGGTACGCGCAGCTGATAAATCGCCCGGCTGTTGCGGCAATACCAGCCCACTTGCACGAGGGTCTTGGTCGCCTGCTGTTCCCATTGGTTGATGGAAAACTGTTGGTCGGGAATTTCAGTGGGGTGCTTGAGTACCTTCACTGGAACGACCAGCTCCTTTGCCAGCCAATCGCCGAGGGTGGTACTCAACGTCACAGCGCCGGCCAGGTGCTTGAGGCTGTTGCGAAAGGTGGTTTTTTGAAAGATCACCGATGGCACGGCGCTGGGGTCGTACCAGTGGGGCACGTAGCGTGGGTGATGAAAAATTCCGATCCAGGGTTCGTGCCACTCCTGCGTGGAGCCTGGGTGTTGGAAGGTGCGCTCGACAAAGTCATCCAGCAGCATGCCGGCAGGTCGTTGGCATTGGCGAAGATGATCCATGACATGGCGCCAACCCGAGCGGTGACCGCAATGTTCGGGAGCACCCATCTGTTTCAGGTGCAGAGGTAGTTTGATACCGAGATCATTGTTCTGGATGCTGAAGAGCGCTGGGGTGTCCGCGCAGTGCAGGTGTGCGGCGGCGGGCTTTGCCTGTTCTGACCTGTTCATTGATCAATGCTCCATGCCAATCATCCTGTTTCGCTTCCTACACTAGTATCTCCCGATGGACTTGGAAAGGTGTGAGAGGGGGGGGGCAGCCCCGGCCACAAGGGATCGCGTGCTCATTGGTCGCCGGGGTGACCTTGCACGCTCGAGGCTGCGCGGTGGGCGGGTCAGATCACATAGAAACCGTGGGTGCCGTCGCGTGCCAGCTGGTCGACCAGGCCGAATTCCCAGTCAAGATAGGCCTGCATGGCTTCCCTGGGGTTGTCGGTGCCTTCGTACGGGCGGCGGTAGCGGTCGATACGCGGCGAGGCCAGGTGGGTTTCGCCTTCTTCCAGCGGCAGTTGCGCATTGATCCAGCCGGCGGTGCCGTCCTGCAGCAGGAACACTGGCCTGCCGGTAAGGGCTTCGACTTCAGCCACCGCCAGGCGCGCCAGTTGGCTGCTGCCGCAGGTCAGCACGTAGCGCTGGGCGGCGGGCACCTTGGCCAGGGCCTGGGGCAGTTGCGCACGCAGTACCCACCAGGCTCCGGGAATATGGCGCTTCACATAGTTGGCGCTGGCGGTGAAATCCAGTACCACGGTGTCGCCGTGGGCCAGCCAGTCGGCGAGGGTCGAGGGGCTGATCGGTTCGGCCTGGGGCGGCACCGGCACCGGCGCGACCCAGGTACCTTGCTCGCTGAAGTGCTCCGCTTGCAGGTCATCCAGCACATGCACTTCCCAGCCCAGTTGGGCCAGCCAGGACGCAGACATGTTCGCGCGTACGCCGTCGTCATCCGCCAGCACCAGCCGCGCACCGCGCACGCTGGCAACGTGATCGGTTTCCTGCACCAGTTGCCCGCCCGGTGTGGAGCGCGCGCCTGGCAGGTGGCCGGCTTCGAATTCTTCCGGGGTGCGTACATCGAACAGGTAGGTGGTGCGTGTGGTGTCCTGCTGCCAGGTACGCAGGTCGCTCAGGGTGGCACGGCCCACGCGGGCCCTGTCGGCCACGCGGCGTGCATCGATGGCGGCGGCCAGGCGATGCTCCTCGCTGGTCGGCGCAAAACGTCGAGATTGGCCATGGGCAAGCTTCTGCCCGGCCAGGGTCCAGCCGATGGTGCCGTTGCGCAGGGCCGACACCGGGTTGGCCACGCCGGCATTGATCAGCGACTGAGTGCCGATAATGCTGCGGGTACGCCCGGCGCAGTTGACGATGATGCGGGTGGCCGGGTCCGGCGCCAGTTCGCGGGCGCGCAACACCAGTTCGGCCCCCGGCACGCTGATGCCGGTGGGAATGCTCATGGTCTGGTATTCGTCGAAACGCCGGGCGTCGAGCACCACGACGTCGGCCTGGCTGTCGAGCAGCGCCTGCACCTCTTCAGCGGCCAGGGACGGCGTATGGCGTTCGCTTTCCACCAGTTCGCCGAACGCCTTGCTCGGTACGTTGACGTCGATGAACAGCTCGCCACCGGCCTTGCGCCAACCGTCCAGGCCTCCTTCAAGCAGGCTGACCTGGGTGTAGCCCAAGGCAACCAGGCGTTCGGCAGCGCGGGCAGCCAGGCCTTCACCATTGTCATACACGGTGACCTGGGTATCACGCCGCGGAATGCGCGCATACACCTCCAGTTCCAGCTTGGACAGCGGGAGGTTCGCGGCAAACAGTGGATGGGATTCGGCGAACGGCGCTTCTTCGCGCACATCGATCAGGGCGACTTCTTCTTGGTCCAACAGGGCTTGGCGAATCCGCGCAAAGCTGCGGGTGGAGAGGGTGGTCATAGGGCAGGGCTCTTTTCTTTGGACAAATCCCAGATATTCGGGAGAAAGGCGTTGGAATAACCGGAGATAAACAGCTTCTCGCTGCCGTCGGGCTGGTACACCGCGCGGCGCACCGCACCGATATTGGCGCCGTACACATGGATACTGATGGACACCTGGTCGCTATGGGCGTTGCTCACCTGGTGGATGTCGCCGACCTTGGGCGACACCGCTTCAACCTGGCCCGGCACCAGCCGTATCGGCTTGCCTTCAGCCACCAGGCTGCCGTCAGGGGCGCGTTCAAACCCTTGGGAAAACTCTGAGCCGCGCAGCATGCCAATCAGGCCCCATACCCGGTGGTCATGGATCGGTGTGCTTTGCCCCGGCCCCCACACAAAGCTGACGATGCTGAAACGCTGGCGTGAATCGGCATGCAGCAGGAACTGCTGGTAGCGCTCGGGATCGGGTTGGGCGAATTCGTCGGGAAGCCAGTCGTCATGGCTGACCAGTTGCGCCAGCAGCTTGCCGCCACGGTGCAGCAGGTCGCCTTCGCGTGGATTACCGTCGATCAATTCCGCCAGGGCGCCTATGAAGGCTCTGAGTCTCTCGGGGTGTCGGGCCTGGGTCATGACAGTTCCATCGTGTGGTCGGTGGTGATGGGTTTATCTAAGCATAATGTTTATAGTTAATATGCTATTTTTTAATGATTAGCTTATAGCTGAAGGTAATTTAGAACTGGTCTGAATAGCGTTAGACGTTATCGATCACAGCGCGGGCTATCCAGGCGGCTTTCCTGCAACTATGCTTCGCACACATCTTAATGACTGTTCTCTATGTGCGGCCCAAATGAAAATTGACGATATCGATGCCTTTGTCGAAGTGATTCGTTGCCAGTCCATCAGCCACGCCGCCGAGTCGTTGCAACTGACCCAGCCGGCCATTACCCGTCGCGTGCAGAACTTCGAGCAGGCATTGGGGGTGGAGTTGTTCGACCGCAACACCAAGCCCCTCAAGCCCACGTTGATCGGCACCCGCGTCTACGAGCAGTGCCGGTTGATCCTGCGCGAGATGGACGCGCTGCGCGAATTGGTAGCCACCGATGCACCCCCCACTGGCCTGTTGCGCCTGGGCGTGCCGCAGACCATCGGCGACGTGGTGCTGCTGGATGCCCTCAAGCACCTGCGCACCGAATACCCCGACCTGCGTGCCCAGGTCGCTACGGGGTGGGGCAGCCAACTGGTGGGCAAGATCGAGCGCGGCGAGCTGGATGCGGCGGCGGCGTTGTTCCCGGCGGGCAAGATTTTCCCGGACAACATCGTCGGCGAGTCCATCGGCAAGATGGAACTGGTGGTGGTGTGCGCCAAGGCGCAGTTGCCGAAGAAACCGTGCAAGCTGGCGGATGTGTACCAGAACGGCTGGGTTCTCAACCCGGATGGTTGCGGCTTCCGCGCCGGTCTGCAGCGCACCTTGTCTGACCAGGGCCTGGCGTTGCGGGTCAACCTGGAAACCTTCGGCACCGAGCTGCAATTGGGCCTGGTGGCGGACGGCCTGGGCCTGGGTTTGGTGCCGCGACCGTTGCTGGAGCGCAGCGCCCATCGCGAACACCTGGCGGTGATGCCGCTCAAGGACTTCAAGCCGGTGATGGACCTGTGGCTGATCTATCCGCACTTCCTGGGCAACCTGCAGGGGCCGGTGGATGCGTTTGGCAAGCTGGTCGCTGCCTCGTTGCACAAGATCAAGGAGGCTGCATGATATGAAAAAAAATAATAATTAGCTTAGATTAAAATGTGCTTTTTATTATTTTTTTGCATCCCCTAGGCTTGCCTGGAAGTCCTTAAGGCCATCCAGGAAGTTTTGCCATGAGCAGCGTCACCTCGATTTCCAGCGTTTCCAGCAACACCGTCCGACAACGCGTCACGCCAGAAGAATGGGAAGTGCGCGTCAAGCTGGCCGCCGCCTATCGTCTGGCGGCCTTATACAAGTGGACCGACCACATCTATACCCACTTCTCCGCCCGCGTGCCGGGCCCGGAGGAGCATTTCCTGATCAATGCCTTTGGGCTGCTGTTCGATGAAATCAGTGCGTCCAACCTGGTCAAGGTCGACCTCGACGGCACTATCGTGGATGACCCGACGGGCCTGGGCATCAACTACGCCGGCTATGTGATCCACAGCGCCATCCATGGCGCGCGTCACGACCTGCAAGCCGTGCTGCACACCCACACCCGCGACGGCATTGCGGTATCGGCGCAAAAAGACGGCTTGCTGCCGATCTCCCAGCACTCTATCGGTTTTTCCGGGCGCGTGGCCTATCACGGTTATGAAGGGATTGCCCTCGACCTTGACGAGCGCGAGCGGTTGGTCGCCGACCTGGGCGACAAAAGTGTGATGATCCTGCGCAATCATGGGTTGTTGACCGCGGGCGTCAGCGTAGAGCATGCGTTTCAGCAACTGCAGCAACTGGAGCGGGCCTGCAATATCCAGATTGCAGCCCAGGCAGCGGGGAATGCGCAATTGATCTTCCCACCGCAGGAAGTGGTGGGCAAAGTTGAGCAACAGGCCAAGGCGCACGCCAGCGGCGAAGGTCCGGGCGTGGCGCGGCATTGGAATGCGCTGGTCCGGCAGTTGGAGCGCAGCGATACCGACTACAAAAACTGATCTTGATGTGGGAGAGGGCAAGCCCCCCTCCCACATTGGTTTTTGTGTTTTTCTCAGGCTACTTGTTGTGCCTGTTCGCGTTCTGCGATCAATTGGCGGGTGAGGGGGATCAGGCGCTTGCCGTAATCGATCGCATCATTGAGCGGGTCGAACCCGCGAATCAGGAACGTGGTGATCCCCAGGTCGTAGTAATCCACCAAGGCTTCCGCGACCTGCTCAGCGGTGCCCACCAGCGAGGTGGAATTGCCCTGTGCACCGAGCAACCCGGCAATCCCGGTCCACAAGCGCTTATCCAGCCGGGCACCTTGAGCCGCCGCGGCGAGCAGGCGGCGCGAGCCTTCGTTGGGCGGTTCACGCCGCACAAAGCCGTTTTTCTCGGCCAGCTCGGTCGCCTGCTGCAGGATGCGCTCGGCCCGGGCCCACGCCAGCTCTTCGGTCTCGGCGAGGATCGGCCGCAACGACAAGCTGAAACGGATCGTACGCCCATGCCTGGCTGCTTCGGCGCGTACCTGGGTCACGATCTCGCGCACCTGCTCGTAAGTTTCGCCCCACAGCGCATACACGTCGGCATGCTTGCCCGCCACTTCGATTGCGGCTTTGGACGAGCCGCCGAAATACAGCGGGATATGCGGCTGCTGCGGCGACTTCACCGTGGAGTGCGCACCTTCGACCTGATAGTAGGTGCCCTTGAAGTCGAAGGGCTGTTCGCTGGTCCATTCCTGGCGTACCACGCTCAGGTATTCGTCGGTGCGGGCGTAGCGTTCGTCCTTGCCGATATGGCTGCCATCGGCGCGCAGTTCGCGGTCGTCACCGCCGGTGATGATGTGCACCGCCGTACGCCCGCCGTTGAATACATCAAGGGTGGTGAATTGGCGCGCGGCCAGTGTGGGCTGGGCGAAACCGGGGCGATGGGCGATGAGAAATTGCAGCCTGGTGGTCACGCTGGCGGCGTGGGAGGCGATCAGCGTGCTGTCCGGGCTGTTGGAGTGGAAGGCCACCAGGGCACGGTCGAAACCGGCCTCTTCGTGGGCGCGGGCCACGCTCTCGACATAGTCGGGTTGCAGGGTAGGGCCGCTGCGCGGATGGATCTCGGAAGCGTGATGGCCGCCAATGTAGCCGATGAATTCGATGCTCATGGTCTGTCCTTGTCTTGGGTGTGATTACCACCTCCACCGGGCAGGGGGTCGGTTATTCGCGTCCAAAGTAGGGGCAGGGGCGGGGTCTGTAAAATGCCGATTGGTTCTAACCTAATTATTAAAGTGTGGAATTATCCAACTGATTGGATATCAATTAATTGCATTTTTAATGTCCGGGCGAATTATCCACCGGTTTTGCATGCGCCAAGGCTGACCTTGGATAACGTTGTATTGTCCCCGGCACTGAAGGCCTGGATCTTTACGGGTCGGTGTCGCCTATTCGGTGGTCGCGCCGATCAGGTCCATCAAGCGCCCGCAGACGAAAAAAAACCGGCTGATCAGGCCGGTTTGGGGTTCCCGCAAACAGCGCGGGATTATGCGTTGTTGCCTTGCAGACGATCAGCACCGCCTTCGGCCAGGCCACGTTCCTGCAGGCGATCAGCACCGCCTTCGGCCAGGCCACGTTCCTGCAAGCGGTCAGCGCCACCTTCGGCTACGCGGTTACCTTGCAGACGGTCAGCACCACCTTCGGCGACACGGCGTTCCTGCAGGCGATCCGAACCACCTTCGGCAACACGGTTGCCTTGCAGGCGGTCGGCACCACCCTCGGCGACGCGGCTTTCAATCAGGCGATCCGAACCGCCTTCAGCCACGACCGGGTGGGCAAAAGCATTGGCAGCGAGTACCGAGAAAGCGAGGCTAAGCAAGATTTGGCGTTTCATGAGAGTGTGCTCCGAGTGTGTTGGTTGGGGTGTTGCCTGGTATGGGGTTGATGTTACGCGTTGCATTTTTCAAGAGAACTTCATTGGGCTGATGGTGACTATCGACGCCAGCGATGGCTCGTTTTTGCGAGCCATCGCGGGGCCGGTCATGGCATCTGCGGCAGTTCCTGCGGGCGCAGGTCGAACACCAGCACCTCGGCATCTTCACCGTGGCTCAAGCGGATCTGCCGCTCATCCCGCACCCGGGCGCCGTCGCCTTCGCGCAAGCGCTGGCCGTTGATTTCAACGCTGCCCCGGGCCACATGGAGGTACACATGGCGATCGGGCGGCAGGTCCAGGGTCGCGGTTTCATCACCGTTGAACAGCCCGGCATACACCCGTGCGTCCTGGCGCACGCTGAGGGAGCCATCGGCACCGTCCGGCGAGATGATCAACTGCAGGCGCCCACGCTTCTGGGCCTCGCTGAAGTGTTCCTGCTGGTAGCGTGGTTCGGCACCGGCCACGGCAGGCACGATCCAGATTTGCAGGAAGTGCACGCCACGGGTCTGGCTGTGGTTGAACTCGCTGTGGGCCACGCCGCTGCCGGCGCTCATCAGTTGCACATCGCCGGGGCGGATCACCGAGCCGGTGCCCAGGGTGTCCTTGTGTTCCAGGGCGCCTTCGAGCACATAAGAGAAGATCTCCATATCGCGGTGTGGGTGCTGGCCGAAGCCTTTGCCGGCGGCGACACGGTCATCGTTGATCACCAGCAGATCGGAAAACCCTTGTTCGTTCGGGTTCCAGTAGTTGGCGAACGAGAAGGTGTGGAACGACTTCAACCAACCGTGATTGGCGGCGCCGCGTTCGGAAGCTTTGCGAAGGGTCAGCATGGTCTTGTCCTCAAGTGAGAGCGGGCTGCGGCATGCAGGGCTCTTGCGTTGAGAAGAAGGTTAATGGTTACTGGAATATTCATTAAGAAGATGAAAACTGAATTACTGTCGCTTTAAAGTTGACAGTTTCAAGCGTGTCATAATGCCTGCCGTACTCCTTCCCGATGGACCTTTCCCGCTATGAAAACCGTGGCCATGGCGCTGTTTCCGGACTTTCTCCTGCTCGATATGGCAGGGCCGCTCGAGGTGTTTTCCATTGCCAACCGTTACCTGCCGGCGTCGGCGCACTACCAGATCCTCACCCTCGGCACCGAGCCCGGTCCATTGCGCGCCTCCAATGGCGTAGCCGTGCAGACTGACCTGCTGCTGGACCAGGCCCAGGATGCCTACGACCTGCTGCTGGTACCCGGCGGCCCCGGTGCCTATAACGAATGTCATCCGGCGCTGCTGCCGTGGCTGAGGGCCGCGGCTCCGCGGGCGCGGCGCTTCGGCTCGATCTGCACCGGGGCCTTTGTGCTGGGGCATGCCGGGCTGCTGGACGGTCACCGCGTGACCACGCACTGGCACTACACCGAGCGACTGATCAAGGCGTTTCCCCAGGCAATGGTCGAAACGGATCGCATCTACCTGCAGGACGGGCGCCTGATCACTTCGGGCGGCGTCACGGCCGGCATCGACCTGGCGCTGTCGGTGGTGGCCCAGGACCATGGCAAACAAGTCGCCGTGGACGTGGCCAAGGTGTTGCTGGTGGTGATGAAACGCCAGGGCGGCCAGGCGCAGTTCAGCCCGATGACGGCGGCGGTGGCACCGCAGGAAACCACGATTACCCGGGTACAGAACCATGTGCTGGCGCATCTGGACCAACCGTTCACCATCGAGTCCATGGCTGAGTTGGCCGGCATGAGCGCCCGCCATTTTGCGCGGCTGTTCGCCAAGGAAGTGCAGATGACGCCCATGGTCTTCCTGCAAGGCGCGCGCATCGACCGCGCCCGGCAATTGCTGGAAACCACCGACCTGCCGCTCAAGACCGTGGCTTTTCACGCAGGCTTCGGCAGCGTGCGGCATATGCGCTTTCTGTTCAGTGAAAAACTGGGCCTCAACCCGACCCAATACCGACAGCAGTTCAGTTAACGACAGAATGTCCGTCTCGCGCACCCGAATGTCCGTATCGCTCCCTGTGCCAGCATTGTCCTGTCACGGGTAGCTGGCAAGATAGCGTCAAGCCCACGGAAAAGGATGCGCAAACGCCCAGGGCCGGGTGTTTCAGCGCTATTGCACACATGAACAATCCTCAGGCGATTGACGCTGATGGCACGGTACGCTTCGGTGCCTATGTGTTTCACCGGCAGCAGCGGCTGGTCAGCAAATCGGGTTGGCCGGTGCCTGTGGGCGGGCGTGCGCTGGATATCCTCACGGCGCTGCTCGAGGCGCCCGGGCAGTTCATCAGCAAAGCCACCCTGATCGAGCGGGTCTGGCCGAACAGCGTGGTGGAAGAAAACAACCTGAGGGTGCACATCGCCGCACTGCGTCGCGTGCTCGATGGGCAGCAGTTCATTCTTAATGACCCTCTGCGCGGCTACTGTTTCGCAGCCCCGCTGCAGGGCGCGCAGCCCGCCGCGCTGCCTCGGCACAACCTGACGGCGCGGCTCAGTGCGGTGGTGGGCCGTGACGAGGTGTTGGGCGTGCTGGTTCGGCGTCTGTCCGGGCAACACCTGATGACCCTCACCGGGTGCGCCGGTGTCGGCAAAAGCACCCTGGCCCTGGCATTGGCACAGCGCGTGTTGCCGCGCTACCGGGACGGCGTGTGGTGGGTTGACCTGGCCACGGTGGAAGCACCGATGACCATGCTGCGCGACCTGGCTGCCGCGCTGCACCTGGAACCCTGCGCCCACGCCAGCGAGCTGTGCCGTCAATTGGCCTCGCGCCAACTGTTGCTGGTGCTCGACGGCGCAGACCTGCTGCTCGGCGCCTGCCGGCATCTGGTGCGTGTGCTGCGCGAAACCGCGCCTCAGGTCAGCGTGCTGGTGACCAGCCGTGAAAGCCTGCAAGTCCCCGGTGAATGGGTACAGCGTGTGCCGAGGCTGGCGATCCCGGCGCCGGCGGCCATGGGCAGTATCGAACAGGCGATGGCTTACCCGGCGGTGCAGTTATTTGTTGCGCGGGTGCGTGCCAGCCAGCAAGGGTTCGCGCTGCGCCTCCATGACCTGGCGCCGCTGCGAGACATCTGTCGGCGTCTGGACGGTATCCCACTGGCCTTGGAGTTGGCCGCCGCCCAAGTGGATGCACTCGGTGTGCGCGGTTTGCAGCAGCAGTTGCGCGCGGGCTTGCAGGTGCTGACCCGAGGCCGGCGCACCGCGGTGGAACGCCACCAATCCCTGACGGCGGCCCTGGACTGGACCTACCAGCGCCTGAGCCTGCCGGAGCGCTGGCTATTCCTGCAATTGGGTTTATTCAAGATGGCCGTGACCTTGCCCACCTTGAGTGAACTGGTCGCCGGGACCGAGTTGGAACACGCCGACCTGTCCTACCTGCTGGGGCGCTTGGTGGGTACGTCGCTGCTGACCCGAGAGCCGGGCCCAGGCAGCCCGCGTTACCGCCTGCTCAATTGCATGCGCAGCTACGCCCTGGCGCAACTGCGCGACCCGTTGCAGGTGGCGCGTTTGCAACAGGGCTACGGGCATTACCTAGGGCGGTTTTCAGGCCGGCCGTTTGTCCTGCAACTGGTCGAGCAGGCTGCGTACGCGGACTAGGTCCTGGGTGGCAAAGCCTTCGGTGAAGCGGGCGTAGATCGAACCCAGCAAATCGCGCGCCGCCTGTACGCGGCCTTGCGTCTGCCACAGGCTTGCCAACGAGGTTGCACTGCGTAATTCCCAGGCCAGCGCGCCTTGCTGGTGCGCCAGGCCCAGGGCTTCCAGCAGCAGGGCTTCTGCCGCACGGCTGTCGGCCAGGCTTTCGGCGCGCACTCGCAGGATTTCCGGGGTGCACCAGCCGGCTGCGCCACTTCTGGCGCGCTCGAAGGCCGCGTCACTGACCTCGATTGCATTGAAGGTCACCAGGATATCCTCGACCAGGCCCAACCCCTGCACATCCGCGATGGGTAGCGTGCCCTCATAACAACGCGCCCAGGTGTGAAACAACTGCACCGAGTGCTTTTGCGCTTGCTGCAGCAGTTGATCCTGGTGTTCGTGGGCCATGGCGCTGTCGCCGTTGTAGCGAGCGATGACCACCCCGGCCAGGGCCAGGGTGTAGCAGATCGACGTGCCGTGGTTGATCTGCAAGGCCAGCGCCAGCGCCTGACTCGCGGTACGCCACGCGCGCTCCGGATAACCGCGCAGCCACAGGATGCGTGCAAGGATGGTCAGCGAGGCGACGCTCTGGTCGTACTGCACGCCAAAGCCATGGGTAAAGCGGTTGAGATGGCCGCTCTGGGCCATGCGCTGGATCACTTGCTCGGCATTGTGCTGCGCGAGGGCCTGGTGACCGGCGAAGTGCTGCGCCAACACCCGCAGGCGCTGGGCACTGAGGGACAGCAAAGGCTCGGCACGGGGGCCGAGCTGATCGAAGTGCAGGCTCTGCGCCAAGGCCTCCCGGTAGTTGCCGCAGCACAGGTTTACCGCCATGTGCCCCGATACCGCACGTAACTGGCCGGCCAGGTCCTTGCCGGCTTCCGCCAGGCGACGCGCGCAACTGAATGCTGCAATGGTCTGCGGCGTGCCGCCCTGGGTGTGATAGGAAAAACTGCCCAGCGCCAGCTGCAAGGCCATGTTCAAGCGCTGGCTCGGCGCATTCGATTGCCTCAGTCGCGCCAGGGCCTTGCCCACATACAAGCCATGTTCGCGCAGCAGCGACAGCTCCTGCCACAACGGCATCGCACTCACCGTCAGGCGAATGCCCAGCAAGTGCGCACCCTGGTCGCCCAGGCCCCAGTCGAGGGCGGCGCGGATGTCTTCGCGCAGCGGCGCATAACGGTCGATCCAGGTCTGGGTTGCGATCAGCTCCCAATCGTCCTGGGCCTGGTTCATCAGCGCCAGGCAGCGCTCGGCGTGGCGCTGGCGGGTAGCGTGGAGTTCCTGGGCGACGCTGAGTTTTTCCAGGGCATAGGTGCGGGTGATGTCCAACAGGCGGTAGACCATCTCGTCATCGCCGGCTTCCACATTGAGCAAGGACTTGGCGACCAACTGGGTGATCGAACCCAGCACTTCGTGTGGTGCAATCTGCTCCCCGGCAATCACCGCCGCTGCGCTGGCCAGGCTGAACCCACCGCGAAATACCGCCAGGCGACGCAGGCAGATCTGTTCGCAGGCGGTCAGTAGCGCAAAGCTCCAGTCCAGGGTGGCGCGCAGGGTTTGATGACGGGGCAGGGCGCTGCGCCGGCCTCGGGTGAGCAGGCGAAAGTTGTCTTCCATTTGCACCAGCAGTCCGGGCAGGCCGAAGCGTTCGATCTGCGCCGCCACGAGTTCGATGGCCAGGGGAATACCGTCCAGGCGCTGGCAGATATCAATCGCCAGCGGCAGCTCGGCCTCGCTCAGTTCAAAGCTGTCCTGATGGGACATGGCCCGTTCGATCAACAATTGCAGGGCCGGGTAGCCCAGCGCCTGGGCGCGGTTGCCGGTGGCGGGCGGGCAGGCCAGGGGCTCCAGGCGCTGCACGTGTTCGCCCTCGGCGCGCAATGCCTCGCGGCTGGTGGCCAGGATGTGCAACCGGGGCGCGTGGCGCAGCAGGGTTTCACTGATCAGGGCGATGTCGTCGAGCACGTGTTCGCAATTATCGATCACCAGCAACAACTGGTGCTCCTGCAAGCGCCGCGCAAACGTGGGCAGGGCTTCGTGCTCAGCGTGGGTAAGGTCGAGCAGGGCGGCGAGGTTGGGCAGGATCATCGATGGCGCGCTCAGTGGCGCCAGGTCCAGCAAGCGGATGCCGTCGCGGTAGTGCCCGATCAGCAATTCCGCCACCCGCAGGGCCACCGTGGTCTTGCCGATGCCGCCGGCGCCGGTCAGGGTGATAAAGCGTTGCTCGGGCAGTTGCTGCACCAGGCTGTCGATCAGGGCCTGGCGACCGAGCATGCGCGTACGGCGCAGCGGCAAATTGTGGCACGGGCGTTGGGGGGCACCTTCGGTTGGCAGGGTCATCGGCTCGATGCTCAGTGGCGCAACAAAACTGTAGCCCCGCTGGGCTACGGTCACGATATAGCGCTGCCCGGCCTGGCCATCGCCCAATGCCTTGCGCAACGCCGCCATGTGCACCCGCAGGTTGCCGTCTTCCACCACGCTCCTGGGCCAGACGCGGGCGATCAGTTCCTGCTTGCTCACCACATTGCCGGCCTGTTCCAGCAGGATCAGCAGGATATCCACCGCACGCCGGCCCAGCCGCAACGGTCGACCGGCCTCCAGCACCAGGCGCTGGCGCGGGTGGATGCGGTAGGGGCCGAAATGCACGGCCTGGTCGCTGAGGTCGTTCATGGGTGGCCATGCTCGGAACGGGATGAGCGGCCAGCATAGGCCAGGCAGGCCAGGACCACTAGGCCGCGATCACTTGCGTTTTAGGGCGAGAGTGGTGATTTCGCCAGGTCATCGGGTTGACGCCTTCGCTACGGGTGAACATATGACAAAAGTGCGCCTGGTCGCAGAAGCCGCATTCCAGGCTGATTTGCGTCAGGCTCAAGGATGACTGGGCGATCAGTTCCTTGGCCCGCTGGATGCGCTGTTGGCGGATCCATTCCTGCGGCGACAGCCCGGTGGTGCACTTGAAGGCACGGGAAAAATGGCTGCGCGACAGGGCGCAGGCCTGGGCGATGTCGGCAATGGCCAGGCTTTCGCCGAGGTTGGCCAGGATCAGTTGCTTGGCGATGCGCTCGCGTCGGGGGCACAGGCCCCCGGTGGCGGACAAGCGAGGGGAGTATTGATCGAGTCGGGCCATGACAGATATCCGCAGTCGATGGGAGCGTTCCCGGTGGATGGATGCAGTGTAGACGTGGCCAATCTTGTTGCCGGACCGTCCGGCTGACGAGTTAATCGTTGTTAATTTCGCCAGGTGCACACCAGGAAAAGACAGCACAGGCGTGCAATGTGGCCGGCGCCTGGCGTGGTTATCTGTGAGCTTGCCAACCGTGTGGATATCACCATGAATCGCAACGACCTGCGCCGCGTCGACATGAACCTGCTGGTGATTTTCGAGGCGTTGATGTTCGAGAAGAACCTGACCCGGGTCGCCGAAAAACTCTTCATGGGCCAACCGGCGGTGAGTGCGGCACTGGGACGCTTGCGCGATCTGTTCGACGACCCGTTGCTGCTGCGCAACGGGCGGGGCATGGAACCCACGCCACGCGCCGTGGCGATACTCAAGGAGTTGCAACCGGCCATGGACACCATTTCCGGCGCGGTCAGCCGTGCCAAGGATTTCGACCCTTCCACCAGTTGTGCAGTGTTTCGCATTGGCCTCTCGGACGACGCTGAATTTGGCCTGTTCCCACCGTTGCTCAGCCAACTGCGCGAAGAGGCACCGGGGATCATCGTGGTGGTGCGTCGGGCCAATTACCTGTTGATGTCGTCGCTGCTGGCCAGCGGCGAGATTTCGGTGGGGGTGAGCTACACCACGGAATTGCCGGCGAATGCCAAGCGCAAGAAACTGCGGGATATTCCGTGCAAGGTCTTGCGTGGGGATGACGGTGTTGAACCGTTGACCCTCGACGACTACTGCGAACGGCCCCATGCGATGGTGTCGTTTTCGGGGGATTTGAGCGGCAACATCGACCTGGACCTGGCGCGCATTGGTCGTACCCGCCGGGTGGTGCTGGCGGTGCCGCAGTTCAGTGGGTTGCGGGCGTTGCTTGCCGGTACGCAGATTATTGCGACGGTGCCGGATTATGCTGCGTGTGCGTTGACGGAGGGCACATCGCTACGGGCGCAGGACCCGCCGTTTGCGATCGATGCGGCGGAGTTGTCGATGGTGTGGAGTGGGGTGCATGACAATGATCCGGCGGAGCGGTGGTTGAGGGGCAGGATTGGGGAGCATATGGCTCGGGTGGTTTGACTGAGTACATATCCGATGCTTCGGTAATGGCTACTTATGGTTCCGCTCTTACAGCGGCTCACTTTTGAAGAGCGCAAAAGTAAGCAAAACGCTCTTGCCCCAAGGTGTGCCCTCTCTCCGGCTTGAATCCGTGGGCCACGGATTCAAGCCTGCGTTCGGCCAGCGTGTTTGACGGGGCGATCCCAGATCAAAAGCAAGAGCGCGGCGGCCTTAGAGCCGACCGGATTGTATGGCCGGTACTCGGTCAAAGTGTGGGAGGGGGCTTGCCCCCGATGGCAGTGGGTCAGTCACTGATGAGTTGGCTGACACACCGCCATCGGGGGCAAGCCCCCTCCCACAGTTTGATCTTCATGTATCAGTTGAAGGGTGGTTTGCTCTGGCTCTGGCTTTTGATCTGCTTTTGATTTTGATCTTAGGCCCCCCAAATCACTGTCGGATTACGGGCACACCGAGCCTAGGCGAGGTGCCGAGTGTTGGGGCAAGAGCCTTTTGCTTACTTTGGGCTGGGCCGGCATTCCGGCTTTTCCAAAGTGAGCCGCTCTAAGGGCGGAGCCATAAGCGGCCGTTACCTAAATAACGGATATGTACTCACAAAAATTGGTCACCCATTCTTACCCAGAATTGGCTATTTCTCCCCCAAGGCCCGATGACTAACCTAGCCATCAATCCCCACTGCCCTGGAGCATCACCATGCAACCCCGTACCGATTTCTACACCGCTTCCCCAGACGCCATGAAAGCCATGCTCGCCCTGGAAGCCGCCGTGGGCAAACTCTCCATCGAGCTGCCACTGCTGGAACTGATACGCCTGCGCGTCTCGCAGATCAACGGCTGCGCCTTCTGCCTCGACATGCACACCGCCGACGCCCGCAAAGGCGGCGAGACCGAACGTCGCCTGTACACCGTGTCAGCCTGGCGCGAAACGCCGTTCTTCACCCCGCGTGAACGCGCTGCATTGGCTTGGGCTGAAAGCCTTACCCTGATCAGCCACACCCACGCGCCCGACGAAGACTTCAACGCACTGGCCGCCGAATTCAGCGCCCAGGAGCAGGTCGACCTGAGCGTGGCAATCACCACCATCAACAGCTGGAACCGCCTGGCCGTTGGCTTTCGCAAGATGCCCAAATGAGGTCTCAACCTGATTTGAAATAACCGCGCGGCGTGGTGCCGGTCATGCCCTTGAAGAAGGCGATCAACACGC
This sequence comes from Pseudomonas sp. NFPP04, assembly GCF_900113815.1. Lineage (NCBI taxonomy): Bacteria > Pseudomonadati > Pseudomonadota > Gammaproteobacteria > Pseudomonadales > Pseudomonadaceae > Pseudomonas > Pseudomonas sp. NFPP04. The sequence goes on along the minus strand of NZ_FOQS01000006.1, from coordinate 54,339 downwards.
TGTCGCTGGCAAACCCCAGCTCAAAGGCGCAGTAGCCGAGGCTGCGCCCAGTGGCGAGCAACTCGATGACACGCATCAAGCGCCACTGCTGGCGCCATTGCTGATACCCCAGGCCGGTTTCTCGCAGGAAGATCCGGCCGATGGTCTTGGTGCTGGCGCCGATCTGCTTTTCCAGGTCTTGCAGCGTCGGCGGCAATCGCTCCAGATTGGCCAGCAAAGGCGCCAGACGTTTGTCCCTTGGCAAGGGCAGGAGCAGCGGTTGCTCGGCCGCCTCCTGAATTTCTTCCAGGCACAACGCCAGCAAATGCGCGTAGCGGCCTGTCTGCCAATGGGTCTCGAAAGGGGCCATGGCCATCGGTTCCAACACCGCCCGCAACAACCCGCTCACTTCGATCACTCGCACCTGTGCCGGCAACCGGGCCGCAATGGCCGGGCTTACATACAGCGAACGGTAATCGACGGTCTTGCTCATCACCGCACGGTGATGCACGCCGCAAGGGATCCACGCCGCACGGGTCGGCGGCAGCAGGCACAGTTGATTGTCCAGGGTAATGCGGGTGCAGCCCTGCTGGGTAAACAGCAGTTGACCGCGCTGGTGCTGGTGCAGGCCGGAGTCGTGGTCGCCGAGCAGGGCGGCGATGCCAATGACGGGCGCCGGGTACTGGTCCGGGTCGAATGATGCGTCGGCAGCGAGCCAGGCCATGGGTTGTCCGATTTGATGGGTAATTTGTCGAAGTCTGGATAATACCCCAAGCCAGTCTGCTTAGAATCCTCACGCTCTTTTCTCGTGAAGGATCTGTTCATGTCATCTAAATACTTGCTGGTACTGGCCGTGGCACTGCTGATGTTCCCGCAGTTGGCTCAAACCCTCTATAGCCCGGCCCTGGGTGATATTGGCCAAGCCTTCGCGGTCGGGCCTGAACGGGCCGGGCAGGCCCTGTCGGTGTACTTCCTGGCGTTTGCATTCGGCGTGGTGATATGGGGCCGCTTGTGTGATCGCTGGGGCCGGCGCCCGGTGATATTGGCCGGGCTGGGGTTGTATGTCGCCGCCATGCTGCTGGCCTTGACTGTGAGTACGTTCAACGGCTTGTTGTTGGCCCAGGCCATCGCCGCCTTTGGCGCGGCAGTCGGTTCGGTGGCGACGCAGACGCTGTTGCGCGACCGATTCCAGGGCGCACAGTTGGCCCAGGTGTTTTCCATAATGGGCATTGCCTTGGCTGCCAGCCCGGCAATTGGCCTGTTCACTGGTGCGACGTTGGTGCAGTACTTCGGCTATCGCGGCGTGCTCACAGGCCTGTTGCTGATGGCAGGGCTAGTGTGGACCACCTGCCTGTGGGCATTACCCGAGACGCGTCCCGCCTCCTTGGCGAACTCGCCGTTGGGCGAGACCGTGGGCCTGATGCTCAGGGACGCCGGAGTGTGGCGTTCCGTCGGCCTGGTGGCGGCGTTCAATATTGCGCTGTTCAGCTACTACAGCGTGGGGCCGTTTATCTTCGCGCGGCTGGGATTGTCCGCTGCCGAATTCGGCTACAGCGGTGTGTTGCTGGCGCTTGGATCAGGACTCGGGGCGTGGCTGAACAACGGCTTACTCAAGCGTGGGCTCAATAGCGATCAGTTGGTGTTGGCCGCCGCCGTGCTGGCACTGCTGGGCGGCCTGTCAGTCCTGATGCTGCAACACAGTTGGCTATTCGTATGGTCGATGCTGCTGGTGGTGCTGGCATTCGGCATGGCGATTCCCAACGTGCTGGGGGCGGCGCTGGTGGCTTATCAAGACCGCCTGGGCACCGCCGCCGCGATATTTGGCTTGCTCTATTACCTGGTGATTGGCGCCGGGCTTACCCTGGTCGCCTGGGCACAGGACCTTGGCTGGAGCCTGTTGACCTGCGGCCTGACGGCATTGTGGCTAGCGGCGGCGCGGGTCTTCAGAAGTTGACCGAAGCACTCAGGCGCGCCGTCAATGGCGCGCCCTGGAACAGGTAGTCATCGCCCATGTACTCGCCCGCGTCGCGCCAGTAGCGCTTGTCGAACAGGTTGTCGACGCTCAGGCGGAACACCGTGTCATAGCCGCTCACCTGGGTGGTGTAGCGGCTGCCCACATTCACCACCGCGTAATCCCCCACTTGCACATTGCCGCTGCGGTTGGCGTACTTCTTGGCGCTGTATTGCACACCGCCCAGCACCGCCAGGCCGTTCACCCAGGGCAACGCATAATCGGCATACACACTGGCGCGCAGCTTGGGCACGTTGATCGCCTGGTGGCCTTCGTAGTCCGCTGTGCCGCTGCCGGTCACTCGCGCACGAAACGCCGCCACGCTGGTTGCGATCTGCAGGCGTTCGGTGGCCCAGCCGTTGGCTGACAATTCCAGCCCGGTGTTCTTTTGCTCGCCTTGCTGCACGTAGTCGAATTTGCCCGTGCCATCTGGCTTGGCGTACTGATAGGCCTGGCGGGTCTGGAACACGGCGGCGGCAAAGCTGATTCGGCGCCAGTCGTATTTCACCCCGGCTTCGATTTGGCGTGAGGTGGTGGGGGCGAGGGTTTCGTCGGCGTTGTTGGCGAACCACGGCGCGGTGCCGCCCAGGGACAGGCCTTTGCTGTAGCTGGTATAGAGCGAGATGTTCTCGACAGGTTTGTAGATCAACGAGGCCTGCGGCAAGAACACGTATTGCTGGGTGTGCCTGGCCTGGTTGCCGGTGACGCTGTCGAAGGCCTTCTCATCCAGGCGTACTTCGCGACCGCCCAGAATGGTTTGCCATTGCTCGTTGAAGCGGATGCGGTCGGTGACGAACAGGCCGTACTGGCGACTGTCGAGGTTGCGGTGGCTGTCGTTCAGTGGCTTTTCGGTCGGGGTAAACGTCGGGGCGTCCACGTCGATGCTGGTGGTGCCGATGTATTCATTGACGGATTTGCGCTTGTCGATCACCCGGCGGAACGCACTGGTGCCGAAGGTCAGTTCATGGCCCAGGCCGGCGGTGTCGAACAGCCCTGTCATGGCCGCCTGGATTTCATCGTCACGGCGGGTGTCGTCAGGGCTGCGGTAGTCGTAGACATCATAGTTGCCTTCGGGGCTGAAGTAGTTCGGCACGCTCGACGTGCAACGGGTCGAGCCATAGCAGCCCCACGCAAACGAACTGTAGTCATCGATCACCACCTTGCTGCGCGCCGCGCTCACGCTGCCTTTCCACTGATCATTGAAGCGGTATTCAAACTTGCCGTTGAGATTCAGCGAATCAATGCCCACCTGCCTGGACCCGCTCTGGTGCCCCAGCAGTTTCTTCGGTGAGGCCCCGTGTGGCACCTCGGTGCCGCCCAGCAATTGGTAGCCCGGCACCGAGCGTTGTTGCTTGTCCTGGTACTCGGCGTCCAGTTGCAATACGGCATCGGGGCTGATGTTCCAGTCAAAGGCCAGGGACACAAAATCGCGCTGGCCATTGGCGTGTTCCACGTAGGAGTTGAGGTCTTCGTGGGCGACGTTGGCGCGCAGGCCGAATTGTTGCTCGCTGCCGAACCAGCCACCGACGTCGGTGGCGACATAGCCGCTGCCGCGATCATCGGTGGAGACGGTCACCGAGCGCACGTCTTCCGGGCGCTTGGTCACGTAGTTGATCACGCCGCTGGGCTCGGAAATCCCGCTCTGCAGGCCGGCCAGGCCCTTGAGCACTTCGACCTGCTGCTTGTTCTCCAGGGCAACGTTCTGCTCGCCGGTGATGGTGCGTCCATTGATTTTGTAGCTGCTCGCCGCATTCAGCGAAAAGCCGCGCACCACGAAGTTCTCGTAGTAGCCGATGGGCGCATAGCTGTCGCCCACCGAGGCGTCGTTGCGCAGTACTTCACTGAGCAGGCGTGCTTGCTGGTCCTTGATCAGTGCGGCGTTGATCACCGTGATCGAGGCCGGGGTGTCGAGCAGTGGCGCTTCGTCGACGCCGCTCACCGAGGCGGTGTCGCTGCGGTAGCCGGACGCATCCTGGCCCTGGACCTTTACCGCCGGCAGTTCAAGGTCTGCCGCCAGGCTGTGACCGATGCCGCCGCTGAGCAGCAGACCGAGGGCGAAACGTGAGGTGACGACGGGACGAAAACGCAAAACCATGGGGGCAGGGCCTTAAAGCGCGGGCGGGGGGCGCATAAGCTAGGCATAAGTGCGCACTTTTACAAGAATGATTCGCACCTTGAGACATCCCGTCTCAGGCCGCATGCCAATCCATGTGCACCTCGACAGCCCGCAGCGCACCTGCGATAGACAAGGCTTCCCTCATCAATTGCAGGAGAACGCCATGAGTATTGCTGGAAAAGTCGCGCTGGTGACCGGCGCCGGGCAGGGCATTGGCCGGGCCATCGCCTTGCGCCTGGCACAGGACGGTGCCGATATCGCCCTGGTGGACATCAATGGCGCCAAGCTCGAAGCCGTGGCCGCCGAAGTCGTCGCGCTGGGCCGCAAGGCCTCTGTGTTCGTCGCTGACGTGTCCAAGCGCGAACAGGTGGTGGCGGCGGTGGAGCATGCGCACCTGACCCTGGGTGGCTTCCACATCATCGTCAACAATGCCGGTGTGGCGCAGATCGATTCGCTGTTGGACGTCAGCCCGGAACAGGTCGAGCGCACCCTGGGCATCAACGTGCAGGGCGTGTTGTGGGGCATCCAGGCCGCCGGCAAGAAATTCAAGGCGCTCAAGCAGAAGGGCAAGATCATCAACGCCTGCTCCATCGCCGGCCATGAAGGTTTTGCGCTGCTGGGGGTGTACTCGGCCACCAAGTTTGCCGTACGTGCCTTGACCCAGGCGGCGGCCAAGGAGTTGGCGAGCGCCGGGATTACCGTAAACGCCTACTGTCCGGGCGTGGTGGGCACCGATATGTGGGTCGAGATCGACAAGCGCATGGCCGAGATCACCGGCGCCGAAGTCGGTGCAACCTACAAGAAGTATGTGGATGGCATCGCCTTGGGCCGGGCGCAGACGCCGGAGGATGTGGCAGGGCTGGTCGCGTACCTGGCCGGGCCGGATGCGGACTACATGACCGGGCAATCGCCGCTGATCGACGGTGGCCTTGTCTACCGCTGACATCTCAGATGTACCCAGTCCAATGTGGGAGGGGGCTTGCCCCCGATAGCAGTGTGTCAGCCACTGGAAGTATTAGCGGGTCCACCGCCATCGGGGGCAAGCCCCCTCCCACAGTGTTGACCCCGTTGTATCAGCGGGTTTTGTTCGGCATGTCGATGCCCAGTTGGTTGACGCGGCGGTACAGGGTCGCCCTTGAGATTCCCAGCGCCTGCGCGGTCGGTAACGGCTTCCAGCGATGGCGAATCAGCGCATCCAGCACCACCTGGCGCTCGGGGCTCACGCTCGCTTCAACCATCTCCCGCACCCGCTCCCCACGCACTTCCACCGGCAAATCCGCCACCTGCACCGTCCCGCCCTCACACACCGCACAGGCATACGCCAGCACATGTCGCAGTTGCCGCACATTGCCCGGCCACGCGTACCCCAACAGCAACTCCAATGCCGCCTGGCCGATACCCACCGTGATACCGCTGTTGCGCGCTTCCTGTTCCAGCAAACGGTTGATCAGCGCCAGTTTGTCGGTGCGCTCGCGCAGCGGCGGCAGGCAGAAGCGCGCGCAGCCGAGGCGAAAGTACAGGTCCTCGCGAAAGCGGCCCTCATTGACCAACACCGACAAATCGCGGTGACTGGCGCAAATCACCTGGATATCGACGGTGCGGGTTTTCGCCGCGCCCAACGGTGCCACTTCACCTTCAGCCATCACCCTCAGCAGGCGCGTCTGCAGGGCCAGAGGCATGTCGCCGATTTCATCGAGGAACAAGGTGCCGCCATCGGCCTGCACCAGCAGCCCGGCCATGCCTTTGCTGGCAGCGCCGGTAAAGGCGCCGGCCACATAGCCGAACAGCTCGCTCTCGATCAGGTTTTCCGGAATCGCCGCGCAGTTCACCGCCACGAACGGCCCACCGCGCCGGGCGCTGCGCTCGTGCAGTTGGCGGGCGAAGACTTCCTTGCCGGCGCCGGTTTCGCCTTGCACCAGTACCGGCAGGTTGCGGTCCTTGACCCGCACGGCCAGGCGCAGGTGTTCTTCGACACGGGCATCCACCAAGGGCACCAGCGGCGCACGCGCCTGTTTGCGTCGGGGCGCGTTGACCCGCACGTGTAGCGCACCCGGTTCTCCCAGCCAATGCAGTTGCTGGGTGGACTGGTCGGTGACGGCGCGCAAGGCGCTCAGGTCGAACACCTCGCCGATGTGCGCCGGCACCTGGCCAAAGCGCCGGCGCAAGGCCTGGCGCGCCTTGCTGTTCAAGGCCTGCAGGCGGCCGTCCTGGTCCCAGGCCAGCAGCAGGTCGGGCTGGCTGTCCACATAACCCGGTGTGCTGTGGGCTTGCAGCACCCAGTGCTGCTGGGCGCTGTGCATGAAGAAGGCGTTCTCGATGGCCTCGGCACTGTGCGCCACCAACTGGCGTATCAGGTGCTGGCTGCGGCGGTCATCCGGCGATTTGAGCGCCGAGGCGTCCATCACTCCCAGCAGGTTGCCCTGGGGATCGAAGATCGGCGCGGCGGAGCAGGTCAGGCCGATGAAGGCGGCACGGAAGTGGTCGCGTTTGTGCACTGTCACCGCCGATTGACTGGTGAGCACGGTGGCCACGCCGCAGGTGCCTTCTTCGGCTTCCGACCAGCAGGTGCCGAGGTACAGGCCGGCCTTGCGGCAATCGCTGCGGATCGAGGCGTCCACGCGGTGGTCGATGGTCTGGCCCTGGGCATCGGTGAGCATCACGCAGTAGTCGGCCTGGCGCACACGGTGATGCAGTTGCCCGACGGCTTCGCCGGCAATGCGCATGAACAGTTCGGCGCGTTCGCGGCATTCCTTGAGCAAGGGTTCGCTGAGGATGCGTGGCCCCTGCAGGGAGCCGGGGTCCAGGTGGTGTTGCTCCATGGAGCGCCGCCACGAATCGAAGATCAGCGACGGCACCGGCGCCTGGGGCAGGCGGTCGGCATTGCGGACCACGCGACTGACGCAGTCGACGTGCTCCCTGGAGTTCGCGGCGAGCATAAGGCCTCCGGTTCTCGGTCTTTGTTGTTATGCCCGCCATTAAGCGCGCATGTGTCGGGCGCGACAAGCGCGGCCTGACCAACAGCCCGGGCTGAGACGCAGCGTCTCAAACCGGCTGAGACGCCGCCTTCGAGTCGCAATGCCGCGTCTCATTCTGCGATCCCGGCCCGGTTGCGACAACCGCTCTGGATCAAGGTTATGCCAGGTTTTTTACGGCCTTGGCACAGGCTGTGCTGAAGGCCCTGTAGCTGACCATGATCAGCCTTCTGTGTGCCGAGACAACCTGGAGAACAACAAGATGTCCACTCACCTGTCCACCGATCAACTGCTGCATGCCTACACCGTGATGCGCACCATCCGTGATTTCGAAGAACGCCTGCACGTGGAATTCGCCACCGGCGAGATCCCCGGTTTCGTGCACCTCTACGCCGGCCAGGAAGCCAGTGCCGCCGGAGTCATGGCTCACCTCAACGATGAAGATTGCATCGCCTCCAACCATCGTGGCCACGGCCATTGCATCGCCAAGGGCGTGGATGTGTTCGGCATGATGGCCGAGATCTACGGCAAGAAAACCGGTGTGTGTGGCGGTAAAGGCGGCTCCATGCACATCGCCGACCAGGAGAAGGGCATGCTCGGCGCCAACGGCATTGTCGGCGCGGGTGCACCGTTGGCGGCCGGTGCGGCGCTGGCCTCCAGGCTCAAGGGCAGCCAGGGCGTGGCCGTGGCGTTCTTTGGCGACGGTGGCTCCAACGAAGGTGCGGTGTTCGAAGCGATGAACCTGGCCTCGATCATGAAACTGCCGTGCCTGTTCGTTGCGGAAAACAACGGCTATGCCGAGGCCACCGGATCCGGTTGGTCGGTGGCGTGCAAGGACATCGCCGAGCGTGCCGTGGGGTTTGGCATGCCGGGGGTGATCGTCGATGGCAATGATTTCTTCGCCGTGCACGCAGCGCTTGGTGTTGCCGTGGAACGTGCGCGCAAGGGCGACGGGCCAACCTTGGTCGAAGTGAAATTGAGCCGCTTCTACGGCCATTTCGAAGGCGATGCACAAACCTATCGTGGCCCCGATGAAGTGAAAAACCTGCGGGAAAACGCCGACTGCCTGGCGCTGTTCCGCCAGCGTTGCAGCACTGAAGGCTGGCTGGACGCGGCGCAATTCGAGCGCATCGATGGCGAGGTCGCCCAGCTCATCGACGACGCCGTGCGCCTGGCCAAGTCGGATCCCAAGCCCCAGGCCGCCGACCTGCTCAGCGATGTCTACGTCGCCTACCACTCATAACAACAATTCGTGGAGAGAATTTCATGGCTCGCAAAATCAGCTACCAGCAGGCAATCAACGAAGCCCTGGCCCAGGAAATGCGCCGCGACCAGAGCGTGTTCATCATCGGCCAGGACGTGTCCGGCGGCACCGGTTCCCCTGGCGAGCAGGACGCCTGGGGCGGTGTGCTTGGCGTGACCAAGGGCCTGTACCCGGAGTTTCCCGACCGCGTGCTTGATGCGCCGCTGTCCGAAGTCGGCTACGTGGGCATGGCCGTCGGCGCCGCCACCCGTGGCATGCGCCCGGTGTGCGAACTGATGTTCGTCGACTTTATCGGCTGCTGCCTCGACCAGTTGCTCAACCAGGCCGCCAAGTTCCGCTACATGTTCGGCGGCAAGACCACCACGCCGCTGGTAGTGCGCGCCATGTACGGCGCCGGGCTGCGGGCGGCCGCCCAGCATTCGCAGATGCTCACCTCGATGTGGACCCACATTCCCGGCCTCAAGGTGGTGTGCCCGGCCACGCCCTATGACGCCAAGGGCATGTTGATCCAGGCGATCCGCGACAATGACCCGGTGATCTTCCTCGAGCACAAGATGCTCTACAGCCTGCAGGGCGAAGTGCCCGAAGAGCTGTACACCGTGCCTTTCGGTGAAGCCAATTTTGTCCGCGAGGGCAGGGATGTGACCCTGGTGACCTACGGGCGAATGGTGCACATCGCCCTGGAAGCCGCGACCAGCCTGGCGCGACAAGGCATCGATTGCGAGGTGCTGGACCTGCGCACCACCAGTCCGTTGGATGCAGACAGCATCCTCGAAAGCGTGGAAAAAACCGGGCGCCTGGTGGTGATCGACGAGTCCAACCCGCGCTGCTCGATTGCCACCGATATCAGTGCATTGGTCGCCCAGCAGGGTTTTTCTTTCCTGCGCGCGCCAATCGAAATGGTCACTGCGCCGCACACGCCGGTGCCGTTCTCCGATGCGCTGGAAGACCTGTACATCCCCAACGCCGCGAAGATCGAAGCCGCGGTGCTGAAGATCGCCGACAAGAGGAACGCCGCATGATCCATACCTTGACCATGCCCAAGTGGGGGCTGTCGATGACCGAGGGGCGCATCGATGTCTGGCTCAAGCAACCCGGCGACCGGGTGGAGAAGGGCGAAGAAGTGCTGGACGTGGAGACCGATAAGCTCTCCAGCAGTGTCGAGGCGCCGTTCAGTGGCGTCCTGCGCCGTGTGTTGGCACTGAGCGACGAAACCCTGCCGGTGGGTGCGTTGCTGGGGATTGTGGTGGAGGGCGAAGCCACCGAAGAGGAAGTCGATGCGGTGATCGACAGCTTCAATGCCGGGTTTGTCTCCAGCAGTGCCGAAACCGAAGCTTCGGGACCGAGTGCGCAGAAAGTCGAGATAGGCGGGCGTCTGTTGCGCTATCTCGAGCTGGGCGAGGGTGGCACGCCGTTGGTACTGATTCACGGATTCGGGGGGGATCTGAACAACTGGCTGTTCAACCAACCGGTATTGGCCGCCGAACGCCGGGTAATTGCCCTGGACCTGCCAGGGCATGGCGAGTCGGGCAAGCAACTGCGCAGCGGCGATGCCGAGGAGCTGAGCCTTGCGGTGCTGGCCTTGCTCGATCACCTCAGGCTCGACCGCGTACACCTGGCCGGGCATTCCATGGGCGGGCTGGTCGCACTGACCGTTGCCGACCAGGCGCCCGCGCGTGTTGCCTCATTGACTCTGATCGCCAGCGCCGGCCTCGGCCAGGAGATCAACGGCGATTACTTGCAAGGGTTTGCCGACGCCAGCAACCGCAATGCGCTCAAGCCGCCACTGACCCAACTGTTCAGCGACCCCACGCTGGTGACGCGGCAGATGCTGGAGGACATGCTCAAGTTCAAGCGCCTGGAAGGGGTGGACAAGGCGCTGCAGCAGCTCAATACCGCGTTGTTCGAGGGCGGACGACAGAAGCTGGACTTACGTCATCGCGTGGGCCGGCAGCCGAGCCTGGTGATCTGGGGCAGTGACGATGCGATCATCCCGGCCCGGCATACCGAGGGGTTGGATGCCCAGGTGGAGATTCTGCCGAGGCAGGGGCATATGGTGCAGTTGGAGGCGGCGGAGCGGGTCAACCAGGTGATGGCCGCCTTCCTCAAATCCCAACCTTGAAATGCAATCAACTGTGGGAGGGGGCTTGCCCCCGATAGCGGTGGTTCAGTCAATCTTTGTGGCGACTGACACACTGCAATCGGGGGCAAGCCCCCTCCCACCATTTGGATTGGATTTCAAACGGAACGCTTCAGGGTCTCGCTCGGCAGTTCTTTGAACAACGCCCGGTAGCTATTGGAAAACCGCCCCAAATGCCAGAACGACCAATTCATCGCCACCTCGGCCACGGTGGTCCCGGTTGAATTGAGCAACTCCCGCCGCGCCCCATTCAACCTGCGCAAGCGCAACCACTGCGCCGGGCTCATTCCGGTGTAGGTCTTGAACCCCTGTTGCAATTGGCGCAACGGCACCCCGGCAATCTGCGCCAGTTCCAGCAGGTTGACCGTTTCGTCCGGCGCGTCTGCTGCCCATTCGCCGATGCGCGCCATCAGCCGGCGTTCTTCGTTGCGGCGCTGCAAGGAGCTGCGGTCCAGGCACACGCAGGCGTTGTCGAGGATGAACAGGCAATCGTCGAGCAATTGCTGGATAAGCGCGGCGGGGTCGCTGACCGTGGACAAGCGTGTCAGCGTGCCACTGAGCCAACGGGCGAACAACGCGTTCTGCTGGCCGGTCAGCGGCGCCATGAACAAACCTTCCAGCGTCGCCACCTCCAACCCATGGCGCTGCACGAACTGCGGGCCGAACACCACCGCTACTTCACGATAGTTTTCCGGGGTGATCCAGGTGTTGCGGCTTTCGCCATTGAGCAGGTACAGCGCGTTGTCGCTGCCGTCGAAACAGAACGCCAGGGAGCCGGCGGGCGCATTGAAATGCTGTTCGACGCGGGTGTTCATGCTCTCTTCGTACACCTCCACGCCTTGCAGGTCGAGGTAGCGGATGCGCCCGGCAAAATGCCCCGGGGACATCTGTTGGTACTGCTGCACCCAGCCGGGTGTCGCACTGCATTGAGCGGCCACATCACCGGTGGTGAAGGCCTGTACGCGCAAAGCGGTTGCCTTTGTCATGGGAAGCCTGGGCGCACTCTATTGGTGCGTTGTGGTGCGTGCAAAGTGGATAGATGCCGGGGTGCGGCGGCCTCAAGATAGACCTCAATGCGCCAGGAGTACAAGCCGGTGCATGCACCCAACCCATGACGAGGTCCTTATGAACGCCCCCTTCGATCAGCTGTCCGCCTGGCTGAAAGAACACAAGATTACCGAAGTCGAATGCGTGATCAGTGATTTGACTGGCATCGCCCGCGGCAAGATTGCGCCCACCAATAAGTTCCTGCATGAGCGAGGCATGCGCCTGCCGGAAAGTGTGCTGCTGCAAACGGTAACCGGGGACTTTGTCGACGACGAGATCTACTACGACCTGCTCGACCCCGCCGACATCGACATGGTCTGTCGCCCGGTGGCCCACGCCACTTATGTGGTGCCATGGGCCATCGAGCCCACCGCGATCGTGATCCACGACACCTTCGACAAACAGGGCAACCCCATCGAGCTGTCGCCACGCAATGTGCTGAAGAAAGTCCTGCAGCTCTACACCGACAAAGGCTGGCAGCCGATTGTCGCGCCGGAAATGGAGTTCTACCTGACCCAGCGCTGCGAAGACCCGGACCTGCCGCTGAAAACCCCCATTGGCCGCTCCGGCCGCGCGGAGACAGGCCGCCAGTCGTTTTCCATCGACGCCGCCAACGAATTCGACCCGTTGTTCGAAGACGTCTACGACTGGTGCGAAGCCCAGGGCCTGGACCTCGATACGTTGATCCACGAGGACGGCCCGGCGCAGATGGAAATCAACTTCCGCCATGGCGACGCCCTCGACCTGGCCGACCAGATCACCGTGTTCAAGCGCACCCTGCGCGAGGCCGCGCTCAAGCACAACGTGGCTGCGACCTTCATGGCCAAACCGGTGGCCGACGAGCCGGGCAGCGCCATGCACCTGCACCAGAGTGTGGTCGACATAGCCACCGGCAAACCGGTGTTCGTCGACGCCGAAGGCAACAAGAGCCCGTTGTTCCTGCATCACATCGGGGGCCTGCAGAAGTACATCCCCAAGCTGCTGCCGATGTTCGCGCCCAACGTGAACTCGTTCCGCCGCTTCCTGCCGGACACTTCGGCGCCGGTCAATGTCGAGTGGGGCGAAGAAAACCGCACCGTCGGCCTGCGCGTGCCTACTTCCAGCGCGGACGCCATGCGCGTGGAAAACCGCCTGCCCGGCGCCGATGCCAATCCGTATCTGGCGATTGCGGCTAGTCTGCTGTGTGGCTACCTGGGCATGGTCGAGCAGATCGAACCGAGCGCAGCGGTGGAAGGCCGCGCCTACGAGCGTCGTAACCTGCGCCTGCCGTTCACCCTCGAGGATGCGCTGGCACGCATGGAGGACTGCGACACGGTCAAGCAGTACCTGGGCGATAAATTCGTGCGCGGCTACGTCGCGGTCAAACGCGCCGAGCACGAGAATTTCAAGCGGGTGATCAGTTCCTGGGAGCGTGAGTTCCTGCTGTTGAGCGTCTAAAAAACCAATAAAGGGGTGTCGATATGCGTCTAGTGAAACAGCTTCTCCCGCTGGCCCTGATGGCCGCGTTCAGCGCTGGCGGCCAGGCGGCGCCGACAGTCAGTATTTATAACTGGACCGACTATATCGGCGAGACCACCCTGGCCGACTTCCAGGCCAAGACCGGGATCAAGCCGATCTACGATGTGTTCGACTCCAACGAAACCCTGGAAGGCAAGTTGCTCGCCGGCCGCACCGGTTATGACGTGGTGGTGCCGTCGAATCACTTCCTGGCGCGCCAGGTCAAGGCCGGCGCGTTCCTCACGTTGGATCGTGCGCAATTGCCCAACTTCAGGAACCTCGACCCCAAGCTGCTCGCGCTGCTGGAGAAAAACGATCCGGGTAACGCGCATTCGGTGCCGTACCTGTGGGGCACCAATGGCATCGGCTACAACGTCGACAAGGTCAAGCAGGTGCTGGGCATCGACCACATCGATTCATGGGCGGTGCTGTTCGAACCGGAGAACATCAAGAAGCTCAACCAGTGCGGCGTGGCCTTCCTCGATTCGGCAGATGAGCTGTTCCCGGCGATCCTCAACTACATGGGCAAGGACCCGCGCAGCGAGAACCCGCAGGACTACAAGCAGGCCGAGGCCAAGCTGCTGACGCTGCGGCCGTACATCACCTACTTCCATTCGTCCAAGTACATCTCGGACCTGGCCAACGGTGATATCTGCGTGGCGTTCGGGTATTCCGGCGACGTGTTCCAGGCCGCCAACCGCGCCAGGGAGGCCAAGAACGGCGTGAACATCGCCTATTCGATTCCCAAGGAAGGTTCCAACCTGTGGTTCGACCTGCTGGCGATTCCCGCCGATGCGAGCAACCCCAAGGAAGCTCATGCGTTTATCAATTACCTGCTCGATCCTGAGGTGATCGCCAAGGTCAGCGCCTCGGTGGGCTATGCCAACGCCAACCCGGCGGCCAAGGCGTTCATGGCCCCGGAACTGGTGAACAACCCCGAGGTGTACCCGCCGCAGGCGGTGCTCGACAAACTCTACATTTCGACCACGCCGACCCCGGCGACCATGCGCCTGATGACCCGCGCCTGGAGCAAAGTGAAGACCAACAAATGATGCAGTCAACCGACCACGCCCGGTCTTACTACCGGGCTACGGCCAACGCCATGCCCGAGCGCCCCGCACTGGGCGGCGACCTGACCGCCGATGTGTGCGTGATCGGCGGCGGCTTCACCGGCGTCAACACCGCCATCGAGCTGGCGCAACGCGGGCTCTCGGTGATCCTGCTGGAAGCCCGGCGCATCGGCTGGGGCGCCAGCGGGCGCAACGGCGGGCAACTGATTCGCGGCATCGGCCATGACGTGTCGGGGTTTGCCAAGTACGTGGGCGAGGAGGGCGTGCGTTACCTGGAGCGTGCCGGTATCGAGTCGGTGGCGCTGGTGGGTGAGCGCATTCGCGAACACGGCATTGACTGCGACCTGCGCTGGGGCTTTTGTGAATTGGCGAACACGTCCGCGCAGTTCGCCGCGTTCAAGGGCGAGCAGGCGCACCTGGCAGCGCTCGGGTATGCCCACGAAACCCGCCTGGTGGGTCCGCAGGATATGCAGCAAGTGGTGGGCTCGTCGGTGTATGCCGGCGGCCTGGTGGACATGGGCTCCGGGCACCTTCACCCGTTGAATCTGGTGCTGGGTGAAGCGCAGTTGGCCGAGTCTCTTGGAGTGCGGATCTTCGAGCACACTGAGGTGCTTGAACTGATCCACGGCGACACGGTGCAAGTGCGCTGCTCAGGCGGCACGGTACGCGCCGACCACCTGGTGCTGGCCTGCAATGCCCATCTGGAGGAACTGGAACCGCGCCTGAGCGGCAAGGTGCTCCCGGCGGGCAGCTACATCATCGCCACCGAGCCGTTGTCGGAAGATGTGGCCAACCAGTTGATCCCGCAGAACCTGGCGCTGTGCGACCAGAAAGTCGGCCTGGATTACTACCGATTGTCCGCTGACCGCCGCCTGTTATTCGGCGGCGCCTGTCATTACTCCGGCCGCGATCCGGTGGACATCGCCGCTTATATGCAGCCGAAAATGCTCAAGGTGTTCCCGCAACTGGCCCAGACCACCATTGAGTTTCAGTGGGGCGGCAAGATCGGTATTACCGCCAACCGCTTTCCGCAGGTGGGGCGGTTGAAGCAGTACCCTAATGTGTTTTATGCCCAGGGCTATTCCGGGCATGGGTTGAACGTGACGCACTGGTGTGCGAGGCTGCTGGCCGAAGGTATTCATGGCGGGCACAGCACGGGCCTGGATATTTTCAGCCAAGTGCCGCATATGACCTTTCCGGGGGGGAAGGCATTGCGGTCACCGTTGTTGGCGTTGGGGATGATGTGGTTTCGGTTGCGGGAGCAGTTCTCCTGGAATTGAGGGGGCATTTTTCATTGGATTCGCCGGACTTATGGATGTTGTTTGTTAGTGTATAGCGAGTTCCCTGGCAATTTAGTAAAAGAACCCAGAAATCGCGGCAGTGCCGTCAGATTTTCAGCTATTACATCACTGTCTCTGATAGCGCCCTTATGGACGTACCTATTATTCAAAAAAAATCTATTTTTTTCCGGGCTATAGAGTGGTGCTGCAGTCACACCCGTAACCACGCTGACTCCAAAGCAGATCGATGCCGCAAGGCACAGCTCACGGGTATTGAGCCTGAATGTTGTCCATAGGACCTGAATAACGCTTTTTCTTGGCTTCATGGCAACTTGGCCCCCACCGCAGTGAAGTTGAAGGTGGCGCCGGTCGCCGACCCGACTACATAGGTGCCTGCGGGTGAAATAGCGTTCAAGTAGCTCGCCAGCCCGCCTGAAATGGGCGATATGGGGACTGTTCCCAGCAATGGAGTCCAATAGCAGCCGGTTGGGTATTCGCTGCTGTTCACGCAATTCAGGGCGACGGTGTCGTTATCGGCAAAGGCAGCCACTTGAACCACATCGCTACCAGGTAGCGGGGGAATGGACTGCACGCTGAAGGAATTTGTGGGGTCGTTCCAGTAAAGAGGTCTCTGAAATCCCGTAGGGTCATTGCCATAGGCCAATACATGCCCAAGGTTGTTGATTGCCACCGCGTGGTTTTGCGCGTTCAAGGGCATCGTCAACAGTAAAGGCGTGCTGCTTGCGGTACTCCAGAATGCGGTTTGTTGGGTGTCGGCGGCGGTTCCTGGAAACGTGCAGGTGCCAACGAATTGACCCTGGTCATTCATGTCGACCCCCTCGCAGTCAAGTGCACCCGCTGGTAGCGACGCCGGTGTTAACACGTACTGATTGCTGCCTGTACTCCAAGTGGCCAGGGTGAGAACAGGCTTGCCACTTGGTCCTGGGCAATTCAAGAGAATGCGCGGCCAACCATTGGTCAAGGTTTCCGTCAAGTCGACGCCATAACAGTTGTCGCCCCAGTCTGATACGCGTTGGGGAGTAGTGCTGCCTGCGCTATAAACCACCACAGTTGCGTCAATATCCGCACTCAGGCTCACCGCTAGGACGGCTCCATTGCGGTTCTGTGCAGTGGGTGCTGTTTGCGTATCGGCAGGGCGCACTTGAATCAGCAACAACCACCTGGCCGGTAGCGGAGCCAGGGTGATCGGCGTGATACCTGGTGTCGCTGCATTCCACAACACGGCGAAAAACAGATTATTGGCATTGGCACAATTGCCTACCACCCAACCACCATTGTTGGAAATAGCGCTCACCTCACAAGGTTTCCGTGAGGACAACGGCGCCAGGGCTTGCTGGGGACCTGCCAGTGTCGACGAGTACCATGGGATGGCATTGGCACTGGGGGTGGCCGAATTGCATTTTCCGACAGTTTGTTCACTGTCGTTTACCCAAACCGTCTCACATTGCGGCCCGGCCGGAAAAGCTGAAGGCACGTAGGTCGCCGCACTGGCACTCAATCCATACCCGCAAAGCAACACACCCACACTCAACACCATCGGTGCAATCAGTTGTCTCAACAAACGTTGCATAATCCGGCCCTCCCTGGCTGACAAAATGACCCTCTGGGGGTGAACCCCACAGTCCCTGATCACCAGTAAACGCCCGGTTCGATGGACGCACAACTGTCACTTCTGACAGGTACAGGACGAGTTGCTTAAGCCTCGGTCAACACCTTCCTGAACGTCTCCACCAACGGCCGCAAATTGACCCGATGCCACGCTGCCCACAGCGGCGTGGTGTAGCTCAGCCACGGCAACTCCCGCAACACCACACCGGGTGGTGCATTGCGACTCAGGCCTTTTTGTACCATCGCCACGCCCAGCCCTGAAGCCACCAAACCCAACGCGGTAAAGGGTTCACCGGCTTCCATTGGGATCTGCGGGGTGAAGCCGGCGCGGATGCAGGCGGCGACGAAGTCGTCGGCGGGGTTGGCGCCGGGTTTGCGCTGCACGCCGATCCACTCCTGGTCGGCCAGGTGTTCGGGCAACAGTTCACTCAGGTGTGCGAGGGGATGGTGCTCGGGCAACGCCAGCAGCATCGGCTCGTCCAACACTTGCAGTGCGATCAGGTCCGGATCATCCGCAGCCGGCGGTTCGCCAACCAGGGCGATATCCAGGCTGCGTTGGCGCAGGCCTTCGAGTTGTTCGAGGGACGGCAGGTTATACAGCTTGATGTGCACGTTCGGCCGGTCGTCGCGCAGTACCCGCAGCGCGTTGGGCAGCACACCGGCATGCATGGCGTTTTCGATATAGCCGATGCACAGGCCACCTTCTTCACCGCGGCCCAGGCGCTTGCCCAGTGATTCCAGGCGGTTGGCGTGAGTCAGCAGCGCCTTGGTTTCTGCCAGGAACGTCTGGCCGTCACGGGTCAGGCGGATGCGTTGCTGGCTGCGTTCGAACAGGGTCAGGCCCAGGCGTTCTTCGAGCTGGGCGATCTGCCGGCTCAGCGGCGATTGGGAGATGTGCAGGCGTTCGGCGGCGCGGCCGACGTGTTCGCGACCTCGGCGAAAAAAGCGGTGTGTTCGAACACGGTCGCCCGAACAAGATGCTCAACGACTACAGCGCCGATGCCACACTGCGTTCGATTGAAGACAGCCTGACTCGCTTGAAAACCGATCGGCTGGACATCGTGTGGATCCATGACATCGCCCAGGACTTCTACGGCGACCAGTGGCTGGAGTATTTCAACCAGGCCCGCACCGGTGCCTTCAAAGTGCTGACCCGTCTGCGCGAAGAGGGTGTGATCAAGGCCTGGGGCCTGGGCGTGAACCGCGTCGAGCCGTGCGAACTGACCCTGGACCTTACCGAAGCCCAGCCCGACGGCTTTTTGCTGGCCGGCCGCTACACGCTGCTGGACCACGACCGCGCCCTGCAACGCCTGATGGATGCGGCCCTGGCACAGAGCGTCGAGATCGTCGTCGGTGGCCCCTACAGCTCCGGCGTCCTCGCCGGTGGCGCGCACTTCGAGTATCAGCCAGCGAGCCCGGCGATTATCCACAACGTCGAGCAGATCAAGGCGATTGCCCAGGGGTTCGGCGTGAGCGTGAAAGCCGCCGCGCTGCAATTCTCCCTAGCCCATCCGGCGGTGGCCGCAGTGATTCCAGGTGCCAGTCGTCCGGGGCGGATTGCCGAAGACGTCGCGGCGTTGTCTGAACAGATCCCGGCAGCCTTCTGGCAGGCCCTGCGCGAGGCCCGACTGGTTTCGGACCGTGCGCCCCTGCCGCTTTAAATTCAGGAGTTCAACCGATGAAAATTGATGTGAGCGGTAAAGTAGCGATTGTCAGCGGCAGTACCGCCGGCATAGGCCTGGGAATCAGCCAGGCGCTTGCAGCCTCTGGCGCCACGGTGGTGGTGATCGGACGTGAAGCCGGCAAGGTCGACGATGCACTGGCGAGCATCCGTCAGGCTGTCCCGGGCGCAGACCTGCGTGGGCTGGTGGCTGACCTTGGCACCGCAGAGGGCGCAGAGAAACTGTTTGCCGCCGAACCGCGTGCCGACATCCTGGTCAACAACCTGGGCATCTTCAACGATGTGGATTTTTTCGAGGCCTCGGACAGCGAATGGACGCGTTTCTATGAGGTCAATGTGATCTCCGGCGTGCGCCTGGCGCGGCATTATGTGCCGGGCATGGTCGGGCAGGGCTGGGGTCGGGTGATCTTCGTGTCGTCGGAGTCCGGCGTGGCGACACCGGCGGACATGATCAATTACGGCGTGACCAAAAGCGCCAACCTGGCGGTGTCCCATGGCCTGGCCAAGCGCCTGGCGGGCACGGGAGTGACGGTGAACGCCGTGCTGCCCGGCCCGACCTTTACCGACGGCCTGGAGCAGATGCTCAAGGAAGCCACACAAAAATCCGGGCGCAGTGCGCGGGATGAGGCGGATGTGTTTGTGCGCAATGCGCGGCCGACGTCGATCATCCAGCGGGCGGCGAATGTGGATGAAGTCGCCAACCTGGTGGCGTACATTGCTTCACCGCTTTCTTCTGCGACCACAGGGGCTGCATTGCGCGTCGACGGTGGTGTGGTCGACAGCATGGCGATCTGAGTTGTTTTTCATTTTCTGGAGTATTTATCGTGGCAACAGCGTCTTCTGTGATTGAAATCCCGGTGTCGGCCGATCAGGTCTGGCAATTGGTCGGCGGCTTCGACGGCCTGCCGGACTGGTTGCCGTTTATTGTCAAAAGCGAGGCGGGCGATGGCGGCCGTGTGCGTCACCTGCAAACGGCGGATGGCGCAGTGGTCGTCGAGCGTTTGCAGCGCTTTGATAACGTCGGGCGTACCTACAGCTATACCATCGAGCAGTCGCCGTTTCCGGTGAGTGCGTACCTGGCGACGTTGCAGGTCGAGGCGCTGGGCGAGGCGTCAGCGAAAGTGACCTGGTCAGGTGTGTTCACGCCGGTGGCGGGGACTACGGATGCGGCGGTGGAGGAATTGTTTGCCGGTGTCTACAGCGGTGGCCTTGAGGCCCTGCGCGCCAACTTCCCGGCCTGATCCAGTCCAATGTGGGAAGGGCAAGTCCCCTCCCATATTGGGACACCAGTGGTCTCAGGCCTCGGGCATCAGTTGCTGGCGGCACTCCAGGACTAACCGGGCGCCGCCTTGTTCGCTCGTACCCACGTCCAACTTGAACCCATGCAAGTTGATGATCGCCGCCACAATCGACAGGCCCAAGCCGAACCCGCCTTGCTGGTCGCTTTCATCCACCCGATAGAAACGCTGGAATACCGCATCCCGCTCCGCCGCCGGTATGCCCGGCCCGGAGTCGTGCACTTCGATGCGCGTGCTGCCCGCATCATTGACCCCGCGCAGGATCACCGTGCCGCCCGGTGGGGAGAACTTGATCGAGTTGCTCAGCAGGTTGGCCAGGGCTTCGAACAACAGGGCGCGGTCGCCGGTGATCCACGGCAGGGACTCCGGGGTTTCGAGCTTCAGTTGCAGCTCGCCTTCCTCGGCCAGGGGCAGGTAGAAGTCGTGCAATTCGCGCAGTAGCGGCAACGGGTCCATGACCAGGAAACCTGAGCGACGCTGATGGTCTTCCAGCTCGGAGATACGCAACAGCCCGCGAAAACGCGCCATCAGGGTGTCGGTCTCGGCAATCGCGTCGTCCAGTTTCACCGCGTAGCCAGACTCTGCTTCGGCCTCCTGTTTGATGCGATACAGCTGCGCACGCAGGCGCGTCAGCGGGGTGCGCAGGTCATGGGCGATGTTGTCGCACACGCCCTTGACCTCGTTCATCAGCTTCTCGATACGGTCGAGCATGGCGTTGACGATGGCCGCGAGCATGTCCAGTTCGTCACGTCGGTTGGACAGTGGCAGGCGGTGAGTCAGGTCGCCGGCGACGATGGCTTCGGCACTGGCCTGGATCCCACGGATTCGCCGCAACGGGCGGCGGCGCAACAGGTGCCAGCCGGCGGCGCCCGGAATAATTGTCAGGGACAGTGCCCAGAGCAGGGCGTGCCAGATGATGCGGGTCACACCGAACAGTGAGCCGTTGGCCCGCACCAGCACCAGCCAGCGGCCGTCTTCGGTGTGGGTGGCCACGGCATCGCAGCTGTCCTTGGGCAACTTGGGGTCGTCGGACTCGACACAGTTGACCAGGGCGTGGATCTTGCCGTCCAGGGGCAGGTCCGGCGGCACCGCGCGGATCGGCCCGCTCAAGGGGCGGAATTGCTCATCGAACAGGCCGTAGGCATCCACACCCTTCATGTCGAAGGTCATGCTGGTGGTCAGGGCTTCCACCAGTTCTTCGCCGTCGAAGCGCTGGAACAGGTGCTGGCGTTGCATCAGGGAGTGGCGCGACAGGTCGCCCAGGTAACCGGACACCTCGTAATACAGCACCCCCATGAGGATGCAGCTCCAGGCCACGAACAGCGAGCTGTACAGCGCCAGCAAACGGCTGCTGGAAGAGCGCCAGCCCTTAGAGGGGTTCAGCAATGACATAACCGGAGCCTCGCACCGTGCGGATCAGCGGCGGGAGGCCCGGTGGGTCGATCTTTTTGCGCAGACGGCCGATGTGCACGTCGATAAGGTTGGTACCCGGGTCGAAGTGATAGCCCCAGACTTCCTCGAAGATCATCATTCGCGACAGGATCTGCCCGGTGTTGCGCATCAGGAATTCCAGTAGCTTGTATTCGGTGGGCAGCAGGCTCAGGGGTTGATCGGCGCGGCTGGCTTCGCGGCTGATCAGGTTCAGTTCCAGATCGGCCACGCGCAGGGCGGTTTCGAATTCCTGGACCGTGCTTTTGCGCCGCAGCAGCACTTCGACGCGCGCCGCCATTTCATCCGAGGCGAACGGTTTGGTGAGGTAGTCATCACCGCCGGCACGCAGGCCACGCACACGTTCGTCCACATCGGAGAGGGCGCTGATCATCAGGATCGGCGTGGAGACGCCGATGGTGCGCAGGGTGGTGACGATGGCCAGGCCATCGAGTTCCGGCAGCATGCGGTCGAGGGTGATCAGGTCGTAATCGCCGCTCACGGCGCGGACCAGGCCTTCGCGGCCGTTGTCTACCCAATCTACATCCAGTCCATGGCTACTCAGCTCGGCGACAATCTCGCGGGCCGTTACGGCGTCATCCTCGATGGTCAAAATTCGGGTCATGGGATTACCTTTACACTGGAAGACCGCAATCGCCGGTAAGCCGGCTCCTACAGAAGTGGGGGCATTTTGCCAAGAAATGGCTGAATGCTTCCTAAATAAAACTTCATGTTGGCAAAACTGACACAGATTTCATCGCCGGGCCGGGGAGTGCATAACGCCCGCTTCAAACCGCCATTTCTTGCAAGTTGCATGGATCAGGTTAGTTCAATTTACTTAACTATCTGAAATGTAAGGGATTTATTTTTTGCGCCGACTGGCATGGTGCCTGCACTGTCTGTTTTGAGACTTGTAACACTATTTTTCTGCCTTGGAGCAAAACAACAATGATCACATCCTCATCCACGCTGCAAGAGTCGAGCGCGCTCTCCGGGGTTTCCTGGGGGGCGATTTTTGCCGGGGCCGCCGCCGCGGCTGCGTTGTCGCTGATCCTGGTGCTGCTGGGCTTCGGCCTGGGCTTTTCGGCGGTGTCGCCGTGGGCCGACAGCGGTATCAGCGCGAAAGGGCTGGGCATTTCCACGATTGTCTGGCTGGCCTTTACCCAGATCGTCGCATCCGGCCTGGGTGGCTACATCGCCGGTCGGTTGCGTGTGAAGTGGGCCAATATGCACGGTGATGAGGTGTACTTCCGCGACACCGCCCATGGCTTCCTGGCCTGGGCTGTTGCCACGTTGATCACGGCGGTGCTGGTAGTCGGTTCGGTCGGCAGTGTGGTCAGCGGTGGTGTGAAAGCCGGCGCCAGCGTTGCAGCCGGTGCAGCCAGTGGTATCACCCAAGCCGCCGGCAGTGCCGCCAAAGGCGTCAACGGTGGCGATTTCGACTACTACGTCGACAGCCTGTTCCGTGATGATCGCCCGGTCGCCGTCAGCGATGACGCCGCCCACGGTGTGGTAGCGCGCATCTTCACCCGCACCCTCAGCAACGACGGTCAGCTTGCGCCAGAAGACCGTGCCTACCTGGCACAGCTGATCAGCCAGCGCACCAACCTCAGCCAGGCGGATGCCGAAGCGCGTATCGACAAAGTCTACGGCGATGCCCGTAAAGCGGTGGAAGACGCCAAGCTCAAAGCCAAGCAAGCCGCGGAAACCGCCGCCAAAGTCGCTGCGTACACCTCGCTGTGGACCTTTGTCGCGCTGTTGATCGGTGCGTTCTTCGCCAGCCTCGCCGCTACCTTCGGCGGTCGCCGCCGCGATGCCGTGGTGTATGTCGAAACCGAACACTTCGTTCGTTAATCAATTCAAGGAGAACAACATGCGCTCATTACTGCTCTGGTTCCTCGGCGTGCCTATCCCGGTGATCATCCTGATTGCGATCTTCATGCACTGATCCCGAGCCTGGCTCGATCCCTGGTGGGAGCGGGCTTGCTCGCGAACGGGGTGTGTCAACAACTGCTGCGTTGACTGACACGCCCCGTTCGTGAGCAATTCCGCTCCCACATTTGTTTAATGGTGGCTTAACCCGCGCTTGGCTAGACTCGCGCCCCATGAGCCGCCTTCTGCGTTTAGTCCTCGTCCTGTTGTTGAGCCTCACGCTTCCCCTGACCGGGATGGCGGGGATGCCGTCAAGCACCGAGCCGTGCCCGATGAAGATGTCGGACATGCCGATGATGAGCGACATGTCGCCTGACTGCTGCCAGGACGGCGCGGATCATGGCAAGGCCTGTAAACCCGGTCAGGAATGCAAGACCGGTGGCGTGCTGCAATTCTCCCTGCCGCTGCTCAAGGCTCCCTTGAGCCCGGCCCATCCGCTGCTCGTCGGCACCGCTTCCGATTTTATCCCCGACCGCACGCCGTCCGGCGTCTGGCGCCCACCCCGGGCCTGATTCCTGTTGCACCTCAAGACGCATCCCCTGACCGGGATGGTTTTGCTGTGGGCCGCCTGACGCGGTGCACAGCGCAACGGAACAGGAATTTTCAACATGAATGCCTCCTACATGCGCGCCCTGGTGGTGGGCGTGCTGGCGTGGCCGGCGTTGGCGAACGCGCTGACCCTGGACGACGCCCTGCGCCTGGCGCAAAACAATGCACCGTCGCTGCTGGCCGAGTCGGCCAAGTTGCAGGCCGCCACCCAGGCGGCGATCCCGGCGGGCGAATTGCCTGACCCGAAGCTGGTGGTCGGCCTGCAGGACTTTCCCATTGGCGGGCCCAATCGCGGCACGTTGTATGGCGACTAGATGACGCAACAGATGATCGGCATCCAGCAACAGGTGCCTAGCCGCGACAAACGCAAGGCCCGGGTCGAGCTGGCCGATGCAACCGTCGAGCGGGCGGCCGCCGAAGGGCGCATCGAGCGCCTCAACGTGCGCCAGGCCACGGCCCAGGCGTGGATTCGTGCGTATGCGGTCGCGCGCAAGCAAGCCCTGTTCAAGGACTTCTACCAACAGAACCGCCTGTTGCAAGACACCGTGCGTGCGCAGTTGGCCGGCGGCCGTGGCCAGGCCGCCGACGCGGTCATCCCCCGGCAGGAAGCCGCGGAGCTGGCCGGGCGCGAAGATGAGTTGACCCAGCAACGTACCCAGGCCCGCGCCGCGCTCAAGCGCTGGATCGGCCCGGCCGCCAACGAAGCCCCCAGCGGGCAACTGCCCGACTGGACCTTCGACCCCCATAGCCTGAACCACAACCTGCATCAGCATCCGGCACTGCAAGCCTACGTGCCGCGCACCCGTGAAGCGCAGGCGCGGTTGCAGGAGGCCAAGGCGCAAAAGACCTCGGACTGGAGTTGGGAGGTCGATTACGGGCACCGCAGCCGTGAGTTCGGTGACATGGTCAACGTGCAGTTCACCTTTGACTTGCCGATCTTCCCCGGCCGTCGACAAAACCCCGGCATCGCCGCCAAGCAGGCCGAGTTGGACCAACTCGACGCCGAGCGCGAAGCCGCTACCCGTGAGCATATCCAGATGCTCGATGATGACCTGGCCGACTACCAGCGCCTGGACCGTGCGGTGCAGCGCAGCCAGGACAGCCTGGTGCCGCTGGCCGAGGAAAAAGTCAGCTTGAGCCTGGCCGGCTATCGCGCCGGCAAAGGCGACTTGATGACGCTGGTCAACGCGCGCCGTGAACTGATCGAAGCCCGTTTCAAACAGATCGATGCCATCGAGCAACGCGCCCTGGTCGGTGCGCAGCTGTATTTCGCCTATGGGGAACCCGCCAATGAATAATTCAATCGTGGCCGCTGTATTGCTGCTGGGCCTGGGAGCGGGCTACGGGCTGGCGCAGTGGCAGCCCGGCGCCTCATCCATGCCCGCCAAGGCCGACAGGCGGGCGCTGTACTGGTACGACCCGATGTTCCCGCAACAACAGTTCGATAAGCCCGGCAAGTCGCCGTTCATGGACATGCAGTTGGTGCCGCGCTACGCCGACGGGGCCGCATCGGCGGCTACGCCGGCGGTGCAGATTGACCCAGGCCTGGCGCAGAACATCGGCGTGCGCCTGGCGAGCGTGAGCCGCGGCGTGCTGACGTCCCGCCTGGAGCTGTCGGGCATTCTGGCCTTCAACGAGCGTGATGTGGCGGTGGTGCAGGCGCGGGCGGCGGGGTTTGTCGAGCGGGTCTACGCACGGGCACCGGGGGATGTGCTCAAGGCTGGCGCGCCATTGGTGGACCTGCTGATACCCGAGTGGGCGGCCGCCCAGGAAGAGTTCCTGGCCCTGCGGCGCAGCGGCGAGCGCGGCTTGATCGACGCTGCCCGCCAACGCCTGCGTCTGAGCGGGATGCCGGCGGGGTTGATTGCGCAGATGGAGCGCAGCGGCC
Source organism: Pseudomonas sp. NFPP04 (assembly GCF_900113815.1). NCBI lineage: Bacteria > Pseudomonadati > Pseudomonadota > Gammaproteobacteria > Pseudomonadales > Pseudomonadaceae > Pseudomonas > Pseudomonas sp. NFPP04. The sequence goes on along the minus strand of NZ_FOQS01000006.1, from coordinate 28,558 downwards.
AGGTGCAGTCGGTCCTGACCGTGACCAGCCCGATCAGCGGCGCACTGCAAACCCTTGAGGTGCGCGAAGGCATGACGGTGACGCCGGGGCAGACCCTGGCGCGGTTCAACGGCCTGGATCAGGTGTGGTTGCAGGTCGCCGTGCCTGAAGCCCAAGGCGCAATGTTGAACGTGGGGCAACGGGTGCAGAGCCACTTTGTCGGTTTACCGGGCAAGACGCTCGACGGCACGGTCAGCGCGATCTTGCCTGCCACCGCCATGGACAGCCGCACTGTGCAAGTGCGGGTCGAGCTGCCCAACCCCGACGGCGCCCTGCGCCCTGGCATGACCGCCCAGGTCAGTCTGGCGCAGACCGGCGGGCAAGCGCTGTTGCAGGTGCCCAGCGAAGCGTTGATCCGCACCGGCAAGCGCGTGCTGGTGATGCTGGCCGAGGAGGGCGGGCACTATCGTCCGGTCGAGGTTGAAACCGGGGTAGAAAACCAGGACCACACGGTGATCCTCAGCGGCCTGCAGGAAGGTCAGCAGGTGGTCGCCTCCGGGCAGTTCCTGCTCGACTCCGAGGCCAGTCTCAAGGGCGTTACGGCCACCGCGGCCGAAGCAGCGATGAACATGCAGCCGGGAGCCCAGCCATGATCGCCCTGTTGATTCGCTGGTCGGTGGCCAATCGTTTTCTGGTGCTGCTCGCCACCTTGTTCATCACCGCGTGGGGTGTCTGGTCGGTGCAGAACACACCCGTCGACGCTTTGCCAGATCTCTCGGATGTGCAGGTGATCATCCGCACCCCGTACCCGGGCCAGGCGCCGCAGATCGTCGAGAACCAGGTCACGTACCCGATGACCACCACCATGCTCTCGGTGCCGGGGGCCAAGACCGTGCGCGGTTTTTCGTTCTTCGGCGACAGCTACGTGTACGTGTTGTTCGACGAAGGCACCGACCTGTACTGGGCGCGCTCGCGGGTGCTGGAATACCTCAGCCAGTTGCAGGCGCGGCTGCCCGCATCAGCCAAACCGTCATTGGGGCCGGACGCCACCGGCGTGGGCTGGATCTACCAGTACGCCTTGGTGGACCGCACCGGCCAGCACGACCTGGCGCAATTGCGCGCGTTGCAGGACTGGTTCCTCAAGTTCGAACTCAAGACCCTGCCAAACGTGGCGGAGGTCGCTACCATCGGCGGCCAGGTCAAGCAATACCAGGTGCAGCTCGATCCGCTGGCCCTGGCCAGTCGCGGCATCACCCAGGTACAGGTGAAAGCAGCGATTGACCAGGCCAACCAGGAAGCCGGCGGCTCGGTATTGAACCTGGGCGAGTCCGAGTATGTGGTGCGCGCCTCCGGCTACCTGAAGAATCTCTCCGACTTCCGTGCCATCCCGCTGCGCCTGGACGCCAACAATGTGCCGGTCACCCTCGGCGACGTGGCGAACATCCAGCTGGGCCCGGACCTGCGCCGGGGCATCAGTGAGCTGGACGGTGAGGGCGAAGCGGTCGGCGGCGTGGTAATCCTGCGCAGCGGCAAGAATGCGCGGGAAGCCATCGCGGCGGTCAAGACCAAACTGGAACAGTTGAAAAGCAGCCTGCCGCCCGGTGTGGAAATCGTCACCACCTACGACCGCAGCAAGCTGATCGACCGTGCCGTGGATAACCTCAGCCATAAACTGCTGGAAGAGTTCCTGGTGGTGGCGCTGGTGTGCGGGATTTTCCTGTGGCACCTGCGTTCGTCCCTGGTGGCGATCATCTCGTTGCCGGTGGGCGTATTGATCGCGTTTATCGTCATGCGTTTCCAGGGCATCAACGCCAACATCATGTCCCTGGGCGGCATTGCGATCGCCATTGGCGCGATGGTCGATGCGGCGGTGGTGATGATCGAAAACGCCCACAAGAAAATCGAAGCCTGGCACCACGCCCATCCCGGCCGGGAACTCAAGGGCGATGAGCACTGGAAGGTGATGACGGACGCCGCGGTCGAGGTGGGCCCGGCGCTGTTTTTCTGCCTGCTGATCATTACGCTGTCGTTTATTCCGGTGTTCACCTTGCAGGCCCAGGAAGGCCGTCTGTTCGGGCCGCTGGCCTACACCAAGACCTACGCCATGGCGGCCGCCGCCGGGTTGTCGGTGACCCTGGTCCCGGTGCTGATGGGCTACTGGATTCGCGGGCGCATACCCGACGAGCAACGCAACCCGCTCAATCGCAGCCTGATCAAGCTCTACCAGCCGGCGCTGGAGGCGGTGCTGCGCTGGCCGCGCATGACCTTGCTGGTGGCGCTGCTGATGGTAGCGAGCGCGCTGTGGCCGGTGTCGAAACTGGGCGGGGAATTCCTGCCGCCGCTGGATGAGGGCGACTTGCTGTACATGCCTTCGGCGCTGCCGGGCTTGTCGACACAGACGGCGGGTGAATTGCTGCAACGCACCGACCGCCTGATCAAGACCGTGCCCGAAGTCGCTCACGTATTTGGCAAGGCCGGTCGCGCTGAAACCGCCACCGACCCGGCGCCGCTGGAGATGTTCGAGACCACCATCGCGTTCAAGCCCAAGGATCAATGGCGCCCCGGCATGACCCCGGACAAACTGGTCAAGGAGCTGGACCGCGTGGTGCAGGTGCCGGGCCTGACCAATATCTGGATTCCGCCGATCCGCAACCGCATCGACATGCTGGCCACCGGGGTCAAGAGCCCGATTGGCGTAAAGGTCGCAGGCACCCGCCTGATGCAGATCGATGCGGTGACCCAGGCCGTGGAGAAAGTCGCCAAGACCGTGCCGGGCGTGAGTTCGGCGTTGGCCGAACGCCTGACCGGCGGGCGCTACATCGATGTCGACATCGACCGTGCTGCCGCCGCGCAATACGGGCTGAACATCAGCGATGTGCAGTCCATCGTGTCGGGCGCGGTGGGCGGTGAAACCATTGGCGAAACCGTGGAAGGCCTGGCGCGTTTCCCTATCAGCCTGCGTTACCCGAAAGAATGGCGCGACTCGGTGGAGGCGCTACGCAACCTGCCGGTGTACACGCCGCAGGGCAGCCAGATCACTTTGGGCACGGTCGCCAGGATCAAGGTCAATGATGGTCCGCCGATGCTCAAGAGCGAAAACGCGCGGCCTTCCGGCTGGGTCTATATCGACGTGCGTGATCGTGACCTGGCCTCGGTGGTCAGGGACCTGCGTGCGGCGATCAACCAGCAGGTGCAACTGCAACCGGGCATGAGCCTCAGTTATTCGGGGCAGTTCGAGTTCCTCGAACGCGCCAATCAGCGCCTGAAGCTGGTGGTGCCGGCCACCTTGCTGATCATCTTTGTACTGCTGTACCTGACCTTTCGCCGGGTGGGGGAGGCGTTGCTGATCCTGGCGACCTTGCCGTTCGCGTTGACCGGCGGCGTGTGGCTGCTTTACTGGCTGGGCTTCAACCTGTCGGTGGCCACGGGCGTGGGCTTTATCGCGCTGGCGGGGGTGTCGGCGGAGTTCGGCGTGATCATGCTGCTGTACCTGAAGAACGCCTGGGCCGAGCGCAACGATGGCAATCTATTGGCGGCCATCACCGAAGGCGCAGTCATGCGGGTTCGGCCCAAGGCAATGACGGTGGCGGTGATCATCGCCGGGCTACTGCCGATTTTGCTGGGCAGCGGCACCGGCAGTGAGGTGATGAGCCGGATTGCTGCGCCGATGATTGGCGGGATGCTGACGGCGCCGTTGCTCTCGCTGTTCGTCATTCCCGCAGCCTACTACCTGATGCGCCGCCGATAAACATGTGGGAGGGGGCTTGCCCCCGATAGCGCAGGATCAGGCACAAATCCAGTGACTGACACCGCTATCGGGAGCAAGCTCCCTCCCACAGAGGAACTCCAATGCCGGCAGCTTCAGTCGTCGAACCCGACCTGCTCGTGAATCTCATCCACCTTCAACTCCAACCGGTACGCCACCGCAATAAACAACGCCTGGCACAGGCACAAGGTGGCACTCAACGAGCGGAAGGCGAACGACGAGCCTTCATTCACCAACAGCACCGCGTTAGCCCGCTTGGCCAGGGGCGACAGGTTGCTGTCGGTGATGATCAGCGTCTTGGCCTGGTGGTGCTGGGCGATGCGCAGGCAGTGCTGGGTCTCTTTGCCGTAGGGCGTGAAACTGATGGCGATCACCAGGTCATTGGCGCGCACGCTGCGCATCTGCTCGCGATAGCTGCCGCCCAGGCCCGAGATCAGGTGGATGCGCTTGTTGGTGTGCTGCAGGTTGTAGACCAGGTAATCGGCCACCGCAAAAGAGCGGCGCACGCCGACTACGTAGATATTGTCGGCATTCACCACCAGGTCCACGGCTTTGTCGAACGCGGCATCGTCCAGCTCCAAGCCCAAGCGCTCGATGCCCGACAGTGTGGCGTTGACGCATTCGCGCGCCAGGTCGCCGCCGCTGGCTTTCTGCGACTTGTTGGCGATCATGCTGCGAATGCGTTGCTGGTAGTTCTGCACCGGCGTGGTCTTGTGGGTGTAGGCCTCGCGGAACAGCGCCTGCATCTCGCTGAACCCACTGAACCCGAAACGCTGCGAGAAACGCACGATGGCCGACGGGTGCACTTCGCATTCACGGGCGATGTCGCTGATGCGGTCGACCATGATCCGGTCGCTCTGCTGGCTCATGTAGCTGGCGATGCGCTTGAGCTGGCGCGGCAGGCTCTCGTATTCGTCGGTGATCAGCTGCAACAGGCGCTCGGCATTGATCGGAGGGCTGGCGATAGAGTCTTCCAGGGTGGTCTCGGGATCGGTGCGGGACATGGGCAATCCTTCTGGCGTATTCGTCTGTTGCGCTGATGGGTGGCGCAAGTCTACAGGGTAGGCGCAAAAAAATACCCCGGCATCACGGCTGGCGTGGCCTGCTGAAACGATGCACTGTGGTGGGAGCGCCCCTGCAGGAGCTTAATGGAAAAAATATTCCAATGAAAAAATATATGGAATAAATATTGATTGGTGCCGCCGGACGTTCTAGTCTGCTCCCACCAAGAGCGTTTGCCGCCCCACGGCGGCACAACGCAGGCTGATAAAAATAACAGGAGCCAGCATGGGCCAGACTCGTTTTGCCAGTGGGCGTCAATTGGATCTGATTTGCCTCGGGCGCCTGGGCGTCGACCTCTATGCACAGCAAGTCGGTGCGCGCCTTGAGGACGTGTCCAGCTTCGCCAAGTACCTCGGCGGGTCCTCCGCCAACATCGCCTTCGGCACCGCCAGGCTCGGGCTCAAGTCGGCGATGCTGAGCCGGGTCGGCGACGACCACATGGGCCGCTTCCTGGTGGAGTCCCTGGCCCGCGAAGGCTGCGATGTCAGCGGCATCAAGGTCGACCCGGAACGCCTCACCGCCCTGGTGTTGCTCGGCCTCAAGGACCGTGAAACCTTCCCCCTGGTGTTCTACCGCGAAAACTGCGCCGACATGGCCCTGCGTGCCGAAGACGTCAACGAAGCCTTTATCGCGTCCAGTAAAGCCCTGCTGATCACTGGCACGCATTTCTCCACCGACGGCGTGTACAAGGCCAGCATCCAGGCGCTGGATTACGCGGCCAGGCACAACGTCAAGCGTGTGCTGGATATCGACTACCGCCCGGTGCTGTGGGGCCTGGCGGGCAAGGCCGATGGCGAAACCCGTTTTGTTGCCGACCAGAATGTCAGCCAGCACGTGCAGAAGATCCTGCCGCGCTTCGACCTGATCGTCGGCACCGAAGAAGAATTCCTCATCGCGGGCGGCAGTGAAGACTTGCTCGCTGCCTTGCGCAAGGTGCGTGAACTGACCCCGGCGACGCTGGTGGTCAAGCTTGGCCCGCAAGGCTGCACGGTCATCCACGGCGCCATCCCCGCTCGCTTGGAAGACGGCGCCATCTACCCCGGCGTGCGCGTGGAAGTGCTTAACGTGCTGGGGGCCGGCGATGCGTTCATGTCGGGCTTTCTCAGTGGTTGGCTCAACGATGCCAGCGATGAGCGTTGCAGCCAGTTGGCCAATGCCTGCGGCGGCCTGGTGGTTTCGCGTCACGCCTGCGCACCGGCCATGCCGACGCCGGCGGAGCTGGAATACCTGTTCAACAGCCCGGTGCCGATTACCCGTCCGGACCAGGACGTGACCCTGCAACGCCTGCACCGTGTGACGGTACCGCGCAAACGCTGGAAGCAGCTGTTCGTGTTTGCCTTCGACCACCGCTGGCAACTGGTGGACCTGGCACAAAAGGGCGGCCAGGATCTTGCGCGCATCAGCGAGGCCAAGCAACTGTTTATCCAGGCCATCGAACGCGTCGAGCAAAAGCTCGCCGAACAAGGCGTAGAGGCCGATGTCGGCCTGCTCGCCGACCAGCGCTTCGGCCAGGACGCACTCAACGCCGCCAGCGGTCGTGGCTGGTGGATCGCGCGCCCGGTGGAAGTGCAGAACTCGCGGCCGCTGGCGTTCGAGCATGGCCGTTCGGTGGGCAGCAACCTGATTGCCTGGCCCCAGGAACAGATCATCAAGTGCCTGGTGCAATTCCACCCGGACGACGAACCCTTGCTGCGCCTGGAACAGGAAGCGCAACTGAAAGCGGTGTACGAGGCGTCGATTGTCAGCGGTCATGAACTGCTGCTGGAAGTCATCCCACCCAAAGACCACCCGTCCACCTATCCCGACGTGCTCTATCGCAGCCTCAAGCGCCTGTACAACCTGGGGATCTACCCGGCGTGGTGGAAGATCGAGGCGCAATCGGCCGAGGACTGGCGCAAGCTCGACGCCCTGATCCAGGAGCGCGACCCGTACTGCCGAGGCGTGGTGCTGCTGGGCCTGAATGCCTCGGCCGAATGCCTCGCCGATGGCTTCCAGCAGGCCCGCCTGAGCACCACCTGCCGAGGCTTTGCCGTGGGCCGCACGATCTTCCAGGAGCCGAGCCGGGCGTGGATGGCGGGGGAGATCGACGATGAAACCCTGATCCAGCAGGTGCAGGCCACGTTCGAACAACTGATCAACGCCTGGCGCAGTGCCCGAGGCTAAACCCGGTTCTTGATTTGAAATGCAATCCAATGTGGGAGGGGGCTTGCCCCCGATTGCGGTTGTTCAGTGACAGCAGTGGTGTCTGACACTCAGCTATCGGGGGCAAGCCCCCTCCCACATACAGCAAAAAGCAGATCTCAGTGATACCTGAAAATAATAAAGGTGCAGCCATGCCCGCAATCCGAATTGGCATCAACCCGATCTCCTGGAGCAACGACGACCTGCCGGCCCTGGGCGGTGAAACGCCCCTGAGCACCGCCCTCAGCGAAGGCAAGGAAATCGGCTACGAAGGCTTCGAGCTCAACGGCAAATTCCCCAAGGACGCCAAGGGCGTCGGCGATGTGTTGCGCCCGTATGACCTGGCGCTGGTCTCCGGCTGGTACTCCAGCCGCCTGGCCCGGCGCTCGGTGGCGGAAGAAATCGAGGCCATCGCCTGCCATGTCGAGTTGCTCAAACAGAACGGCGCCTCGGTACTGGTCTACGGCGAAGTGGCCGATTCGATCCAGGGCTCGCGCATCCGCCTGATCGAACGTCCGCGTTTCCACAGCGAACAGGCCTGGCAGGACTATGCCGACAAACTCACCGAACTGGCGCAGTTCACCCTGTCCCAGGGTGTGCGCCTGGCGTATCACCACCATATGGGCGCGTACGTCGAGTCCCCGGAAGACATCGACCAACTGATGCAACGCACCGGCCCCGAAGTCGGCCTGCTGTTCGATTCGGGCCATTGCTACATGGGCGGCGGCGAGCCTCTCGCGGTGCTGCGCAAACATATCGACCGCGTCTGTCATGTGCATTTCAAGGACGTGCGCAAACCGGTGGTGCAGCTGGCGCGCAACCAGATGTGGAGTTTTCCCGACTGCATCGTCAACGGCACTTTCACCGTGCCCGGCGATGGCGATATCGACTTCGCCGAACTGCTCGATGTGCTGCTGGCCGCCCACTATGAAGGTTGGCTGGTGGTGGAAGCCGAACAGGACCCGGCCGTGGCGCCCAGCTATATCTATGCGAAAAAAGGCTACGACACCTTGCGTGCGCTTCTGAATGAGAGGACCGGACAATGAGCTTGTTGGTCAAAAGCAGCAAACGCGGGCAGACCATGGTCGCCCTGGAGCCCGGGCGCCTGGAGTACGTAGGGTTCGCCGCCTACCGCCTGAGCCTGGGCGAAACCCTTCCGGTCAGCGCCGGAGACCAGGAGTTGTGCCTGGTATTGCTCAGCGGCCGCGTAAACATCGAGGGGGAGGGCTTCAACTGGCAGAACCTGGGGGATCGCCAGTCGGTGTTCGAAGACAAATCGCCGTTCGCCGCTTACCTGCCGCCGGGCACCGATGCCCAGGTCACCGCCTTGAGCGATGTGCAGATTGCGGTCTGCGCCGCGCCCGGCGCCGAAGGCTACGAACCGCGGCTGATCCGCCCGCAAACCTGCAAGCGCAGCGTGCGCGGCAAAGGTGCCAACACCCGCTACGTGTGCGACATCCTGCCCGACAGCGAGCCAGCCCATTCGCTGCTGGTGGTGGAGGTGCGCACGCCGTCCGGGCATTCGTCGAGCTACCCGCCGCACAAACACGACACCGATGACTTGCCGCGCCAGAGCTTCCTCGAAGAGACCTACTACCACCAGATCAATCCGCCCCAGGGCTTTGTGTTCCAGCGCGTCTATACCGACGACCGCAGCATCGACCAGGCCATGGCCGTGGAAAACAGCGACCTGGTCGTCGTGCCCAAGGGCTATCACCCGGTCAGCGTGCCCTATGGCTACGAGTCCTATTACCTGAACGTGATGGCCGGCCCCAAGCGCGCCTGGCATTTCCACAACGACCCGCAGCACAGCTGGCTGCTGGACCTCTAATCAGCGGTTCCGGACGGAGAATAACAACAATGAAGTCGCCTCTACGTTTCGCCCTTAACCGCATGGTCGCGCCCAACCTGTCCCTGCCGGATTTCATCCAGTTGGCGGCGGCGCTCAAGTGCGATGCCATCGAGTTGCGCAATGACCTGGCGGACAAGCAGATCGAGTTCGGCACCCCGGCCAGCCGCGTGCGTGAGTTGTGCGCGGTGCAGGGCATCACGGTGCTGTCGATCAACGCGCTGTACCCCTTTGATGTGTGGAACGACGAGCGCCGTGCCCAGGCAATCCAGATGGCGACCTACGCCCGCGAGTGCGGCGCCCAGGGCCTGGTGATGTGCCCGCTCAACGAGCCGGGCGACACCCGCAACGAAGCCCAGCGTGCAGCCGGCTTGCGCACGGCCTTGAGCGAGCTGGCGCCGATCCTGCGCGAGTACGGCATCCTCGGGTTTATCGAGCCCCTGGGCTTTGAAGAGTGTGCGCTGCGGCGCAAGCGCGTGGCGGTGGACGCGATCATGTCTATCGGCGGCCTGGATGTGTTCCGCCTGGTGCACGACACCTTCCATCATCACCTGGCCAGCGAACATGAGTTCTTCCCGGAGTTGACCGGCCTGGTGCATATCTCCGGCGTCGAAGATGCCCAAGCGCCGCTGAGTTCGATTCGCGACGGCCACCGCGTGCTGGTGGGCGAGGGCGACATCCTCGGCAATGCGGCGCAGATCGACACCTTGCTCAGCACCGGCTACAGCGGCTACCTGTCGTTCGAGCCGTTTGCCGAGAGCGTGCACGGGCTGGTGGATATCCAGCAGGCCTTGGGCGCAAGCATCGCCCACCTGCAGAAACGATAAGGGGCGCGACATGACCACAACCCGACTGACCATGGCCCAGGCCCTGGTGAAGTTCCTGGACAACCAATACATCGAAGTCGATGGCGTGCAGAGCAAGTTCGTCGCCGGGGTGTTCACCATTTTCGGCCACGGCAACGTGCTGGGCCTGGGCCAGGCCCTGGAGCAGGACAGCGGCGACCTGGTGGTGCACCAGGGTCGCAACGAGCAAGGCATGGCCCATGCGGCGATCGGGTTCGCCAAGCAGCACCTGCGCCGCAAGATCTACGCGTGTACGGCGTCCGTCGGCCCAGGCGCTGCCAATATGCTGACCGCCGCCGCGACCGCCACGGCCAACCGTATCCCGTTGTTGCTGTTGCCCGGCGATGTGTACGCCAGCCGCCAGCCTGACCCGGTGCTGCAACAGATCGAGCAGTTCCACGACTTGAGCATCAGCACCAACGATGCCTTCCGCTCGGTCAGCAAATACTGGGACCGCATCAACCGCCCCGAGCAGTTGATGAGCGCCGCGATCCACGCCATGCGTGTGCTCACCGATCCGGCTGAAACCGGCGCGGTGACCCTGGCATTGCCCCAGGATGTGCAGGCCGAGGCCTGGGATTATCCGGATTATTTCCTGCACAAACGTGTGCACCGTATCGAGCGTCGCCCGGCCACCGGCGCGATGATCGGTGATGCATTGGCCGCCTTCCGGGGCAAGCGTAAGCCGCTGATCATCTGCGGTGGCGGTGTTAAGTACTCCGGCGCGAATGCCGCGCTGCAAGCCTTTGCCGAACGCTTTGATATTCCCTTCGCCGAGACCCAGGCGGGCAAGAGCGCCGTGGTCTCCAGCCATCCGCTGAACGTGGGTGGCATTGGCGAAACCGGCTGCCTGGCGGCCAACCTGCTGGCGCCCGAGGCCGACCTGATCATTGGTGTGGGCACGCGTTACACCGACTTCACCACCTCGTCCAAATCGCTGTTCAAGCACCCTGAGGTGACGTTCCTCAACCTCAATGTCAGCCCCTGCGATGCCTTGAAGCTCGACGGCGTGCAAGTGCTGGCCGATGCGCAGGTCGCCCTCGAAGCATTGGCCGATGCCCTCGGCGATTACCGCTCCGGCTGGGGTGGGCAGGTCGTCGCGGCCAAGGCGCAGTTGGACGCCGAAGTGGATCGTGTGCACCAGGTGGAATATGACGGCGACGGGTTTGTGCCCGAGGTCGACGACCGTCTCGACCGTGGCGTGCTGCGTGAATTCATCGAGCTGACCGGCTCGTGCCTGACCCAGAGCCGTGTACTGGGTGTGCTCAACCAGACCCTGGCCGACGACGCGATCATCGTCGCCGCCGCCGGCAGCCTGCCCGGCGACCTGCAACGCGCCTGGCGCAGCAAGGGCGTCAACACCTACCACGTCGAATACGGCTACTCGTGCATGGGCTACGAGATCAACGCGGCGCTCGGCGTGAAACTCGCCGAGCCGACTAAAGAGGTGTACGCGCTGGTCGGCGATGGCTCCTACATGATGCTGCACTCGGAGCTGGCCACCTCGATCCAGGAGCGGCGCAAGATCAACGTGGTGCTGCTCGACAACATGGCGTTCGGCTGCATCAACAACCTGCAGATCGGCAACGGCATGGACAGCTTCGGCACCGAATTCCGCTACCGCAACCCCGAGAGCGGCAAGCTTGACGGCGGCCTGGTGCCGGTGGACTTCGCCATGAGCGCGGCGGCCTATGGCTGCAAGACCTACAAGGTCAGCACCGTGGAGCAACTCGAAGCCGCGCTGGCGGATGCGCGTATACAAACGGTGTCGACGCTGATCGATATCAAGGTGCTGCCCAAGACCATGGTCCACGGCTACCTGTCGTGGTGGCGAGTGGGTGTGGCGCAAGTGTCCACCAGCGAACGCACGAATGCCGCTGCGAAAAAACTCAATGAACACCTGGCGAAGGCCCGGCAGTACTAATAACAAGAGGAGTGTTTGTATGTCTTTGAAGCTAGGTGTCATCGGTACAGGCGCTATCGGCCGGGACCATATCCGTCGTTGCAGCCAGACCTTGCTCAACAGCCAGGTGGTGGCGGTGACTGACATCAACCTGGAGCAGGCCGCCAAGGTCGTCGCCGATTTGAAGCTGGACGCCGAGGTGTACGCCGACGGCCATGCGCTGATCAACTCGCCGCAGGTCGAGGCCGTGCTGGTGACGTCCTGGGGACCGAGCCACGAAGAGTTTGTGCTCGCAGCGATTGCCGCCGGCAAACCGGTGTTCTGCGAGAAACCCCTGGCGGTCACCGCCGAGGGCTGTCGCAGGATCGTCGACGCCGAAGTCGCCTACGGCAAGCGCCTGGTGCAGGTCGGCTTCATGCGCCCGTATGACGAAGGCTATCGCGCACTCAAGGCCGTGATCGACAGCGGCCAGATCGGCGAGCCGCTGATGCTGCACTGCGCGCACCGTAACCCGACGGTGGGCGAAAACTACAAGACCGACATGGCGATCACCGACACTTTGATCCACGAGCTGGATGTGTTGCGTTGGCTGCTCAATGACGACTACGTGTCGGTGCAGGTGGTGTTCCCGCGCAAATCCAGCAAGGCCCTGGCCCACCTGCGTGACCCGCAGATTGTGCTGCTGGAAACCGCCAAGGGCACGCGCATCGACGTGGAAGTGTTTGTGAATTGCCAGTACGGCTACGACATCCAGTGTGAAGTGGTGGGGGAGACCGGCATCGCCAAGCTGCCGGAGCCTTCCCAGGTGCAACTGCGCAGTGGCGCGAAGCTGTCCAACGCGATCCTGATGGACTGGAAGGATCGGTTTATCGGTGCGTATGACGTGGAATTGCAGGCGTTCATCGACAGTGTGCGCGCGGGGCAGGTCGGGGGGCCGTCGGCGTGGGATGGCTTTGCCGCGGCGGTGGCGGCGGATGCGTGTATTGAAGCGCAGGGCAGTGAGCAGATTGTGAAGGTGAGCTTGCCGGATCGCCCGCGTTTCTACGGCTGAATCACTGAAGAAATGCTGTGAAAAATGTGGGAGGGGGCTTGCCCCCTCCCACATTTGAATCGGGTTTTCACTTCAAGCAAGGAGTGTAGGTATGCGAATCGGACTAGTCGGCTACGGCCATGGAGGGCGCTTCTTTCATGCGCCGCTGATTGCCACATTGGCCGGTGCCACATTTGTCGGCGTGGTCACCAGGTCTGCGGAACGCCGCCAGCAACTGGCAACCGACCACCCAGGCCTCAAGGCCTTCGACTCTATCGGCCAGATCGTCGAAGCCGGCGTCGACGCCCTGGTCATCTCCACCACCCTCAAGGGCCGCCCCGCGCTGGTACTCGAGGCCATCGAACACGGCGTAACCGTGGTCAGCGACAAACCCTTCGCCGCCAGCGCCGAACAGGCCCAGGCATTGATCACAGCCGCCGAACGCCAGGGCTCGCTGCTCAGCGTCTACCAGAACCGGCGCTGGGACTCGGACTACCTGACCCTGCGCAAACTCATCGATGCCGGCGCCCTGGGCACAATCACCCGCTTTGAATCCCGCGTGGAACGCTACAGCCCGCAAGCCGTGGGCAACGCCAGCGGTGGCGGCTGGCTGCGCGACTTGGGCAGCCACCTGGTCGATCAGGCCCTGCAACTGTTCGGCCCGGTGGATCGGGTGTTCGCCCAGTTGCACTACACCGCCGAACACCCCACGGTGGACCACGGTTTTTTTGTCTCCCTGACCCATGCCAACGGCGTCATCTCGCACTTGTGGGGCAATGCCTTGCAGAACTGCCAGGCCCCGCGTTTCAGAGTCAGTGGCACCGCCGGTTGCTACACCGTCGACGGCCTGGACGGTCAGGAAGAAGCGTTGATGGCCGGCAAGTCGCCGAAAACCGAAGGCGAGCATTGGGGGGCAGAGGAACACCGACGCTGGGGCTGGTTCGAGCAAGGCGCGGAACGCGAGCGAGTGCCGTCGGAGAAAGGCTGCTGGACGCAGTTCTATCGCCAGTTGCAAATAGCCGTGCAAGGGCAGGGACCGCTGCCGGTGGATGCGTATGAGGCGCTGGAAACCACTCGCCTGTTGGACGCCGCGCGCCTGAGCGCGGAGCGCCGACAAGTGATCGAGACAGCTCTGCTGTAGGAGATTTCGATAAAAATAGAACAAAATTCTAAATAGTGTTGATATGGAAATTATTTTCCAATAAAGTCTTTTCCAGGTTGCAGAAGGTACGTCCGGACTCGATCCTGGCGACTCAACAAAAACAAGATCAAAAACAACCAGGTACCGTCAGATGAAAATCTTCAACGCTGTACTGCGAGTTTTACGCCCTGCCCACACGCCACGCGGACTGCCCCGCGCTCGGCCGTTCTACTTCTCCTTCCTTAATGTGCTGTGCGTCGAAAACCAGGGCGCGCTGGTGTGCTGCATTCCCGGCGCGCCGGTCGTCCGGCTGCCTGCCGAGCTCTGATAAACGCAACGTCCAGAAAACCAACAAGAAAGTGGAGACAGACCGTTCATGAAGACCCCGATCCGTTTTACCGCGCTGGCCTTGTCCATGCTGCTCGCCAGCGGTGTTGCCGCGGCTGCCGATCTCAAGATAGGCGTGAGCATGTCCGCCTTCGATGACACCTTCCTCACCTACCTGCGCGAAGACATGGACAAGCAAGCCAAGTCCTACCCCAAGGGTGACGGCGTGCAGTTGCAGTTCGAAGATGCCCGTGCCGACGTGGTCAAGCAGTTGAGCCAGGTCGAGAACTTTATCAGCCAGAAAGTCGACGCGATCATCGTCAACCCGGTGGACACCGCGTCGACAGCCAACATCATCAAGGCCGCCACGGCGGCGAAAATCCCCCTGGTGTTCGTCAACCGCCGTCCTGACAGCCCGACCCTGGCGCCGGGCGTAGCGGCGGTGACCTCCGACGACGTCGAGGCCGGCAAGCTGCAGATGCAGTACATCGCCGAAAAGCTCGGCGGCAAGGGCAATATCGTGATCCTGCTGGGCGATCTGGCGAACAACTCCACCACTAACCGCACCAAGGGGGTCAAGGAAGTCCTGACCCAATACCCGGGCATCAAGATCGAACAGGAACAGACCGGGATCTGGTTGCGTGACAAGGGCATGACCCTGGTCAACGACTGGCTGACCCAGGGCCGTGAATTCAACGCGGTGTTGGCCAACAACGATGAAATGGCCATTGGCGCGTCCATGGCGCTGAAATCGGCGGGCAAGAAGGGCGTGTTGATCGCTGGTGTCGATGGCACGCCGGACGGCTTGAATGCGATCACCAAGGGGGACATGACCGTGTCGGCCTTCCAGGATGCCAAGGGCCAGGCGGACAAGTCGGTGGAGACCGCGCGCAAGATGGCCCGGAACGAGCCCATCGAGCAGAACGTGGTGATCCCGTTCCAGCTGATCACCCCGGACAACGTCAAAGACTTCAAGTAGTCCCTACATAACAACAATAAGCCGGCAGGGCGGTCGTGCCCGCCTTGCCGATGGAGTACCTCCCTATGCTCGCTCAAGCCGCTGTCTCGCAGCCTCCCGGTATCCAGCCGCTGCCGCTGGACGAACCCTACCTGCTGGAAATCGTCAACATCAGCAAAGGCTTTCCCGGCGTCGTGGCCCTGGCCGACGTGCAGTTGCGCGTTCGCCCTGGCACGGTGCTGGCGCTGATGGGCGAGAACGGTGCGGGCAAGTCGACGCTGATGAAAATCATCGCTGGCATCTACCAGCCCGATGCCGGCGAGATTCGCCTGCGCGGCAAGCCGATTGTGTTTGAAACCCCCCTGGCGGCCCAGAAGGCCGGGATCGCGATGATCCACCAGGAACTCAACCTGATGCCGCACATGAGCATCGCCGAGAACATCTGGATCGGCCGCGAGCAGCTCAACAGCCTGCACATGGTCAACCACCGCGAAATGCATCGCTGCACCGCCGAGTTGCTGGCGCGCCTGCGCATCAACCTGGACCCCGAGGAACACGTGGGCAACCTGAGCATCGCCGAACGGCAGATGGTCGAGATTGCCAAGGCGGTGTCCTATGACTCCGATATCCTGATCATGGATGAGCCGACCTCGGCCATTACCGAGAAGGAAGTGGCCCATCTGTTTTCGATCATTGCCGACCTCAAGGCCCAGGGCAAAGGCATCGTCTACATCACGCACAAAATGAACGAAGTGTTCGCCATCGCCGATGAAGTGGCGGTGTTCCGCGACGGCCAGTACATCGGCCTGCAGCGCGCCGACAGCATGAACAGCGACAGCCTGATCTCGATGATGGTCGGCCGTGAGCTGAGCCAATTGTTCCCGGTGCGCGAGACGCCCATCGGCGATCTGCTGCTGTCGGTACGCGACCTTAGCCTGGACGGCGTGTTCAAGGACGTGTCCTTCGATCTGCATGCCGGCGAGATCCTCGGCATCGCCGGGTTGATGGGCTCGGGCCGTACCAACGTGGCCGAAACCATTTTCGGCATCACCCCCAGCAGCGGCGGCCAGATCATCCTGGATGGCAAGGCGGTGCGCATTACCGACCCGCACATGGCCATCGAGAAAGGTTTTGCCCTGTTGACCGAGGACCGCAAGCTCAGTGGCCTGTTCCCGTGCCTGTCGGTGCTGGAAAACATGGAAATGGCGGTGCTGCCGCACTACACCGGCAACGGCTTTATCCAGCAGAAAGCCCTGCGGGCGCTGTGCGAAGACATGTGCAAGAAGCTGCGGGTGAAAACCCCGTCCCTTGAGCAGTGCATCGACACCTTGTCCGGCGGCAACCAGCAGAAGGCCTTGCTCGCGCGCTGGCTGATGACCAACCCGCGCCTGCTGATCCTCGATGAACCGACACGGGGCATCGACGTGGGCGCCAAGGCCGAGATCTACCGGCTGATCTCGTTCCTCGCCAGCGAAGGCATGGCGGTGATCATGATTTCTTCCGAGTTGCCCGAAGTGCTGGGCATGAGCGACCGGGTCATGGTGATGCACGAGGGCGAATTGATGGGCACCCTGAACCGCAGCGATGCGACCCAGGAAAAAGTCATGCAGTTGGCCTCCGGGATGACCGCAGTCCACTGACGTACAGAATAAAAAGGTGATGGGCTATGAACGCAATAACGGATAACAAACCTGCGACGGTGCCAACCAAAAGTCGTCGACGCATGCCCACCGAGCTGAGCATCTTCCTGGTGCTGATCGGCATTGGCCTGGTGTTTGAATTGTTCGGCTGGATCGTGCGCGACCAGAGCTTCCTGATGAACTCCCAGCGCCTGGTGCTGATGATCCTGCAAGTGTCGATCATCGGCCTGCTGGCAATTGGCGTGACACAGGTGATCATCACGACGGGGATCGATCTGTCTTCGGGCTCGGTGCTGGCACTTTCGGCGATGATTGCTGCCAGTTTGGCGCAGACGTCCGATTTTTCCCGGGCGGTGTTCCCCAGCCTGACCGACTTGCCGGTATGGATTCCAGTGGCCATGGGGCTGGGCGTAGGACTGTTGGCGGGGGCGATCAACGGCAGCATCATTGCTGTCACCGGCATTCCGCCGTTCATTGCCACCCTGGGCATGATGGTCTCGGCCCGTGGCCTGGCGCGTTACTACACCGAAGGCCAGCCGGTGAGCATGCTCTCGGACTCGTACACGGCCATTGGCCACGGCGCGATGCCGGTGATCATCTTCCTGGTGGTGGCGGTGATCTTCCACATAGCCCTGCGCTACACCAAGTACGGCAAGTACACCTACGCGATCGGCGGCAACATGCAGGCGGCGCGCACCTCTGGGATCAACGTCAAGCGCCACCTGATCATCGTGTACAGCATCGCCGGTCTGCTGGCAGGTCTGGCCGGGGTGGTGGCTTCGGCACGTGCTGCGACCGGGCAGGCGGGCATGGGCATGTCCTATGAACTGGATGCGATTGCCGCAGCGGTCATTGGCGGTACCAGCCTGGCGGGCGGGGTAGGGCGCATTACCGGCACGGTGATCGGCGCTCTGATCCTCGGGGTGATGGCCAGCGGGTTTACCTTTGTCGGGGTGGATGCGTATATCCAGGACATCATCAAGGGGCTGATCATTGTGGTGGCTGTGGTCATCGACCAATACCGCAACAAGCGCAAGCTCAAGCGCTGAGGCGCAGCGGCAAGCCTCAAGCTGCAAGCATGCTGATGTTTGCAGCTTGTCGCTTGCCGCTTGCGGCTTATAGCTGCTTCACGAACTTTCCTGCTATAAACGCACTCCGATAACCATTCGCCAAGCCCTTCCTGGTGCCTTTTGGGGTTATCTGGGAAAAAATGCCTGTCATTTCAGTTGCTGCGCCCTCAAGTCGGCCTTAGACTGCCGCCCCTCGTAAATTGAGTGCCGGGTGGCGCTTGAAATGGACGGCGCCTTTCCGAGACCTGCAGAGGCCTTCCGGAACGCTCCCTTATTCGCCTTAATGCACGTATTTTTTATAGAGAAATCAATGACAAAGGAAAAGTTGCTGGCCATGCCGGCGGATGACTACATGAATGCCGAACAGCACGCTTTTTTCGAGAAGTTGCTGCAAGACATGAAAGTGGAACACCACGAGCGCATTGAACAGAACCGTATCGCCATTGAAAGCCTGGACACCCCGGCCGACCCGGCCGACGCCGCTTCCGTTGAAGAAGAGCGTACCTGGCTGGTCAACGCCATCGACCGCGACCAGCGCATGCTGCCGCAGCTTGAGCGCGCGTTGGAACGCATCAAGGAAGATTCCTTTGGCTGGTGTGACGACAGCGGCGAGCCTATCGGCCTCAAGCGCCTGCTGATCAGCCCCACCACCAAGTACTGCATCGAAGCGCAAGAGCGCCACGAGCAGATCGACAAGCACCAGCGCCAAGCCTGATGCGTTGAAGCTGGGGAGCCGCCACGCGGTTCCCCAGGGCAAGATCCGTTACACCCTGTCTATTGATCTGCTGCAAGCTACCCCACTAAAGGCCCATGGATAATGGCCCGATAGTGGCGTTTAATGCAGTGACAATAATGACAAGCAGTGGGGTAACGAAGATGGCTGGAGACGGACCTCTGATGGGTGCAGCCGTGTCACCGCAACCGGTGGCGCGCGGGCTGCCCGGCTGGCTCACGCCGTTGTTGCAGAGCACCGCCCTGGTGCTGGTACTGCTGGGCCTAGCGTTCGCCAGCTTGCCGCTCTACCTTTGCCTGCCACTGGTCCTATTGGTGATCTGGCTGCCTCGCCTGAAAAATCGCACACCAGTGATTGCAGCTTCCGACGCCGCCGATGCTATTGGCGAGCTGACCCGCGACCTGTCGTATACCACCAGCCATAACGCACTTTCCGCCGCCGGCGTGGCCTATTCGGTCAAGCAACTGGCGGCGCGCCTGCAGTCGCAGTTGAGCGCGGCCAGGCAGATCGTCAGCAGTGCCGAGGTGATGATCGGCACCGAAAAAGTCACCTCCCAGCTCAGCCGTGAGGCGTTGGGGGCTGCGAGCCAGGCCCATCAGCGCAGCACCGAAGGCCGTGAAGTGCTGGCTCAGTCGATCAACCGCATGCACCAGCTCAGCCAGCGGGCCAATGCCAGCCGTGAGTTGATTGAGGCCTTGAGCCAGCGCAGCGAGGAAATCCAGCGGGTGACCCTGGTGATCCAGTCCATCGCCAGCCAGACCAACCTGCTGGCACTGAACGCGGCGATTGAAGCGGCGCGGGCCGGTGAGCATGGTCGCGGGTTTGCCGTGGTGGCGGATGAAGTGCGTGGGTTGGCCGGGCGTACTGCCACGGCCACCGATGAAGTCGGTGTGATGGTGGCCGACATCCAGCAACGCACTGCTCAGGTGGTAGAGCAGATTCGCCAGCTCTCGGCGGACCTGCACACCGGTGTCGAGCAGGTAGAGCACGCTGGCGAGCAACTGCAAAATATCGCCAGCCTGGCGGCGGATGTGGAAGGCCAGGTCAATGAAATCGCCCAGGGTACCGACACCAACCGCACCCAGCTCGACAGCCTGTTCCATGCCGTTGAGCAGATGCGCAGCGACCTGGCCGTCAGCGATCAGCAAACCCGCCAGCTGGCGGATGCTGCCGTACAAATGGAAGGCCAGGCCGAAACCATCAGCGAGCGCCTGGCGGAAGTCGGGCTGGATGACTATCACCAGCGCATCTATGACCTGGCCCGCGAAGGTGCCAGTCGGATTGCCGCGCAATTCGAAGCCGATGTGCAACAGAACCGCATCAGCCTGGACGACCTGTTCGACCGCAGCTATACGCCGATCGCCAATACCAGCCCAATCAAGTACCACACCCGCTTCGACGGCTACACCGACCAGGTATTGCCAGCGATCCAGGAGGCGCTGTTGCCGCGTCATGAAGGGTTAGTGTTCGCCATTGCCTGCACGCCCCAGGGCTATGTGCCGACCCACAACAAGGCTTTTTCCCAGGCGCTGACCGGCGATGCGCAGGTGGACGCCGTGCAGAACCGCACCAAACGCAAGTTTGAAGACCGTACCGGAATCCGCTGCGGCAGCCATCAGCAGGCGGTGTTGTTGCAAACCTATACCCGCGACACGGGTGAGCTGATGCACGATCTGTCGGTGCCGATCATGGTCAAGGGCCGGCACTGGGGCGGTTTGCGCCTGGGTTACAAGCCCGAGGCCGCGAAAGGCTGACGTTAGGATTATTGCCGTTTATGCAAGGGAGCTATTCCGGGAATAGCTTTTTCAAGCGGACGTAAAACCGTAGCATGGGCAACATTGTTAGCCAGCTAACTAATGCTGCGGAGAAGCGCCATGCAAAACAAAGTCGATGTCGCCGTGATGATTGGCAGTGGTGTACCGCATGCCTTGCGGGCATTGGGTCAAAAGGCCTGTTGGGTGGTATTGCTCAACGGTGAGCAGCGCGGCACGGCGTTCGCCAGTCGCGATGAGGCAGAGGAGTGCAGGGCTGCCTGGCAGGCGCTGATGCGCCTGGAGCAGTCAGACAGCCTGCATTGAGGGGTGTTTATTGCGATTGATGCAGGCGCTGGTTCAGCTCATCCACCGCGATAGCCCATTCGGCGTCGTCACGCAGTTCTTCCTTGAGAAAGCTGGCTTGTTGTGCAGACCAGAATGGCGCATCGATCAGTTTCACGTCTTCAGGCAACGGATGGGCGACGATAAATGCATCGATGGCGTCCGGGGTTGAATCCAGGCCCAATTGTTCAAACAGGGTTTCAAGGGTGGGGATTGGCGCGTCCATTTCGTTCTCCATGCAGGGGGGCGTTATGCATGGGAGGGTTGTAGCGCGGCGGAGTTCTATCGAATGTTCAGGAATTAAGGGCCCCGGCATCCACGGCAGTCTTTAACGCCCTGGCGGCCTCTTTTGCAGCGGCGGCGGCTGCGTCGACGGTTTTGAACCAGCGGTCTTTTTCCACTTGGTGCGTGCTGACAGTGGTCAGCGGTGGCTTGGCCCGCATCACGATCACTGCTTGAAACTCACCGTCTACTTCCCTTGCGTCGCCATGGATGAAAAATTCGCCGATATCAAATTTCGTCACGTAGAGCCTTCCCTTGGAGATAACTGCACTGGAGAAACCTGGCCCGTGGGGCGCAAACTTCAGTGGACGGGCCAGTATGGCAGTTGTTGCGGGTCGGCGGCGCGGTAAAGTTACCGGGCGGACGAAACGATAGCTCCATGTTGGGCGTGCAACACGGCTTCGAGTTTTTTGGCCAGTTCGCAGGCCTTGACATGGTCGCTGCGGAAGCCTTTGATGCGGCCACTTAGCACTTCGCGCACGTGGAAGAAGTTCCGGCCGGCAGGTACAACTTGGTAAAGAACCGAATCCGGGTACCCCTCGAAGCTGTTCAAGCGGTAGTATTGGGCCTCGTCCTGACAGGATGAACGGGTTTGCGAAGACATAGCGCTGTAGGGTGATCGTTGCATGGCCTGCTCCTTTTCGATCTTGCGGGATGACTGGATTGCAGCGTTTTGAGTGGTCTTGATCCATGCTGCTGTTTTAGTATTGTCGTCAGCAGTCAGCGTCCGGTTCCATGACAACGTGTTTATTTGTGTATGCATGTCGGAAAACTGCATTTTTAATTGGGTTATTCTCTGAAGTTGGTCGACCCGTATTCTCGGGCCGTTGAACCTGTGATCTCCTGTGGCGCCTGATGACCTTGCACAAGGCCCATCGCGCATGTCTGTACTAGTCTTTCGGCTCGACAGCAGGATTTTCTTCAGTTTTTCAAAGAATGAGTTGTGTGATCGTGCCGTGATGGCCGTTTTTTGTGCTGCCCGCTCTGGCGGACAGCGCTCTTTTCCATGTGGGGGCGTTTCCTTGGCAGTCAGTAATCTGGATATGCACGCGTTGTTCGTGCTGGGTGATTTGCGCGCAAAGTTGGTCAAACAGTTCCAGTCCCGTTTTGTCTACATCACCGAGCAGACGCCGGAGGGCATTTACATCGCCGAAATCGATACCGAGGCGGCGATGGTGGTGGATGACAAACCACGCCTTGAGCTCAAGGTCGGCGACCATTTTCGTGCAGCGGTATTGCCCAGTCGTGAGGGCGGCAAGTTCGAATTGAAGTTCCGCGACATCAAGTTGACGGTGTATGGCCTGGGCGACTACGCCTTTGTGTCGTCGGCCGAAGGCCAGGGCATCGTGTTCAAGGAAGGCCACAGCGTGATGCTGGTGTTCGCCGCCAACGAGCAATTGCAGGAAGGCCTGACCAAAACCCTGAAGGCTGTGACCGGCAAGGCCGCCAAATGGCGCAAAGGCGAACTGGTCACCTTCAAGGCCAGTGAATAATCAGCAAAAAAACGCGAACACCCGTTATCTCCCGGAACCTCTACTACAGTTGAGTTGACTTAACTATTCAGAGGCTTCGCGCATACGCAGCAAAGCCGTCCGCCATTGGCTGCGATATCGCGAGGTGCGAAGGCATGAAAGGATTGAAAACGCTGTTGGCTGCGTCCCTGACGACCCTGGGGCTGTCAGTGGCCACGTTGCCGGTAAGCGCCGCCGAGGCGCCGGTACATTTTGCCGACCTGAACTGGGAAAGCGGCAGCCTGATCACCGAAGTGCTGCGGGTGATTGTCGAGAAGGGCTACGACCTGCCCACCGATACCTTGCCCGGCACCACCATCACACTGGAAACCGCCCTGGCAAAGAACGACATCCAGGTGATCGCCGAAGAGTGGGCCGGCCGCAGCCCGGTGTGGGTCAAGGCCGAGGCCGAAGGCAAAGTGGTGGGCCTGGGTGACACGGTCAAGGGTGCGACCGAAGGCTGGTGGGTGCCGGAATACGTAGTCAAGGGCGACCCCGCCAAAGGTATCAAGCCCCTGGCGCCGGACCTCAAGAGCGTGAAGGACCTGGCACGCTACAAGGATGTGTTCAAGGACCCCGAATCCCCCGGCAAGGGGCGCTTTCTCAACAGCCCCATCGGCTGGACCTCGGAAGTGGTCAACAAACAGAAGCTCAAGGCCTACGACCTGGACGACAGCTACGTGAACTTCCGCAGTGGCTCGGGCGCGGCACTGGACGCGGAGATCGCTTCATCGATCCGGCGCGGCAAGCCGGTGCTGTTCTATTACTGGTCGCCGACGCCGCTGATGGGGCGTTACAAGTTGATCCAGCTGGAAGAGCCGCCGTTTGATGCCGAGGCGTGGAAAACCCTGACGGATGCGGATAACCCTGATCCGAAGCCGACCCGGTCATTGGCGTCGAAGTTGAGTATCGGGGTCTCGACGCCGTTCCAGAAAGAGCATCCGCAGATTGTGCAGTTTTTCGAGAAGGTCGAGTTTCCGATTGAGCCGTTGAACAAGGCATTAGCGAGCATGAGTGAGAACCACACGGCGCCACGTGAGGTGGCCCAGGCGTTTCTCAAGGAGCATCCCGAGGTGTGGAAGGCCTGGTTGACTGAGGATGTGGCGCAGAAGGTTGAGGCGAGCCTGAAATAACCACGGATCTTTAAGTTCAATGTGAAGCAAGTGTGGGAGGGGGGTGTTACCGATTGCAGCGAGTCAGTCACCGCGTGGTTGACTGCTCCAGCACTATCGGGAGCAAGCTCCCTCCCACATTTAGTTGCATTCGAGGATCAGAACCGGGTCTGCACCGCCAACTCAAAGGTTCGTGGTGAGCCCAAGTAATAAGCCGGCGACACATGGGCAAACTCGGCATACACCTCATTCGTCAAGTTGCGCACCCGGCCCGTCACTGAGGTGTGCGAATCCACCTTATAGCGCAGGAACGTTCCGAACAGGGTGTAGGCCGGCACTGTCTGGGTGTTGGCGTTGTCTGCATACACCTGGGCTACATATCGCGCGTCCACACCCCCTTGCCAGTCCTCGGCAAAATCATAGGTCAGCCACAGATTCCCCACGCGCTTGGGCACGTTGGTTGGCGTGTTGCCCTTGCGCGACACCACGGCGCCACTGGCGATTTTCTCGTTGAAGTCATCGTACTCGGCATCCACCCAGGCGAAGTTGCCTTCCGCCAGCAGCCTTGGCGTGATGCGCAGCGAGCTGGCCAGTTCGATCCCCTTGGATGACTGCGCACCGACCGGAATGCTGTTGGTGGGGTCCTGCGGGTCGGTGACGGCAAAGTCCTTGCGCTCGATCTTGTATGCGGCAACGGTGGCCGAGCCACGCCCGTCCAGGTAGTCGAATTTGCTGCCCACTTCCCACTGCTTGCCCGTCGAGACATCAAACACTTGCGTGGTGGTGTTCGGTTGCTCGGCGGCGGTGCTGTATTGCACATACACATTAGCCGTTGGGATGAACTGATAGGTCAAGCCTACACGGCCGGTCACCGGTTCCCAGTTGCGTTTGAAGTGGCGGGGGTTGGTGGCGGTTATCGCACGGTGGTTGGTCACATCCAGGTCGATGGCGTCATAACGCAGGCCAGTCAGCAGCGACAATGTGTCGGTAAGGCCCAGGCGATTTTCCACGAACAGTGCCTTGGTGGTGACTTCGTTGGTCTTGTCCTTGCCGAAGCGTTCCCGGGTCCGCGGGAGGTCAAAGAAGTGTCCGGGGTCGAAGTTGTTCGGGTCTATCGTGCTGTTGCCTGGCACATTCCACGGAGTGTTGGTGGTGCTGTTGACTTTGTACTCGAAGCCGCCGGACCAGGTAGTCGACAGGCCGAAGAGGCTATCGTCGTGGCGCAGTTCGAACTGGTTGCCGTTTTGTTCGCCCTGATGACGTACCTGATAGGCCGTCGAGCGGTTTACCGCCGTGTTGTTCGCGTTGTACTGATAGGTTTCCAGGTTGCGGTAATCGCGTTGGCTGTCCAAATGGTAAAGGGTGTTTTTCAGCGTGGTGCTGTCGTTGAGCCGGTAGTCGATGATCGAGCGCGCCCAGATCGTGCGTTGTTCGTAGCGCCCGTCGGCGACGTTGTAGTTGTTGAAGCGGTTGTGTCTGTCGATCTTCAACTCGCCTGCCTTGGGGTTGAGCACCGGTGTGCCCCAGTAGGGGCTGTCTTCGTGCTCATCCTGGTATTCCAGCGCCAGGGTGTGGGACAGGTCGGGCGTGAGGTCACTGAGCAGGGAAAACGCCAGGCTCCACGCGTCGCGCTGATCGCGGTCGATATAGCTGTGGTTGGTGTTGCGGCTCACATCCAGGCGTGCGTAATGTTGCACCTCGGCGCCAGGTTCGGTCAGGGCATGATTGACGCCGAAGGCCATGCCGGCGGTGTTGTAGCTGCCATAGGTGAGCTGGCCTTCGGCGGCCTGTTCCTCACGGGTGGCCAACTTGGTCACGTAGTTGAGCGAGCCGCCCACGGAGCCTGCGCCGTTGATCAGCGAGGAGGGGCCGCCCACCAGTTCCACCCGGTCATAGATCCACGCATCCACGGGGCGGGCCAGGCCGGTGGCGACGTTGATACCGTTGAACATCTGGGTGATCTGGCTGCTGGTAAAGCCGCGATAGGAAACAAACCCGCCAAACCCGGGCGGGGCGCTGGCGTTGACGCCGGGCAAGGTGTTGGCGGCATCGCGGAAGGTCTTGGCGCCATGGCGCTCGATGTCACTGCGACTGGCGATGGCCACCGACGCCGGGGTTTCCCGCACGCTCATGCCCAACCGCGACGCCACGCCGCTGGATTGATCCAGGGCCAGGCCGGGTTCGGCGGCTTGCTCGCCATCGATGGTGGTCGGGGCCAACTCAAGGGCCCAGGCGCAGACAGGCAGGCAGCCGAACAGGCCTGCCAACAGGGGTAGATGTTTCATGGTTGAATCCTGAAAAACTTGGCTTGAAAACAACGCACAGCCGCCCGTACTTCCTTGCGGAAACGGTACTCAGTGCAGATCGGAAAGCGAAGGCATCAGGCGAAGGCAGGCGGCGCGCGCGGATTGGCCGCAGGCCAGGTGAAGCGGGCAGGGATATCGGCAGCCAGGACGATGGCAGGCGGTGGAGCATGGGGCTGTGGCAACACCGCCACGTTCAGGCTGGAACTCAGCGCCGGGCCCATGCCGCCCGTGGAACACAGCGGGCAGCCAAACGCCTTGGACAGCGTCGGCAAATTCTCTTCAGTGGAATTGGACGGCTTGGGCGCCTGGGTACGTGGGTCCACCGTACAAAACTGGCCGCCGATGCCATTGAGCTGCATCCCGACCATCTGCCCATGCCCGATACTGCAGGCGAACACATTGAACAGGACGCAGCAGTAGAGCATCCAGGCAATGAGCGAGCGGTCGGCACGGGCAAGTTTCATGGGGCGGCACTTTACCATCAGCCGCCGACGAAATGCCTGCAAAAAATCTCAGGGCGACTATCCTGTTTCGCACCTTTTCAGGGAGAGCCAGCCATGAGCTTCGTTGTCGCACGATGGATTGTCGGCGTTTTTACCTGCATCAGCATGGTCCACCTGTACTGGGCCGCCGGCGGCAAACTCGGCTTCCAGGCCGCCATTCCCCAACTGCCCGGCGAATTTGCCAACGGACCCAGACCTGCATTCAAGCCCTCGGCACTGGGCACGTTCCTGGTGGCGATGGGGTTGGTGGCCATTGCGCTGTTGGTGTGCCTGCGCGCCGGCTTGTACTTCTCGGCGGTATCCCATGGGGCGTTGCAGTGGGGCATCAGCGCGATTGCCGTACTGATGTTTGCCCGTGCAATTGGGGATTCGGAGTTGGTAGGGTTCTTCAAGAAGGTCGGTGGGTCGAGGTTTGCGAGGTGGGATACGTATTTTTATTCGCCGTTGTGTCTGGTGTTGGGGGTGGGGTTGTTGGTGGTGGCGTGGGGGTGAGGGATTAATGGATGGGTTCTAATCAGCTAGAAGAAAAAAAAGAGGCCTGTTCGGCTTTTGATCGCAAAGATGTTTAGGTCGATTACTTTTCTTATGGTTGATGAGTTTGCAGGCATCTCGATGTAAATATTGCCCATTCTTGGCTCTGAGGTAGAAGGTATTAAATGTTTGTTGGATACAACAGGACTCTGGTTGCTCTCACGTCAACATAGCCTGATTTTTGAGTGATGGGGCCGTCTAGCTCAATCAGGAGTACTGAGCCGCCAAGCTTTAGTGCTGCACAATCTTTGTCCGAGGCGTGAATCAGCTCAGCTGTTATTTGAGTGACGCCGTTTGTATGGGATATTTTCGGAACTTTACTGGAGGAGGGGGTAATGTTTTTCCCCCAAGAGAAAATTTCATCCAGGTCGAACTCGACATCCACCTCATCGCCTAAATTTGGCGCGATGCCCACCCATAAAGCTGTGCCGCTACCCGCAGGTGAGTGGAAACTCACAAGCAAAGTTTCCGCATCAGGCATCGCCTCGATAATTTGTATCTTCATTTCACTTCTTCGGTAGTGGGACTCTAACAACGGTGTTGTCTACATTTATGGTGCTGGTTTTAAGCTCAAGTGTCCATGTCTCCTCATGGTAGTGATGCTTGCTTGGTTTGCTGCTCATTTCGTGAGAGCCATAACGAATACTTCTTTTTGCATCACCGGAAACAATCCTGTCGCGATCGGGTTTTCCAGTGCGTGGATTGATGTTCGTGTGAGGACCTGGCCCTAGAAACTCATCCCACTTCCGGACGGTTTCTTCCGGTTTAATTGGTTTATTTGCATAGGTTTCTTTGTGGTATCCCATTTTAGGTGGGGTATTTGAGGTCGAGGGGCTGAATGGTTCGCCCTCATTGGTATTTGCTTTAGTTTCTGGTTCTTTAACTTCGGTGGTTGGTTTGCACTTATCTCCACCTGGACAGGCACTCAGTCCTAAAGGATCCACCCATCCCGTAGGATTAGGCACGTACTGGTATGCATTGATCCCACCCGCCAACTTCACCGGGTCCGGCGTCAGGTAACGACCAACATCCGGATTGTAGTAGCGATGGCGGTTGTAGTGCAGTCCGCTTTCCTGATCGAAATACTGACCCTGGAAGCGCAACGGGTTGTCGACTTTTCCGATGTCGACTCGGCTGATTTCGCCATAGGCGCGGTAATGCGCGGACCAGACGATTTCGCCATCCGGGGCGGTGAGTTCCTGCGGGGTGCCCAGATGGTCAAGTTGGTAGTGATAGGCCTTGGTTTCCTTGGGGCCGAAGCCTTCCAGCAAGGCTAGCGGACGAAAGCTGTCCGGTTCGTACAGGTAGCTGCGGTGGCGGTCCTGGTGGTGTTCGGCGATGAGTTTGTCGCCTTGCCAGAAGAACTCGGTAGTAATCCCATCCACGGTTTTACTGATACGCCGCCCAAACGGGTCGTAGCGGTAGCTGGCGGTCTGGCCGTTGGGTTTTTTAATACCGATCAGACGATGCTGGCAGTCGTAGCGATATTCGGTGACGAGTGCGTGACCTTTGCCGCGTCGTTCGCGAATCAGGTTGCCGAAGGCGTCGTAGTCGTAGTGGTG
This sequence comes from Pseudomonas sp. NFPP04, assembly GCF_900113815.1. Taxonomy (NCBI): domain Bacteria; kingdom Pseudomonadati; phylum Pseudomonadota; class Gammaproteobacteria; order Pseudomonadales; family Pseudomonadaceae; genus Pseudomonas; species Pseudomonas sp. NFPP04. The sequence goes on along the minus strand of NZ_FOQS01000006.1, from coordinate 171 downwards.
GTCGCCCTGGATCATCAGGCGGTTGCCGGCGACGATGTCGGGGCCGGGGCGGTTTTGCATGAGTAGGTTGCCGGCGGGGTCGTGGCCGAAGCGTTCCTGATCGGCTTGGGTGTGGTCGGCGCGGGTGAGGCGGTTGAGTGGGTCGTAGTGGTAGCGGTGTTCGCCCTTGCG
>NZ_FOQS01000012.1:0-206359 GCF_900113815.1 Pseudomonas sp. NFPP04 | reverse complement strand
AGTGAAACGATGCATCGCCGATGGTAGTGTGGGGTTTCCCCATGTGAGAGTAGGTCATCGTCAAGATTGAATTCCAAAACCCCTGTCTGCTAGCGCAGACAGGGGTTTTGTCGTTTGGGGCTATAAGTCGGCACAATTTTTAGTTTCCTCACACATGCCTACCGCTGGTCAGTTTCCTGCTTAAAAATCAGAAACGTCTCACAATTTTCTAAGCTTTACCGCGGCGTGGCCGAAAGCCTGACGAGCCATGCGTGCACCGAAATAGAGCGGCCCGAGAAGCTGCCTATACCGTTACATGGAATGTTCCGCTCGGCACGCTCACCCCCCTTTGGCAAAAGAAGTCGATGAAATGAATCTCAAGTTCAGTCATAAAATTCTGTTGGCCGCGTCAGGCGTCGTGGTTCTGGCCTTCGCGTTATTCACCCTCTACAACGACTACCTGCAGCGCAGCACGATCAAGCAGAACCTGGAGTCGTCCATCCAGCAATCCGGTGAACTCACTGCCAGCAGTGTGCAGAACTGGCTTAGTGGCCGAATATTGGTACTCGAAAGCCTTACGCAAAACGTTGCTCACCAAGGCAGTGGTGCCGACCTTCCTGGCCTGGTTGATCAGCCGGCGTTCACTGATAACTTCCAGTTCACCTATGTTGGCCAAACCAACGGCGTGTTTACCCAACGTCCTGACGCAAAAATGCCCGACGGCTACGACCCCCGTCAGCGCCCTTGGTACAAACAAGCCGTAGCTGCAGATAAACCCATGCTTACGCCACCCTATATGGCAGCGGTGGGTGGGCAGATCGTGACCATTGCCATGCCGGTGAAAAAGAACGGCGAGTTGCTCGGTGTGGTCGGCGGTGACCTGAGTCTGCAGACCCTGGTGAAGATCATCAACTCGGTGGATTTTGGCGGCATTGGCCATGCGTTCCTGGTCAGTGGTGACGGGCAAGTCATCGTCAGTCCCGATCAGGACCAGGTGATGAAAAACCTCAAGGACATCTACCCCGGCACCCAAGTGCGCATTGAGAAGGTCAGTCAGGACGTCGTTCTCAATGGCCAGGACCGAATCTTGTCATTCACCCCTATCAGCGGCTTGCCAGGCGCGGATTGGTATATCGGCCTGTCGATTGATAAAGACAAAGCCTACGCACCACTGGGCAAATTCCGGACATCTGCGTTGATTGCCATGTTGATCGCCGTGGTTGCGATTGCCGTGCTCCTGAGCTTGCTGATTCAAGTCTTGCTGCGACCCCTGACCACTATGGGCGTGGCGATGCAGGATATCGCCCAGGGTGAGGGTGACCTGACCCGTCGTCTGGCGGTCACCAGCAAGGACGAATTTGGCGAGGTCGGCAGTGCGTTCAATCAGTTCGTAGAGCGCATCCATGCTTCGATTTCGGAAGTGTCCTCGGCTACCCGCCAGGTGCATGACTTGTCCCAGCGTGTGATGGCCTCGTCCAATGCCTCAATCGTCGGTTCCGACGAGCAAAGCGCGCGCACTAACAGCGTCGCCGCAGCGATCAATGAACTGGGTGCCGCCACCCAGGAAATCGCGCGCAACGCCGCCGATGCGTCACAACACGCCAGTGGTGCCAGCGAGCAGGCCGACGATGGCCGCAAAGTGGTCGAGCAGACCATCCTTGCCATGTCTGAGTTGTCGCAAAAGATCAGCTTGTCCTGCACCCAGATCGAGACCCTGAACGCCAGCACCGACAACATCGGTCACATCCTTGATGTGATCAAAGGCATCTCCCAGCAAACCAATTTGCTGGCGCTTAACGCTGCCATCGAGGCCGCCCGTGCAGGTGAGGCCGGGCGAGGCTTTGCAGTGGTCGCCGACGAGGTGCGTAACCTGGCTCACCGCACCCAGGAGTCGGCCGAGGAGATCCACAAAATGATCACTTCGCTGCAAGTAGGCTCGCGCGAAGCGGTCACCACCATGAACGCCAGCCAGGCCTCCAGCGAAGAAAGCGTAGAAGTCGCGAACCAGGCTGGTGAGCGCCTGGTAAGTGTGACGCAGCGGATCGTTGAGATCGACGGCATGAACCAGTCCGTCGCCGCAGCTACTGAAGAACAGACGGCCGTGGTGGAAACCCTCAATGTGGACATCAATCAGATCAACTTGCTGAACCAGCAGGGCGTGGCGAATCTCAATGAAACCCTGAAGGATTGCGATGCCCTGTCGCAGCAGGCCAATCGTTTGAAGCAATTGGTCGATAGCTTCAAGATATGACCCGCTGATTCAACGGCGGGGGCGCATCGAGTCGCTCCTGCCGTTTAGCTGAGCATTCGACGGACATTGTCCAGGGCGCTGCTGGCAAAGCCTTGCACAAACTGTTCGAACCCCTCGTTCGCCTCCTCTGTGGGCTCTGCAATAATTGTCCACATCACCTTGGCGCGCTCCGCTTCAATTGCTTCCACTTGGATCGCCGCCCATAGTCTGGCCACACCCAGGGTGTTGTAGATCGTGGTCCAGGTCATGTGCATAGCCTGCTCGTCCCGGCTATTGAGTTGCTCCACTACACAATTGCCATCGCGGAAGAATTTTGTCCGCAAGGCGCCCACGCCTGAGCCCATCATTTCGATATGGCTCAAGTCCGGAATGAACATATCGAAGCCGGCAAATCGTCCCACCATGTCCCACAGGCGAGAGGCGGAGCAGTTGACCACAACGGACGCCACTATCGGCAGGCCACTCGGGTTGCGGATTAATGTATCGGGTTGCAGCAGTTTCATGAGGTTGTCCTGGGGTATTCAAAGAAAGCCGATGGCCTTGAGGTAACTGCAGCCTTTGCTCAACAGTGCCGTGTCCTTTGCGGGGTAGTGTTCACCCATCTGCTGGACACCTATTCGCGCGTTGTCATAACGAATCATTGAAGTGTCCCCGATGTCTTCGTCGAGGCGGTCGAGGTAAAAACCGAGCACGCCAAACAGTGCGTTGTCCTGGCTTACCGTTCGCAGCGCCTGCTGCCATTGCGCTATGCCCACTCGCTTGAAGCGATGGCCCGCCCGACTGAACGCATCCAGGTAGTGCGCCCAGCTCAACGGTTGTGGGTTATGCAGGTTGAACACACTCCGGCTGGCGTGAAAGCGGGTGCAGTGGAATGCAATGAAGCGAGCCAGAAAGTCCACCGGCATCAGGTCGAAGTTCAGCGCCAGCCGGGGCAGCAGGCCCAGTTGCAGTGACCCCTTGAGCATCAGCATCAGGCGATTTTTTTGCGGCTGGCACGCGCCGTTTCGGCTGTTGAAGCTGATATTGCCTGGACGATGGATATTCACCCAGGCACCGCGCGCCACCGCATGCCCCAACTGTCGCTCCGCAACCCATTTGGACAGGTTGTAGCCATTCTTGATGTACAGCGGCAGCGTGGTAGAGGCGGGTGCTTCGAGGACATAGCCCTGCGAGTCGACACTGCTTGAGGCCGACAGTGTCGAGACAAAGTTGAAGACTTTCTTGCGGTGGGTTTCACACAAGCGCAGGCATTCGCGTATGGGGTCAACGTTGTCCCGCGTCAGTGACGCATAGTCCATCACGTGATTGACCCGCGCCGCGTTATGGACCAGCACGCCGAAGTCTCTGGCGAGAGACTCATGCACAGCGTCAGCCAGGCCCAATCGAGGTTGGCTGATATCGGCCGCATATACCTTCACTCGGCTCAGGTCCACATGCTCCAGGCGGTATTCATGTAACGCCTGGATGAGTCGTGACATTGGCGACCGCCCCGGTTCCTCACGTACCAGGCACGCCACCTCGGCTGCACCAGCGGCCAGTAATGCTTCGACGATATGGACACCCACAAAACTGTTGGCTCCGGTCACGATCACTTTGTGCGGATCACCTGCACGGTCCTCGGGCAACGTGTCGAGCACCCACTCCGATTGAGCATCACGGGCGGCCCGGCCGGATCCTGCATCGGGTCGTTCACCGTTCTCCACCAGCGTTGCGAGCGTACGAATCGTCGGCACTTCAATAAAGTGACTCAACACAAAGCTACGGCCGAATTGCTCGCGAACACGCAGCAGCAAGGTCGATAGCAAAATCGAATGCCCGCCGAGATCAAAGAAGCTCTGGTCAATAGACAGATTACCTGCGGGCACTGCCAGCAGCTCGCTCCACAAGCGGGACAACCGAACGTGAAGCGGACTTTTCGCGGCACTGCCGTCTGCTTGCAACGCAGACCGAATCGGCAGTGCCAGCAATGCCGGCCGGTCGACTTTCCCATTGACGGAGCACGGCAGGTGGGGCAACACCTCCCAGAAGCCCGGCTGCATGTAGTCTGGCAGCCATTGTCGTGCATGGTGCTTCAGGGCGGCCACGCTCGCGTCTGGTTCAGGCTGGGCGATGTAGCTGCGGATCCTGCTGTCCCGGTCGATTACTACCGCCACCTGGCGATACAGCCGACTATTGCGCAGGCATTGTTCAATCTCCTGCGGCTCGACCCGAAACCCGCGGATTTTCACTTGGTCATCACGCCGTCCACCCAGCACGATCCCGTCGGCGGTCCATCGTGCCAGGTCGCCACTGCGGTAGGCCCGCAGTGGCTGACTCCCTGGTACCGCCAGTTCCACGAAAGGACTGGCAGACGGTTGCGACGTGCCCACATACCCCAAGCTGACTCCGGGGCCGACGATGTACACCTCACCCATCACCTCTTCATCCACCGGTTGCAGAGTGTCATCGAGGATCAGCACCTGGCTGTTGGCGATGGGGTAGCCGAGGTTGCGGTTGCAGTCACCGGGGAGCAGTGTCCGATGGGTGGCCAGCACCGTGGTCTCCGTGGGCCCGTACAGGTTGTGAAACCGGCACTGCCCTGCCAGGCGTTCGATGACATGGGGTTCGCACACATCGCCGCCGGTCAGCAGGTGCGTCAGGCCCAATGGTTGATCAAGCGGCAGGATGCTCAACAGCGCAGGCGGCAAAAAGGCATGGGTGACGCGTTGCTGGTGGAGCAGATCCAACAGTTGCTCAGGGGCGTGCCGTTGCTCGGCGCTGGGGACGATCAACTCGGCACCCGCTATCAGGGCGGGGAAAATATCGATCAGCGATGAGTCGAAGCTCAATGGTGAGAACTGCAAGACACGGCTCTGGTCATCCACGTTCATACAGGACCTGAACCAGGCCGTGAAATGCGCCAGGTTTGCCTGGCTGAGCAGCACGCCCTTGGGTTGGCCTGTGGTGCCAGACGTAAAGAGCGTCATGCAGGGCGAATCGGGGTGGGGGCGAGCTGGCATCAGCGCAAGCGTGAGGTCGACATGCCTGAGGTCGAGACGGGTGACATCCAGTGCAGTGAAGTGCGCTCGCAAAGGATGTTGACCGGCGTCCAGCAACACATGCGCCCCTGCGGTCTCGAGCATGACTTGATGGCGTTGTGGCGGGTGGTCCGGGCCCAGCGGTAGATACACCGCTCCACAGCCGAGCACCGCAAGGATACTCGCGTACAACTCGATGGATTTTTCCAGGCACACGCCAACCACGGGGGGCGCCTGCGTATTGCCCAGCATGGGGTGTAACTGTTGCTGGATCGTGAGGGCCTGGACGTGCAGCTCGCGGTAAGTCACTACACTACCGGCGATCCTCAGCGCCGGTCGATCAGCGGACCTATGGAGGCTGGCCTGCACGCGTTCAATCAAGGGCACCTGAGCTTCGCGCAGTACAGCGAGGTCTTCGGTGCGGTTGAATCGATGGACAAACGCCAGCGCGTCAAGCGCATCCAAACCCTGCTCTGGCCAGTCATTGGCAACCGCACTCACGGAGAAATATCCAGGGTCCCGTGAGAAACGACTGACGTGCAGCGCGACCCATTCCACCAATGCGTGGCTCACTTGCTGGCGTAACCGTTGCCCGTTGCCCGTTGGTTCGTCGGCGATGTCCAGGACTCCCGACAAGCTCCGGCTGGCTCCATAGGCGCGCAACTGCAGCGCGGGCAGTCCGCAGTCGGGTACCGGGCCAACGCCCAGGCGCAGGCTCAACGCTGGGGTTGGGTCTGTCGGGTCCCGCAGCGGCTGACGTCCGTCGTCTATCCACAGGTCGACGCCTTCGTCGCTCGAGACATGCCCATGCTGTTCCAGCTCCCGTCTGATGGCGTCCAAGGCACTGCTGGCACCGGAAAATCCGATTGTCAGGCGCTTCATGTCGCGCCCCCGGGCATCGGCAAATAGTCTTTCAACGCGTGCACCACGCTCGGTGTCTGCAGCAAACCGCTGTGTTGCAGGAAGTCAAGGATATTGCTCAACAACGGGTGCCGGCGGGTGATGGGGAAGGTGAGCGCGGCGATTTCATTGCGCAACGCGTTGCGCAGGCTGGCGTCGATGTCGAGGTGTTCGATCAAGTGAAGGTCAAAGTCTTTTTGCAGATCGTTCGTCAGGTACTGAGCCAGGAACGTCGGCAGTACCTTGGCAATACTGTCGCGATCGTCCGCGTTCGCGGCTTGCCAATACATGCGTACGAGTCGCGTCCAGAAGTGCGCGTGGCGGCCTTCATCAAACAGGTGGTCGGCCATCAAGCCACGGATGGAGGCTTTGACACTGCTGTCCTTGGAGAATGCTGCTACATCATGGGTCACCGTGTTTTCGGCGATGGCCACGGCAATCAGTTCTACTGCATCGTGCAGATGGGCTGGCGCCTGGGCTTGTGCTGTCGGCAGTGCGCGGGTCAATTCGATTTGCCTGGGTAGCTCCAACGGCTGTATGCCGGTCAGGGCCACGGTTTGCTGCAGGAAATCCAGTGCGACCAGCGCGTGGTAGTCCTCGTCCACGACGACTGTCATTGCATCAACGCGGCACGCCAGCGGGAAGGGGATCGAGAAGCGGTTCTTGGCGATGCTGCGCGCAGTCTTGTCGACGATCTCCGTCTCGAATATCACCACGTCGTTGATGAACTTGTAGAAGCTCTGCACCAGCACGAAATCGCGCCATTGCGGGCAGTGTTCAAGAAAAGTCGCACTGAGCACCAACGGTTGGCGGCACAGTGGGTAGATCAGCTTGTCATCGTTTTCCAGCAAACGGCGAGGGCGTGTACGGATGGTTGCACGGCGCTCCCAGTCGTCGGCGATGGATGGGTAGTCGCCGGTGTTCATGGGCGCACCTCTTGCAACGAGCCCTGAACCTCATCCCAGAACGCGATGCGGTTTTCCATGGCGGTAAGGGCTGCGTCATGGGCCTGCTGCGCGTGCGCCGGGTCTGCGCTGGCGAGCCGTTCGAGCAACCGCTCGGCGGCCGGCCCATGCTCCTGGGCGTCCATCTCAATGTGACGCTTGAGGTAGGCGCACAAGGTAGGCGCCTGGTGGTGGAGGCGTTGATCGGATTGCAGGATGCGCTCGAACATTATCGGGATGACATGCTCGCGTCCGTACAGGAATGTTGCAGCCACACAATGGGTGGGAGCGCTCAGCGCAAGGTTCAAGGTGTCGCTGACAAAGCGCGCCACGCCAGGAAGAACCTCGACTTCCTGTAAGGCAGCATGTGCTTCCAGGCCTTGGCGTTGCAGCGTAATAAAGCGGTTGATAGACGTGGTGCTGGCGCCCACTTCGGCCATGGCCTCCAGATAGAGTTCGAAGTGGCTGCAATAGCCTTGCGCGGGATGTTCGTCCGACTCCTCGCCCAATACGATCTCATTGATCAGACGTGCGGCCAGCGGGTCTGTCGGTGGCAGCCAGGGCAGGCGTGTACAGGTCAGATCCTGTTGCAGGCGTTTGGCGAGGGTCATGAAGTCCCAGACTGCAAATACATGGCTCTCCATGAAAAGTTGTAACTTCCGTAAGGAAGTTATTTCTGAAAATAACGAATGACTGCATAACTGCAGTTTTGCTGTTTCAAGTAACGGTTGATGCATGGTTGATGCCTATAAGTTGTCGCGTCTGCTGTGTAAACAGCGATGAGTTCTTTATGGTTGGCAGGGGGAAGTCGTTGTTAAACGGCTGCTGGCGTGCAGGGTCGCTAAATATGACGAGTGCCGGGGTTGTTAATAAATATAATAAGCGGGTTAAACAAGTTGGCGAACATACAAATATGTTAGAAGTTTTTCTAAATAATATTTATGTAAGTTGGCGTCTTGGTTGTAAGTGGGAAGTTTCTTCGGGGCGAGGCGCTCACCGTCAGTCAGGATGCCCCGCCACAGGGAAGGTCGGGGCAAGAGGGCCGTGTGCCTTACTGCGTATCTTTCTTGCCTTGGGCATCCAGACCATTGAGGTACGCTGTGATCACTTCCATGCCTCGCATCAAGTGATTGCGCAGCGTCAGGATGCTTTCCTGGGTTTTCTTCCGCGCCACCAGGTTCAGCAGTTCGCGGTGGTCTTCCTGGGACGTCTCGCCCAGCCCCATGGCCTCAAGGTTATAACGCAGGAAACGCTCCTCTTCGTTCAACCCATGCTCCACCAATTTGAGTAGCCTTTGGTTCGGGGCTTTGCCATAGAGGGCCATGTGAAACAGTCGATTGAGGCGGCCCATTTCGGCATAGTCTTTTTCCTGCTCAAGAGCACAAATAATGGCGTCCGCCTCGGCAATATCGGCCTCGGTGAGCAAAGGAATCGACAAGCGCAGCGCCTCAGATTCCAGGAGCATCCGCAGTTCATAGGTCTCGGCCGAGTTGTCCTCGATCAAGGGGGCAACCACGGCGCCTTTGTGCGTTACCACATGCAGCAGTGATTGGGCTTCCAGCTGGCGCAAGGCTTCCCTCACCGGCATGCGGCTGACTCCGAACAGGCTGGCCAGTTCCTGTTGACGCATAGCGGTACCGCAGGGCAATCGACCATCCAGGATGGCGTTGCGCAAGGTTTCTTCAATCACGGAACGAGCAAGATGCGCGGGAATAGGACCGCTTATCTTGATGCTGTTCAAAGGGTTCGGCTTCTGCGTCACGGTTACGCTATCCTCCTTTTTCTAATTGGGTAGCTAATTGGATCCAATGCACACTAGAGACTGCCCATGAGCTTGTCAAACGGGCACGGTTTCGGCTTGTAAGCGGTTCAACACCATGCTCTCAGCGCCCACAGCCGGCATTTATGGCTTCTTACGCAACCAGGTTCATTGAGCCTGTTCCAGCAGCCACCAATGGCAAGACCGCCGGCGATGTACTCAAAACACTTTGCCGTTGCAATTTATTTCCCAGGTGCCAGAGGGATGAGTTCTCACGGTACTTTCCTGCATATGGATATTCATTAACGGTATTTAAATTGAAGTTCTTATATCTATAAAGTCGCTCTCCTGACTGACCGGGAGTGACCTCATGTCCGCCACCTCTACTGTTCCAACAGCGACCGCCACCGCCCAAACCTTCGAGATTCTTCCTTTTTCCGGCAGTGTCGGCGCCGAGATCATCGGCCTGGACCTGTCGCGTCCGGTCAACGATCAGGATTTCACCCGCATCCATCGAGCGCACCTGGACCACCACGTCGTGGTGTTTCGCGACCAACGCATCACCCCCGAACAACAGATTGCCTTCAGTCGCCGCTTCGGTGTGCTGCAGATCCACGTGCTCAAACAGTTCCTGCTGGCCAACCACCCGGAAATCCTGATCGTCTCCAACATCATCGAAAACGGCCAATCCATTGGCCTGGGAGATGCGGGAAAATTCTGGCATTCGGACCTGTCTTACAAAGAGCTGCCGAGCCTGGGCTCGATGCTGCACGCCCAGGAACTGCCGTCTGAAGGTGGCGATACCCTGTTCGCCGACATGCACAAAGCCTGGGACCAGTTGCCCGAGCACCTGCGTAAAGCCGTCGAGGGCCGCAGCGCCGCGCATTCCTACACCGCGCGTTACAGCGAGACCAAATTCGAAGGTAACTGGCGCCCCACGCTGACCCCAGAGCAGCTCGCCCAGGTCGCGGAAGTCGTGCACCCCATCGTGCGCACCCACCCGGAAAACGGCCGCAAGGCGCTGTTCGTCAGTGAAGGGTTCACTACCCGCATCGTCGGCCTGCCGGAAGACGAAAGCCGTGACCTGCTGGCCCAGCTCTACGCCCATAGCGTGTTGCCACACAACATCTATCGCCACCAATGGCAGCCCCACGACCTGGTGTTCTGGGACAACCGCTCGCTGATCCACCTGGCCGCCGGCTGCCCAAGCCACCTGCGCCGCAAGCTGTTTCGCACCACCATCCAGGGCGATGCGCCTTTCTGATCCCCATTTGCGCCAAGTGAGATGAAATGAACATGCCCCTGCAAGGCCACGCGGCCAGCACTCTGAACACGGCGCAGCCGCTGCTGGCGGTGGATAACGTCAGCCTGGAATATCGCACGCCCGAGCGGGTGGTGCGGGCCACCCACCAAGTGAGTTTCGAGATCGACCCGGCCGACCGCTACGTGCTGCTCGGCCCGTCGGGCTGTGGCAAATCCACCTTACTCAAGTCCATCGCCGGGTTTATCAAACCCTGCGAAGGCGAGATCCGCCTGTTGGGGCAAAAGGTCGAGCAACCCGGCCCGGATCGCATCGTGGTGTTCCAGGAGTTCGACCAGTTGCCGCCGTGGAAAACCGTCAAGCAGAACGTGATGTTCCCGCTGTTGGCCTCGAAGACCTTGAAGCGCGCCGAAGCTGAAGAGCGCGCGCTGCACTACCTCGACAAAGTCGGCCTCAGCGCCTTTGCCGATGCCTATCCACATACCCTTTCCGGCGGCATGAAAGCCCGCGTCGCCATCGCCCGCGCCCTGGCCATGCAGCCGAAAATCCTGCTGATGGACGAGCCCTTCGCCGCCCTCGACGCCCTGACCCGACGCAAAATGCAGGAAGAGTTGCTGCTGCTCTGGGAAGAGGTGCGCTTTACCCTGCTGTTCGTCACCCACTCCATCGAAGAAGCGCTGGTGGTGGGCAATCGCATCCTGTTGCTGTCGCCTCATCCCGGGCGCGTACGTGCGGAAGTCCACAGCCATCAATACGACCTGCACAGCCTTGGGGGCGTGGCGTTCCAGGCATCGGCGCGGCGCATTCATCGCCTGCTGTTCGATGAAGCACCCGAGGCCGAACGTGAGTTGGGTTTCGCCGATATCCGCATCGCTTACTGAAGGGTCAACCCAATGCGCGAGGAATTTGAAATCACCCTGGAACCGCTGCTCAGCGTCCCTGTGGAACGCGAGTTGCCCCTGCGACAGCGCCTGTGGCAACAAGGCTGGCTGCGCAAGGGCCTGATCCTGATTGTGCTCGCCATCCTTTGGGAAGCCGTTGCACGCTACCAGGACAACGACCTACTGTTGCCGAGTTTCTTGCAGACTTTTCATGCGCTGTACGACGGCCTGCTCAGTGGTGAATTGCTCAGCAAAGTCAGCATCTCGCTGGCCGTGCTGATCAAAGGCTACCTGATCGGCATCGTGCTGGCGTTCGCCCTGACCACCCTGGCGGTGTCGACCCAACTGGGACGCGACTTGCTGAGTACCCTGACCTCGATGTTCAACCCGTTGCCGGCGATTGCGTTGCTGCCGCTGGCGCTGCTGTGGTTCGGCCTGGGGCAGAACAGCTTGATTTTTGTGTTGGTGCATTCCGTGTTGTGGGCGCTGGCACTCAATACTTACTCGGGGTTCCTCGGCGTGTCCGAAACCCTGCGCATGGCCGGTCGCAACTATGGCCTCAAGGGCATGCGTTTTGTGCTGTTCATCCTGATCCCGGCGGCGCTGCCGTCGATCCTCGCGGGCCTGAAGATCGGTTGGGCATTTGCCTGGCGCACCCTGATCGCCGCCGAGTTGGTATTCGGTGCCACGAGCGGCAAGGGTGGCCTGGGGTGGTACATCTTCCAGAACCGCAACGAGCTGTACACCGACAAGGTGTTCGCCGGACTGGCGGTGGTGATCCTGATCGGACTGTTGGTGGAGAACCTGGTGTTCGACACATTCGAGCGCTTGACCGTGAAACGCTGGGGCATGCAACGTTGAATACGCTACGATTGCGTCAAATTCACGCGCCACCGATCACGAGTGCCTGGCATGCAACTACCGGACATGAACCTGCTGGTCGCCCTCGACGCCCTGCTCGACGAGGGCAGCGTGGTCGGTGCCGCGCGCCGCATGAACCTCAGCCCGGCGGCCATGAGCCGCACGCTCACGCGTATCCGCGAAGCCGTGGGCGACCCGATCCTGGTGCGCGCCGGTCGTGGCCTGGTGCCCACGCCCAAGGCCCTGCAGTTGCAAGGCCAGGTGCGCAATGTGGTGGAGCAGGCGGCGCTGCTGTTCCGCTCGGCGGACCAGGTGGACCTGAGCACCCTGCGTCGCCGCTTCAGCGTGCGTGCCAATGACTTTTTCATCGGTGTGTATGGCGGGCGCCTGTTCGACACCATGGAGCGCATGGCCCCCCTGTGCGAACTGTGCTTCGTGCCCGAAGGCGACACCGACGACGAGGCGCTGCGCGAAGGTCGCCTGGATCTGCGGGTGAGCAACACCATGCCCGCCAGCCCTGAAGTGAAGGTGCAGAACCTGTTCTCCACTACCTTCGTTGGCCTGGCGCGGGAGGACCATCCGTTGTTCGATGAGGAAATCACCGCTGCACGTTTCGCCAGCTATTCCCATATCAGCATCTCGCGGCGCGGTATTGCGCGCGGGCCGATCGATACCGCACTGAACGCCCAGGGCCTGGAACGACGCGTGGCGATGATCGCTCCGGGCTTTCACGGTGCAATGTTCATGCTGCCCGATTCCGATTTGCTGTTGCCGGTGCCCAAGGAAGCGCTGCTGAGCGCCACGCGCCTGAAACTGCCACTGCGCGCCTTCGCCTTGCCGATCTCGTTGCCGACCCTGGTATTGGCCCAGTCCTGGCACCCGCGCTTCGACAAGGACCCCGCCCACAAATGGCTGCGTGAAACCATGCGCGAGAGCTGTCACGCCACGTGGCTCGAAGCCCAGCCCGCCTGACAATTGCGTTTGGCGCACTTATATCCTGCCAACAAGTAACTTTTTGTCATGTGTGTGCCTGATTAAACTGCTCGGGTATTGATCATTCCGAGTTACCTGTTCATGACTTCCCTCGCTGCCCCCACCCTTGCGGCCGCAGCCAAACCCACTGCCATGACCCCGCCCGTATTCGGCCCGCGCATCATCATCGGCCTGGTCGGGGTGTTGCTGGCGGTGCTGGTCTCCGGTCTCAACGAGATGGTCACCAAAGTGGCTCTCGCGGATATCCGTGGCGCGCTGTACATCGGGTTTGACGAAGGCACCTGGCTGGTCGCGGCCTACACCGCCACTTCCGTGGCGGCCATGGCCTTTGCGCCTTGGTGTTCGGTAACGTTTTCCCTGCGTCGCTTCACCTTGTATGCCATCGGGTTGTTCACGGTGCTCGGCATCCTGTGCCCGTTCGCGCCGAACTACGAAAGCCTGCTGGTTTTGCGTACCGTGCAAGGCCTGGCCGGCGGCGCGTTGCCGCCGATGCTGATGACCGTGGCCCTGCGTTTCCTGCCGGCCAACGTCAAGCTGTACGGCCTGGCCGGCTACGCACTCACCGCCACCTTCGGCCCAAGCCTCGGCACACCGCTGGCGGCCCTGTGGACCGAGTACGTCGGCTGGCAGTGGGCGTTCTGGCAAATCGTCGCGCCGTGCCTGCTGGCCATGGCCGCCGTGGCCTACGGCCTGCCGCAAGACCCACTGCGTCTGGAGCGCTTCAAGCAGTTCAACTGGCGCGGCCTGCTGCTGGGCTTCCCGGCGATTTGCATGCTGGTGATCGGCATTCTGCAAGGCAACCGCCTGGATTGGTTCGAGTCGGGCCTGATCACCTTCCTGCTGTGTGGCGGGGGGGTGTTGCTGGTGCTGTTCATGCTGAACGAATGGTCGCAGCCCATTCCCTTCTTCAAGCTGCAGATGCTCGGCCTGCGCAACCTGGCGTTCGCCCTGATTGTGCTGGCGGGCGTGCTGATGGTGTTGACCTCGGTGATCATCATCCCGTCGAGTTTTCTCGCCCAGGTGCAGGGTTACCGTCCACTGCAAACCGCGCCGGTGATGCTGCTGATGGCGATCCCGCAGTTGATCGCGCTGCCGCTGGTGGCGGCGTTGTGCAACTTGCGCTGGGTCGATTGCCGCTGGGTGCTGGGGATCGGCCTGGGCATGCTGGTGCTGTGCTGCGTGGGCAGTGCGCATCTGACGTCAGCGTGGATTCGCGACGACTTCTACGGATTGTACCTGCTGCAAATCTTCGGGCAACCGATGGCCGTGCTGCCGCTGCTGATGCTCTCCACCGGCAGCATCCAGCCCATGGACGGGCCGTTTGCTTCGGCCTGGTTCAACACCATCAAGGGCCTGGCCGCCGTGATCGCCACCGGCGTGCTCGATACCTTGACCACCCAGCGCCTGCACTTCCACTCGACCATGTTGGTCGATCGTCTGGGCAATTCGCCCCTGGCCGACGGCGATGCGCCGGGCCTGGCGCACCGCCTGCATGAGCAGGCCGTGGTGCTGACTTCTTCGGATTTGTACTACGCCATGGCCGCGGTCGCGGTGGCGTTGATCCTGCTGATTTTCTGGATGCCCACGCGGATTTTTCCGCCGCGCGCACCGACTTGATTGAAAGGACTGTTCATGAAACGCAAAGACAAAATCGCCGTCGCCGTCATCGCCATAGTTGCCGTGGGTGTGCTGGTGTACCTGGTCGCGCCGGGCGTGTTGGGCAGCAAGCGCCAGACCACCAACGACGCCTTCGTCGCCGCTGACTTCACCCTGGTGGCGCCCCGTGTGGCCGGCTTCATCAAGGAGGTGCTGGTGGAAGACAACCAGCGCGTCAAGGCCGGCCAGCTGTTGGCACTGATCGACGACCGCGACTTCCGCGCCGCTGCCCAGGCTGCCGATGCCGACGCCTTGGTCGCCCAGGCCCAACTGAAAAACGCCACTGCGACCCTGGAGCGCCAAAGCTCGGTGATCGCCCAGGCCCAGGCCACCGTTGCAGCGGATCGCGCCGAAATGGCCTTTGCCGAACACGAACTGAACCGCTACAACCACCTCGCCGGTGTCGGTGCCGGCACCGTGCAGAACGCCCAGCAAGCCAAGACCCGCATCGACCAGGCCACCGCACGCCTGGCCAACGCTACGGCGGTGCTGGCGGCCGAGCGCAAGCAAGTGGAAATCCTCACCGCCCAGCGCGATGCCGCCGAAGGGGGGCTCAAACGTGCCCAGGCCGCGCTGGAACTGGCCAGTTATCAACTGTCGTATACGCGCATCGTCGCGCCGGTGGATGGCATGGTCGGCGAGCGGGCGGTGCGGGTGGGCGCCTATGTCACACCGGGCAGCAAGATCCTTGCGGTCGTGCCGCTGGAGGACGCTTACGTGGTGGCCAACTTCCAGGAAACCCAGCTTTCCCACATGCACGCCGGCCAACCGGTGCAGGTGCGTGTCGACAGCCTGGACGGCGAGTTGCTCAACGGCCATCTGGATAGCCTCGCGCCTGCGACAGGCGTGACGTTTGCCTCGGTCAAACCGGACAACGCCACGGGCAATTTCACCAAGGTGGTACAGCGCATTCCGGTGAAGATCATCCTCGAACCCAACCAGGCTCACATTGAACGCCTGCGTGTCGGCATGTCGGTGGAAGCCAGCGTCGACACTCGGCCGGTCGTGCAAGCGCGTGAGGTGGCCCAGCAATGAAGCGAGTTGCCTGGCTCACCTTGAGCCTCATCAGCCTGAGTGCCTGCACGGTCGGCCCGGATTTCCACACGCCGCAGGGCCCGCAAGTGACGCAATGGAGCGAGCCACAGGGGCGCCAGGCAGCCAGCCGCGCCGTCAGTGATCCTTTGCAGGAACGCTGGTGGGATGTGTTCCACGACGAGCAGCTTTCGGCCCTTACACGCCGTGCGCTCACCGACAACCTTGACCTGAAACTGGCCAGCAGCCGTCTGCAACAAAGCCGGGCGGTACGCCAGGTGACGACCGCCGAGCGCTACCCCGAGGTTGATGCGACGGGGGCTTACCAGCGCAAACGCAACAGTGGCCAAGGCCTGAGCGACCCGTCCGGCGAGAACGGCCGTGCGGCGTTCAACCAGTGGGACGCGGGCTTCTCCGCCGCCTGGGAGCTGGATTTCTGGGGCCGGGTAAAACGCGAAACCGAAGCCGCCGACGCCACCCTGCAAGTCGCCGAAGACGACCGCCGCGCCGTGCTGCTGTCGGTACTCGCCGAGACCGCCCAGGACTACATCCAATTGCGCGGCGTGCAGAACACCCGCGCCGTCACCGAACAGAACCTCGACGTCGCCCGTCACAGCCTCAAGCTGTCGCAATTGCGACTGGCCGACGGCGTGGCCACCGACCTGGATGTCGCCGAAGCCGCCGCCCAGGTCGCCGCCATCGAGGCGCGCCTGCCGGATCTGCAACAGCGCCAGGACCAACTGATCAACGCCCTCAGCCTGTTGATGGGGGCGCCGCCGCAGGCGCTGCACGCGCAACTGTCCAAGGACGCTGCCGTGCCGCAAACCCAGCGCCAGGTCGCGATCGGCCTGCCTTCGGAACTGGCCGAACGCCGCCCGGACATCCGCCAGGCCGAGGCCCGCCTGCACGCCGCCACTGCCAGCATCGGCGTGGCCAAGGGCGACTTCTACCCGCGCATTACCTTGTCCGGCAGCCTCGGCTCCCAGGCCATGCAACTCTCGGACTTCGGTTCCTGGAGCTCCCGTGCCTTTGCCTTCGGCCCGCAGTTCAGCCTGCCGCTGTTCAACGGCGGGCGCCTGCAAGGCATGTTGAACCTGCGCGAAGCCCAGCAACAGGAAGCGGCGCTCGCCTACCAGCAAACCGTGCTGCGCGCCTGGCATGAGATCGACGACCAGTTGACCCGCTACAACGCCAGCCAATTGCGTCGCGACAGCCTGGCCGAAGCCGTGCGCCAGAACCGGATTGCCCTGCGCACGGCGCAGCAGCAGTACGTGGAAGGCGTGGTGGATTTCGTCAACGTCCTCACCGTGCAAAGCGCACTGTTGGCCACGCAGGAGCAGTGGGTCGAAAGCTCGACCGGCGTCTCTCTGGCGATGGTTGGCTTGTATAAAGCGTTGGGCGGAGGATGGGAATCGGTGTATCCGTTGCGAACGGCGGGCGCGGCTCAGGTTAGGGATTCTGCAAAAACACCACGTACCCCCGAAACCACTCGCTCCCCTGCAAATACCCCGGCGCTTCCCACTCTCCACCCTGAATCAACCCGATCTTGAACGGCAGCCCCAGCCGATTCATGCGTGGCAAGTACGCCGCGTAATCCGGGATGCTATGGCGCCCCTGGTACGTCTGCACCACCACCTCATCCACCACGCCCTTGAATTGGGCGATGGCAGCCGGGTCGGCGTTGCTGCTCCAGTCCATCAGGCCGGTGATGCTCAGGCGCAGGTCGGCCGGCAAACGCCGGCGCAGGTCGCGCAAGAACCCGGCGTATTCGTGCAGGTATTGGGTGCGCGCATCGAAGTCGATCTGGATACCGACCACCGGGTTGCCCGCGTCGCGCCAGCGTTGCACCTGGCCGAGCAGTTGGCGGTAGACCGGCTCGGGCCAGCGCAGGGTGTGGGCGCGGTATACGATCCAGATGTCGCCCTGGGTCAGGCGCGGCACGCTGATGCCCTGGGCGATCATCCGCACGCCGAGCTGAGGGGCGCGGCGAGTCGAGTTGATCTGGCCCTGGAGGATATACAGGGTCTTGGCCTGCTTGAGTACCGGCTGTGGGGTGACGCCACTCCACAGCCAGAAGGCGTCATAGTCGCGGGCGTCGACAGCGCCGAAGGCCGGGCTTGCCAGCAACAGCAAGCCGAGCCACAGGTGCTTCACCAGTAGTACTGCAGGGACTTGCCCCACTGGGTGTCGGCGAAGCCGGTTTTCAACTGGCGGAACCACGCCTTGCGCACGGCCGGCTCCACCTCGACGCCGCCGCAGCTGTTGTAGCCCGATGGCCCGTAGCAGTTGATGGCGCGGAACAATGCATAGGCTTTGTCGTTCTTCGGCGCCTTGGCGTTGCCGATCACTTGCTTGTAGCCGTCCAGGCGCGAGAAGGTTTCACCCTTGAAGTCCGACGCGGTGCTGCCCAGGCTGCCGGCGGCGCGTGCCTGTTCCAGCGGCATGCCGTCCAGGCCGTTGCGCAGGATGAACTCGCCCAGGCAGTTGAGGCCCTGTGGGTTTTTGGCATCGGCCTGCAAGGTTGTGGCGATCTGCGCGATGCTCGGGCAGGCGTAGCCGGACTCGGCTTTGTCACCGTTCCACTGGAATAGCTTCAAGGTCTGGCTGGCGCTGTAGACGTAGCCCAGGCTGGTGCCCAGCTTGTCTTCCGGGGCGCTGGCCGGCAGTTGCTTGAGGTCCTCGGCGAAGGTGGCGAACTGGCCGCGCAACAGGTCTTTGTAGAGCAGCACGAATTGTGCGGTCTGGCGTTCCAGCGGGTCGCTGGCCTGGGCGATCTGCTGGCGCAGCAACTCAGGGCCGGCGACGTTGCGCAGCAGGATGTAACGCACCTGCTTGGCGCTGATCGGCGAGTCGGCGGCGAACACCTTGGCCAACTGGCCGCTGCGTTCGTAGTTCATCGCCAGGGCCAGTTCCACCTGATCGCGTTGCAGCGGCAATTTCGCCAGGGGCAGCAGTTGCAGCCAGAGCGCTTCGGCGCCTTTCCAGTCTTTTTTCTCTTCCAGGGCGAGTGCGCGCAGTGTCTGTTGGCTGAAGGCGAAGTAATTCAGGTTCGACGGCACGCTTTGCGGCAACAGCTTCAGGGCGGCGTCCGGTTGATGCTCGCTGTACAGCGCGTTGACCGCCAGCAGGTAGTCATACAAGTCCGGCGCACTGGCGAACGCGGCTTTTTGTTTTTCCAGATCGGCGCGGGAGAGGGCGGGCTGGTTGCCGCCGCGCATCACCATCAAGTCACTGACAAACTGGATCATCGGTGTGGAGACGGTCTCGCTGTTGACCATCAGCAGCTTGAGGTCGGCTTCCTCCACCAGCTCATCCACCGATACATTGCGCTGTGTGTCAGTGGCCTGGGTCATGGCCCAGGCGTAGGCCTCGGCAAGCTTGCTGTTGTCATCCCCCAGCCAATAAACCCGGCGCAGCAGGCCTCGGGCGGAGGCCACGTAAACGCCTTGTGGATAAGTCTTCAGATAGCCGAGAAAACCTTGTTCGGCGTCGTTCAAGGCCGACTTGTCCACACGCGCGAGTTGCGGCATGCCGTATTCGTCGAAGGCCTCGGCCTGGGCCAGGTTCAAGGACGTGCGTGCCGTCATGTACAGCGCGGTTTCCTTCAGCCAAGGCAGAGGGCTGGAGCTGGCGGCGGCAAACCCCCGTTCGGCATCGCCGAAACGGCCACTGTAGAAGTCGGCAGCGGCTTGCAGGTAAGTGCGCAACAGTTGGCCATCGGCGGACTGGATCTGCTGGGCGTCGACTACCTGGCCTTCCCACGAGCAGGTCGTCAGCAACTGCAAGCGCGCCTTCACCAGCAACTCGCGTTCGGCCGCCGGCATGTCGGCCTTGGTCACCTGGCTGATGAACGCGGTGGCGCTGTCATCGTCGTTGCTGCGGCAGCGGCTGCCTTCGCCACTCAGAAACTCTTCCCCGGCGGTTTTGTACTCGTCACGCTTGATGCCCAGGGGCTGGAGCAGCGCGTCCAGTTCGGCAGTGCGCGAGTCGTCGGGCTTGTTATCCGGTTCTTCGTTGGTGCTCGGAATCGGCGCCAGGCGGTAGACCGGGAAGGGCACCGCGCCAAAGCCCTGGGACAGATCGTCTTCGCTCAAGGCATTGGGTGCCAGGGGCGCCGCGTTTTGGTCGGCCAGCAGCAGGCGCAGGTTGACGCGACTGTCGTTGCCGGGGCTGAGGAAAGGCAGGTTGCTGCACGAATCGAGGCTGTCACGCGAAACCCGCCAGTTGGGGTAGCACGAGTCGTCGGAACTGGCCTGAGCCTGTAGGGAAATACCGGCGAGCAATGCCAGTGCCAGGGGTGACAGAAAACCGATGCGCATGACGTGTCCTTGATCCTGAGTCCTTGGAGGGGCGCAATAATAGCCTGTTCCTGCGGTTGCTTCGGAGAAGCCCTGCACAAATTGCTGATTTGTCCGATTCCAGCGGCGGATCCTGGGCTTTTGTCCTAGAGTGGCGGTGTTTGCGCTTGGGCAATCAGGGGAATTGAGGTGCGTCGGTCTGTGGTAGAGCAAAACGAAAAGGTCGGGACGTTACCGGCACTCAATCGACTCACGTGGGAAGGTGCCGGCTGGATCAGCGGTCTCTGGTGGTTGCCGATCCTGGCGCTGGCCATGGCCCTGCGGTTTTACCACCTGACGGCGTCGGCGATCTGGGGTGACGAGGGTTCGAGCCTGCTGCTCAGCGAATACGCCGTGGGCGACCTGTGGTTCCACGCCGCACACGACGTGCACCCGCCGCTGTATTTTTTCCTGCTGCGCGGCTGGATCGAGCTGTTCGGCGACAGCATCTGGTCGATTCGCGGCATGAGCGCCATTCCCGGTGTGGTCGCCGTGGGCCTGGGCGTCTGGCTGACCCGGCAACTCTCCACCCGCCGGGCGGCGGTGCTGGCGGGGATCCTGCTGGCGCTGTTGCCGACGGCGGTGCGCTACAGCCAGGAAGTGCGCATGTATTCGCTGCTCGGCGTGTGGCTGCTGGGCGCCACGCTGGCGCTGGTGTACTGGGTGCGCCAGCCCGAGCGCACGCGTTATCTGGCGGCGTATGTCGTGTTGATGAGTGCCGGTTTCTACACCCACTACTTCACCGCGCTCTGTGTGCTGGTGCACTGGGCTTACCTGGGTGTGTTGTGTGGCACGGCGCCGCGAGGCCAGCGCCTGATCACGCGCCCGGCCTGGTGGGCGGCCAACGCTGCGATTGTGCTGTTGTACCTGCCGTGGCTGCCGAACCTGCTGGACCTGGTGCAGCATGTCGAACAGCTCAAGGTGGGGGGCGACATCGGTTGGGAAGATCCCGTCAGCCTGTTCTCCCTGCCGTCGATGATCTGGCAGTTCGTGCTGCAGGATGAAGGCGTCGGCTTCTGGGCGCCGCTGTTCTGGCTGTTTCCGCTGCTGCTGGTGGCGGTGGTTGTCATTACCGCCTGGCGCGATCGCGAACGCCACCGACCGGCCAGCCTGTTGTTGCTTTTTTTCCTGTTGCCACTGTTGCTGGTCTACGGCGTGTCGTTTATTTCCCCGGTGTTTATCGAACGTTACCTGACGGTGTACGCCCTGGGCTTGCCGATCCTGCTGGCGATGGCCATTGATCGTCTGCCGTCGCGGTTTGCACTGCTGGGCGCGGCATTGTTTGTGCTATTCGTCGGCGTCGAGCTGGTGGGATTGAAGAACAATTTCACCGAGGATGAGCACGACCAGTTCAATGTGCCGGTGGAGTTCGTCAACCGCAATTACCAGGAAGACGACCGCATCGTCCTCAGTGACATGTTGTGGTACCTGAGCTATGTGTATTACGACCAGACCGATGCCCAATTGCAGCTCTACACCCCACCTAAGCCGGATGGCACCTCAACCCGGCCGAATGCCTATGGTTTCGGCACCCTGGTGGACCAGGACGGCGGACGCATCTACCTCGACCGCCTGTCGGCACTGCCCGCCGAAACCCGCCGTGTGTGGCTGATCAGCAGCAATGAAGCGCCGGACGAATTCGCCCCGCTGCCCGAAGGCTGGCGCGAACTCAGTCGCCAGGATGGCGGAGGCGCCAGGGCGCGCTTGTTCGTGTTGTGCAACGTCCCGTCGGCGCAACCCGAGGGCTGCCGCTAGACTGGGTAAATGCTTTTCTATCAGGAGCCCGTCATGCAATCGCCCGTACATAGCTTGCCATCACTGTTCAAACAGCTCGGGCTGCCGGATGACCCGGTGAGTATCGAGAAATTCGTGGCGGTGCATTCACCGCTCAAACCGGAGCTGAACCTGGCGGATGCGTTTTTCTGGACGGACAGCCAGAAGGCGTTTTTGCGCGAGGAGATTCTGGAGGATGCGGATTGGGCAGAGGTGGTGGATGAGTTGAATTTGATGTTGCGGGGTGGGCGAGGGGTGCAAAAAACTTAGCAGAAAGGGCAAAAGTTGAAAAAATCTGGTGAAGGTTAAAAAAATCTGAGGTTTTTCCGCGTTAGTGAACTTTTTCTGACGCACGGGCCATGGGGTTGATGGCGGGAATTCAGCACCGGCCCCCAAGACCCGCTTTACTTACCGCTACCACCCACCACCCATCCGCAAAATTGTTTCAAAACTTGACGCATCTGGCTTCACCTATCATATTGATAGTTAGCAAACTAACTGTATGCGAACTATCCAGTGCCTCAATCCCTCGAACAACTCCAGATGAACCTCAGCAGCAGCATGGTGGTGGGCGCCCGTAACTGGCGCAAAATCTGCCAGACCACGCTGGTGAGCTATGGCATCTCCGAAGCCTGCGCCGTGCCGTTGTTGATGATCGGTCGCCTGGGCGACGGTGTGCACCAGGTCAAAGTGGCTCAGGCCTCGGGGATGGAAAGCCCGTCGCTGGTGCGCTTGCTCGACCGGCTGTGCACCGACGGTTACGTGTGCCGTACCGAAGACATCCACGACCGTCGCGCCAAGTCCCTCAGCCTCACCGAGCGTGGCCGCGAGTTGGTACAGGCAGTGGAAGTGCAGTTGGTACGCCTGCGCAAGGAAGTGCTGGCCGACATGACCCAAGGTGATATGGAGGCCGCGCTGCGTGTGCTGCGTGCCTTCGAGGCGGCGTCGCTTTGAACGGATTTTTTACCGGTTTCCCGCCCGCTCGTGATTGGTTCTACGGGGTGCGTACCTTCGCGGCCTCGATGATTGCCTTGTACATCGCCATGCTTATGCAAATGCCACGTCCGTACTGGGCGATGGCCACGGTGTATATCGTTTCCAGCCCGTTTGTCGGCCCGACCAGTTCCAAGGCGCTGTACCGTGCCATCGGCACTTTCATGGGCGCGGCGGCGGCCGTGCTGTTCGTGCCGATGTTCGTGCAGTCGCCCTACATGCTGGTGGTGGTGATTGCCCTGTGGACGGGCACTTTGCTGTTCCTGTCGATGCATTTGCGCACGGCGAACAACTACGCGCTGATGCTCGCCGGCTACACCTTGCCGTTGATCGCCTTGCCGGTGGTGGATAACCCGCTGGCGGTGTGGGATGTAGCTGAAGCGCGTACCGAAGAAATCTTCCTCGGTATCGCCGTAGCGGCGGTGGTGGGTGCGATGTTCTGGCCGCGCCGGCTGATGCCGGTGTTCGATGGCTCGGTGGCCAAGTGGTTTGCCGATGCCCAGGTCTACAGCCAACGCTTTATCACGCGCAATGTGGCGCCTGAAGAAATCAGCACCTTGCGCGGCGGCATGGTCGCCACCTTCAATACCCTCGAATTGATGATCGGCCAGCTGCCTCACGAAGGCGCACGGCCGCAGACGGTGCGCAATACCAAGGAGCTGCGCGGGCGCATGATTCACCTGCTGCCGGTGGTGGACGCCCTCGACGACGCGCTCTATGCCATCGAACATCGCGCGCCCGAGTTCCTCGATAAAATCACGCCGCTGCTGGAAGCGACCAGCCAGTGGCTGGAGGACACCCAAGAAGCGGCGCCAATGGAACGCTGGCGCGTCCTGCGTGATCAGGTCGACGCCCTGCAGCCCAGCGGCGAAGCGCTCGACGATCGTCACACGCTGCTGTTCTCCAATGCGCTGTATCGTCTGGCCGAGTGGATCGACCTGTGGCAGGACTGCCGCAGCCTGCAAGCCGCCATCCAGTGCGAAAGCCAGGACACCTGGCGCGCCGTCTACCGCCACTGGCGCCTGGGCCGGCTCACGCCGTTCCTCGACCGTGGGCTGATGTTCTACTCGGCGTTTTCCACCGTCACCGCGATCATTGTCGCGTCGGTATTGTGGATCCTGCTCGGCTGGACCGACGGCGGCAGCGCGGTGATCCTGGCCGCCGTCGCCTGCAGCTTTTTTGCCTCGATGGACGACCCGGCGCCGCAGATCTACCGGTTCTTTTTCTGGACCGCCATGTCGGTGTTGTTCGCCAGTCTCTATCTGTTCCTGGTGCTGCCCAATCTGCACGACTTTCCGATGCTGGTGCTGGCCTTCGCGGTGCCGTTCATCTGCATCGGCACGCTCACCGTACAGCCGCGTTTCTACCTGGGCATGTTGCTGACGCTGGTGAACACCTCGTCGTTCATCAGCATCCAGGGTGCTTACGACGCCGACTTCCTCAACTTCGCCAACGTCAACCTGGCCGGGCCGGTGGGCCTGCTGTTCGCCTTTGTGTGGACGCTGATCGCGCGGCCTTTCGGCGCCGAGCTGGCGGCCAAGCGCCTGACCCGTTTCAGCTGGCGCGACATCGTCAGCCTCACCGAACCTGCGACCCTGGCCGAACACCGCCACATGGCCGTGCAGATGCTCGACCGCTTGATGCAACACCTGCCGCGCCTGGCCCTGATCAACCAGGACACCGGCACCGCTCTGCGCGATTTGCGCGTGGCGCTGAACCTGCTCGATTTGCTGGCCTACTCGCCGCGCATCCTCGGCGTGCCACGGGTGTTGCTCAACCAAGTGGTGGAAGGCGTGGGCGGCTACTTCAAGGCGTGTCTCAAGGCCGGTGAACGCTTGCCCGCGCCCAGCGGTCTGCTGATGACCCTGGACCGCACGCGCCGTGCCCTCAACGGCCAAGGCCTGCAAGACGAAGACGACACCCGCCTGCACTTGCTGCACGCGCTGGCCGGTTTGCGCCTGGCGTTGCTGCCGGGTGTGGAGTTCATTGGCGGCACTGAGATGCAAGCGCCGCTGCCTGATGGAGCGCCTTTATGATCGGTGATCTGGATATCAGCGGGGTGTTCCTGCCCACGCTGCTGGTGCTGATGGGCATTACGTATGTGTTGTTCCTGGTGGTGCACGGGTTGTTGACCCGCCTCCACTTCTATCGCCTGGTCTGGCACCGGGCATTGTTCAATGTGGGGCTGTACGCGCTGTTGCTGGGCGCGGTGGACTCACTCAGTCGATACCTGATGACATGAAAAAACCTTTTTTGACCATCGGCCGTGTAGTCCTCACGTTGTTGATCGTGACGTTCGCGGTCGTCGTGGTGTGGCGCATGGTCATGTACTACATGTTTGCCCCCTGGACCCGTGACGGCCACATCCGTGCCGACATCGTGCAGATCGCCCCGGACGTGTCCGGGCTGATCCAGCGCGTGGACGTGCACGACAACCAGTTGGTGACCAAAGGCCAGGTGCTCTTCGCCGTCGACCAGGACCGCTTCAAGCTGGCCCTGCGCCAAGCCCAGGCCGCCGTGGCCGACCGCCAGGAAACCCTGGCCCAGGCCCAGCGCGAGTACAAGCGCAACCGAGGCCTGGGCAACCTGGTGCCCAGCGAGCAACTGGAAGAAAGCCAATCCCGTGTGGCCCGTGCCCAGTCGGCCCTGGCCGAAGCCCAGGTGACGGTGGATTCCGCGCAACTGAACCTCGACCGCTCGGTGATCCGCAGCCCCGTGGACGGCTACGTCAACGACCGTGCGCCGCGTACCCAGGAGTTCGTCACCGCCGGGCGCCCGGTGCTGTCGGTGGTGGACAGCAATTCGTTCCATATCGACGGCTATTTCGAAGAAACCAAGCTCGACGGTATCCATGTCGGCATGGGCGTGGACATCCGGGTGATCGGCGACAACGCCCGCCTGCATGGCCACGTGCAAAGCATCGTCGCCGGTATCGAAGACCGCGACCGCAGCAGTGGCTCCAACCTGCTGCCCAACGTCAACCCGGCGTTCAGCTGGGTGCGCCTGGCCCAGCGGATTCCGGTGCGTATCGCCTTTGACGATGTGCCGGCGGACTTCCGCATGATCGCCGGGCGCACGGCCACCGTCTCGATCATCGACGACAAGGTTAAAGACGGAGACAAGCCATGAAGCAGCTGCTGGCCACCGCTACGCTGGGGTTGCTGCTGTCGGCCTGCCAAGTGGTGGGGCCGGATTACACGCTGCCGGAAAAGTCCGCCATCAACCGGAGCGACCTGCAAGGGCAGATTGCCGGCGAGGGTGGCAACGTCGTCTCGGCCCCGGTGCCGGCCGACTGGTGGAAGCTGTACAAGGACCCGCGCCTGGATGAACTGGTGCGCCAGGCCATGGCCTCCAACACCGACTTGCGGGTGGCCGCCGCCAACCTGCAGCGCGCGCGGTTCCAGACCCAGGAAGCTGAGTCCGCAGGCGGCTGGAGCGCGGGCGCAAAGGCCGAGGCCCAGCGTCTGCAGGAATCCGGTGAAGCGTTTTTGCTGACGGAAAAAGTCCCGGTGGCCAACATCGGCAGCGTGGGGATCACCACCTCGTACCAGTTCGATTTGTTCGGCGCCTTGCAGCGCGGTATCGAAAGCGCCCAGGCCAACGCGGATGCGGCTCAGGCCGCTGCCGACATCGCCCGCATCACCCTGGTGGCGGATGTCGTGCGTTCCTACACCCAGGTGTGCGCAGCCAATGAAGAGCTGGCCATCGCCAACGAGTCCCTCGACCTGCAAGCCCAGAGCACCCAGCTGACCCAACGCCTGCGCGACGCCGGGCGGGGCGATGAAACCCAGGTCACCCGTTCGCAGACCCAATACAAATCCCTGCGCGCCGACATGCCGCGCTACGAAGCAGCGCGCCAGGCCGGACTGTTCCGCCTGTCGATGCTGCTGGCCAAGCCGGTGGATCAATTGCCAGCCGGCACCGGCACTTGCGCCGAGCTGCCGCATATCGCGCAATTGCTGCCAGTGGGCGATGGCGCTGCGTTGCTCAAGCGCCGCCCCGATGTGCGCCAGGCCGAACGCCAACTGGCCGCCGCCACGGCGCGTATCGGTGTGGCCACCGCTGCGCTGTACCCTGACATCAGCATTGGCGCCACCGTGGGTACCGTCGGCATACTGGACGACTTGGGCACGGCGCCCACTAACCGCTGGGGCTTCGGCCCGATGATCAGCTGGACGGTGCCGACCAACGGCGCCCGCGCACGCATCCACGAAGCCGAAGCCGCCACCCAGGGCGCCCTGGCCCACTTCGACGGCGTGGTGCTCAATGCCATCCGCGAAACCCAGACCGGCCTGGCGCAATACACCGCGCAACTGCAACGCCGTGATGCCCTGAATGAGGCCGGCGAGTCGGCGAAGGAAGCGGCGGGCCAGACCCATCGCTTCTTCCAGGCCGGTCGCGCGTCGTTCCTGGCCGACCTGCAAGCCACCCGCACCTATACCGATGTGCGCGCCCAGCTGGCGGCGGCCAACACCCAGGTTGCCATGAGCCAGATCGATCTGTTCCTGGCCCTGGGCGGCGGCTGGGAAAGCGGACGAACGCAAGCGTCACAGCCCGGCAAACCCTGAGCTAAAAGCTATGCTTGGTCAGGTGGGGCGCCGTGACGCTCCACCTGACACTGCTCGCGTTTGCTCATGGGGATTCCAATAATGAAAAACCCTTATGCTCCCGCTTTCTGGTGCGTGCTCTTCGCACTGGTGCTGTTATCGGCTGCTTATTTCTACGGCGTCATGCTGGCTCACCAACTCGACAAGGCCATGGTTTTTCTCGACAGCGCTTGCCTGGTGATCGGCACCCTGTCCATCGGTGTG
Source organism: Pseudomonas sp. NFPP04 (assembly GCF_900113815.1). Lineage (NCBI taxonomy): Bacteria > Pseudomonadati > Pseudomonadota > Gammaproteobacteria > Pseudomonadales > Pseudomonadaceae > Pseudomonas > Pseudomonas sp. NFPP04. The sequence goes on along the minus strand of NZ_FOQS01000012.1, from coordinate 178,911 downwards.
GTGGCCTGGGCCTCCTACCAAAATCAGCGGGTGAAGCGAAAGCTCCTCGAACAGGGCAAGACCCGTGTCGCGATCTGGGACACCAAGGTCGCGCTGCGCCGGGTCGAGACGGTGTTCGACCGCTATTTCTGGGGCAGCTATTGGCAGCCGGGGCGTACCTTCCAGGAAGTCATGGGCGACCTTACCGGCACCCCCCTGGAAAAAAGCCTCGAAGTCCTGAAAAAACAGTGCGTGGCGCTCGATAAACAAGTTGCCGAAGGTAGGCACTGGCTGAATAACGCGCGGGAATTGTCCGACGTAGCCACGCAAATGGCCCGCGAGCGCTACCAGTTGGACTTCTGCGACCCCAAGGCCGATACCCCGGGCAACGCCGTGATACACCGCGAGTTTGAGGTGCTGGTGTACACCTGGACGGCGCGGTTGAAGAGTTTCGACCACCAGTTGGATGAAATTGAGTTGGAGTACTCCTGAACTACTGCTGAACTGATCCCTCTGAAAAGCTGGGCCGTTCGCGGCCCCCAGTGCTAATCTTCCCCCGTTTTCGGCGGGCTTGAGCCAATCCCCTTGGGGTTCAAGGAAGACAGCCCACTTCTCACAGGATTTGATCAGGTCACTTCATGAATAAGCCAGCAGTCGTTCTTTTGGGTTTTGTTGTCGCCGTGGGCGTCGTCAGTGCAGGCGGTGCCTGGTACACCGGCAAGCAGTTGGAGCCGGTGCTGCAAACGGCCGTGCAGGACGCCAACAAGGAACTGCAACGCTCCATGGCCGGCGTCGACGGCACCGTTTCCCTGGAGCTGGTGTCCCTGGACCGTGGCCTGTTCAGCAGTACCGCGCACTATCGCCTCAAGGGCCAGGGCTCGGTCTTCGGCGAACAGAACCCGAACCCCGAGCTGCTGATTGTCGACCATATCGAACACGGCCCGCTGCCGTTCTCGCGCCTGGTGTCGTTGAAATGGCTGCCGGTCATGGCCACCAGTCACTATGCACTGGAAAAGAACGCCACCACCGAGAAATGGTTCGCTGCCGCCAAAGATGTATCGCCGCTCAAAGGCGTGGCCAATATCGGCTACAGCCGTTCGGTGAACGGCAATCTCGAACTGTTGCCCCTGGCGTTCAAGGACGAAACGTCCTCTGTGGACTTCTCCGGCCTCAACCTGGATTTCGACAGCACTGCCGAAGGCAAGAAGGTCAAGGTGGATGGCTACGTGAACAGCCTCAAACTGGCCGTTGTCGACGCCAATGGCGCGCCATTCGACGCTGAGTTCGCCGGCCTGACCGTGGCCAGCAACCTGGAAAAATCCACCTTCGGCTTCTACACCGGGCAGAACACCATCGAGCTGAGCGACACCAAAGTCACCTTCGGCCCGCAGAAAGCCGTGCTGACCCTCAAGGGCTTCGAGCAGAAAGACTCCAGCGAAGTCAAAGACAACAACATGGCCGGCCGCGTCGATTACAAGATCGACGAGATCGGCTACCAGGGCAAACCGGTCGGCTCTGCCGCCATGGCCCTGAGCCTGAAGAACATCGATGTGCCTTCGGGCCTGGTGCTGACCAAGCTGTACCAGGACAAGATGCAGCCGGTGCAAGCCGCTGCCGCTGCCGGACAACCGGTGCCGGAGCTGCAACTGACCGAAGCCGAGCAGGCCCTGGCCGAAGCCAACGTCAACCAGTTGCTGGCTGCCAAGCCGCACCTGGCGCTGGAAAACCTGTCGCTGAAAACCACCCACGGCGAGAGCAAATTCAACCTGGTGCTGGACTTGGCCAAACCGACCTCCATGGAGCTGCCGCCGGTTGAACTGGGCAAGCAGATGGTCTCGCTGCTGGACGCCAACCTGACGCTGTCCAAGCCGATGATCGCCGACGTGGCGGCCCTGCAAGCGCAGGTCGGCGGTGTGACCGATCCTAAAGCCATCGAGCAGCAATCCCAGATGGCCAGCGAAATGGTCAGCGGCATGGCCGTGGGTACGCAGCTGGCAACCCTGGTGGGCAGCGATGTGGTGTCCAAGCTGCACTACGCCAACAATGAAGTGACCTTCAATGGCCAGAAAATGACCGTCGAGCAATTCATCAGCTTCGTGATGTCCAAGGTCGGTGCGGTTGGCGGCGCGCAGTAAAAATTTCGTCATCGCCCTGAAATAAAAAATGGGGGAGCGGGGTTAGCTGCGATAAAGGTCAAACCGTCGACACCTATGTCGACTGGCAACCCTCTATCGCAGCTAACCCTGCTCCCCCATTCGTATTTCAGATTTGCAGTGCAATTCTGAACAATTGTTATGACTTGTCCTTTTCCATCCACGCGTCGGGGATAGTTCCTACAGGAAAGCTAGGTCGGGTCACGAGACGCCGACACCCTGATGCAAACCGCTCAGGACCACCTATCGTTACAGCTTTCCGTGTGTAAGGAAGCTCACGATATGCTGCGAACACTCCCACTCAGTGCCTCAGGCCGGTTGCGGCTGCTCATCGGGGTAACCTTGTGCAGCCAGTTGCTGATGCCCACTTTCGCCATGGCCGACCCGGCCTATGACGCCCTGATCATCCAGGCGCGCAACGGCAACTTCACCCCCGCCCTGACTCAATTGCGCCAATTGCCAGCCGAGCGCCAGACGCCAGGCCAGATCAGCGACCACCTGGTGATCGCCGGTTGGGCCGGCCAGGATGCCGAGGTGCTGAAGGTTTACGAGGCCCAGGGGCAGAATCGCAACCTGACCGCCCAGGCGCTGGCCACGGTTGCGCGCACGTATCGTAACCAGAAGCAGTGGGCGCAGGCCGAAGCGGTCTATCGCAAGGCGCTGCTGCGTGAGCCGAATAACATTGACCTGCAATTGGGCCTGGCCCTCACCGAGGCTGACGGTGGCAAAGCCAACGCAGCGGTGCAACGCACACGCGCACTGGTGGCTGCCAAGCCCGACGATCCCAACCGCCGGATGGCGCTGGGCTACGCGCTGACCCGTGCAGGCTTGCAGTACGACGCGCTGTTTGAATTCGACCAGGCCTTTATTCGCGCCGGCGACAAGCCTGAGGTCGCCCGCGAATACGTGGTCGCCCTGCAAAAGGCCCGTCTGCCGCAGCCGGCGTTGCGTCTCTCGGCCCAGCGTCCGGGGCTTGTCGACCCGGTGACCCAGCGTCGCCTCGAAGGTGACCTGGCCGCCGAGCGTGTGCGCATCGCCGAGTTCGCAACGCGTACCGAGAAAGAACGCTATGTCATCGCCGACCGTGCGCTGCAGGACTACGACAGGCTCCTTGCTCGCTGGACCCCTGACGCCACCGCCCATGACGACGTGGTGATCTGGCGCATCGACCGCCTGGGCGCGCTCAAGGCACGGGCGCGTACCGCAGAGGTGATCCGCGAATACGAGACCCTCCAGGCCGAAGGTGTGCGCTTGCCCACCTACGCCAAGCGTTGGGTGGCCGCGTCCTACCTCGATCAGCGTCTGCCGGAAAAGGCCGCGCCGTTGTACCGCGAGGCGCTGGATGCTCCCGATGCGGACGTGGGCGACCGTGTAGAAGACACCACCGCGCTGTTCTACGCCTTGCTCGAAAACGACCAGGTGGATGAAGCGCGTGCGGTCGCCAAGCACTTGGCCGACACCCAGAAACCCCGGGTTGAACTGAAGGGGCTGCCGATCGGCAACCCGAACGATGAGTGGATGGACGCCCAACAATTGTCCGCACAGGCCGGCACCTATGGCGCCGACCTGCCGTCCAGCGAAAAGGCCCTGGAGGAGTTGGTGGGCAAGGCCCCTGGCAGCATCGGCCTGCGTCTGGCGCAAGCGGAAATGTACCGCGCCCGCGACTGGCCTAGACGCGCTGAAAGCTCGCTCAAGGAAACCGAAGCGCAGAGCCCGCGCGACATCGGCCTGGAAATGTCGCAGGGCTTCACCGCGCTGGACCTGCAGGAATGGCGTCAACTCGACATCCTCACCGACGACGTGGTCGCCCGCAACCCGGACAACCGCCAGGTGCAGCGCCTGCAACGCCTGCGCGAAGTGCATGACATGGCCGAGCTGCGGGTCGAGGCCTACACCGGGAAAAGCTTCGGCGGCGGTAACAACGGCGATGCCGGTGCCGTCTCGGGCAGCCGTGACTGGGGCATTGAAAGCCGCCTCTACACGCCACCCATCGACGAAGACTGGCGCCTGTTCGCCGGTGCCGGCTATGCCCGCGCCACGTTCGAAGAGGGCACCGGGCAGCATCGTTGGCAAGTGGTTGGCGTAGAGCGGCGCACACGCGACATGACCATTGAGGCCGAGGTCTCCAACCATTCCTACGGCGATGGCTCAAAACAAGGCGCCGCCGTGTCGATTGCCCGCGACATCAACGACAACTGGCAATACGGCGGCAGCCTGGGTTACCTGCTATCCACCACGCCACTGCGCGCATTGAATGACGGGATCACAGCCAACGGCGGCAGCGGTTTCATCCGCTGGCGCGCCAACGAAAGCCGTGAATGGAAACTGACCCTCAGCCCTTCCCATTTCAGCGACGGCAACGACCGCTTCGAAGCCTTGCTCAGTGGCCGCGAAGGCCTCTACAGCTCGCCGAAAGTACAGGTGGACCTGGGCCTGGAAGTCGGCGCCAGCCGCAACAGCAAGGAAGACACGATCTACTTCAACCCGAAGTCGGACTTCACCGTGTTGCCCGTCCTCAACATCAACCACGTGCTCTATCACCGCTACGAGACCCAGTGGAGTCAGCAGTTCCAGGTCGGTGCGGGTACCTACAGCCAGCGGGACTATTCCACCGGTGGCATCGGTCTGGTGGGCTACGGCCAACGCTTTCGCTGGAACGATGTACTGGAAGCCGGCGCCAACCTGAGCCTGGTCAGCCGACCATACGACGGTGATCGTGAACGCGATCTGCGTCTGCTCGTCGACCTCACTTACCGTTTCTAGAAGAGCCTGACCATGACCGTCTTCAGTCGTTGCCTGTTGATCCTGGGTGTAATGCTGGCCAGTGCCTGCGCCCAGCAACCCGCACCTTTCACCCCACCCGCCGAGCGGCCGACACCGGCCAACGAAGCGCCGTGGCCGAAAAACCATTTCCTGGGCATTGCCTATCACGATGTCGAGGATCGCGACCCCGATCAGGCAGTGGTGGCGGTGCGCACCGAACGTTTGATCGAGCAGTTGGCCTGGCTGCGCGAGAACGGCTACCAGGCGGTCAGCGTCGACCAGATCCTGGCGGCGCGCAACGGTGGGCCGGCGTTGCCGCCCAAAGCCATCATGCTCAGCTTCGATGACGGCTACTCCAGTTTCTACACCCGGGTGATGCCGGTGCTGCGCGCCTATCGCTGGCCGGCGCTGCTGGCGCCAGTGGGCTACTGGATCGATACGCCGATGAACCAGCCGGTGGACTTCGCCGGCCAGCCACGGCCGCGTGGGGAGTTCCTGACCTGGCAGCAGATTCGCGAAGTGTCGCAGTCGGGCCTGGTGGAAATTGCCGCGCATACCGACAACAACCATAAAGGCATCCTGGCCAACCCCCAGGGCAACCTGGAGCCGGCGGCAACCTCGCTGCGCTTTGATCCGGCGACGGGTCGCTATGAAAGCCAGGCGCAGTTCGATGCGCGCATGCGTGCCGACGTCGTAGCCATCTCCAACAAAATCCAGAACGTCACCGGCAAGAAACCACGCGTCTGGGTATGGCCTTACGGTGCTGCCAAGGGCACCTCGCTGGCGATCATTGGCGAGCAGGGCTACCAGATGGCCCTGACCCTGGAAGATGGTCTCGACAGCTCCGCCGACTTGATGAACAGCCCGCGCTTCCTGGTGGCGTCCGACCCGGATGGCGAGCACTTCGCCAACAGCATTGTCGCGGCGCAAGCCAAGGCACCGCTGCGCGTGTTGCACGTGGACCTGGATAACGTCTACGACCCGGACCCGGCCCAACAGGCACGCAATCTCGACCAGCTTGTACAGCGGGTGGTGGACATGGGCGCGGGCACCGTGTTCCTGCAAGCCTTCGCCGATCCCAAGGGCGACGGCCTGGTGCATGAACTGTACTTCCCCAACCGTCACCTGCCGGTACGTGCCGACCTGTTCAACCGCGTCTCCTGGCAGTTGCACACCCGGGCTCATGCTGCGGTGTACGCGTGGATGCCGGTGCTCAGCTTTGCCCTCGACCCCAAGCTGCCACGGGTGATGCGCTGGGACCCGAAAACCGGCCAGGTCGGCCTCGACCCGGACCAATACAAGCGTCTGTCGCCGTTTGATCCGCAGGTGCGCAAGATCATTGGTGAAATCTACGAAGACCTGGCGCGCAACAACGCCATCGACGGCGTGCTGTACCACGACGATGCGGTGTTCAACGATTTCGAAGATGCCAGCCCTGCCGCGCTCAAGGCCTATGTCGCCGCCGGCCTGCCGGGCACGATTCAGGCCTTGCGTGCCGACCCTGCGGTGATGCAACGCTGGACGCGCTTCAAGAGCCGCTACCTGATCGACTTCACCAAGGAGCTGACCGCCAAGGTCCGCGCCATCGGAGGGCCGCAGTTGCTGACGGCGCGCAATATCTTCGCCGAGCCGATGCTCAACCCAGGCAGCGAAGCCTGGTTCGCGCAGAACCTCGATGACTTCCTCCAGACCTACGACTGGACCGCGCCCATGGCCATGCCGCTGATGGAAGGCCAGGAATACAAAACCTCCAACGCCTGGCTGGAAAAGCTGGTGGCGACGGTCAAGGCACGCCCTGGCGCGCTGGAGCGCACCGTATTCGAACTGCAAGCCAAAGACTGGCGCACCAAGGCCGCACCGGACATCGACAGTCAACAGATGGCTGAGTGGATGGGTGTGCTCAAGCGCCAGGGTGTCACGAGTTTTGGCTACTACCCGGACAACTTCCTGGAAAACTCCCCGGACCTGAAGACTGTGCGTCCGGCCCTTTCCAACCAATGGAACCCTTGACCATGTTCGATAGAATCCTGGCTTTATTCGTGCTGGCATTGGTATTGGGTGTGCCCCTGGGCCTGATCTTCCTGGTCACCGGGCAGTTCCTGATGGACTTTGTGTTCTTCTACCCGCTGTTCATGTCGGCGTTGTGGATCGCGGGCGGCCTGTACTTCTGGCTGCACTGGGAGCGCCATTGGCCGTGGAAAGAAGACACTCCGGCACCAACCCTGGCCGGCAACCCGCTGATCTCGATCATCATCCCTTGCTACAACGAGGGCGATAACGCGGCCGACACCATCCATGCGGCGTTGGGCCAGTTGTACCCGAACATTGAAGTGATCGCGGTCAATGACGGCTCCAAGGACAACACCGCCGCAGTGCTCGACGCCCTGGCATTGGAGCATCCACGCCTAAGGGTGCTGCACCTGGCGCAGAACCAGGGCAAGGCCGTGGCCCTGCGCATGGGCGCCGTGGCGGCGCGCAGTGAATACCTGGTGTGCATCGATGGCGACGCGTTGCTCGACAAAAACGCTGCCGCCTACATGGTCGCGCCGATGCTCGACAACCCGCGCCTGGGTGCGGTCACCGGCAACCCACGCATCCGCACGCGTTCGACGCTGATCGGTCGAGTGCAGGTGGGCGAGTTCTCTTCGATCATCGGCTTGATCAAGCGTACGCAACGGGTGTTCGGCCGGATCTTCACGGTGTCGGGTGTGGTGGTAGCGTTCCGTAAAAAGGCGCTGGACCGCATCGACTACTGGAGCACCGACATGATCACCGAGGACATCGATGTCAGTTGGAAGCTGCAGCTCGATCACTGGAGCATCTTCTACGAGCCTCGCGCCCTGTGCTGGATCCTGATGCCGGAAACCGTCGGCGGCCTGTGGAAGCAGCGCCTGCGTTGGGCCCAGGGCGGTGCCGAAGTGCTGTTCAAGAACATCCGTGGCATCTGGCAATGGCGCCATCGCTACCTGTGGCCGCTGTTGTTCGAGTACTGCCTCTCCACCGGTTGGGCGTTTACCTTCCTGCTGTCGGTGATCTTCTACGTACTCGGCAAATTCATGGTGCTGCCACCGGCCATTACCGTGGACTCGCTGGTACCGCCGGCGTTTACCGGGCTGGTATTGGCGATGGTGTGCCTGGTGCAGTTCGCGGTGAGCATCATGATCGACCGCCGCTACGAAAAAGACCTGTGGAAAACCCTGTTCTGGACGGTGTGGTACCCGATGGTGTTCTGGCTGGTGAGCCTGTTTACCACCCTGGTCAGTTTCCCCAAGGTGCTGTTCAACCAGCATCGCAAGCGTGCGCGCTGGGTCAGCCCCGATCGCGGCATCAAACCCATTGAAGAGGAGGCGTGATCATGAAACTGGTCAGAACCCGCCAACGTTTGGTGATGTGGATCATTGATGTGCTGTTGACCCTGATGGCCTGGGCCGGGTTGATCTGGCTGCTGGCGCGGGGGATCACTTCGATGCTGGAAACCCACGGTGGGCCGCGCATCGAGGCACCGATTTTTGCCGCGCTCAATACCCTGCAGGTGTACCTGTGGATTGCATTGTTCAATGCCGTGATCCTGGTCACTTGGGCGCGCTACCAGCAACGCAAGGGGCGCAAGTTTGCCCAGCGCCGTGCCGAGGGCAACGCCCTCAGCGATAAGCGCCTGAGCGAGAGCTTCAGCCTCGGTGAAGGGGACCTGGAGCAGTTGCGCCGACCCGGGGTGTTGGTCATCCAGAATGACGACGAGGGCGGTGTGGCGGGTGTGAAGTCCCATGTCTCCCGCGATGTAGAAAAGCCGGGGCTGACCTTGGTGCCCGGCAAGGACCAGAACAAAGACGCCAGCTGAGCCAGTGCGCTGCAAGGTCGTTCCCATTGCAACGTGGGAACGACTTCGGTTAATCCCGACAAATGGGATCCAATTCACAAAACACCCGCGAACTTTTCTACTTTTCCCGGTACTAACCTATCTCGGCAGGAACTTGATGGCCAATTAATGGCAATTTCTAAGTTCTCCGATGAATCGCGATCAATAGTGCTGCCGCTGGTCGGAATAATACTTCCGATGACAGCCCGCTCATCTGATTGATTATTTTTAGTTGTTATTAATCAAATGCTTGCGTGAATAACTAGTACGAATGTGAAACTAGCTCGGTCTTTTGAGTTGGTGCAAGTTCGATGTTAGTTTGCCGGCCCTTGATTTTCGACGGATCGAACATGTCTTTGTTATTGCCACGGACTCGGTACTTTCTGTGCACTTTCGTGCTCGCTTATTTGAGCCTGAACAGTGCCATGGCCGCCCCTACGCCAGGGGACCAGGACCTGATCCGCGACCGCCAGAACCGTCTTCTGGAAGAGCAGCGTCGGCGCCTGGAAGAACTCCAAGACCTGCCTGGCAAAGAAGCAAAGCCCCAGGCCCCGGCCACGCCGGTCGACACCCGCTGCTTCCCGATCAAAGACATCGAACTCAAGGGCGCCGACAGCCTGTCCGGCGCCGACCGCACGCGTCTGCTCAAACCCTACATCGGCCAATGCCTGGGCGTGGCGCAGCTCAATGAGCTGCTCAAGGTGATCACCGACTACTACATCGCCAAGGGCCGCGTCACCAGCCGTGCCTACCTGCCGCAACAGGACCTTTCCAGTGGCCACCTGCAGGTGCTGGTGGTGGAAGGCAAACTCGAAGGCTTGAAAGGCGCGCAGGGTAGCACCGTCACCGACCGCGAACTGGCCATGGCGTTTCCTGGCAAGGTCGGCGAGGCGCTGAACCTGCGGGAGGTCGAGCAACTGGTCGACCAGCTCAGCCGCTTGCCGTCCAGGCAGGCGCAGATGGAATTGACCCCCGGCAGCCAGATCGGCGGCAGTGAAGTGCTGGTCAAGAACACCCCGCAAAAGCCCTGGCGCGCCAGCCTGTCGCGTAACAACGACGGGCAGAAAAGCACCGGCGAACAGCAATGGGGCGCAGGCCTGGAATGGGACAGCCCCCTGGGCCTGGCCGATCAACTGATCCTGCGCGGTGGTCACGACGCCATCAGCGACCACCAGAAAACCTCGAAAAACAGCATGCTGTATTACAACGTGCCGTGGGGCTGGTGGAACTTCAGTTACACCTACAGCGAGAGCGACTACCGCACGCCGGGCGACCTTGACGGCTACAAGTACAAGCAGACAGGCGACAGCCAGAACCACCAGCTGCGTGCCGAGCGCGTGGTGCATCGCGATGACGTGAGCAAGACCTCGGTCAATGTCGGCCTGACCCATCTACGCACCAACAACTACTTCAACGACGAGCGCCTGGACGTCAGCAGCAACCGCCTCAGCGAGTTCCAGGTGGGCATCAACCATGGACGCCGTATCGGCAGCGCCTTCGTCAACCTGGATGTCGGCATGCAGAACGGCACCGGTGCCTTTGACGCCCAGAAGGATGACCAGGAACGTATCCGCGGCAACCTCACCCCAACCCCGCGCTACCGCAAATACACCGCCACGTTGAGCTACCTGCAACCTTTCACGCTGTGGGGCGAATCGTTGAGTTTTTCCAGCCTGGCCACCGGGCAGCGCAGTGAAGACGTGTTGTACCCGGCGCAACGCATGAGCCTCGGCGGCTCGTACTCGGTGCGTGGGTTCAAGGACCAGCAACTGACCGGCGACAGCGGCGGCTACTGGCGCAACGAAGTGCGCTGGGCCCGCCCGGTGACGCTCGACTGGATGCGCCCGGCCTTTGCCGAATACGGCGCCAGCGTCGGCTATGACCAGGGCGTGATTCGCCACGATCGCTACAACGATGAGCAGCACGGCCGGGTGTCGAGTAACTCCCTCGAGCTGTTCGCCCGCGGCAAAAACGTCAGCACCAGCGTGACCTTTGCCCACTCCCTGGAGCGACCTGGCGTGATGACCGAGCGCGAAGCGCCGATCTATTTCCGCCTGGATTTCTACCTGTAATTCAACGCCCGCTGCTTTGAGATTTTGAATATGGACGTTCGCCCTGTTACTGCCCTGAAAACCCTGAGCCAACGCGGCCTGGCCTTGATCCTGGCCAACGCGCTGTTCTGGCAGCCATTGCTGGCGAGCGCCGAAGGCATCGTGGTCAGTGGCCCCGGTACCACGGTCGGCCAGGCGGGCAACGGCGTGCCGGTGGTGAACATCGCCACCCCTAATGGCAGCGGCCTGTCCCACAACCAGTTCAAGGACTACAACGTCGGCCCCAACGGCGTGATCCTCAACAACGCCAACGGCATTGTGCAAAGCACGCAACTGGGCGGGATCATTGTCGGCAACCCGAACCTCAAGGGCGGTGCGGCGAATGTCATCCTCAACGAAGTCAAAGGCGGCAGCCCCAGCCAATTGCGCGGCTACACCGAAGTGGCGGGCCAGTCGGCCAAGGTGATCGTCGCCAACCCTTACGGCATCAGCTGCAACGGTTGCGGCTTCATCAACACCCCCAACGTCACCCTGACCACCGGTAAACCGGTGATCGATCAGGCGGGGCAACTGAAAAGCTATCAGGTCGACGGCGGCGCCGTGACCATCGACGGCAAAGGCCTGAACGCGAGCAACGTCGACCGTTTCGAGATCATCACCCGTTCGGCCAAGATCAATGCGCAGATCAACGCAAAACAACTCACGGTGATCGCCGGGCGCAATGACGTCGATGCCCAAAGCCTGAAAACCACCGCCCGTGCCGATGACGGCAGTGCCAAGCCGGAGCTGGCGATTGACTCGTCGGCCTTGGGCGGCATGTACGCCGGCGCGATCAAGCTGGTGGGCACCGAAGCCGGTGTGGGCGTGAAGCTCGACGGTACGCTGGCCGCCAGTGGCGGCGACATTCAACTCGATGCCAACGGCCACCTGAGCATGGCCCAGGCCGCCGCCAGCGGTGCGGTGGACATCAAGGCCGCCAGCCTGGAGACCAAGGGCGCGGTCTACGCCGGCACCACCCTCAAGGCACAGACCAAGGGCACCCTGAAAAACAGCAAGACCCTCGCCGCGCGCGACAGCATCACCCTGGCCAGCAACGGCCAATTGACCAATAGCGGCATCATCGAAGCCGGGGTCAACCCTGACAACACGCGTAATGCCGGTGGCGACGTCAGCCTCGACAGCCAGCGCATCACCAACACCGGCACTGTGATCGCCAATCGCAGCCTCACCGCTACTGCGCAAAGTCTGGATAACCAGGGCGCGACCTTGAGCGCCAAGCAGGCGCTGAACATCACCGCCGCCAGTGTCGACAACCGCAACACAGGTCGCCTGCTCAGCGACGGCGCACAGACGCTCAACGTCAGCGGCCTGCTGGACAACAGCCAGGGCGGCATCATCGACAGCAGCGGTGCGTTCACCCTCAACGGCAATAGCCTGGATAACAGCGCCGGTAGCCTGACCGGCGGTGGGGCGATCACCCTGGATCTGATCGGCGACCTGATCAACCGTAACGGCAAGCTGGCCAGCGCCGGGCCGTTGCTGATCCAGCGCGCCGCGCACATCAATAACCAGGGCGGCAAGCTCGCCAGCCAGGGCTTGCTGACCGTGTTCGCCAACAGCGTCGACAACCAGAGCAACGGCACCCTGGCCGCCAACGATGGCCTGGTCCTGACCACCAGCGGCCTGTTGCAGAACAGCGGCAATGGCCTGATCCACAGTGAAAACGCTGGCGTGACCATCACCGCCGGCACCCTCGACAACAACGGTGGCCGCATCGCCGCCAAAGCCGGTGATGCGCAGATCGACGCCACGGATTTCAACAACGGCAGCGGTGCGCTGTTCGCCCGGGATCGTGTGCACCTGACCGGTATGAATGTGGATAACGGCGGCGAGATCGCCGGCAACCGCATCGACGTTGGCCTCAATGGCGCACTGACCAACCGTGGCCTGATCGAAAGCGCCACGGCCCTCGATGTCGAGACCGCCAGCCTGAACAACAGCGGGCAAATGCGCGCCTTGGGCACCAGCGGCAAAACCCGCTACGCCATCGGCGGCCTGCTCAACAACAGCGGTAGCCTGGAGACCGCCAACGATCAATTGAGCCTCGCCGCCACCCGCTTCCAGAACACCGGCGGCAAGGTGTTGCACGTGGGCACCGGCGTGCTTGACCTCAGTGGCATCAGCCTCGACGAAGTCGGCGGCAGCCTGGTGACCAACGGCGACCTGACCCTCGATAAAGCCAACTGGACCAATAGCACCGCGATCCAGGCCGGGCGCCTGACCGTCAATGTCGGGACCCTGAACCAGACCGCCACCGGCAAGCTGCTCGGCACCCGCGCCCTGGTTGGCCGCGGCCAGGACTGGACCGTGGGCGGCAGCGTCGCCAGCCAGGGCAGCCTGGATCTTTCGTTGGGCAACCTGCTCAACGACCACGGTTTGATCTTCAGCGGCGGCGACCTGAACCTCAAGGTCGACCGCCTGAAAAACCTCGGCGCCACGATCTACGCCATGGGCAACTTGCGCGTCGACCGCGACGGCCAGGGTGGCCTGGCCACCAGCATCATCAACAGCTCGGGCACCCTCGAAAGTGAGCGCAACCTGATCCTGGCCGCCAGCACGATCCAGAACATCAGGACTGTGCTCAACACCGAGTCCGGCATCTACAGCGCCTCCATCACGCCCACCGCCTGCATCTTTGGCGTGACCGGTGGCGACTGCGACGGCCCCAAGCAGAACCGCCCGTTCCTGATTACCCAGCGTGATCACTTCATCGTCACCCAGGCCACGGCAGCGTCCAGCATCACCTCGGGCGGCAACATGCTGCTCACCGGCGGCGAGCTGCTCAACAGCAGCAGTAGCATTGCCGCCGGTGGCGGTATGACCGTGCGCGTCGACCAACTGACCAACATTGGTTTGGTAACCCACGACACCCAATACGACCGTGTCTTTACCTCTGAACGCGAGCGTAAGCCGGGGGGCTGGTACCGCGAGGCAGCGGCTTTCACCCAGCGCTATTCGGCAGGCCAGGACATGACCGGCGTCGAAGCCGGCCTGGCGTCGTTCATCGGCAAAATGGAGAGCGAAAAGACCGACCTGCGCAAAACCACCCAGCTGATGGTCCCCGACCAAAGCTACGCCGCCGTCATCCAGGCCGGCGGCAGCGTGGATGTGAAGGCCCAGGCCGGCATCGACAACAGCGTCGTGCGCGGTGGCTACACCTACGTCGGCAGCGGTGCCAACACCAATTCGCCGGGCTACTCGACCCTGGTCAGCCTCAACCCGCAACTGCCGCCGGACGTTGCCCAGCAACAGGTCAACCCGCTGGGCCTGCCCGGCTTCGACCTGCCCACTGGCGAGAACGGCCTGTTTCATCTCAGCGACAGCGATGGCGCCAAAGGCCTGCCCACCAGCCAGTTCGCGGCCAACCCGCATAAGTACCTGATCGAAACCAACCCGCTGCTCACCGACATGCGCCAGTTCATGAGCTCGGACTACATGCTGACCAAGCTCGGCTACGACCCCGACACCGCACAAAAGCGCCTCGGCGATGGCTTCTACGAACAGCGCCTGATCCAGCAAGCCGTGCTCGCCCGTACCGGCCAGCGTTTCATCGACGGCCAGACCAGCGACGCCGACCTGTTCAAGCACCTGATGGACAACGCCATCGGCAGCAAAAGCGCGCTGAATTTGTCCGTAGGCGTGAGCCTCACCGCCGAACAAGTCGCCGCCCTGACCCACGACATCGTGTGGTTGGAAAACGCCACCGTCGCCGGGCAACAAGTGCTGGTGCCGGTGCTGTACCTCGCCCAGGCCGGCAACCGCCTGGCGCCAAACGGCGCATTGATTTCCGGCACTGACGTCAACCTGATCACCGGCCGTAACCTCAACAACGCCGGCACCTTGCGTGCCACCGGCAGCCTGTTGGCGAACGCTGGCGGCAACCTCACCACCAGTGGGTTGATGGAAGCCGGTGGCCGCCTTGACTTGCTCAGCGGCAACAACCTGACCAACCGCGCAGGCGGTGTGATCAGCGCGGGTAACGTCAACCTCGCCGCCGGCGCCGACCTGCTCAACGAACGCAGCGTCACCACCCACGCAAGCGCCAGCAGCTACCGCACCGAACGCAGCGACTTCGTCGACAGCGCCGCGCGCATCGAATCGGCCAACGATTTGGTCATGCAGGCTGGCGGCAACGTCAACAACGTCGGCGGCGTACTCAAGAGCGGTGCCGACACCACGGTCAAGGCCGTGGGCGACATCAACATCACCGCCTCGAAAAGCCTCGACAGCGGCGCCATCGGCAACCGCTCCAGCTTCACCACCATTGCCCAGCAAGGCTCCGTGGTCGACGCTGGCCGCGACCTGCATGTGATTGGCGGGCGCGATATCAGCGCCGTGGCCAGCCAGGTCGAGGCCAAGCGCGACGCCAACCTGATTGCCACCCGCGACTTCAACGCTGTTGCGGCGGCCAACGAGCAGCACTCCACGGGCAACACAAAAAAGGTCAAGAGCATCGAAGACCACGTGCAGCAAGTGTCCAGCGTGATCAAGGCCGGCGGCGACGCCACCCTGAGTGCCGGGCAGAACCTGCAACTGGTCGCCAGCCAAGTCAATGCCGGCAACGAGGCGTACCTGGTATCCGGCAAAAACCTTGAGCTCAAAGCCGCGCAAGACCAGGACTACAGCTTCTACAGCAAGACCAAGAAAACCTCCCAGGGCAAGAAATTCCGCCTGGATGAAACCGATGCCGTGAACAACGTCGGCAGCCTTGTCAGCGCTGGCAAAAACAGCACCGTCGTCGCGGGTGCAGACCTGCTGTTGGCTGGCAGTGCTGTCACTGCTGAAAAAGGCGCCACCCAACTGGTGGCCGGCCAAGACGTGAACATCCTCGCCGTCAGCAACGCCGACAGCGCCCGCCACGAACGCAAAGAAAGCAAAAGCAGCTGGGGCGGCCTGAAGTCGAGCAAGGTCCAGGACAAAGTCGACGAAAAACGCACCACCGCCCTGGGCAGCATGGTCTCCGGCGAAACCGTCACCGTCGCGGCCAAACGCGACGCCACGGTCACCGGCTCCAACCTGGTCAGCACCGGCGACCTCGCCGTCCAGGCCGGCCGCGACCTGACCGTCGACGCGGCGCAAAACACCTTCGCCCGCACCGACATGCACAAGGAAAAAAACCGCGACCTCACCGGCGTGCTGACCGGCAACAAGCTCGGTCTGGACGACATGACCGGCAACCAGAAGCTGTACATCAACAGCTCCAAGCACAATGGCACGGCCAATGAGATGACCTTGACCGGCAGCACCATTGGTTCGAGTGCGGGCAATGTGTCGCTGACGGCGGGGCGTGAGTTGAAGGTGGTGGCCAGTGATCTGGTGAGCACCAAGAACATGGAGTTGAGTGGGGCGAATGTCACCGTTACTTCGGGGATGGAGACGGCCAGTCAGACCAGTAAGGACAGCTCAAAAAGCTTGGCGGTTGGGCGGGTGATCGCGGGCTCGGTGGTGGACACCGCCACCAGCATGCGCGACGCCGTCAAAGCGGCCCGTAGTGCTGATGACCCACGACTCAAGGCAGTCAAAATCGCCCAGGCGGCCCTCGCCGCTTACAACCTGAACGGCCAGGCCTCGGACGCCAATGCGCAAAGCTCCGGCTTTAAAAACAAAACCGGCGGCACGCCCGGCAACGGTTCGCTGATCAAGATCGGTACTGAACTGGCTAATAATCGCAGCAAGAACAGCAGCGAATACAACAGCGTCACCGCCAAGCAGAGCACGCTCAACGCAGGGCAAGACTTGTCGATCGTTGCCACGGGCGCAGCGGCGGGTACTCAGGGTGATATCCAGATCACCGGCAGCAGCTTGAAAGCCGCCAACACCTTGTTGTTAGCCAAAAACGATGTGTTGATGCAAAGCGCACAAAACACCACCGACCGCAAAAACGAAGGGTCGAAAAATAAAACCGCTATTGGTGCCAGCTTCAATATTGGCGAGCAAAACGGCTTCACCCTCGACCTCGGTGCGCAGGGGGCCAGGAACAATGGCAACGGTGGCTCCGTCACTCAGGTCAACAGCACCCTGGATACAGGCAGCCTGTTGTTACAAAGCGGTGGCGATACCACCCTCAAAGGCGCCCAGGTTCGTGCGGACCGTATCAAGGCAGATATTGGCGGCAACCTCAATATCATCTCCCTCCAGGACACCGAGTCGTCGCGCAGCAGACAGAGCAGCGCAGGCTTCGGCGCGAGTATCTGCATCCCGCCGTTCTGCTACGGCTCTACCGTAGCGGGCTCGGCGAACCTTGCCGCCGCCAATATGAACAGCGACTACAAGGGCGTGATCGACCAGAGCGGTTTGTATGCGGGCACGGGCGGCTACGACATCAATGTCGGCAAGAACACCACCCTGCAAGGTGCGGTGATTGCCAGTGAAGCGTCAGCTGATAAGAACCGGCTCAGCACTGACCGCCTGATCGTCAGCGACATCAAGAATGTCAGCGAAATCAAAAGTCAGTCTGCCGGTATTTCGGTGTCGTCCAGCAGCACCAGCGGTGCCTCGATGGGCGGCAGCATCCCGATAGCGCTCAAGGAAAAAGACCATAGCTACACCCGTAGCGCGGTCAGCGAAGGCACGATTGTGGTTCGCAGTGCTGAAGGCGCCAATGACCTGGTGGGGCTAAATCGCGATACCGCCAATGCCAATCAGAAACTCGACCGGCCTGATGAAAAGGCCATGCAAGAGCGTATTGACCTGATCCAAAGCTCGGCGCAGTTGGCCAGTGGGGTGATTAGTGCGGTGGGCAAAGCCAAGGCGGATGAGGCGAAAGCACTGGCCGATAAAGCCAAAACCCAGACCGAAGCCGGTTCGCCGGATGCCGCTGGAACGGTGCTCGCAGCGAATGCCGCTTATGCGGAAGCCAAGCGCTGGCAGGTTGGTGGCGACAAGAAGTTAATGGCAGACATTGCCACCGGGTTGATTGCGGCAGGGCTGGGTGGTGCACCTGTGGGAACGACGGTGGGTATTGTCGCTAACACGGCCTCCAGCGATATCTTCAATAAAATTGGTGATTACGCCCACTCACGTGCGACTGATCCGAAGGCAGATGCGGCCACTCGGGCAGCTTGGGCTGAAGGCGGTGCGGCGCGTGTGATGTTGCACGCGCTGGCAGGCGCGGCCATGGGGTTGTCCAGTGGCAGTGTGCAGAGCGGAGCGTTGGGCGCAGGAGCTTCTGCGACCTTGACGCCTATCGTCACGGAGGCACTGAAAAACACCATTGTTGAGCGACAAAGCCGAGACGCCATCTCCGTGCTGATCGCTACAGGCATCGGCGCTGGGGCGGGCTCGGGTGCTGGCCTGTCCGGGGCTGCAGTCGGAGCGAACAGTGCGGCGAAAGTCGAGATGTTCAACCGGCAAATGCACCCTGCGGAAGTTATGGCGCTGAAAACCCAAGTCAGTGCGTTGGCGGCTGCGGCCGGGATCACTACGGCCGAGGCTGAGCAGCGCTTGGCCAGAGGGCTTGTGTACTACGTCGATGCGACTTGGAACAAAGTTGTTGGCGCTCATCAGGATCAGCCGGATCCACTCACACTCAAATACCTGGGGATCGCGCTAGCGCCCTTAGGGGATAGCTACAGCAAGCGGGTTGAAATGGGTGACGTACCGGTTATTGCCGGTGCGAAAAAGACTTACACGCCTGATGAAACTGTTCGTTTACTTCAGGACTATCGCGTCAATAATTCCGGCAGCTACAACAAATCTGAGATCAATGAAGAGTACCTAGTCGGCAAGTTCGATCCCGTCGTGAACCAGCAACACGACTTTTATCAGAAAAACCTTGGTTATAACTCGTCGCTTGGCGATCTGCTGGAGGGCGCAGGAACAGGAATTCCCCAGGGATTGGGTGAGGGGGCAGCGAATACGGCTCGTGGGGTCTGGGCGCTTGGCACGGGCCTTGTTACCGACTTCCCCGGTATCAGCTCGCGAATGGCCAATGGGTTAGTCGCTTTGATATCTGGGCGTGGACCAGAGGCTGATACCCACGACGAAGCGCAGGGTTTCCTGTATCTGCTCCAAGG
This sequence comes from Pseudomonas sp. NFPP04, assembly GCF_900113815.1. Lineage (NCBI taxonomy): Bacteria > Pseudomonadati > Pseudomonadota > Gammaproteobacteria > Pseudomonadales > Pseudomonadaceae > Pseudomonas > Pseudomonas sp. NFPP04. The sequence continues at coordinate 160,034 of NZ_FOQS01000012.1, read as the reverse complement.
CGATGAAGTCGCCAGGGCCAGGTTGGCGGCAAAGAGTTCTGCTGAGTTTGCGTTGGCGATGATTCCTGCGGGCAGAGCAGGTGCGGTAGGCAACGTAGGAGGGTTAGCCAAGGGGGCTGAGGGCGCAGCAGAATTGGGAGCAGCTACAAAGGCTTCAGCTAAGTCCGGTGAGCTGAGTGTGGGCAAAAATTGGGCTGGCACAGTTGATAGCGAAGCCGGCCTGGCCGGGAGACCTCTTACGGTTGTTCCGGGAAGATTTGATAATGAAATTGACTGGGCACTTAAATCAAATGTGATGGGAGAGGTATTAGAGGGGCAAGTTGGAAGGGCATTGAGCGAAAAAGGGATGCTTTTGGATTATCAAAGCAAATTCAGGTCAGGTTTTGTTGATGGGAAGCCTGTTGGCATTGGCGAGATTGATGCTGAAACACCTCGCTTTATCATTGAAATTGCCAGCAGTCCGAAGCCTGGAAAAATCGAACAGTTACAGAAATTACAAAATAACACTATGCTCAACCCTGACCGTAAGGAGGTCATACTTTTTGCTCCGAACGTGGTTAAGCCGCAGCAGATCAAAGCTTACGAAAAGGTAGGGGTTAAAGTAATTAATAGTGTCGATGAACTGTTCGAGTATGGCGCCAAAAAAGGAGGGTTGTAATCGTGAGTGACTCAGCTTCAATTGTATCGGATGTGGCAATTGATGAAGATGCGTTTGCTGATTTTATCCACTCTATAGGCGGAGTCGTTAGTGTCGGAAAACGTAATCGTGGAGTATTGAATCGGGACGAGGCCACTTTGTATATTTCATTACTCAACTCCGAAAAATTCATGAATTTTTATGACTCGCAAGATATGCTCGATTGGGAAAAATTGTTGGGTGCCCCTCCTCAGTCAATGATCGAGATGCAGTTGGGTCATTCGAAAGGCTCGACGGAGATGTATTTATGGTTGGCGTACGAGTTTGGCAAAAAATGGAATTGTGTTGTAAATGACGTTAATGCGGTGATGCTTAACTACTCCGAAGTCTGTGACAGGCACACAAGGTCGAGGATGAAATAGGAGAAAATAGGGGTCAGGAAAATAGGGGGCAGACCCTGAGGGATCCCCACAAATTTACTCCAAGCTATGCGCCTGATGATGCACTTCATCACGCAGAGCATGCTCCAATATTTCTAATTACTTTCGGTCTACCTGTGCAACTGCGCCAATACTCCAGGCTTAAACGCCACAAAGAAAGTACTCGCCACTCCTTGAAGCTGTTGCTTTGATAACGCCGCTTCAATTGGTTCTCTCAGGAGAAAAGGAGGAGAAAAGGGGGGCAGATTTATTTAATAGAAAAAAGTGGACGGATTTATTTGATTTTTGAGTCCTCTTTTAATTAAATAAATCTGTCCCCTTTTCGGTCTTTAACAAAATGTTGGCGAGTCAACTGGGTATTAAAGAAGCCGATGTGGCTCGGTTTATTAGAGAAGAGAAATATACGTGGCCTGAGGTTGAAGATATGCGAATACTGCAGTTGGTGCCCTCGTTTATCCATACTGGCAAGGTCGGTTCGATGGGTTTTGGTGTGAAATATGGCCATTTTGGCGAAATCGCTGAGAAAAGTTTGCTGGAGGCGCTTAAGAAATGACAGTTATATCAGATAGAGATTTTGGTGAGCTGCATTTTGACGAAGCTTGGACAGGATTATGTGAAGTGTTTATTTTTGGACGTTTGTGTGAGGTTGAACTCATCGTCCAAACTTTTGATGGTGATTCTATCTCTGATATTCAGAGGCTTGCGTTTCGAGAGTTTAATTCAAATAAAGCTGCCGTCTCTTTGGCCGTAGAAAAAGCTATCTTTAGCTATTACATATGTAGATCTGAGGAATACCGAGAGGGCTTTGATGCTGATGAGGTTGATGTCAAAGCCCCCAACGTCCATGCAATTGATAATATGCGGGATTTGGTTAATCTGAAGTGTATTAAAGTAATGTCTCCCTTTGACGCGGGAATGCGTCAAATTGGTTTTATTTTTGATGCGACTTTTGATCCCCAGCTTGGCTTGGGGGTTCTAGTCACTAATGGTTCTGTGGAGGCCGTTGATACGCAGGATATCTTACTAGGTTGATCGTGATTGGATAAAAGGGGCGGATTTATTAAGGTGTAGTGTTGATCGGTAAACTATTGAATAAATCTGTTCCCTTTAATTTTTTGAAAATAGGGTTCAGACCACAGTTAAACTAAGAAGTTATAGTGGTCTGACCCCTATTTTTCCCACTGGAACTTCGGTAAGACAGATTTCCCGACCCAGATCGTTGACCCACGGCATTTAGTACCCGTACCTTCGCGCGAAGCTCATCAACTGATACACCAGCAAACTAGTTCAACTTCCAAACCCTGGGTGGGCCCAATTTCTCCGTTGCATAGAATAGATATCCCTGAGTGGTCGACGCCTCTGGCGCCAATACGGTGAAGATATGAATCTCAAGAAGACCTTTGAAGCCTTAGGATTGCCCGCCGTGCTGGATGCCTGCGCGGATGGAAGCATCCGTCCGCCCATCTGCACGCTGGATGCCCCAGCGCAATGGTACGGGTTCCCGCCGGCGTTGATCCCGCTGTGGAGCGATGGATCGCGGCCGACCTATATTGGCTATTGGAGGCACTGGTTTGTCGACCGTGAACCCTGCTTCGTCAAGATGTATGTAGCCGCCGAGCATATGACGATCGAGATTGCCCGCACGCCTGCCCAGTTGATGGGTGTTCTGGCTATGATGTCCATCAGTGTCGAAGATGCTGTCACCCCAGAGCTTGAGCAATTTGCCCAAGCGGTTGGGCTTGATTGTCTGGAGGAGCTAGAAGCGCAGTCATTGAAAACCGGTGATGATCCCCAAGGCTTCGCCAACGTCGAATTGTTTAGCAAAGAGACGCCGCTGGAGAGCATGGCTGAAGACGCGGGGCCCTACACCGGAGACTTTCCCAACCCGTCCGACCCTGGCCGGCCATGGTGGGAAAGCAGTTGTTCCTTCGAAATCATTGATCGGGATATGCCCCCGCCGACAGGAGGGCAATTGCCGGCGTGGTTTGATCCTGATCGAGAGAAAAAGCCGTTGTTTGAGAGCTTCTTGCAAGCCGGCCGCTTGGACTATGCGTGGCTGAGCCTGAACTCCACGGGCTGGTCGATAACCGATGCGCGGCAGGCGCTTGTCGCGTTGCAGGCTCGGGCCAACGACAGAGGCTTCGATGCAGTAGTGGATTATTGGTTGTCGGTTGCGGATGTCAGTGCCGGGGGGTACTGAACCCCATGACCAACCCAAAAAGGGGACGATTCATTTAGCTGGGGCCTTGATCGGTAAGCTATTGAATAAATCTGTCCCCTTTAATTACAAGGCCCGGCCTACCGGGAAATCGGAACGCCAGTTGGTGCTCAATACCGTCATTGGTCATCACGTGGAAGAGGTCGCCGGGGGACTCGGGGTCAGACCACGATTACTGCTAAAACGTATATTGGTGGTCTGAACCCTATTTTCTAATTCGGTAAAAAAATACCAGAGGGACCGCATAAAACAGCGGCTGAAAATGTGCTCAAGGCTGGCAGGATCGAATGCAAAATACTCAAATGGCCGCAATAATTCTGGAGGGTGTGGTGATGATTCCTTGGTCGTTGTTGCTTGAGCAAAAAGCAGGTGATGTCCTTGATACATCCGGAGCGGCACTTTCACTCATCGATGAGGGTGTTTATGGAACTTGCGATAATCAATTCTGCTTGGCCGACACCGTTAACGAGGATGGTCAAGACAAACTCCGATTAGTTTCTTTTTACTGGGCAGCCAGCGAGGCAGCGTTTCGTCGGGCCTATTTCAGAGAAGTTGAACGTGATGACATGGTAGTCATTAGTCCCCCTGCGGAATTGATACCAAAGACGGCAGGCACGACCTATGGTCAAATCAAGCAAGCGTTGAAGGCCGTGGGGGACGTTATGGAACATGCCTCTACCGCATGGAAAATAGGGGTCAGACCACGATTAGTGCACCAATGTATATTGGTGGTCTGACCCCTATTTTTCTTAAATAGGAGTTTTATTGATATGTTTGAAATAATAGAACCTGGAAATTCCATCTCGGATGACGCGATGAAATTGCTAGAGAGTTTTATTGGGGTGACGTTGCCTAGAGAATATTATCTGTTCTTATCTCAAAACGGAGGAGGTTACCCTGAACCAGATAGTTTCCGTTTTATGGAGAGTGAGGATGGGTCATCTGTTCAACGTTTTTACGGTTTGAATAGAAGTGATACATATGATTTTGTCAGAAATTTAAACGTGTATAGAGGGCGTATCCCCGAGGGGTTTATAGCAATTGCATGCGACCCTGGAGGCAATCAAATTTGCTTGGGTATTAAAGGGGAAGGCAGAGGCAAGGTCTATTTTTGGGATCATGAATTAGAAAAGTGTGACGGGACAAAGCCCGATGATTCAAATATGACACTGGTGTCGAGAAATTTTTCTGATTTTTTGAGCGGGCTATATGGGCTTGATTTATAGTGCGCAATCGGGATCATGGGGAATAGGGGTCAGTGGGGAATAGGGGTCAGAACACGATTAGTGCACTTATGTATATTGCAGGTCTGACCCCTATCTCCTTTCTATTTTCTCCCCCTATTTTCTCAGGTCAGTAGGTCGCGTAATGATTAATGATTTAGAGGGGTTAATAAAGTATTCAGAAGAAATGGCGGCGAAACTCCCTGCGATCTCGTCAGAAATAAAACCGTGTTCTCCTGGGTATTCTAAAGATTACTTATCCGTGCTGAGAAAGAATGGGCAACATTTCCCTAGCAGCTATCTTGCGCTGCTTGAACGCGTGCAGGTGCTCGGTGTTTCAATCGGCCAATTGAACTTATGGCCTGTCCCTTATGGGCGGCGTGAGTTGCGGCTGAGCCTGATAGAGGCAAACAGCAGTCCTGAAAATCCTTGGCTTGAATTCTATGCGGATAACAACGTCGTTGAAGTTGCACGATGGGAAGCCAATATCATTTGTTTGGGGCGGAAAAACACTGTTGATGAAGGTAAGGTGTATTTTCTGGATATCAGTTCTGGCCCGCAATTGACGTTGAGGCCAATGGCTGACTCCTTTGAACAGCTGATGATTGTTGCGGGCAACCTACATGAGGTCTCAATGGATTATGAGTCAGATCCGGAAGCTGGTGTTCAGGTGTTTGTTTTATGTTTAGCATCGCTGGGAATCAAAGAGCATGCTTCCTCGGTATGGCTTGAGCTGGTAAATGAGGCATTTTACTAAAGAAGAATAGTGGTCTGCCCCCTATTTTTCCTTCGGTACTTTCAAGGGAGTCAGTATGAAGTCGGCCTTGTACAAATATCGGTATTTATTGGCGGCATTGCTGCTGATCGCCGCGTTACTCAATTGTTTTCTTCGTTTTTGGGGTGACACAAGGCCATTTTTCAGTGCGCTGATGTTTCAACTGTGGTTTGGGCAAGCAGTATTCGCCTATCTGAGAGGTGGCTGGGTCTCTATTGGCCCAGGTGGTTTAGGTAACAATGCACACCCCGCAGGGCGGGCAGCCTTGGCGAGCGTGTCATTGGTTATTTATTTATCGGGGTTTTTATTGGATTTCGGTAAGGGCACCTAAGTGGCCTCTGCGGCAAATTCCGCAAAAAGGGGACAGTCTCATTTAATAATTACTTGCCGATCAGGAGAAAATCCGGGCCAGACCACATTTTGTACAAAACCGCACACGGGATCGCAGTGATGGCACAATGCCTCATGTAACGCCACCCACTGCCGACACACTGGCGATGGCCAAACGCATCAGGAAAAGGTGAACCGGCCGTCGTCGGCGTTTTCGAAACTGCCCCACCGCTACCCACAAGGAAGAAATACATGATCAAGTTGTTCTGCAAAGCCGCTGTTGCTCTGTCCCTCGTCACTCTGTTTGGCTGTTCCTCGACGCCGTCGGTGGAGAAGATGCAGGCCGATGTGGCGAACTATTCGTTGCCTAAGGCTGCTGTCGCCGATAAAGGCTTGGTGTATGTGGTGCGTCCGAGCAACGTGGGGATGATGGTTCGCTTCAACGTGTTCCTGGATGACAAGGAAGCCGACTCGGAGATGGGTTACAACCGCGGTAACCAGTACATCTATTTTTTCGTGACACCGGGCAAGCACGTGATCAGCTCCAAGGCTGAAAACTGGGCGGACATGCCGATTGATGTCAAGGCGGGTCAGGTGGTTTACCTCAAGCAGGAAGTCGACATGGGCTTCGCCATCGCACGCAACAGCCTTAAAGTGCTGAGCGACCTCGAAGGCCGTTACCTGGTCAAGGATGCGTCGCTGGGCACCGTGGCAAAAGAAAGCAAGTGAGTTAAACCGTTGAAGCCTGCCGGGCTCCAGGTCCGGCAGGCCGTCATTTTTCACCCTGCGCAAACCTTCAAGGACTGATGTGAAAAACCTCCTCTTCATCCTCTTTACCACCCTTATCCTCGGCGGCTGTGTCAGCCATCCCCTTACGCCCGAACACCGCGCCCAGATCAAGACGGTCAAGGTGCTGCCGGTAAAGTGGGAGTCGCAACAGATGGTCTACATGGGCCGTGAGCAAGCCTGGGGCGCAGCATTGGGGGCCGGGCTTGGCGCGGGCGTTGGCATGGCCAGCGGTGCATCCAGGTTGGGCACGGCGGCGTTGAGCGGCGCCGGGTTTGCAGGTGGTATGAAACTTGGGCAGTTGGCCGAGATGCCGACGCCGGTAGCGATCCTTACGGTGATGGACGCTGAAAAAATCGATTTGGGCGTGTTGCTCAAACAGAGCTTTATCGATGCGTTGGGCAAGACCTCAACCCTCAAAGTGGTGGGTGACGACGAACCCGCCGATGCGCAAATCCAGCTGACCGTGGCCGAGTGGGGCTTTCGCCTGACCCAAGGGTTCAGCAGTGTGGTGTACCCCACCCTCAATGTGCTGGCGCAGATGAATCGCGGCGATGAAATGGTCTGGCGCACCAGCGAGGCGGTCACGCCGTTCAATGGCCAGAACGTCTACGGCTACACGCCGCTCACCTATCGCACCGACCCCGAGGCGTTACGCCGCGCGCTCACGGGGATTACGCAGATCTCCAGTGGGTATTTGGTGAAAGAGCTCAAATAAGCCAGCGCGTGCATATTCTAGGCGTTGTCCTGTGGTTGTCCTACGTTCGTTGAACCGCGGATTTTCTTGTTTTATAGATGCTTTTTACCCCCACAAGGATGATCAATGAAATCCGTAAAGTGCTCGCTCCTGGCGTTCCTCATGTCCTGCCTGGTGGCCGGCTGGGGCCTGGTGTATGTCGGCCGTATCAAGTGGGGTATCTGTGTCGCCGTATTGCTGTACGGCGGTTTCGCATTGCTGGGGGCGCTGGGTCTGGTTGCTACCCCCATTGGGCTTTATGGGCTATTCGCCTTTTTGATCATCGTCAAGCTGGGCTCAGCCACCCTGTCCGCCGTGCTGGCGCGTCGCTACAACGGACCGTCCAATGTGCCACGAAAGCGTTTCCACGTTCTTTACGTCGGGGTGATGGTGATTGCGGTACTGATGCTCGATGTATTGCGGGTACCCGTGCTGGGGTTCAAGAATTACTACATCCCATCCGGATCGATGGTGCCGACGTTGTCCATTGGCGACTACATCCTGACGGACCTGCGAGCCGGTCCTCCCAGGGTGGGGGATATCGTGGTGTACCGCTGGAATGGCACCGAAGCGGTCAAGCGTGTGGCCGGTGTTGCCGGGGATACGTTAGCCCTGGTGAACGGTGAACTGATCCACAACGGCGAAAACCTCGGGTTGTTTCACGCACCGGCCGACCGCGTAAAAGGGTCTGAATCCCTTGAAATGGCACCGGTCACGGTCGAGCCAGGGCACCTCTTTTTGCTGGGCGACAACCGCCGGAGCAGCAACGACAGCCGCTTCATGGGCCAGGTCGCGGTTAAGGACGTGGTGGGCAAGGTGACGGGCATCTGGTTCTCAAATGAGCGGGCGCGTATCGGGACGACGTTCCCATGAGCCTTTCGAGTGGGGCGTGTCGGGTTGTGCAGTGGCTGTGCCTGCTGGTGATGTGCTGCAGCGCCAGCGCATTCATGGTGGCCTGGCTCTATCTCGATCGCAGTTCGTCGATGCTGGGCGTGGCGGCAGGCGCCTTTGTGTGGTGCGGCATTGGCCTGTTGTTCGCGTTTGTGTTTGAGCGGTCTCGCACTGCCGCAGCCACGCTCCGGTTTATGTTGACTCGGACAGTGGCGCTGCTGATGCTTGCGGCGGGTGCGACCTATCTGGTTGGCCTGCTGTGGGTCGAGCCGGAACGCGATTTTATGGAGTCGCAGTTAAAAGGGGCATCGTGCGGCAAGTACACGGGTGTGATTGAAAAAGGGTGGGAGCAAATTTGCGCTGATTCAAAGCAGCCGCAAACGCCTTGAAGCTGGCTGGGCTTGGATAGGCAGTCGGTTTGTCCTTTTGATTTTTTCAATGTTCATTGAGCGTTTTTGATGATGAATCGATATGCAGGAAAGCCCTTTCTCCGACTTCTTGAATGCTACGTCCTGTCGGCCATTGGTGCGCTGTCCGACCAGCAACGCGCCGATTTGACGGCACTCGAACCCAAGTTGCACGAGCTGTATGGGACGCAGGGCAGTTGGTCTGATGTCGTTGCCTCTCAGATGGAATTTCCGCCCTCGCTGGAGGAAAAAATCAGAGATGTGTGGCGCACAAATTCGGAAAAATTCGCCCAGGCCGGTGTGTCAATTAACGCCGAAGACTTTGCCAGAAACTTTGTCGACACCAATTTTCCTTCTTAGAGCTGGAGCAACACCGCATGGACGCAAGCAACACCGCTAAACGCCCGACCATTCTGGCCAGCATCGGCCGCCGCCTGGGCGACATGTTCGCCAAGACCATCGTGATACAGACCGGCAACCTGACTAGCGTGCGCGGCCTGGCGGATATTTATGACAACGGCAGGGGGTAAGCACGTCATGAGCGATTCAGTATCGGCCACACAAACCTGGGATCTCGCCAGCCCGTTCAGACGTTTGCTCGGCTATTTCATTGATATGGCCGTTGTGTTTTTCCTGCTGTTTTTGCTGCGCAATCTGGACTACGCGTATCTCTATTTGCACTTGGTGGCAGGTCCGAAGTTGTTTGAAGGCTTGCGCTATGTGCTGTTGTTTTCAGCCTTCGGGTACTTTTTGTTTTGCGATGCGTTACCCAACGGCCAGAGTCTGGGTAAGCGGGTGTGCCGCACGGCGGTGGTGGGTTACCCGTATCCTACGAACTGCACGCTGTTCCAGTCGTTTCTGCGCAATGTGCCGAAGCTGTTGTTCAGTGTTCTGGACGGTCTTTTTGCACTGTTCGGTTTGCGCCGTCGCTTGGGCGATATGTTGGCCAAGACGATTGTGATCAACACGTGAGCAGGGCGGAGGGTGCCGCCGTGGCCGGTTAGTAGAATGAGGCTGATTGGCGAACCTTTTTATTTATTACGTAAAGGCCAATAGCCACTATCGTTTTTGTTTCCCTGACAAAGCCTTAGGAGATTTCGCCAGAGGCTTGCACGCAAGCGCCAGTAAAACGGCGCTGCCAGGGCGTCAAAACAACTTGAGAACGCCTTTCAACTCCGTAGAATGCCGCGATTGTTTAAAGCACGATACTTTTCAGGGACGAATTCAGACATGCGCGTGTTTGCCGTATTTCTCGCCGCCTGCCTCATGGCGGGCTGTGCCTCCAAGCCGGATTACTACATCTCCCCGGCGCCGGTGACCATTCCCAAGACCGCTACTTACTGGCTCGACACCTTCGACGTCGAGGTGGTCGGCAAGAACGAACGCTTCCTGCCGGATGACAAAGTGCGCCAGCAACTCGGGGTTGATCTGGTCGACCGCCTGCTCAAGGCCAAGCGCTACGCCGCCAGCAAGGACAAGGCCGATTACCTGCTGGATGTGAACGTCATCTATACCCGGCGCATACAAGACACCCAAGGTGGTTTCATGACGGCAATCGTCGATGACAAGACCATCCTCGCCAGTGTCGACTTCAACTACCAGGTTAAGGTCAAGAAAGCCGGCGCCGAGGTGCTGCATTTCTCTCAGGCTCGCCAAGGGTTGATGCCAGGCGGGTACAAGGGCGACTGGCAGAACATGAAAACGATGGCCGGGGTGCTGACCAACTCTGGCAACTCCAGCGTCGAGACCTTCTACACCGGTTTGTTGAGCCGATTCATCGTTGACGACCTGCGTGACATTCCGTCCCGCTAGCGTTAGCTGCCGTACCCGTTTTCCCACTTAGGAGCACCCTGTGAACACACTGTCCAAAATCCTGCTGTCCGGCTTCACCGCCGCAGCGCTGCTGACCGTGGCCGGTTGTGCCACGGAGAGCAACCGCGCTATGCCTGTGGAACAAGTCGCCAGCGCCAACGTCGCTTATTCCGGCGTGCGCGTGCCGATTGCCGTAGGCAAGTTCGACAACCGCTCCAGCTACATGCGCGGCATCTTCTCCGACGGCGTCGACCGCCTCGGCGGCCAGGCCAAGACCATCCTGATCACCCACCTGCAGCAGACCAACCGCTTCAGCGTGCTGGACCGCGACAACATGGGCGAAATCTCCCAGGAAGCCGCGATCAAAGGCACCGTGCAGAAGCTCAAGGGCGCTGACTACGTGGTGACCGGCGACGTGACCGAGTTTGGCCGCAAGGAAACCGGCGACCGCCAGCTGTTCGGCATTCTCGGCCGTGGCAAGACCCAAGTGGCCTACGCCAAAGTCGCGTTGAATATCGTCAACATCAGCACTTCCGAAGTGGTGTATTCCACCCAGGGCGCCGGTGAGTACGCGCTGTCCAACCGTGAAGTGGTCGGCTTCGGCGGCACCGCCAGCTACGACTCCACCCTCAATGGCAAGGTCCTCGACCTGGCCATGCGCGAAGCCATCAACCGCCTCGTCGACGGCATCAATGCCGGCGCCTGGAACCCGCGCAACTGATCAGCAGCACCTCAAGGAGCAGTACAAGGATGAGCAAGGCAGTCAAGTTGGCCCTGATGCTGACAGCAGTGGCGACGGTCGCCGGGTGCCAAACCGCGCCCCAGCCGTTGTATCAATGGGAAAGTTATCAGCCGCAGGTTTACGAATACTTCAAGGGTGAGCCAAAGGAGGCGCAGGTCGAGGCACTGGAGCGCGATCTGCAGAAGATCAACGCCAGCGGCCGCAAGGCCCCGCCGGGTTATCACGCCCACCTGGGCATGCTGTACCTGAGCATGGGCAAGGATGACCAGATGGTGCAGGAGTTCCGCACCGAGAAGGCGCTGTTCCCTGAATCCGCCTCGTACATGGACTTTCTGCTGAAAAACGCCAAGACCGGAGTCGCCACTAAATGAGCCTGTTGAAACTCACGGGCGCCTTGCTGGCCCTGGCCCTGCTCGGCGGTTGCGCAGCCCCCAAGACCATTGATTACACGGCGTACAAGCAGGCACGACCGAAGTCGATCCTGGTACTGCCGCCGCTCAATGAATCGCCGGAAGTGCAGGCGTCCTACAGCCTGGTCTCGCAAGTGACCTACCCGTTGGCGGAAGCCGGCTACTACGTGCTGCCGATTGCCCTGGTGGACGAAACTTTCCGCCAGAACGGCCTCACCACCGCCAACGACATCCAGGCCCTGCCACCGACCAAGCTGCATGACATCTTCGGCGCGGACGCCGCGCTGTACATCACCGTCACCGAGTACGGCACCAAGTACATGCTGATCTCCAGCGACACCGCCGTGACGGCTTCGGCCAAACTGGTGGACCTGCGCACCGGCACCACCCTGTGGACCGGCTCGGCGCGGGCGTCCAGCGAAGAGGGCAACAACAACAGCGGCGGCCTCGTCGGCATGCTGATCACGGCGGCAGTCAAGCAGGTGATCAACAGCTCCACCGATGCGGCGCACCCGATCGCCGGTATCACCAGTGCGCGCCTGCTGTCACCGGGGCAGCGTGCGGGGATCCTGTACGGTCCGCGTAACCCCAAATACGGCACGGACTGATATCCGGATTCTGAGAGCACCACGGTCCAAATGTGGGAGGGGGCTTGCCCCCGATAGCGGTAGATCAGTCAGTCCATGTTTGACTGACCCACCCCATCGGGGGCAAGCCCCCTCCCACAGTTGGACTGTTATTTGAATCAGGGTTAACCCGAACATTCCACACCTCGCGTCTGACCTTGTGAACGGATCATTCATTCACGAGGTTCAGCCCATGTCCCACCCTCTGTTTTTCCTGCGTCCTGCCGCCCAAGGCTTTGCCGTTACCATGGTGGTGGCGTTGGCCGGTTGTGGGCTGTCCTCATCCCCTGAGCTGGCCAAGCCGGCCGAGCCCGTCGCCGAGCTGCAAAGCGCGTCACCCCAGGGTGCTTTGGTCAAACGCATGGCAATGCCTGCACCGATGCATATGCAGGAGTCAGCCGTGATGGACTACCGCAGCGAACCCCGTGAACAATACGCAAATCTGCCGGACAACCCGGTGCATCGCGTGGCCGAGACGCCGGTGTCCACCTTCAGCGTCGACGTCGATACCGGCAGCTACGCCAACGTCAGGCGTTTCCTCAACCAAGGCAGCCTACCGCCCGAAGGCGCCGTGCGACTGGAGGAGATGGTCAACTATTTCCCCTACCACTACGCGCTGCCCACCGACGGCTCACCTTTTGGCGTGACCACCGAAGTCGCTGCCACACCGTGGAACCCGCATACCCAGTTGCTGCGCATCGGCATCAAGGCGTCCGACCGTGCCGTGGCGCAATTGGCACCGGCCAACCTGGTGTTCCTGGTGGATGTGTCCGGCTCCATGGACCGCCGCGAAGGCTTGCCGCTGGTGAAAAGCACGCTGAAATTGCTGGTGGATCAGTTGCGTGAGCAGGACCGTGTTTCGCTGGTGGTCTACGCCGGTGAATCCCGTGTGGTGCTCAAGCCCACCTCCGGGCGCGACAAGGTCAAGATCCGCAACGCCATCGATCAACTCACCGCCGGTGGCTCCACGGCGGGCGCTTCCGGCATCGAACTGGCCTACCAGATGGCCCGCGAAGGCTTTATCGACAAGGGCATCAACCGCATCCTGCTGGCGACCGACGGTGACTTCAACGTGGGCATCAGTGATTTCGACAGCCTCAAACAGATGGCGGTAGAGCAGCGCAAAAGCGGCGTGTCCCTTACTACCCTGGGCTTCGGTGTGGATAACTACAACGAACACCTGATGGAACAACTGGCCGATGCCGGCGACGGCAATTACGCCTACATCGACAACCTGCGCGAAGCGCGCAAAGTGCTGGTGGACCAACTCAGCTCGACCCTGGCGGTGGTGGCGCGCGATGTGAAGTTGCAGGTGGAATTCAACCCGGCGCAGGTCAGTGAATATCGCCTGCTGGGCTATGAAAACCGCGCCTTGAAACGTGAGGATTTCAATAACGACAAAGTCGACGCCGGTGAAATTGGCGCAGGGCATACGGTCACGGCACTGTACGAAATTGTGCCGAAAGGCGAGAAGGGGTGGTTGGAACCTTTGCGCTATGCCACTGCGCCTGTGACCGGGGATCGATCCGCTGAACTGGCGATGCTGCGGGTGCGCTACAAACCTGCTGCGGGCGGTGCCAGCCAGCTGATCGAAAGGCCCATCAGCCAAGAGCCCACCAAGGCCAGCGATGACCTGCGCTTTGCGGCGGCAGTGGCGGCCTTTGCCCAACAGCTCAAGGGTGATGGCCGCTACACTGGCAGCATGAGCCTGCAGGACACCGCTGCACTGGCCCGCTCGGCCCGAGGCGATGATCCGTTTGGCCTGCGCAATGAATTCGTGCAACTGGTGGAGTTGGCCCAAAGCCTCAAACCCTGATCACAGCCATGACAACAATCGAATGTGGGAGGGGGCTTGCCCCCGATGGCGGTGTATCAGCATCAAGTGTGCTACTGACCCACTGCTATCGGGGGCAAGCCCCCTCCCACAGTTAGACCAGCTTCGGCTGATAAAAAGGAGTTCGCCCCCTACATGGCTGTTCCAGATGATCTACCCAGCGACGAATCGCTGCTGGCCCGCTACCGCACCGGCGACAGTGCCGCGTTCGAAGCCTTGTACGCGCGGCACCGCCAGGGCCTGTACCGATTCCTTGTGTCCCTGAGCAACAAGACCGAACTGGCCGAGGAAATCTACCAGGAGACCTGGCTCAGCCTGATCCGCAGCGCCACCCAGCCACAAGGCCGGGCGAGTTTTCGCACCTGGCTGTTCCAGATCGCCCGCAACCGCCTGATCGACCACTGGCGCAAGCACGGCGTCCACAACCCCTTGCACGACAGCTACGACGAACAACTGCATGCCCAGGCCGACGACAGCGCCGGCCCCGAGCAGCAACTGAGCCTGAGCCGCGACCAGGCGCGCCTCGATGCCGCGCTGCAAGACCTGCCCGAAGACCAGCGCGAAGTCTTCCTGCTGCGCCTGCACGGCGACCTTGAAGTGCCGCAAATCGCCGCCCTCACCAACGCCCCGCTGGAAACCGTGAAAAGCCGCCTGCGTTACGCCCAGCAGAAACTGCGCCGCCTGCTGGCCGAGGAGATACCCGCATGATCGACTCCCGAAACACTCCCGATTCCGACGACGAATTGCTCCAGCACTATCGTCAACACAGCCCCGTCGAGCCGCCGGCGTCCCTCGACGCCTTCATCCTCAACGCCGCCCGCCGTGAAGCCCCGGCGCGGCAGCCGAACCTGTGGCAACGCTGGCTGCAAGCCTGCCAACGGCCGCGCTGGCAGATGGCATTCGTCACCGTTGCAGGGTTGGCCCTGATGATCGGCGTGGTGATGCGCTCGCCCGTGCCGCAACCCGACGTTTCCACCGCGACCTTCTCCGCGCTTCGCGACGAAGCACCGCGTCCCGCTGCACCCGCGATGTCCGCGCCTGCCCCCGTCGCCCGAATGGCCGCCGCGCCCCAGGCAGAGAGTGCGCAGGTCATGGGCTCGATGGCGGAGGAGTCCGGCGCCAAACTCAGCAAGCGTGCGCCGGTGGTGTTGCCTTCGTTAGAGGAGGGGTTGCAGAAGATTGTGCGCTTGCGTGAAGCCGGTGAAGGCAAAGCCGCGGATGAAGAACTGCTGGCATTGCATGCGCGTTTCCCTGACGAAGACCTGCCGGCGCGTTTGGAGGCGTTGCAAAAGCGTTGATCCACAAAGGCCGTGAGACGCGATGTCTCACGGTCTCATGGCCGCCGCCTGCGATCTGGCATCACGGATCTCATTTGAGCTCAATGCCGGCTACCCTCGGGTTTTCTTCGGCCGCTCTATGAAAGGCGTGTCCAGGCGTTTTCGCGCAGCTGGCACTGGCCTTGCTCTGGCACTGGTAAACCGCCCGGCACGCCAGTGCCATCCGCTTCAAGGAGAAAAACGCCATGAGCCTCTCGAGCAATTCGCAACGCAGCATGCGTGCCGCTGTATGGCACGGCCGTAACGATATCCGCGTCGAAGATGTGCCGCTGCCCGTTTCGCCCCCTGCGGGTTGGGTGCAGATCCGAGTGCAATGGTGCGGCATTTGCGGGTCCGATCTGCACGAGTACGTGGCCGGTCCGGTGTTCATACCGGTTGATGCGCCGCACCCGCTGACCGGCATTAAGGGCCAGTGCATTCTCGGTCATGAGTTTTGTGGCGAAATCGTCGAGCTCGGTGCCGGGGTGCAGGGCTTCAGCGTGGGCGAGTCGGTGGCAGCCGATGCCTGCCAGCATTGCGGCACGTGCTACTACTGCACCCACGGGCTGTACAACATTTGCGAAAACCTGGCCTTCACCGGGCTGATGAACAACGGTGCCTTTGCCGAATGGGTCAACGTGCCCGCCAACCTGTTGTACAAGTTGCCGGCGAACTTTCCGGCAGAAGCCGGGGCACTGATCGAACCTCTGGCAGTAGGCATGCACGCGGTGAAAAAAGCCGGAAGCCTGCTGGGGCAAAACGTGGTGGTGGTCGGCGCGGGCACCATTGGCCTGTGCACCATCATGTGCGCCAAGGCCGCCGGTGCTGCTCAGGTGATCGCGCTGGAGATGTCCGGAGCACGCAAGGCCAAGGCGCTGGAAGTGGGAGCGACCCACGTGCTCGATCCCAATCAATGCGATGCCCTGGCCGAAGTCCGCCGCCTGACCGGCGGGCTCGGGGCGGATGTCAGTTTCGAATGCATCGGGAACAAACACACCGCCAAACTGGCCATCGACCTGATCCGCAAGGCCGGCAAGTGCGTACTGGTGGGCATCTTCGAGGAGCCCAGCGAATTCAACTTCTTCGAGTTGGTGGCCACGGAAAAACAGGTAATGGGCGCGCTGGCCTACAACGGAGAGTTCGCTGACGTGATCGCATTTATCGCGGACGGGCGGCTGGACATCACGCCACTGGTGACAGGGCGCATTCAGTTGGAGCAGATCGTGGGGCAGGGCTTCGAGGAACTGGTCAAAAACAAAGAACATAATGTGAAAATCATTGTGTCGCCTGCCCGGGTTTGAAGCGAAGGGCGGGCGATGCGGTCTTTGCCCCACGCCCACAAAAAAGCCCCAGGCCTTTCGACCTGGGGCTTTCTCATTGTATCTGGTGCACCCGGCGGGATTCGAACCCACGACCCCTGCCTTCGGAGGGCAGTACTCTATCCAGCTGAGCTACGGATGCTTGTGCGGGCGACATCATACCCATGTCGACCTTGGGCGTCCATGCTGGTCTTTGGGCGTTCAAGCGTAGGAATTCGCTGCATAAAGGCCCTAGGCCGGGCGCCACCCATCAGAAGGGCAGAATCCGGCCCAACGACGCTGATCAGAAAGATCGACTAAAAGCGCCGTTTTCGTTCTTTTTTTCGAACAGACTATTGCCCTGCCCCCCCATTGATCCTAGGATTCGTTTGAGATTTCAAACGCTCTGTCTCCCGCGCGCTATTCACGCTATCCCGCGTGCTGGGGCTGATTTCCCTGACGGCAGCCCACAAGGCGCCTTTCAACAACTCTAATTCGCTCCGCGTGCGCGCGGTGCTGTTAAGGAAACCCGACATGCAGCTCAAAGATACCCAGTTGTTCCGCCAGCAAGCCTTTATCGATGGCGCTTGGGTCGATGCGGACAACGGTCAGACCATCAAGGTCAACAACCCGGCCACGGGCGAGATTCTTGGCACCGTGCCGAAGATGGGCGCCGCTGAAACCCGCCGCGCCATCGAAGCCGCCGACAAGGCCCTGCCGGCCTGGCGTGCACTGACCGCCAAGGAGCGCGCGAACAAGCTGCGTCGTTGGTTCGAACTGCTGATCGAAAACCAGGAAGACCTCGGTCGCCTGATGACCCTCGAGCAAGGCAAGCCACTGGCCGAAGCCAAGGGTGAAATCGTCTACGCCGCCTCCTTTATCGAGTGGTTCGCCGAAGAAGCCAAGCGCATCTACGGCGATGTGATCCCGGGCCACCAGCCGGACAAGCGCCTGATCGTGATCAAGCAGCCGATCGGCGTGACCGCCGCGATCACCCCGTGGAACTTCCCGGCCGCGATGATCACCCGTAAAGCCGGCCCGGCCCTGGCCGCCGGTTGCACCATGGTGATCAAGCCTGCTTCGCAAACCCCGTTCTCGGCCCTGGCCCTGGTTGAACTGGCGCACCGTGCCGGTATCCCGAAAGGCGTGTTGAGCGTGGTCACCGGCAGTGCCGGCGACATCGGCGGTGAGCTGACCAGCAACCCGATCGTGCGTAAATTGTCCTTCACCGGCTCGACCGAAATCGGTCGCCAGTTGATGGCCGAATGCGCCAAGGACATCAAGAAAGTTTCCCTGGAATTGGGCGGTAACGCCCCGTTCATCGTGTTCGACGACGCCGATCTGGATAAGGCCGTCGAAGGCGCGATCATCTCCAAGTACCGCAACAACGGCCAGACCTGCGTCTGCGCCAACCGCCTGTACATCCAGGACTCGGTGTACGACGCGTTCGCCGAGAAGCTGAAAGTGGCGGTGGCCAAATTGAAGATCGGCAACGGTCTGGAAGAAGGCACCACCACTGGCCCGCTGATCGACGAGAAAGCCGTGGCCAAGGTGCAGGAACACATCGCTGACGCCCTGAGCAAAGGCGCCAAGCTGCTGGCCGGTGGCAAAGTGATGGAAGGTAACTTCTTCGAGCCGACCATCCTGGTTGACGTGCCGAAAAACGCTGCTGTGGCGAAGGAAGAAACCTTCGGCCCACTGGCGCCGCTGTTCCGCTTCAAAGACGAAGCCGAAGTGATCGCGATGTCCAACGACACCGAGTTCGGCCTGGCGTCCTACTTCTATGCCCGCGACCTGGGCCGTGTGTTCCGTGTGGCTGAGGCGCTGGAGTACGGCATGGTCGGCGTCAATACCGGGTTGATCTCCAACGAAGTGGCGCCGTTCGGCGGCATCAAGGCCTCGGGCCTGGGCCGTGAAGGTTCCAAGTACGGGATCGAGGATTACCTGGAAATCAAATACCTCTGCCTGGGCATCTGACCCGGCAAGAGCTTGCAGCAAACGCAAAGGGCACGAGAGCGCTGACCCTTTGCGTGTTTCACCGCGTAATTCGTAGTGGCCGGGAAAGCTGTGGCAGTCGATCATCGCATGCTGCCGTAGTTGCCTCCCCGCCACGTATTCCTTGGACCACGCCACCCGATGAGTGGCGAATGAGGACTTTATGAGCAAGACCAACGCATCCCTGATGAAACGCCGCGAAGCCGCTGTACCGCGCGGTGTTGGCCAGATTCACCCGATCTTTGCCGAATCGGCGAAGAACGCCACCGTGACCGACGTTGAAGGTCGCGAGTTCATCGATTTCGCCGGCGGCATCGCCGTGCTGAACACCGGCCACGTGCACCCGAAGATCATCGCCGCTGTGACCGAGCAGCTGAACAAGCTGACTCACACCTGCTTCCAGGTATTGGCCTATGAGCCTTACGTGGAACTGTGCGAGAAAGTGAACGCCAAGGTCCCAGGCGATTTCGCCAAGAAAACCCTGCTGGTCACCACCGGTTCCGAAGCCGTGGAAAACGCCGTGAAAATCGCGCGTGCCGCCACCGGGCGTGCCGGCGTGATCGCCTTCACCGGCGCCTATCACGGCCGCACCATGATGACCCTGGGGCTCACCGGTAAAGTCGTGCCTTACTCGGCCGGCATGGGCCTGATGCCAGGCGGCGTGTTCCGCGCGCTGTTCCCGAACGAATTGCATGGTGTGAGCGACGACGACGCCATCGCCAGCATCGAACGCATCTTCAAGAACGATGCCGAGCCGCGTGATATCGCTGCCATCATCATCGAGCCGGTGCAGGGCGAAGGCGGTTTCTACGTCGCGCCGAAATCCTTCATGAAGCGCCTGCGCGAACTGTGCGACAAGCACGGCATCCTGCTGATCGCCGACGAAGTGCAAACCGGCGCCGGCCGTACCGGTACTTTCTTCGCCATGGAACAGATGGGCGTTGCCGCCGACCTGACCACCTTTGCCAAATCCATCGCCGGCGGCTTCCCGCTGGCCGGTGTGTGCGGCAAGGCCGAATACATGGACGCCATCGCGCCAGGCGGCCTGGGCGGCACCTACGCCGGTAGCCCGATCGCTTGCGCAGCTGCGCTGGCGGTGATGGAAGTGTTCGAAGAAGAGCACCTGCTGGACCGCTGCAAGGCAGTTGGCGAGCGTCTGGTGACCGGTCTCAAAGCCATCCAGGCCAAGTATCCGGTGATCGGCGAAGTACGTGCCCTGGGCGCGATGATCGCGGTCGAGCTGTTCGATGACGGCGACACCCACAAGCCAAATGCGGCGGCTGTTGCTTCCGTGGTGGCCAAGGCGCGTGACAAGGGTCTGATCCTGCTGAGCTGCGGCACCTACGGCAACGTGTTGCGCGTACTGGTCCCGCTGACTTCGCCGGACGAACAGTTGGACAAAGGCCTGGCGATCATCGAAGAGTGCTTCTCCGAGCTGTAAGAGAAAGTTGACCTGTTCGACAGAAAAAACCCGCTTCGGCGGGTTTTTTTACGCCCATTGCCGCACATTCAGGTCGTGTTCATTGTACGTAGGCGGCTCCATTGACTAAGGTTGCAAGCATTGCCGATGGAGCGTGCTGGATGACTGCTGTTGATTTACCCGCTGTACCCCGCGTGTTGATTGCCGAGGCGGACCCTTGGTCGCGGGACCTGCTCAAGCAAGTGCTGTTGAATGTGCGCTGCGATGCGCGGCTGGATGTGTGTGCGCACGGGCATCAAGCGGCGACCCTGCTGCGAGATAAGGCCTATGACCTGATCCTGGCCGATTGGGAGTTGCCCGGCATCGATGGCCTGAGCCTGCTGCGCAGTGTGCGCCATAAGCGCCGCTCGCCGCTTCTGCCGTTCATTCTGCTGAGCAGTCGCAATGACAGCGCCAGCGTGCGCGAAGCCTTGCCCCTGGCGCCCACGGCGTACCTGACCAAACCCTTGAACATGGAAGGCCTGACCCAGCGCCTGCAGGACCTGCTGCTCAACGAAGGCGAAACGGTGTACTGCGAGATCCCACCGCTGGCGCCCGGCATGACCTTGCCAGTGTTCCTCGAACGGCGCCGCGAAGTGTGCGATGGCGCGCCCTTGCGGGTCGATGTGAAAGCCGCCGTGCAACACAGCCTCGGGCCGGAAAGCCTTGACCTCAAGCATCTGGAAGACCAGGTGCGCATGGACCCGCAAATCACTGCCGTGCTCATCGCCGCTGCCAACAGTGCAGGCCATCACGGCGCACCGGTACAGACCCTGCCCGGCGCCCTGCACAAGCTGGTGCCGGGGCAAAGCATGAACCTGATCCTCGGGCTGGCGCTCAAGCACAACGTGGTACTGAGCGACCCGGCGCTGGTCGCCTACGCCGAGCGGCACTGGCAATTATCCCAGGACACCGCTGACTACGCCCTGCGCCTGGCCCGCATGCTGGAGCTGGATCACGATCGCTGCTACAGCGCGGGTATCCTCCATCGGCTGGGCGACCTGGCGCTGTTACGCTGCCTGGAGGACTGGCGCCAGGGTGGCGGCGAGCTGGATGACGAAGCGATTGGCGAATCCCTCTACACCTTTGGCGCCGCCTACGGCTCGGCACTGCGCGCGCGTTGGCGTTTGCCGCTGGAGCTGCGCCAGTTGATTGCGGCGATCTACTCGCTTGAGGGCGGTGTGTATGCGCGGGATGCGCTGGTGGTGAACCTGGCGGCGCAGATGGCGCGTTTGACTGAACATGAAGGTTTGGAAGAGCTGGCGGCGGGCAAGACGGCGCGATTGCTCAAGCTGGGCTTTTCGGAGCTGACTCGAGTACGCAAATCCTAATGTGGGAGGAGGCTTGCCTCCGATGGCAGTGTATCAGTCACCCATGTGCTGGCTGACCCCCTGCTATCGGGGGCAAGCCCCCTCCCACATTTGAGCAGTGTCGACTCCTAGCCCGCGATCACACGGTTCTTGCCCAGGCGCTTGGCCTCGTACATGGCCGCATCGGCACGGGCGAACAGACTGTCCAGGGTCGAGTCGCGCTCGGTGAGGCTGGCAAGGCCCTGGCTGATGGTCACGCTGAAAGCCTGGCCTTCGTAGCTGAAGCTCAGCTCCTGGATCTCCCGGCCCAGGCGCTCGGCCACCTGCAACGCCATCTCCGGCGCACAGCCAGGCAGTACGGCGGCGAACTCTTCGCCACCGATGCGTCCGAACAGGTCGCCACGGCGCAGCACCCCTCGACCGCTCTCGGCGATACGCCGCAGTACCTGGTCGCCCTCCAGGTGGCCGTAGCTGTCGTTGATGTCCTTGAAGTCATCGATATCCAGCAGCAAAAAGGCCAGCGGGGCACCTTGTGCGCAGGCACTGTCGAAGGCCTGGTTGGCGCATTCGAAGAAGTGCCGGCGGTTGCTGCTCTGGGTCAGCACGTCGGTGGTGGCGAGGCGGTGCAGCTCCAGCTCCATCTGTTTCTTTTCGGTGATGTCTTCGGCCATGCCCACCACGATCAGTGGCTCGCCGGGCTCGACCTGCTGGTTGATGTAGCACTTGTCGCTCAACCAGCGAATCTGCCCGTCGGCGGTGATGATGCGGTACTCGCGGTCTTCCACGGCGCCCTGTTCCAGCACGCGGGTCAGGCTGTGTTCGGCGTAGTCGAGGTCTTCGGGGTGGATGCTGTTGCGCCACTCCCGGTGGTCGGCCAGCAGCAGGCCGGCAGAGCGCCCGAAGACGCGTTCGTAGGCGGGGCTCACATACAGCACGCGGCGGGTTTCCCAATCGATGGCCCACAGCACAGCATTCACGCTGACCAGCATTGAGCTCAGCAATTGCTCACGTTCGCTCAGTCGCTCGACTTCGCCCTGGGCATGCACCAGCGCCAGCAGGGTCGCCGCCGCCGCTGGGCGGGGATGCTCAGCTGCAGGCGCGTCGATTAAGGAGGACTTTTCGTGAACCATCGGCACAACTCTCTCTGGGCGCGCCGCAAACAGGAGCAGCGGTCACTACAAGGGGCCACCATGATGGCGAAGTGTTCATTGAGAGAGGCGAATTGCAGTGAAGTTCCGTCAACAGGACCGATTGCCGGTGCCCGGTAAATGACGCCAAAAAGCCGATAGGTGGGAGGGCAAGCCCTCCCACCGCAGCATCAGACTGCCGCAGGACGCAGCGAATAAGTCTTCAATTGGTGCGCAAAATCCCGCAGGGACTGGATGCCGCTGGCCTCGGCTTCATGCACCCATTCCTTGATGGCCGCCAGCATATCGTGGCCATTGGAGCTGGTCTTGAGCCAGATCTGCTGCAGCGCCAGGCGCTTTTCGTAGATCACTTTCAGTGCATGGCTGTGTTCAAGCATGCTCTGGATGCGCACGTGATGGCGGTCATCCAGCAAGCTGGTTTCCCGCGACAGCAGGCGCTTGGCGCGGTGGAATTGATGGCGCACCGAGTGATCGACCTTTTCCAGCTCCTGCTTGACCAGCGGGCCGATCACCAACTTGCGGTACTGGGCCATGATCTGGAAACGATTGTTGAGGATCGCCATGGCGGTATCCATGTCCAGGTGGCCCTTGCCTTCCACGCGGTGTGCGATGGGGGCGACACGCTGCACCTTGGCCAGGCGCAGGAAGCTGAACACCTTGATCCACGCCCAGCCCAGGTCGAACTCCCACTTCTTCACCGACAGTTTGGCGGAGTTGGGGTAGGTATGGTGATTGTTATGCAGCTCCTCGCCGCCGACGATGATGCCCCACGGCACCAGGTTGGTGGCCGCGTCACGGCATTCGAAGTTGCGATAGCCCACGGCATGCCCCAGGCCGTTGATCACGCCGGCGGCCCAGAAGGGAATCCACATCATCTGGATCGCCCAGATGGTGATGCCGATGGTGCCGAACAGCAGCAGGTCGATCACCCCCATGATCGCCACGCCCAGCAGCGGGTAGGGGGTGTAGAGCTTGCGTTCGATCCAGTCGTCCGGGCAGTTCTTGCCGTAGATACGCAGGGTCTCTGGGTTTTCGGCCTCGGCGCGGTACAGCTCGGCGCCTTTGCGCAACACGGTGGACAGGCCCTTGATGACCGGGCTGTGCGGGTCGTCGACGGTTTCGCATTTGGCGTGGTGCTTGCGGTGGATGGCAGTCCACTCGCGGGTGTTCTGGGCCGTGGTCAGCCACAGCCAGAAGCGGAAGAAATGTTTCAGGCCGGCATTGAGCTCCAGGGAGCGATGGGCTGAATAACGGTGCAGATAGACCGTGACCCCAACAATGGTCACGTGGGTCATCAACAGCGTGACTGCCACCAGTTGCCAGGCTGACAGGTCAAGAAAACCGTTGTACCACATAGGCTGTATGGCCCTCAGATAAAGAAAAGAACAGCTCACGCATTATCACTAAGCCTACAGAGAAAACCAGCCGCCCTTTCAGATAGGAGTGACTGGATGTTTCTTATTCTATAATCCGCAGCCTTTGTAGGGCGATTCTGTTTTTTTGGTAAGGATTACTGAACATATGCCGTTTTCATACCGAGGTGCCCTGCGTGTGGGGCTGGTATACCTGCTGGTTTCCATTGCGTGGCTCCAGCTCAGCAACCACTTATTGATCAGCTTTCTCGATGAACCGTGGGAGTTGGGACGCTGGCTGCAAGTGCGTGGCTATGTGTGGGTGGCCTTCAGCGCCTTGGCGATTTACCTGATGTGCGCCCGATTTGCGCGTGCCAGCCAGCTTCAGCAACCGTTGAAGGAAAACCGCGAACGCCTGCGCCAGGCCGCCGCCGTGTTCGACTGCACCCGCGAAGGCGTGCTGGTCACCGACGCGCAGGGGCTGATCGTGCATGTGAACCGTGCCTTCATGGCGATCACCGGCTACAGCCGCGAAGACGTCATGGGCCAGCAGCCCAGCCTGTTCAAGTCCGGGCGCCATTCGTCGCATTTCTACCAGCAGATGTTCCAGAGCCTGGAGCGCACCGGCGAATGGAGCGGTGAAATCTGGAACCGGCGCAAAAGCGGCGAAATTTACCCCCAGTGGCAAACCATTCGTGTGATCCACGATGACCAGGGCCACGTCAGCCATTATGTCGCGGTATTTTCCGATATCAGCGCCATCAAGGACTCCGAGCACGAGTTGGCTCACCTCGCCCATCACGACCCGCTGACCGACCTGCCCAACCGCCTGCTGTTCACCGACCGTGCCGAACAGGCGCTGGCTTCGGCACAAATCCACAAGCGTGGTTGCGCCTTGCTGTTGCTGGACCTGGACCACTTCAAGATCATCAATGACAGCCTGGGCCATAACATTGGCGACCAGTTGCTCAAGCTGGTCGGCGAACGGCTCAAGGCGCTGTTCGGCCCAGGCGTGACCCTGGCGCGGCTGGGTGGGGATGAGTTCGCCGTGCTGGTGGAGAGTTGTCCACAGGTGGCGCAAGCGGCCAGTTTGGCGCAACGCATGCTGGAGGCGATGAAGCAACCGTTCATCTTCGACGGCCATCAGCTGTTTATCAGCGCCAGCATTGGCATCAGCCTGTTCCCCAACGACGCGCTGAGCGCCGAACAGCTGTTGCGCAACGCCGATTCCGCGCTGTTCAAGGCCAAGAGTGCCGGCCGCGAAAGCTATGCCTTGTACACCGAAGAACTGACCGCCCATGCGCAGAACCGGGTGGAGATCGCCAGTGAGCTGCGCCGTGCCCTTGAACAGCAGGAGCTGTGCGTCTACTACCAGCCGGTGCACGACCTGCAGGGCAGCCGCCTGATCGGCGTCGAAGCGCTGGTGCGCTGGCAGCACCCGGAGCGCGGTCTGGTGCCGCCGGGCGAGTTCATCCCGATTGCCGAGCGCACCGGGTTGATTGCCGATATCGACGCCTGGGTCATGGACCAGGCCTGTCGGCAGATGTGCCAATGGCTGGCCGATGAGGTGCCGCTGAGTTTTATCGCCATCAACGTCTCCAGCCGCCTGTTTGCCCGGCGCGAGTTGTACGAGCAGGTCGCACAGGTGCTGCACGACACGGGTCTGGATCCCGCCTGCCTGGAACTGGAAGTCACCGAAAGCGCGGTGATGGATGACCCTGAAATGGCCCTGGAACAACTGCATCGCCTGCGCGAGCTGGGTTTGCGCCTGGCAATCGATGATTTTGGGACCGGTTATTCCTCGCTGTTGCGCCTCAAGCGCCTGCCGGTGCAGAAGCTCAAGATCGATCAGGGCTTCGTTGCCGGTTTGCCGTGGGACGAGGACGATGCAGCGATCGTGCGCGTGGTAATCGCCCTGGCGAAAAGCATGGGCATGCAAGTGCATGCAGAGGGAATCGAGCAGGTTGAACAGGCGCGGTTTCTGCTGGATCAGCAGTGCGATATGGGGCAGGGGTATTGGTTTGGCCGGCCGGTGCCGGCCCACGAAATTGATTGGCACCGAGCCCCCCCAATCCAGACCTGAAATGCAGTCAAAAGGTGGGAGCGGGCTTGCCCGCGAATGCGGTGCATCAGTTAACACATTTTTAGCTGACACACCGCTTTCGCGGGCAAGCCCGCTCCCACATTTGGATCTTCTCTAGGCTTTATTTACGTACTTGGGCACCAAACCCGCACGCAACCCCGCGCCCCACCAGAAAATTCTTTCTGGTTATATAAACATTCTTAAATAGTATTTTTAAGAATATCCGCGCTTATCTACTATCGCCCTCACGCCGCAAGCAGTGCCGCCACTGCCAGGCACTATTCATTTCAGGAGCGAGACCATGAGCGCATCTCTACGTAGCGTCGACGGCCAGGACGAAGCAGCCATTTTGCGTGAGATCCAGAGCGCCTTGCGCGATCTGCGGTTTGGCGCGGTGGAAATCACCGTGCACAACGCCCAAGTGGTACAGATTGAACGCAAGGAAAAATTCCGCCTGCAGAACCCGGGTAACAAACCGAGCTGAGCAAGAACGGCGATAGACCCGCAACTATAAAAAAAGCCAACACCCAAAGAATTTCAGGAGCTTCTATGTCGTCGATTCGCCGTTACGCCCTGGCCGCCCTGGCCAGCGCCGTGTTTGCAGGTTCAGCGGTTGCCAAGGACTACGAGTTGCTCAACGTCTCGTACGACCCTACTCGTGAGCTGTACCAGGACTACAACGCTGAGTTCACCAACTACTGGAAACAGGCCCACCCGGGTGACAACGTCAAGATCCAGCAATCCCACGGTGGTTCGGGCAAGCAGGGCCGTGCCGTGATCGATGGCCTGCGCGCCGACGTGGTCACCCTGGCCCTGGCCGGTGATATCGACGAAATCGCCAAGCTGGGCAAGACCCTCCCGGAAAACTGGCAAACCCGCCTGCCGGACGCGAGCACCCCGTACACCTCGACCATCGTGTTCCTGGTGCGCAAGGGCAACCCAAAAGGCATCAAGGATTGGGGCGACTTGATCAAGAAAGACGTGTCCGTGATCACCCCGAACCCGAAAACCTCCGGCGGCGCCCGTTGGAACTTCCTCGCCGCCTGGGCCTATGGCCTCAAGGCCGGCGGCAGCGAAGCCAAGGCCCAGGAATACGTGAAGGAGCTGTTCAAGCACGTGCCGGTGCTGGACACCGGTGCTCGCGGCTCAACCATCACCTTCGTCAACAACGGTCAGGGTGACGTGTTGCTGGCCTGGGAAAACGAGGCGTTCCTGGCACTGAAGGAAGACGGTGGCGCCGACAAGTTCGACATCGTCGTGCCGTCCCTGTCCATCCTCGCCGAACCACCGGTTGCCGTGGTCGACAAGAACGCCGAGAAAAAGGGCAACATCGAAATCGCCACTGAATACCTGAAACACCTGTACAGCCCGGCCGGCCAGGAGATTGCGGCGAAGAACTTCTACCGCCCACGCGATGCAAAAGTGGCCGCCAAATACGCCCAGCAATTCCCGAAACTGGACCTGGTGACTATCGACAAAGACTTCGGCGGCTGGAAAACTGCCCAACCGAAATTCTTTAACGACGGTGGCGTGTTCGACCAGATCTACACGGCGCAGTAAGCCAAAATACCTGTAGGGGCTCGCTTTTCTGTGGGAGCTGGCTTGCCTGCGATAGCATCACTGCGGTGTGACTGATACACCGTGGTGCCTGCATCGCGGGCAAGCCCGGCTCCCACAGAAAAGCGCGCTCCTACAGTGGTTTCTACCCTTTGACCAAGGACTCTTATGTCGCGTCGTATCTCCCCCGTCATACCCGGCTTCGGGCTGACGCTGGGCTACACCGTGGTGTACCTCAGCCTGATCGTACTCATCCCCCTGGCGGCGATGTTTGTACACGCCGCTCAACTCACCTGGGATCAGTTCTGGAACATCATCTCCGCACCGCGTGTGCTGGCGGCGTTGCAACTGAGCTTCAGCACCGCACTGTACGCAGCGTTGATCAATGGCGTGATCGGCACGCTGCTGGCCTGGGTGCTGGTGCGCTACACCTTCCCCGGCCGCAAGGTCATCGATGCGATGATCGACTTGCCGTTCGCGTTGCCCACCGCTGTTGCCGGCATCGCACTGACCGCGCTGTACACGCCTAACGGCCTGGTCGGCCAGTTCGCCGCCGACCTGGGCTTCAAGATCGCCTACACCCCGCTGGGTATCACCCTGGCGCTGACCTTCGTCACCCTGCCGTTCGTGGTGCGCACGGTGCAGCCGGTGTTGGCCGATATCCCCCGGGAAGTCGAAGAAGCCGCCGCCTGCCTGGGCGCCAAGCCGTTGCAGGTGTTCCGTCACATCCTGGTGCCGGCGCTCCTGCCCGCCTGGTTGACCGGTTTCGCGTTGGCGTTTGCCCGTGGTGTCGGTGAGTACGGTTCGGTGATTTTCATTGCCGGCAACATGCCGATGAAAACCGAGATCCTGCCGTTGCTGATCATGGTCAAGCTCGACCAGTACGACTACCGCGGCGCCACATCCATTGGCGTATTGATGCTGGTGGTTTCCTTTGTCCTGCTGCTGCTGATCAACCTGTTGCAGCGGCGCATCGAACGTCCATAAGGAGGCGCGGAACATGTCCCAATCGTCTATTTCCGCCGCGTCCTCGGCCAACGCTGCCCGCCGTGGCAGCGCCGCGTCGCGACGCATCCTGATCGGTCTTGGCTGGCTGGTGTTCGCCCTGTTCCTGTTGTTGCCGCTGTTTATCGTGGTGACCCAGGGCCTGAAGAACGGCCTCGGCGCATTCTTCACCGCGATCCTCGAACCGGACGCGCTGTCGGCGCTGAAACTCACGGTGATCGCCGTGGTGATCTCGGTGCCGCTCAACCTGGTGTTCGGCGTCAGCGCCGCGTGGTGCGTGAGCAAGTACTCGTTCCGTGGCAAAAGCATCCTGGTGACGCTGATCGACCTGCCGTTCTCGGTATCGCCGGTGATCGCCGGCCTGGTCTATGTGTTGATGTTCGGCGCCCAGGGCTTCTTTGGCCCGTGGTTGCAGGACCACGACATCCAGATCGTGTTCGCCTTGCCCGGCATCGTGCTGGCGACCATCTTCGTCACCGTGCCTTTCGTGGCCCGTGAACTGATCCCGCTGATGCAGGAACAGGGCACCCAGGAAGAAGAGGCCGCGCGCCTGCTCGGTGCCAATGGTTGGCAGATGTTCTGGCATGTGACCGTGCCGAATATCAAATGGGGCCTGATCTACGGCGTGGTGCTGTGTACCGCACGGGCCATGGGGGAGTTCGGCGCGGTGTCGGTGGTGTCCGGCCACATTCGCGGCGTGACCAACACCCTGCCGCTGCACGTCGAGATTCTCTACAACGAATACAACCACGTTGCCGCGTTTGCGGTGGCGAGTCTGCTGCTGATCCTGGCGCTCTTCATCCTGCTGCTCAAGCAGTGGAGCGAGAACCGTATTAACCGCCTGCGCGCCGGTGCGGCTGAGGAATAAGTCATGTCGATCGAAGTCCGTAATGTCAGCAAGAACTTCAATGCCTTCAAGGCCCTGAACAGCATCAACCTGGACATCCAGAGTGGCGAGCTGGTGGCCTTGCTCGGCCCGTCCGGCTGCGGCAAGACCACCTTGCTGCGCATCATCGCCGGCCTGGAAACCCCGGATGACGGCAGCATCGTGTTTCACGGTGAAGACGTCTCCGGCCACGACGTGCGTGATCGCAACGTCGGCTTTGTGTTCCAACACTACGCGCTGTTCCGCCACATGACCGTGTTCGACAACGTGGCGTTCGGCCTGCGCATGAAACCGAAGAACCAGCGCCCGAGCGAAAGCCAGATCGCGGTCAAGGTCCACGAATTGCTGAACATGGTGCAACTGGATTGGTTGTCGGACCGCTACCCGGAGCAGCTCTCCGGTGGCCAGCGCCAACGTATCGCCCTGGCCCGCGCCCTGGCGGTGGAGCCGAAAGTATTGCTGCTGGATGAACCCTTCGGCGCCCTCGACGCCAAGGTGCGTAAAGAGCTGCGTCGCTGGCTGGCGCGTCTGCACGAAGACATCAACCTGACGTCGGTGTTCGTGACCCACGACCAGGAAGAGGCCATGGAAGTCGCCGACCGCATCGTGGTGATGAACAAGGGTGTGATCGAGCAGATCGGCTCACCGGGTGACGTCTACGAAAACCCGGCGAGCGATTTCGTTTATCACTTCCTGGGTGATTCGAACCGCCTGCACCTGGGTGAAGACAAACACGTGCTGTTCCGTCCCCACGAAGTGTCGCTGTCGCGGCATGAGCTGGAAGACCACCATGCTGCTGAAGTGCGGGATATCCGTCCGCTCGGCGCTACCACCCGTGTGACGTTGAAGGTGGAAGGCCAGAGCGAGCTGATCGAAGCGGAAGTGGTGAAAGACCACGACAGCCTGACTGGCCTGGCGCGGGGCGAGACGCTGTTCTTCAAGCCCAAGGTCTGGCAGAAAGCCTGATAACCCCGCACTGTGAAACGGTGCCAATGTGGGAGGGGCGGTGCGACGATTCGACTTGCCCCCGATAGCAGTGGGTCAGTTGATAAACATGTCACTGAAACACCGCCATCGGGGGCAAGCCCCCTCCCACATTTAGGCCTCTCTCGGCTTCAGATCGCGTCGAACCACCGGCCCCGAGCGCTCCTCGATCTGCTGCTTGAGGTCATGCCGCAACCCCAACAGGAATGCCAGTTCGGCCACCACGAACAATGGCCCCACGATCAATCCCGAGACGTCATCCACAAACGCCGGCTTGCGTCCTTCGTAGTAATGCCCGACAAACTGAATCACCCAACCCACCACGAACAGGCCAATGCCGCTGCTGAGCCACACCAGCGTGCTCTGCGCCGCCAGCACGTGCCCGGCCCATAACGACAGGCCCATCAGCACGGTCATCAACACGCCCAGGGCCAATTCCAGGCGCAGGTAAAACCACGCAGAGAACAGCGCGAGAAGAACGGCGGGTGAGATCCATAGGCCAGCGACGGCCCATTCGGGGCGTGACAACAGCACGGCCACTGCCACCACAATCAGTGGAATGCCGACAAAGTGGCTGGCGATATTGCGCGGGTCGCGGTGGTACGCGGCATATTGACTGAGGTGGTCGATGAGGCTTTTCATTGTTATTCCTCCTGTAGGATGTTTGATCATCTCCCGTCAGCCAGCGACTGACTGTCAACTGGGCGACAATCTCTGGAGTTCTCATGATTGCGGCAACCTGGCATGCCCGATTGGCCACCGGCCAGTGGTTCAGCCACCTGCCTGTACCGCTACAGGATAGTTTGCTGGCGGCGGCTCGGCTGCGTCAGCTGACGGCGGGGCAGTACCTGTTCCGGCGCGGTGATCCGCCCTGTGGGGTGTATGCGGTATTGGAGGGGGCGGTGCGGGTCAGCGCGGTCAATGCGCAGGGCAAGGAAGCTATTCTGAGCCTGGTTGAAACGCCTTACTGGTTCGGCGAGATCTGCCTGTTCGATGGTTTGCCACGTACCCACGACGCCTTGTCGGTTGGGCCGTGCACGCTGTTGCAGGTACCGCAATCGGCGATGCTCGAGATTCTTGACCAAAGCCCGGTGTATTGGCGCGACATGGCGTTGTTGATGAGCCAGAAGTTGCGCCTGTCGCTGATCAATATCGAACAGATGAGCCTGATGCCGGCGTCGACACGTATCGCTCACCGGCTGCTGATGATTGCCGGCGGGTACGGCGAGATAGAGCATTCCCGTCGCGTCCTGCAACTGCCCCAGGAAGATCTGGCCGCGATGCTGAGCCTGTCGCGCCAGACCACCAACAGTTTGCTTAAGGCGTTAGAGCAGCAGGAGATCATCAAGCTGAGTTACGGCGCGATTGAAGTGCTCGACCTGCCGCGCTTGCGGCAGGCCGCGGGGGCTGGCTAGGAACCGCGATACGTCGAAAAACCGTAAGGGCTCAGCAGCAGCGGGATGTGGTAGTGCTGGTCGGCCTGCTTGACCTCGAATATTACCGGGACTTCCGGGAAAAACGTCTCGCGATTGGCTTTCTTGTAGTAGTCACCGGTCTTGAACACCACGCGATACTCGCCCGGCTTCATGGCTTGGTTGGCCGGGAACAGTTCGGCGATACGCCCCTGCTGGTTGGTGACACCTTCGGACAGCGACTGCCAGTGATCGCCTACGTGTTGCTCCAGGGTGACGTTGACACCGGCAGACGGCAGACCGTTTTCCAGGTTCAGCACATGCACGCTCAGCGGGTTGCCGGCCGCCAGGGCCAGGCTGCTCAGGCCGCTCAGGCTGAGGGCGGCGAGGGTCATAGTCAGGGTTTTCATTGAGGTTTCCTCAAGGGGTGATTGTCAGGCCAAGTTGATTGGCCGCCTTTACCGCGCACGCGTCGTCCTGCTCGGCACCGCCGGCACCGGCAATGCCAAGCGAGCCTACCAGTTCAGTGTCGGCGAACAGCGGCACGCCGCCCCCGAGCAACAGCAATTCGGACAAGCTGTTAAGGTTGGCGGCCTCTGGGTTGTTGCGCGCACGCTCGGCAAACAACCGAGTGGGGGTTTTAGTCGACAACGCCGTGTACGCTTTGCGTTGGCTGGCGATGCTGTTGTGTGGACCTACGCCATCGGCCCGCAGGCTCAGCAATGGATTACCGCCCCGGTCGAGTACGGTAAGTGCCGCCGTGCACTGCGCCAGGCTGGCGTCTGCCAGTTGGCGTGCGGTGTGCAAATCCAGGTCGGCGTGGCGCGGCAGCGGTGGTGCTGCCAGGACGCTGGCGCTGATGGCGAAGCTCAAGAACAAGGTATTGCGGTACATGGGAACGGCTCCAGAAAGCAGGCGGTTACCTTAGCCAGCGGTCTCGCTCAAAAGCCGAACAATTCGATTACAGGTTTGTAATGAACCAAGAGGTAGGCATGCAGGTGTTGTTAGTGGAAGACCAGCCGAAATTGGCGCAACTTATGGCCCAGGGCTTGAGTGAGGCCGGCTTCGCAGTAGAAGTCGCAGCCAATGGCATGGCAGCTCAGCGGTTTGTGGAAAGCACTGACTATGACTTGGTGATCCTGGATGTAATGTTGCCGGGTTTGAATGCCTGGAGGTTGCAGCAGTCGATTCGCAAGAAGGGCGAGACGCCGGTGTTGTTCTTGACGACCCCGGAAGGAATCGAGGACCGTCTGCGCGAGTTGGAACTGCATGAGGATGATTACTTGCTCAAGCCGTTTGAAGCCAAGGCCTTGGTGGCGCGGGTGAAGAAGTTGTTGCGGCGTGACCGTGGGCGCTGATTGATCCGGCATCTTCAATACCTGGACCACCGCCATCGCAGGCAAGCCAGCTCCCACATTTGGAATGCATTCCCTGTAGGAGCCGGGCTTGCCCGCGATGGGGCCATCACGAACACCGCAAATCCACCTACCGCAACCCATCCCTGAACTGCCCCGGCGTCATCCCCGTCCAGCGCTTGAACGCGCGGTTGAAACTGCTGGTATCAGCAAACCCCAGCAAATGACTGATTTCCGCCAATGAGCATTGCGGATCCCGCAAATGCAGCAACGCCAAATTCTCCCGGCACTCATTGAGCAACGCATCAAACCGGCAGCCTTCATCCGCCAGATGGCGTTGCAGGCTGCGCAGGCTCAGGTGCAGCGCCTGCGCAACCCGCTCGGCGCTGGGTTCGCCGTCGGGCAACTGCGCTTCGATCACCCGGCGGACCTTGCGTTCCCAGGTCAGCGGTTGCAGTTGGGCGAGGGCGCGCTTGAGCACGGTTTCGTTGTGTTCGGCCAGTTCGGGGTTGGCGTCGTCCAGGTGGCTGTCGAAATCCTGGGCGGCGAACTCCAAGCGGTCCTCTTCAGCGCCAAAAAATACCGGCGCGCGAAACACCGTGTGCCAAGGCTTCGGGTCAGCAGGCTCAGGCCTTCGCAGGTACACCGCCAGCGGCGCGTACTCGCGGCCGAGGCGATTGCGACAGGTACGCACATAGATCGCCGCAAACGCGTCGATGGCCTCGAAGGCTGGCGTCGGGCTGCCCGGTAGTTGCAGCAGGCGGAACCGATAACGTTCTCCATCGCCGCTCAGCTCCAGGCTCAAGGCATCGCTGACCACCTGGTGATACCGCACGATGCGCTCGAACACCTCGCGCAAGCTCCCACTGGCCACCAGCGCATACCCCAGCGCATGAAACGTGGTGGGGCTGACAAACCGCGACACCCGCAAGCCAATCGCCGGATCACCGCTGGCCTGTACCGCCAACTCCCAGAGACGCGTGGTGGCCGACAGCGGGTAGCGCGCATTGGGATCGTCCATCTGTTGCGGGTCGAGCCCGGCTTGCAGGCACAACGCGGCGCTGTCGAGGCCGAGGGCGTCGAGCTGCTTGCGCAGGGCGCGGGTCCAGCTGGCGAGGGAGGTGGGTTCGGTCATGGCGATTGGCGCTTGCGGTCAACAGGTTGGCGTGCGTGGCTGATGCCCTGGCGGACCGCTTGGGCCAGGATGCATCCATCAATAACCAGAGGATGGAAGCATGGACGGTACTTCTGCAAGTCCCCAGCAGATGAACGCACAACAGCGCTCGGCGCATATCCGTGAAGTGGTGCTGGCCGAGGGCGTGCGCCTGCGCCAGCAGCACCCTTGGCTGCTGCATCAGGACGCGTTGGGCGCGGGCATCCTGGCGTTTGCCTTGGCGGGCATGATTGGCTGCGCAGCGCTCTACATCAGCGGGCATATAGCCTGGTGGGTGTGCCTGCTGCTCAACGCGTTCCTGGCTTCACTGACCCACGAGCTGGAACACGACCTGATCCACAGCATGTACTTTCGCAAGCAGCGTGTGCCTCACAACCTGATGATGGGCCTGGTATGGCTGGCGCGGCCCAGTACGATCAACCCGTGGGTACGCCGACACCTGCACCTCAACCATCACAAGGTGTCCGGCACCGAGACCGACATGGAAGAGCGCGCGATCACCAACGGCGAGCCCTGGGGTTTTGCGCGGTTGCTGATGGTAGGCGATAACGTCATGTCGGCCTTCATCCGCATCCTGCGGGCCAGGACCTGGACGCACAAATTGACGATTCTCAAGCGCTCGCTGCTGGTGTACGCACCGCTGGCACTGCTGCATTGGGGCGCGTGGTATGTGTTCCTTGGCTTTCATGCCGCCAATGGCATTGCCAGTCTGCTCGGTGCGCCTATCGAGTGGTCAGCTGGCACCGTGCAGATGATGCAGGTGATTGATATCGCTGTCGTGGTGATCATCGGCCCCAACGTGCTGCGTACCTTTTGCCTGCACTTTGTCAGCTCCAACATGCACTACTACGGCGATGTGGAACTGGGCAATGTGATCCAGCAGACCCAAGTGTTGAACCCCTGGTGGATGTGGCCTCTGCAGGCGTTCTGCTTCAACTTCGGCAGCACCCATGGCATCCACCATTTTGTGGTGAAGGAGCCGTTTTACATCCGCCAGATGACCGCCAAGGTGGCGCACCAGGTCATGGCTGAGATGGGCGTGCGCTTCAATGATTTCGGCACGTTTGCGCGGGCTAATCGGCTGGAGCCGCAAGCGCGCACAAACGCGGGGCTCAATCCGGCTGAAACGGTGATGCGCTGAGTATTACGCCGGTTTCGTCCACGTATTGCTGCCAATGGTCGATAAGCGTGGCCAATTTGTCCGGGTGACGCTGGGCCAGGTCGTGGATCTCGCCGGGATCCTGGCCCAGGTCATAGAGCTGCCATGTCGCCGGGCCCACCGGGCCTGGGATGTACACGGCTTTCCACCGGCCCTGGCGAATGGCCCGGCGCCCGAACAGCTCCCAGCCGGTGACGGTGTGCTCATCGTGCACCTCGGCGGTTTCACCTGACAGGAAGCCCAGCCACGACTTGCCCCGCAGCGGCGCCACCGGCTTGCCGCGCCATTGTTGGCCCGGATGGCGCACACCGGCCAGGTCCAGGAGCGTCGGCGTGATGTCCATCACCGTGCCAAACCCATGGCTGATCCGGCCTTCAAGCGTCAGCCGAGGGTAGTGCATCAGTGCCGGCACCCGAATCCCGCCTTCGGTGGTAAATGCCTTGAACAGCCGTGACGGGGCGGTTGCCACTTGAGCCCACGAGGGGCCGTACCAGACGTAGGAGTTGGCACGCCCGATGTTCTCCAGGCTGTTGTCGTAGTGCTGGTTGAGGTAGGTCAGCAGCTCGGGGCCGAACTTGGGGAAGGCTTCCAGCAGCGCACCTTCAGCGCCGTTGTCGGACATGAATACGATGAGCGTGTTATCCAGTTGACCCTGCTGGCGCAAGTACTCCACCACCCGGCCGATGTTCCAGTCCATGCGCTCGACCATGGCCGCATACACTTCCATCGCCCGCGCCGACACTTGGCGCTGTGTCTCGGTAAGGCCGGCCCATTGGGCACTCAATCCGATCAGTGGATGGGGTTCGACATTCGCGTCGATCAGCCCCAGGGCCTTGAGCTTTTCCAGGCGTTCCAGGCGCAGCACCTCGGGTCCGGCGTCGTAGCGGCCACGGTATTTGTCGACGATCTCGGCGGGAGCCTGCAACGGCCAGTGCGGGGCGGAGAATGGCAGGTAAGCGAAGAACGGTCGCGCCTGGTCGCGCTCCCTGAGGTATTGCAGCAACTTGTCGCCAAAAGCGTCGGATGAATAGAAATGTTCAGGCAGTCGCTCGACGAAAGTGTCGTCTTCGATATACAGCGCAGGCGTGGATTTGAGCAGGCCGGGCGTCGTCTCGTCGTAGGGCGGTTCGAAGCCATAGTGGTTGGCCGCGCCGGGCAACAGCGCGAAGGAGCGTTCGAAACCCCGCGCGTGGGGCGCCAGTTCGGCGGTCAGGCCCAAGTGCCATTTGCCGCTCATCAGGGTTTGGTAGCCGGCCTCGCGCAGCAGCTCCGGCAAGGCCACGACCTTATCGTTCAGGTAGCCCTCATAGCCGGGCTTGCCGATCAGCTCGGGTGTGAGGGCCTCGGCCATGGTGCCAATGCCGGCGATATGGTGGTCGGTGCCGGTCAGTAGCATCGAGCGGGTCGGCGAGCAGGTGGGCGCGGTGTGGAAGTCGGTCAGGCGCAGGCCGTTCAGGGCCAGGGCGTCCAGGTGTGGTGTGGCGATTTCCCCGCCAAAGGCGCCGAGGTCGGAAAAGCCCAGGTCATCGGCCAGTATCACGAGAAAATTGGGACGTTGCGGCATCAAGGCACTCCTCATTCAGCAGGCAATAAAGGCCAGGGGCAGGTTGCGGATCTGTTCGCGCACAGGGGGCTGGTAATGGTCATCGTTGGTCAGTTCGTGCAACAGCTCCTCACGTAATTGATGGAACTCGAAACTGCTGCGTTGGCGCGGATGGGGCAGGGTGACTTGCACCACTTGTTTGATCCGGCCTGGCCTTGGCTCCATCACCACGACGCGGTCGGCGAGGAAGATCGCTTCTTCCACGTCGTGGGTCACCAGCACTGTCGTGATCCTGGCGCGGGCACGAATCGCCAGTAGTTCATCCTGCATCTGCTGGCGTGTCAGCGCATCGAGGGCGCCGAATGGCTCGTCCAGCAGCAGGATACGTGGGCTGGCCACCAGGCCGCGGGCAATTGCCACGCGTTGCGCCATGCCGCCGGAGAGCTGATGGGGGTAGGCACGCGTAAAGTCGGCCAGGCCGACCAGCTCGATAAAATCATGGACCCGTTGGCTGCGCTCGGCGTCGCCTGATGGTTCGTTGACCAGCCCCAGCCCAATGTTTTGCTCCACGGTCAGCCAGGGAAACAAGCGGTGTTCCTGGAACACAATGCCGCGCTCACGGCCGATGCCACTGACGGCTTTGCCGTCCACCTGGATCTGGCCGTGGAACTGTGTGTCCAGGCCCACCAGCAGGCGCAACAGGGTGGATTTGCCGCACCCGCTGGAACCGACAATCGCGACGAATTCGCCTTCGGCAATCTCCAGGTTGAATTCACGGATGGCTTCCAGCTCGACACCGTCGACGTCAAAGCTCTTGCCCACATGGTTGAAGCGGACGATAGGTGCGTTCATGCGTGTCTCCAGCGGGTAGCGCGGGTTTCGATGCGTTGGCCGATAAGGTTGAGGGCGGCGCCAGTGAGGCCGACCAGAAGCATGCCGCTCATGATCAGGTCCATGCGCAGCAACTGTTGAGCGCCGATCATCAGGCTGCCGATGCCGCCGTTGGAGGGCATGAAATACTCAGCGCCGATGGTGCCCAGCCAGGCATAGATCAGGCTCAGGCGCAGGCCGGCGAAAATCCCCGTCGCAGCGCCGGGCAACACCAGGCGGCGCAGGCGCTGGAACAGGTTCAGGCGCAGCACCTGCGCCGCCTCGCGCAGTTGGGGTGACAGGTTCAATACGCTGCGCTGGGTGGCGATAAATAACGGGAAGAACGCGGCGAGGGCGATAAACACCCCCTTGGCCAACTCGCCCAGTCCGAACCACGCGGTGAGCAACGGTACCCAGGCGAAGATCGCAATCTGGCGCAGCGCAGACAGCGTCGGCCCGAGTACGCGCTCGCTGCGCCGCGACAATCCCAGCCACAGGCCCATGGCAAACCCCAGGCTGGTGCCGAGGATCAAGCCGCCCAGCGTACGGCCCAGGCTTTTGCCCAGGGCGCCGGACAGGCTGCCATCCAGCACGCCCGTCACGGTGGTGTGCAGGACTGTCCATGGGCTGACCAGAATGTTCGCATCCACCCAATCCTGCTGGGTTGCCAGTTGCCATAACGCCAGCAACAGCAGCGGCAACAGCCAAGGTTGCAGGCGTTGCCAGCCTTGATAGCGGGGGCCCTGAGGAATCTGTGCCGTCGCCGGATGGGGCCAGTGCACCCATTTGCGGTCCAGCCAGCCGATGCCGCGATCCATCACCACGCCCAACACGCCGATCACCACGATGCACACGAAAACGATATCGAGCATGAACAACTGGCGAGCCCATACCATCAAGTAACCAATGCCTTCGCTGGACGCCAACAACTCCACGGCCAGCAATGAGGTCCAGCCGGCGGCCAGCGCGAGGCGTACGCCGGCCATGAACGCGGGGAGCGCGGCCGGCAGGATCAGCCGACGAATCAGCAGGTGAGTGGGCAGGCGCAGCACGCGGGCGGCTTCACGCAGGTGGGGCTGGGCATCACGCACGCCGACCAGTACATGCAGGGTGACGGGCACTACGATTGCCTTCACCAGCACCACCAGCTTCAAGGTTTCGCCGATACCGAAAAACACCATGAACAGGGGGATCCAGGCCAGTGTTGGCACTTGCGCCAAAGCGCTGAACGTGGGGAATACCACGCGCTCGACACGGGCGCTGAACCCCAGCAGGGCACCCAGCAACGCCCCGGCGCCGATGCCCGCCAGAAGTCCCCAGAACAAGCGCTGAACACTGATTGCCAGGTGAGTCCACAACTCGCCACCGGCCAACTCCACAGCGCTGCTCCACACCAGTGAGGGTGGTGGCAGAATCTGCTCGCTCATCCAGTGATTGTGGCTGGCCAGCCACCACAGCGCGAACAGCGCCAAGGGCAACAGCCAGGGCAATAAACGTTCTCCCAGTTTTGGCCAGCGGTGCGCCCGATCATGACGGGGAGCGGCCAGAGGCAGGCTCAACAGTGATATTCGGGCCATGGAGGACCTCCGTTGTCGCCGATGGCGTTATGTGATTTTGATCTTACAAAAACGCAATCAAGATGATTGGGGGATAAGAAAATGCATTTAATGCCTCAGCCGGGCACGCATCCAATGCATTCGGAGAATATTTTCAATGCTGTTCATGCATAGGCCCCAAGGGTCGGCGTTTTAAGCCTTATAGTTCTAAAAGCTATTAAATTGTGCATTTATAGTATTTAAAGTTTTGTGTGGGTTGTGCCTACTTTCTGCTCCCGGACGACCGTCGCCCACAGGAGCTGCGCTTATGAAACTGCCCTTTAAACGCTTGATTGCATTGTTCGCGGGTACCGCCCTGGCCGGTTGGGTCCAGGCCGCCGAACTCAAGGAAATCCGCATTGCCGTACCCGACCTCAGCGCGGGGAGCCAGCACAGTGGTGGTGGTATCACGGATGTGTTGCGCGACCAGCAGATCTTCGAGAAAGCCTTTGCCGACCAAGGCATCAAGATCCAGTGGAATTACTTCAAGGGCGCAGGACCGGTGATCAACGAGGCCTTCGCCAACGGTCAACTGGACCTGGCCTACCTGGGCGACCTGGCGGCGATCATCGGTCGCTCCAATGGCTTGGACACCCGCCTGCTCAGTGCTTCGGCACGCGGCGTCAAACAGTATCTGGGCGTGGTTCCCGGCTCTGGCATCAAGACCCTGCAGGACCTCAAGGGCAAGCGCGTTGCGGTGTTTCGCGGCACGGCCACTCAACTCTCGTTCGACAGCGCCCTGGCCAGCCAGGGCCTGAGTGAAAAAGACCTGAAAGTAATCAATCTGGATTTCAGCGCCGCGAGCGCCGCCCTGGCTGCCAGGCAGATCGATGCCACTTGGGGCAGTTCTAGCCTCAGTGCGCTGCAGGCCAAGGGCTTGGCCGAATTGCCACTGACCACCAAGGACCTCGGCGGCGCTGGCAGCATCCAGGCTGTATTGGTGGGCAGTGGCAAGTTCGTCGATGAGCACCCCGATGTCGTGGTCAAGTTGCTCAAGGCCCAGCAGCAAGCAGTGCAGTGGTTGACCGATGACAACAACAAGCAAGCCTATATCGACCTGGTGTCGGGGCTGGCCAGTTACCCACCGATCATCCTGAGCAATGACCTGAAAAACGAGAAGCTCAGCGAGCTGTTTCCCTCGACCCTCGACCCGGTGTTCCTCGGCAAATTGCAGGAGTCGGTAGACCTGGCGACCAAGGAGCGGCTGATTCGCAAGTCCTTCCAGGTCAGTGACTGGGTGGCGCCGAATCTGCAGGCGGCGGGTCTCTAAGCGACGTCAGACCGCCACGCTCACGTCTTGGCGGTCGACTTGTACCAGCGTCTCGATCATTGCCTTCGCCGCCGGCGACAGGCGCGAGCCGGTGCGGCTGACCACCCCACACCGCGCACTCATGGTGTCCATGTTCTGCGGCAGGTTGCGCCAGTGCAGCACCACCAGGGAGCCACGGGCGATGTCTTCGGCAAATGCTTCTTCGGTGCCTACGCCAATGGCATTGGACTGCAGCACGATCTTCACCAGCGCCGGGAAGTGCTCGGTCTGGATGCTGGGTGAAAAGTCCATGCGCCCGCTGAGGTTCGCCAGCAGTTTGCGAATGCCCTGGGAGATCAGCGGCGACGCCAGCGGATAGTCGAACATGTCGTTGGTCGACAGGCTGTCCTTGGCCAGCAGCGGGTGGCCCGGACGGCAAAAAAACACACCACGCTTGGGGCTCAGTGCGCGGGTCTGGAAGTTTGGATCGTTTTCGAACTGGCGGATGTCGGCAATGAAGAATTCGATTTCTTCGCGGCTCAGAGCGCGGCTGAGTTTTTCCCAGTTATCCACCTGGAAACTGGTCCGGATCTTCGGGTGTGCAGTGATAAAGCGCGCCACCGCATCGGGTACCAGTTTCACCGCGGGCGCCGGTCCGGTGCCGAAGCGCAGGTCGCCGGCATCGAGCTTGGTCATGCGGGTGACTTCACTGCTCAGCAAGGCGGCACCGTGCACCAGGCTCAGCGCATGTTGCAGCACTACCTGGCCCTCGGGAGTGGGGCGCAAGTCCTTGTTGCCACGGTCCACCAATACGCAGCCGAACTCATGTTCCAGGCTTTGGATACTGCGGCTGAACGCGGGTTGGGTGATGCCCATGGCGTCCGCGGCACGCACAAAACTGCGGTGTTCGTTGAGGGCGATGAAATAGCGCAGTTGGCGAAGATCCATATGCTTTCCCGGCATTTTAAAAATAGGTCGAAGGCATTTGCGACCGAGGGAGCTGAGGTTTTAAATGCAAGCTCTTATTCCGTCAACGAAGCATTCATTCATTTACTAGATCTAAATTGCATATGAATAGAGCGTTGTCGGAAAGCGTTCCCACCATCAGGCACATGAGGGTCACCACAATGAGCAATGCCGCATTCGCTGTTCAACCCATCGCCCAAGCGCTGGACATTCACCCCGTCGGCGGGCGCATTGGCGCCGAGATCCGTGGGGTCAGACTGTCCGGCGACCTGGATGCCGCTACCGTCGAGGCCATCCAGCAGGCCCTGGTGCAGTACAAGGTGATCTTCTTCCGCGAGCAGACCCACCTTGATGACCAGAGCCAGGAAGCATTTGCGCACCTGCTGGGCGAACCGATTGCCCACCCGACCGTACCAGTGCGCGACGGTACCCGTTTCCTGATGGAGCTGGACGGCGGTCGTGGCCAGCGCGCCAACTCCTGGCACACCGACGTGACCTTCGTCGACGCCTATCCCAAGGCTTCGATCCTGCGTTCGGTGCTGGCACCCAGGTCCGGCGGCGACACGGTCTGGGCCAACACATCCAGTGCCTACAATGACCTCAGCGTCGAGCTGCGAGCCCTGGCGGACAACCTGTGGGCGGTGCACAGCAACGAATACGACTACGCCGCGCGCAAGCCGGATGTGTCGGTGGAAACGCTGGAGGAATACCGCAAAGTGTTCACCTCCACTGTCTACGAAACCGAACACCCGGTGGTGCGCGTACATCCGGTCAGCGGCGAGAAAACCTTGTTGCTGGGACACTTCGTCAAGCGCCTCAAAGGATACTCCCAGGCAGATTCGGCGCAGCTGTTCAACCTGTTGCAGAGCTACGTCACCCGCCTGGAAAACACCGTGCGCTGGCGTTGGAGCACCGGTGATGTAGCGATCTGGGACAACCGCGCCACCCAGCATTACGCAGTGGATGACTATGGCACCCAGGAGCGTATCGTGCGCCGGGTCACGCTCAAGGGCGATGTGCCGGTGAGCGTGCACGGGCAGGCCAGCAAGACCACCAAGGGTGTGTGATCACCACACGCCGATCTGCACCACCTTGTCTGTTTCCGGCTCTCCATAACGAAACCGTTGGCCACGCAGATCGATCTCTGTGTGGCTGATGGTGGTGCGCCGCTTCAGGCCGCGCAGCCATTCGAACAGATAGCCCGAATGGGTTTCGCGCACGTCGGCGTACGCCGGGTCGGCCCCCAGGTCATGCAGTTCCTGCGGGTCGTTTTCCAGGTCGAACAGCTGTGGGCGAAAGCCATCGTACGCCAGGTATTTCCAGCGTTCGCTGCGCACCATCGTCATGCGGCAACGGTCGATGGGCTGCTCCAACCGTTCACGGGCCGGGGCCTGGAAGGCGTAGTCGTATTCGGCGATGGCGTAGCGTCGCCAGGCGCTTTGCGTAC
Source organism: Pseudomonas sp. NFPP04 (assembly GCF_900113815.1). Classification (NCBI taxonomy): domain Bacteria; kingdom Pseudomonadati; phylum Pseudomonadota; class Gammaproteobacteria; order Pseudomonadales; family Pseudomonadaceae; genus Pseudomonas; species Pseudomonas sp. NFPP04. The sequence goes on along the minus strand of NZ_FOQS01000012.1, from coordinate 117,004 downwards.
GGTGCAACAGTGGGATCAGTGAGTGGCCTTCCAGGCGGTGGTCGGCAGCAGGCAGCCCCAGGGCGTCGAGGAAGGTCGGCAGCGCATCAATGGTTTCCACCAGGCGGTCGTCGAATGTGCCACGGCTGGCATCGGCACTGGCGCGTGGGTCGCGCACAATCAACGGGACGCCTACGGCCGGCTCCAGCAGGAATTCTTTCTCCCCGAGGAAATGATCGCCAAGGAAATCGCCATGGTCGCTGGTGAACACGATCAGCGTGTCGTCCCAGCGCCCATTGCTTTGCAGAACATCGAACAGCCGCCCGAGTTGATCGTCGATCTGTTTGATCAGCCCCATGTAGGTCGGGATCACCGTGAGGCGTACCTCGTCACGGGAAAAGTTGAGGCTTTCCTGGTGCTGGCGAAACGCTTGATAAACCGGGTGATCGCTGGGTTGCCCCGGCTGGATGGGCGCCTGGATGTGCTCGGCGCCATACAGCGCGTGGTACGGCGCGGGGGCGATGTAAGGCCAATGCGGCTTGATATAGGACAGGTGCAGACACCACGGCTGCTCGGCTTGTTCGTGGATAAAGTCGATGGCGCGGTCGGTGGTGTAGACGGTTTCCGAATGCGCCTCGGCTACCCGCGCCGGTAGCCCGGCATTGCGCATGTGCCAGCCGCTGAGTAGCTCACCGTCCTGACCTTCTGCGGCGTTGGCCCAGTCATGCCATGGGTTGGTGCCGTTGTAGCCTTGTTCGCGCAGGTAATGCGTGTAGGGCGCGGACTCGCGCTTGTCGTCGAACAACGGGCTGTCAGGGTAAATCCCGTCGTGACGCATATACGCTTCAAAACCGACCTCGTTCAGTGGCTCGGCCTGGGCGCCGTGGGGGTCGATCTTCAGGCGCTGCAAAGCGTCCAGGTTTGGCGTGGCGTGGGTCTTGCCTACCAGCGCGGTGCGGATACCGTGGGGGCGCAGATAATCGCCGATCGTCAACTCATCCAACGGCAGTGGCACCCCGTTCCAAGCCACTTGGTGGCTGCTGACATAGCGTCCTGTATAGGCCGACATCCGCGACGGTCCGCAAATGGTGCCCTGGGTGTAGGCACGGCCGAATCGCACCCCGGCGGCGGCGAGACGGTCGATATTCGGCGTGTGCAAATGAGCGTGGCCGTAGCACGACAGGTAATCGCGGCGCAGTTGGTCGCACATGATGTACAGCACATTGCGTACAGGTTTTGGTTGAGGCATGAGGGTTTACCGAACGGAGGACAGGGGGCTTTTTTCGTCCTTTGCGCCGGGGCTGGCAAGTGCATTTGGGGACTGGGTTTCATGCAGGCCATGCATGGGCGTTGCTGCAGGCGTTATCGGGGACAAGCCCCCTCCCACACTTGAAATGCATTCAAAAGTGGGAGGGGGCTTGCCCCCGATGGCATCAGTTCAGACAGCGAAATTCTCCAGCGCACACACATCCTCATCCAGCGCATCAATCTCCTTGATCTGCTCGATCATCGCCTCCGCCAGTGGTGATAACCGGTACCCTGCGCGGCTGACGATACCGTAGCGGGTGAAACGCTCCTCCAGGTCTTCGGCGAGTCCGTCGATCTTCAAACACACCAATTCGCCTCGGGCCATGTGCAGCACATCGCTGTTGGCACTGACGATACCAATGGCATCGGAGCGCAATACCACACCCATCAAGCTGTAGCCGTTTTCGCACTCCACATTGGGCAGGTAATCGGGGCGTCCGCTGAGGTCGACGATGACCTTGCGCAGGTTGGGCGGGCGGATCGTCACGGCCAGTGGATAACTCATCAACTCTGCGGCGCTCACGCTCTCGCGACCGGCCAGGGGATGGCCGGCGCGGCAGCAGAAATTCCAGCGGCGTGGACGCAAGCGATGGGTGTGATAGTCAGGGTTGGCTTCGAAGTGACGGGTATCAGCGACAAAGAATTCGAACTCCTCGCTGAGCAGGCGCTTGCCCAGGCTTTGCCAGTCATCTACCTGGAACAGCACGCGTGCCTTCGGGTAGCGCCCGATAAAGCTGCCAATGGCGCGGGGAATCAACCCGGCCGCGGGTGCGGGGCCACACCCAAAGCGCAGCTCACCGGCCTCCAACCCATTGAACTGGCTGATCTCGTTGGCCAGTTGCTGGGCACCGCTGACCAGGCGCCGGGCATGCTCCAGTAGCACCTGGCCTTGTTTGGTGGGCGCCAGGTCCTTGCGACCGCGGTCCACCAGTTGGCAGCCGGCGGCATGTTCCAGGGCCTGGATGCTGCGGCTGAACGCCGATTGCGACAGGTTCACGGTCAACGCCGCCGCCACAAAACTGCGTTGTTCGGCGAGGGCGATGAAATGGCGGAGCTGGCGCAAATCGATATGCATTTTTCACATCAAAAATATCGGGGAAATGCATTGGCTATGCATTAGGTCGACTCCTTATAAAGGCTATCTCTTATGCAGTAAATGTTCTAAAAAACATAAATAAATAACCTTGGGGAATATGTGTCGATGAGTATTTCCTGGTTACGGAGCCGCTTATGAGTGTGTTCAAGCCCGCTGTACCTTGCTCTTCCTGGAGGCTCAAGCGTCTGCCGCTGGCCTTGTTGCTGGCCGGCAGCGCCAGTTGGTCGTCCAGTCACGCGGCCGAGGTGATCTCCCCTGAACCTGAGGGCGAAAGCGCCAGCGGCCAACTGGAAACCGTCACGGTGACGGCACGCCGTCGTACCGAAAGCGCGCAGGAGGTGCCGACGCCGATGAGCGTGGTTGGCGGCCAGGCACTGGAGAGCCAAAGGGTCTACCGCATCCAGGATTTGCAACAACTGGTGCCCAGCGTCAACGTTGCCTACATGCATGCGCGCCAGTCCAGCGTGTCAATCCGTGGCCTGGGCAACAACCCGGCCAGCGATGGCCTGGAAGGCAGCGTGGGGTTGTATATCGACAACGTCTATCTCGGCCGGCCGGGGATGGCGGTGTTCGACCTGATGGACATCGAACAGCTCGAGGTATTGCGGGGCCCCCAGGGTACGTTGTTCGGCAAGAACACCACTGCCGGGGTCATCAATATCAGTACCCGTGCGCCCAGTTTTACCCCGGAGCGCAGCATCGAGACGTCGTTGGGCGAAGATGGCTATTTCCAGACCAAGGGCACGGTTTCCGGCCCGCTCACCGATGATCTGGCGGGACGTTTTTCGGCCTATCGCACGCGCAGCGATGGCGACATCAAGAACGAGCACGACGGCCATGATCTCAATGGTGGTTCACGCCAGGGCTTTCGCGGGCAACTGCTGTACAAGCCGAGCGATACGTTCAACCTGCGCTGGATTGGCGATTACAACGAAGAGGATTCCAGCGCCGGCACCCGCGTGCTCTACAGCACCGGGCCCACGATCAATGGCACCAACCTCTATGAGTCACGCGCTGCGGCGGCTGGCGCAACGCTGGTGGACGGCACCCACCGCAAGGTCAATCTGGACAACGACCAGCATGTCACGGTGTTCCAGGGCGGTACGTCCCTGGAAGCCAACTGGACGCTGCCGAGTGATTTCACCCTGACCTCGGTCAGCGCCTACCGCTGGTGGAATTTCACACCGCGCAATGATGATGGCCTCAATGTGCCGGCGTCCTATAACGCCGGGGTGTCGGTGGAAGATAAGCAGTGGTCCCAGGAGTTTCGCCTGGCTTCGCCGACCGGCGGATTTTTCGATTACGTGCTGGGTGCCTATTACTTCGGTAACTCCCTGGACAACAAGTCCTTCGCCTATTACGGACCCCAGGCCGACATCTGGAACGGTACGGCGACGGGGGCGCTCGCCAACGTGAGCAGTGTGGGCAACGGGCACATCCGCACCGACAGCTTCGCGCTGTTTGCCCAAGGGACCTGGCACCTCACCGAGCGCCTGGATTTCACCGCCGGTCTGCGGGGTACTTATGAAGAGAAAAGCGCCTGGGTGACTCGCAATGCGCCGGTGGGTGGCGCGGCTGTCACGGGCGCGGCCGCTACGGCTCGGCGTGGGCGTGCCGGGGCCTACGACTCCGCAGACCTCAACCAGTACAGCACCAGCCCTTCGGGCCTGCTGAACCTCAGTTACCGCTTCAATGAAAACCTGCTGGGCTATGCGACCCTGTCCCATGGCGAGAAATCCGGTGGGGTCAACCTGGCGGTGGGTTCGGCGCCAACGGCCGGCGCGGATTCGCTGCTGGTCGGCACCGAAAGGGCCAACAACGCTGAACTGGGCTTTAAAAGCACGCTGTGGGACCGACGCCTGCAACTCAATGCCAACCTGTTCTGGACCCAGGTCAATGGCTACCAGACCAACGCCTATGATCAGGACAACCGGGTGCAGTACCTGACCAACGCAGGCTCCGTACGTTCGCGTGGGGTGGAAGTGGAAAGCACCCTGGTTCCCATCAAAGGACTGACGCTGAACGTGAATGGCTCGTTCAACGATGTGAGCTACCTGTCCTACAAGGACGCCCCGTGCCCACCGGAAGTCAGCCTGCGCCCGGGTGCCCCGGCCTCCTGTGACCTGACAGGGCATCAGGTGGTGGGCGCGTCGAAATGGATCGCCAATGCCAATGGCGAGTACAAGTGGAACCTGGACAACGGTCTGGAACCCTACGTCACTGCCAGCTATGCATTCCGCTCCAAGGCCGTGGGGACAGTGGAGGACTCGGACTACGGGCAGATCCCGGCGTACGCGGTGGTGAACGTGTCTACCGGCTTGCGTGGCAACTATCAGCAGGGGCAGTGGGATGTGTCGCTGTGGCTGAAAAACGCCTTCGACAAAACCTACTACACCACCCTGTGGACCGGCGGTAACGGCGGTTATGAAGGCTTGCTGGGCACGCCTCGCACCCTGGGTGTGACCGGTCGCTACGACTTTTAGGCCGGTACGCTGGCGGTGCGATAGGTGGCCGGGCTGAATACGCGGGTCACCACCAGCATCGCCACCGTTGTCACGGTCAGCACCACCCAGGCGCTGACAAAGCTGCCGGTGAGTTCGCGCAGCCAACCGGTCATCCACGGCGAAATCGCGTTGATCAAAAAGCCCACGCCTTGCACGAACGCCGCCAGTTGGCCGGCTTGGCGCGGGTCGCGGTGGTGGTCGAGGGTCAGCAACAGGCTCAGGGCAAAACATGCTCCCAGGCCAAAGCCGCACAGCGCCACCCATAAGTGCGGAAACTGCAACGGCGCGATCAATAGGCCCAGATAGCCGATGGTCTGGGCCAACAGGCTGATCCACAGCAGCGGCCGACGGTCGATCCCGCGTTGTGCCAGCACCGGCATCAACAGCGCGGCGATCACCTGGAAGATGGTCATGAACGCCAGCAATGAACCACTGGGCAACACGCCCCAACCCAGTTGCTGATAGTAGGCCGGCAGCCACGCCACCAGGCTCATGTAGCCGCAGTTCACCAAGCCGAAATACAGCGCCAGCAGCCAGGCACGGCGATTGCGCAGCCCCTTGTAGGCAGGGATGACGTTCGCGTTTTTTGCCGCACCCAGTGGCAACCAGGCCCACAGCAGCAGCGCCGCCAACGCGGGTAACAACCACACGCCCAGCCCGGCCTCCCATTGCTGGAAATACGTGGCTGCCACCGGACTGAGCAGCGCCGCCAGGCCGCCGCCGGCCATCAACGAGGCCGAATAAACGCCCATCGCCACCGGCACGCGATGATGGAATTCACGCTTGATCATCGCCGGCACCAACGCCTGGATCAGTGCCACGCCGGCACCGCCAAGCAACGCAGTCACCAGCAATGTCGACCCTTGGCCCATCAGCCAGCGGGCCAGGCACGCCAACAGGATCATCATGAGGCCCAGGGCGATGCCGCGTCGTTCCCCCAGCTGCGCTTCAACACGCACGCCCACCAGCGCCACCAGGCCCATGCACACCACGGGCAGGCTGGTGAGCAGGGCGCTGCTCTGGAAGCTCAGGCCGGTGGCCAGGCGGATTTCGCCAAGCAACGGGCTGATGGAACTGAGGATCGGCCGCAGGTTCAGTCCCAGGACCACCAGCAGGCCCCAGCCGGCGAACCGGCCTGCGGTTGAGGAGTTAAGCGACATGCAGAACCTGCGGAGTGTGCAAATGAGGCGTGAAGTATCCACAGTCGCCGAGGTATTCTGAAATTAAATATAACCATGCCAACCAGTGGCAAATGGAATGGTAAGCACGATGTTCGATCCCGTGTTGTTGCGCAGCTTTGTCGCCGTGGTGGACTGCGGCAATTTCACCCGCGCGGCAGAGCGCCTGCACTTGACCCAGTCCACCGTCAGCCAGCAGATCCGCCGCCTGGAAGAGGCGGTGGCGTGCCAGTTGCTGGATCGCGACCAACGTCGTGTGGTGGCGACGGCGGAAGGCGAGCGCCTCCTGGCCTATGCGCGGCGCATCCTCGCGTTGCATGAGGAAGCCGCCGACGTATTGATCAACCAGCAAAGCGACGGCGTGCTGCGCCTCGGTGTGCCGGAAGACTTCGCTGCCGAACGCCTGATGCCTCTGTTATCGGCCTTTGTGCTGGCGTACCCCAGGGTGCGCCTGGAGGTCACCAGCGGTCTTGGCCCCGAGTTGCAGCGCCAGTACCGTAGCGGTGAGTTCGACGTATTGCTGGTCAAGCAGATGGGCGACAGCGACGACTGCCTGGCCTCATGGCCAGAGCCGTTGTGTTGGGTGGACAGCCGCAGTACGCCATCCCTGGGGCGCGACCCTTTGCCGTTGGTGGCCTTTCCGGTGGGGGGCCTGTACCGCAATGAAATGCTGCAACATCTGGAAGTGGGGGGCTGGCGCTGGCGCATCGGTTACTCCAGCGCGAGCCTGGCCAGTGTGTGTTCGGCGGTGGCGGCGGGGTTGGGTATCAGTCTGTTACCCCGGCGTGTGGTGCAGGCCGGGCATGTCGTATTGGGCGCGGACAGCGGTTTGCCTGCGGTGCAGGGCGTGCGGCTGGCGTTGTACGGGCGCACTGGCCTCGGCGCGGCGGGGCAGAGCCTGCAACGCCAATTGCTGGATTTGTGTGCTAACAGCCCAGCCTGAACGATGCCTTTGCCGAATATTTTTCATGCCCGGAAAGCATTGAAAAACATCGCCTGGACGCCAGCCCACGCAGGACGGGGCTTTGGCGTTTCATCATGTTTCATTTATTCGTTTTAGGTCTATGTATAACTTTAAAGGTTACTTTAAGAGATAAGCCTCTGGCGCCGATGATTCAGCCCACGACGGCCTTCCAAGCAGGCCTGTCGGTTTTTTTGCTTAAAAACCGTAGGGAGTGAATCAATGGGCAATGTCCAGACCGCCGCCAGTGCACACGAGGCGCCGTGGCGCCAGGCGCCGGGTGGTGAGTTGGTCGACCTTGGCCGGCCGCACCGAGCGCCGTTGGGACAACTGCGAACGCAGAGGACTCCGAAGCGTTTCTCCAGCCGTCGCGAAGGTATCCTGCTCGGCCTGCTGGTACTGGCCCTGCACGGTGCGGTGATCTACTGGGTGAGCCAGAAGCCGACCCCGGTGCTGCCGATCGTGCCGCCGGAAATTCCACCGATGACCATCGAATTTTCCCAGCCGGCACCCCCGGTGGTCGAGCCGCCACCGCCCGTGCCGCCACCGCCGCCGCCTGTGGTCGAGCCACCGCCGCCGGTGGTGGATGAATTGGCCGCCAAGCCGGCGCCGCCAAAACCGATTCCTAAACCCAAACCCAAGCCAGTGCCAAAGCCTGAGCCCAAGCCTGCACCGAAACCGCCCGAGCAACCGCCTGCGCCACCGACTCCCGCGCCGCCTGCGCCTCCAGCACCACCGGCGCCGGCTCCGGTTACGCCCGCTTCGGCCAACGCCGCGTACTTGAAGAACCCGGCGCCGGAGTATCCGTCACTGGCCCAGCGGCGCGGTTGGGAAGGCACGGTGTTGCTCAGGGTGCATGTACTGGCCAGCGGTAAGCCGGGCGAGATCCAGATCCAGAAGAGCAGCGGTCGCCAGCAGCTCGATGACGCCGCACTGACCGCCGTGAAGCGTTGGAGCTTCGTGCCGGCCAAGCAGGGCGAGGTGGCCCAGGACGGCTGGGTCAGCGTCCCGATCGATTTCAAGATTCACTAATTATTCGGCTGCGGTGTGTTGCACGCGCCGCGACCTGCACAGAGGGAAGACATCATGGCATTAGCATCTCCACTTGAATCCATCGAAAGCGCGGTGATCTGGCTGCTGGTGGTTTTTTCGGTCGCCACCTGGGGCCTGGCCCTGCTCAAGGGCGTGCAGTTCGGTCGCCTCAAGGCGCAGGATCGCAAATTCCATAAACAGTTCTGGGCGGCGTCGAGTCTCGACTCGGCTGCCGAGCTGGCGCAAACCCAGCCGGGTGCCGCTGCCCGCGTGGCCCAGGCCGGCTACGCCGCGATCCAGGTGGGCGATACCCCACACGCAGCGGACCTGAGCCAGGCGATCAACCACCAGGACCGCCTTGAGCGTGCCCTGCGCCAGCAGATCGTGCGAGAGCGGCGTTCCCTGGAAACCGGCCTGGCCGTGGTCGCCAGTATCGGCAGCACCTCGCCGTTCATCGGCTTGTTCGGTACCGTGTGGGGCATCATGGAAGCGCTCAAGGGCATCAGTGCCGCCGGTTCCGCCAGCCTCGAAACGGTGGCCGGCCCGATTGGTGCCGCACTGGTTGCGACGGGCGTCGGTATCGCCGTCGCCGTGCCGGCGGTGCTGGTCTACAACTACTTCCTGCGTCGCCTCAAGCTGACCGCTGCCGACCTCGATGACTTCGCCCACGACTTCTACAGCCTGGCGCAGAAAAATTCCTTCCGTGTGCTGCTGCACCCGACCCTGAACAAACCCACTGCCGGCAACCCGCAGAAAGTGAAGGAGGCGTCCTGACATGGCCTTCTCCACGCAAGACACCGATGAGGTACTGAGCGAGATCAACGTCACGCCGCTGGTGGACGTGATGCTGGTGCTGCTGGTGGTGTTTATCGTCACCGCGCCGCTTTTGACCAACGCGATCCCGATCAACCTGCCCAAGACCGAGGCGGTCGCGCCAGTGGAGCAGAAAGACCCGCTGGTGGTGAGCATCGACGGCACCGGCAAACTGTTTATCAACAAGGACGAAATCCAGCCGGACCTGCTGGAGTTCAACCTGCAGGCGGCCAAGGCCAAGGACCCCGATGTGCGGGTGCAACTGCAGGCGGATGATGGCGTGAACTACGGCGAAGTGGCGCGAGCCATGGCGTCTATCGAACGCGCGGGCATTACCAAGCTGTCGGTGATTACCGCACGTTAGTTGCAAAAGCCTCGACAAGTTTTTGGCCGTTTCCTTGGCAGGGTGCGGCCTTTTTTTTGCCTGCGATTCAATCCTCAACTTGAAATGCGATCAATGTGGGAGGGGGCTTGCCCACGATTGCAGTGTGTCAGCCAATCAATCTGTAACTGATACACCGCCATCGGGAGCAAGCTCCCTCCCACATTTTGAACTTCATTAATTTTGAATTTTTGGTTATTAATAAATAGCTTCTTATTCCTTAACGAATATAACACCCGTCCCTATACTGTTCAGCAACGTTAAACGCTGCAGGAGGGCACACCCATGCACAGCGAGTCGATTCGTTATCTGATCGTGCCGGGCTGGCAAGGATCGCCAGAAGATCATTGGCAAAGTCACTGGCAGGCCAGCCTGCCCAACAGCGCCCGCGTGGAGCAGGCCGATTGGCTGACGCCACGTCGAGAAGATTGGGTCGCTGCGCTGGCCGAGGCCATCGCAGCCGACAGCACGCCGGTGATCCTGATCGCCCATAGCCTGGGCTGCATCACGGTGGCGCATTGGGCGGCCACCGCGCCGGTGCACTTCCTGCGCCAGGTGCGCGGTGCCTTGCTGGTGGCCCCGGCCGATGTCGAACGGCCCGCCTGCTCACCTGCGTTGCGTAATTTTGCGCCGATCCCGACCGACCTGTTGCCGTTCCCCAGCCAGGTGGTCAGCTCCGACAACGACAGTGCTGTCAGCGCCGCGCGAGCCCTGGAATTGGCCCGCAACTGGGGCGCCGAAGCCGGCATTCTGTCGGGGGCGGGGCACATCAATGTGAAGTCCGGCCACCAGCGCTGGGAACAGGGGTTCGCCTACCTCTATCGCCTGCAAAGCCGCCTTGAGCATCACGCCCGGCGTACTGCCTGAATTTTTTCAACGCCCCGTCCCTTGAGTGGATTGGCGGCGGGAGCCTGCCATGAGTCTGCATGAAACCTACGGCCAGCCATTGCTGACCTTTCCCGACGCGGAAAAAAGCCCACTGAGCATCCGCGCCAAGGCGCTGGTGTTTGTCGACCCGCGTTCGCGGCAGCTGCGCGAAGACCTCGAAAGCCTCGCACCCCGTGCCTTGCCCGTGTTGATCCGCGGCGAGACCGGTAGCGGCAAGGAGTTGCTGGCGAGGCATATTCACCGGGGCAGCGACCGCACCGGTCTGTTTGTCTCGGTCAATTGCGGTGCGATCAGCCCGACCTATGCCGATGCCGAATTGTTCGGTTATGCCGCCGGCAGCCACAGTGGTTCGGCCAGCAGCCGGGCAGGGTGGTTCGGTTCGGCGAATGGCGGCACCTTGTACCTGGACGAGATCGGCGATTTACCGCTGCCGATCCAAGTGAAACTGTTGGCCGCGCTGGAAAACCACGAAGTCACCCGTGTCGGTGCCCATCAGCCGAGCCCGGTGGATGTGCGCCTGGTCGCCGCCACCAGCATCGACCTGGCCCAGGCCGTGGCGGCCGGCAAGTTCCATGAGCGCCTGTTCCACTATCTGAGCGAAGGTCGGTTGGATTTGCCGGCGCTGCGCGAGCGGGTCGGTGACATCCTGTCCCTGGCCGAATACTTCCTGGGCATCTACAGTCAGCGCCTGGACCTGCCGGTGCCGCTGATCAGCGATGCCGCGCAGCGTGTGCTGGAACACCACAGCTGGCCGGGCAATACCCGCGAGCTGGAAAACGTTATTCACTTTGCCCTGCTGGTCAGCAGTGGGGATGAGATTTTGCCCGAACATTTGAATCTGCCGGTGGCGGGTTCTGCGCTGGAACAGGTGCGGCGGATTTTCGAGCGCGCCAGCCCCGCCGAGCGGGAAACGTTAAGTAAATTCCTGCATGAACAAAATGGAATATCAAAGTGAATAAAAGATATTGTTCGGGAATAAAAAATCTAGGTATTGTCCCTCCCACGCCGCGATAGCACTTCGCTGGCACACTACATAAAAAACGGTCGTCAGAGACGCCCCCGGAATTCCGATAAGGACACTGCATGAAAAAGGTTCTGTTGTTTACCGCACTGGCGGCTGCCCTGACTGCAAGCTTCGCCCAGGCCAACGAAAAACTGGTGGTGGCCGCCACGCCGATCCCGCACGCCGAGATCCTCGAACTGGTCAAGCCAACCCTCGCCAAAGAAGGCGTGGACCTGGAAATCAAAGTCTTCACCGACTACGTACAGCCAAACGTGCAGGTTGCCGAGAAACGCCTGGACGCCAATTATTTCCAGACCCTGCCGTACCTGGAAAACTTCAACAAAGGCAAGGGCACCAACCTTGTGACAGTGGTCGGCGTGCACGTTGAACCGTTCGGCGGCTACTCGAAAAAGATCAAGAAAATTGAAGATCTGAAAGATGGCGCCACCGTGGCCATCCCCAACGAAGGTTCCAACAGCGGCCGCGCCCTGTTGCTGCTGCAGAAAGCCGGCGTGATCACCCTGAAAGACCCGACCAATGCCTTGGCCACGCCAAAAGACATCAAGGACAACCCCAAGCACCTGAAATTCAAGGAGCTGGAATCGGCCCTGCTGCCACGCGTGCTGGACCAGGTTGACCTGGACCTGATCAACACCAACTACGCCCTGGAAGCCGGCCTGAACCCGGCCAGGGATGCGCTGATCATCGAAGACGCCAAGTCGCCGTACGTGAACTTCCTGGTGGCTCGCCCGGACAACAAGGACAGCGATGCGATCCAGAAGCTGTCCAAGGCCCTGACCAGCCCGGAAGTCAAAGCCTTCATCGAGAAGAAGTACAACGGTGCGGTAGTGCCTGCGTTCTGATGTAACCCAAACCCCCTTCAAGGTTTGAACGCCGACGGCTTATATAGCGTCGGCGTTTTTTATGCCCGGAATTTGGAATGCAATCCAAATGTGGGAGGGGGCTTGCCCCCGATGGTGGTAGCACAGCAAAAAATGTGCTGACTGAACCACTGCTATCGGGGGCAAGCCCCCTCCCACATTTGATCCGCTTTGATCTAGAGAGCTCTGCTATTGATCGCCCTGCGCAACGCCATCAACCACTTCACCAACTCCTGCGGATCCATCGGTTTCACTTCCTTCATGGTTCGATCCCTCGAATCTCAGACCTCCAAACCATAGTCCTCACCCGCCAAACCCGCGAATCCGGCGGTTATCTTTTTGGGTGATATCAATATGCTATTTGGGTATTTAAACTTTACTTTTTATACCTTTAAAGTTCGCGCTACCCGGCGTTACCCACACCGGATCGGATTGCGCTCGCTGCATTACCCTTGCGGCGTCATGGACTGGAAATGACCTTCGATTTCGCTTTTATCCTCAGCACCCTGCCGGCGTTCCTGAAGGCCGTGGGGGTGACGCTGCAAGTGGGCCTGATCGCCATTGCCACCTCCCTGCTGGTGGCGCTGATCAACGCCGCGCTGCTGGTGTTTCGCACACCTTACCTGTCGCGCCTGGTGGCGCTGTATGTGGAGCTGGCGCGTAACACGCCGCTGCTGATTCAGCTGTTTTTCGTGTACTTCGCGCTACCGGCCCTGGGGTTCAATATTTCCGGGTTCTGGGCGGCGATCATCACCATGACCTTCCTCGGCGGCGCCTACCTCACCGAAGTGCTGCGCGCCGGTGTGGAAGCGGTGCCGCTGGCGCAGATCGAGTCGGGCAAGTCCATCGGCCTGTCCGACTGGCAACTGCTGCGCCATGTGATCCTGCCCCAGGCCGGCATCCTCAGCCTGCCAGCGCTATTCGCCAATTTCATCTTCCTGCTCAAAGAGACCACCGTGGTCTCCGCCGTGGCGGTGCCGGAGATTCTCTACACCACCAAGAGCTACATAGCGCTCTACTACAAGACCTACGAAATGCTCGCCGTGCTGACGCTGATTTGCGTGTTGCTGTTCTTGCCGCTGTCGCTGCTGCTCAGCCGCCTGGAAAGGAGGCTCCAGCATGGCCAGTTCGGGTCTTGAGTTGCTGTGGGTGTCGTTGCCGCAACTGGGCAAGGGCGCTGCGCAAACCCTGTCGATTTCGTTCTTGAGTATCGCTTTGAGCACCGTCGGCGGCGTGCTGTACGGCGTACTGCGCACCTTGAACAACCGCCTGATCAACGGCGTGCTGCGGGTGTACCTGGAATTGTTCCGCGCGATCCCGGTGCTGGTGTGGCTGTACCTGGTGTTTTTCGGCTTGCCGATTTTCTTTGGTTTGAGCATTCCGAGCTTCTGGTGCGCGGTGTTGGTGCTGTCGCTGTGGGGCGCCAGCGAAGTGGGCGAGGTGGTGCGCGGCGCGTTGCATTCGCTGCCCCGTGGCCAGCGTGAAGCGGGCTTGTCGATTGGCTTGTCAGGTCCGCAGCTGTACGGCTACGTGCTGCTGCCGCAAGCGCTCAAGCGTATGACGCCGCCGACCATCAACGTCTACACACGCATTATCAAGACCAGTTCCCTGGCGGTGCTGATCGGTGTGGTGGACGTGATCAAGGTCGGCCAGCAAATCATCGAACGCACCTACGAGTCCGTGTTGATCTACGGCGTGCTGTTCCTGTTTTTCTTCTTTATCTGCTACCCGTTGTCGGCTGCCTCCAAGGTGCTGGAACGGCGCTGGGGCCAGGCATGAACGCATTGATCGAGTTCCAGGGTTTCAACAAATTCTTTGGCGAGGCGCAGGTGCTCAAGGGCATCGACCTGAGCGTGCAAAGCGGTGAAGTGGTGGTGATTCTCGGCCCCAGCGGTTGCGGCAAAAGCACCTTGCTGCGTTGCCTCAATGGGCTGGAAGTCGCGCACAGCGGCAGCCTGCGTTTCGCCGGCAAAGAGCTGTTGGACAAACACACCGACTGGCGCCAGGTGCGTCAGGACGTGGGCATGGTATTCCAGAGCTACCACCTGTTCCCACACATGAGCGTGCTCGACAACATCCTGCTCGGCCCGCTGAAAGTGCAAAAACGCGACCCCCGCGAAGCCCGTGGACAGGCCGAGAAACTGCTGGACCGCGTCGGCCTGGCGGACAAGCGCGACGCTTTCCCGCGACAGCTCTCCGGCGGCCAGCAACAACGTATCGCCATCGTCCGTTCGCTGTGCATGAACCCCCAGGTCATGCTGTTTGACGAAGTCACCGCTGCCCTCGACCCGGAGATGGTCAAGGAGGTGCTCGAAGTGATCCAGGGCCTGGCCCGCGATGGCATGACCCTGCTGATCGTCACCCACGAAATGGCCTTCGCCCGCGCCGTCGCCGACCGCGTGGTGTTCATGGAGGCCGGTCGCATCCTCGAACACAACACCCCCGAGGCATTCTTTACGAACCCGCAAACCGCACGCGCGCAGCAGTTCCTGGAGAAGTTCTCCTTTGTTTCAACACTGCCCAAGAAAACCCAGGAACTGGAGCTGATATGAAAAAACTACTGCTGCCACTGTTTGCCGTCGCCCTGCTCGCCGGCTGCGATAAAAAGGCCGAAGAGCCTGCAAAACCGGTTGCCGCCGCAAGCTACCTCGACAAGATCAAGGCGCGCGACAAGCTGATCGTGGGTGTATTCACCGACAAGCCGCCCTTTGGTTTCGTCAACGAAGCCGGGCGCTACGTCGGTTTCGATACCGACATCGGCCGCCAATTCGCCAAGGACCTGCTGGGCGATGAAAACAAAGTCGAATTCGTCGCCGTCGAACCGGCCAGCCGCATCCCGTTCCTGCAAAGCGACAAGGTCGACCTGATCCTCGCCAACATGACCGTAACGCCCGAGCGCAAGGAAGCGGTGGACTTCACCAACCCCAACCTGAAAGTCGCGGTACAGGCCCTGGTGCCCAACGACAGCGCGGTGAAAAGCCTGGATGACCTGGCGACCCGCACCACCATCGTTACCACCGGCACCACGGCTGATATCTGGCTGACCAAGAACCACCCGGACTGGAAGCTGCTCAAGTTCGAGAAGAACTCCGAGTCGCTGCAAGCGTTGTCCGCCGGCCGTGGCGACGCCTACGCCCAGGACAACCTGGTGCTGTTCAGCTGGGCCAAGCAGAACCCGGGCTACCGCGTGCTGGAAGAGAAGCTCGGTGATGAAGCGCCCATCGCGCCGGCGGTGAAGAAAGGCAACATCGAACTGCGCGACTGGGTGAATGCCGAGTTGGCGAAGCTGGGCGAGGAGAAGTTTTTGCTCAAGCTGTATGACCAGTATGTGCGTAAAGAACTGAGCGATGACACCAAGCCTGAAAGCGTGATTGTTGAAGGCGGGAAGTGGCAGGGCTGATACCGCTATCGGGGGCAAGTCGCACCGCCTCTCCCACACTTGAATATATTCACAGATCAATAATGTGGGAGGGGCGGTGCGACGATTCGACTTGCCCCCGCTGAGGCCAGCACAGCCACCGCCTACTCCGGCCAATGCCAAGCCGGCGCATCCAGAATCCCCTGCCCGTCAATCCGGGTTTCCCCCAGCACCTTGTTCGCCGGCAAACCGGTAATTGGCCACCGCGTGGGTCTTGAGCATGGGCATCCAGTCGCCTTGGGAACCATTGGAGTATGGGAGCCTCCATGCAGATAAGGAACCCTGAACTAAGCTCACAGTCGCATACACACTGGCACGTCGGCATCACGCAAAAGGAGCCTGCATGGGCGCTCGCATTTCCACCTGTATTTTCGGCCTTGGCCTACTGGCGCTGTTGAGCGGCTGTGGCGAGGACAAGGCTGAACCCAAGGCCCATTCGCGGGTGTTCGTGCAGACCGTGCAGCCGGCGGACTTCGCGGCGGCGGTCACGCTGACCGGGGATATCCAGGCTCGGGTGCAAACCGATCTGTCCTTTCGCGTGGGCGGCAAAATCATCCAGCGCATGGTGGATGTGGGCGACCGCGTGAGCGCCAGGCAAGTGCTGGCCAAGCTCGACCCCAAGGACTTGCAGACCAACGTAGATTCCGCGCAGGCCCAGGTCGTGGCCGAACAGGCGCGGGTCAAGCAGACTGCAGCTGCATTTGTGCGCCAGGAAAAACTCTTGCCCAAGGGCTACACCAGCCGCAGCGAATACGATTCCGCCCAGGCCGCGTTACGCAGCAGCCAGAGCGCCCTGGCTGCCGCCCAGGCTCAACTGGCCAACGCCCGCGAGCAACTCGGCTACACCGCGCTGATCGCCGAAGCGCCTGGGGTGATTACCGCACGCCAGGCCGAAGTCGGTCAGGTGGTACAGGCCACCGTACCGATTTTCAGCCTGGCGCGCGATGGCGAGCGTGATGCGGTGTTCAACGTCTATGAGTCCCTGCTGGTGGAGCCGCCGCCCGATGCGCCGATCACCGTCAGCCTGCTGGATAACCCCAGCATCAAGGCCGTGGGCAAGGTCCGTGAGGTCACCCCCGCCGTGGCCGCCAACACCGGCACTGTGCAGGTGAAAATCGCCCTGCAGGCCTTACCCAAAGGCATGGAGCTGGGCTCGGTGGTAAGCGCCACCGCCAATGGCCCGGCGAAGGCCAGTATCGAATTGCCGTGGGCCGCGCTGACCAAAGACCTCAGCGAACCCGCTGTGTGGTTGGTCGACGGCGACGGCAAGGCGCAATTGCACAAAGTCACCGTGGCACGTTACCTCACCGGCAAAGTCATCATTGGTGACGGCCTCAAGGGCGGCGAAAAAGTTGTGGTCGCCGGCGGGCAATTGCTGCATCCCGGCATGATTGTCGAGATTGCCCAGCCAGGAGCGCAGCCATGAAACGCCTCACGGGGATACTCGTCGCCAGCGTGTTGCTGGTGGCCTGCTCCAAGGAAGAACCGCCGCCCGAGCCCGTGCGCCCGGTCCTGTCCATGGAAGTGAAGTCGCAAGACCAGGAAAACCTCGGTCGCTTCGCCGGCACCATCCAGGCCCGCTACGAAAGTAATTTAGGCTTCCGCGTACCCGGCCGCATTGCCCGCCGCGCGGTGGACGTGGGCGCCGAGGTGGAGAAGGGCGCCTTGCTCGCCGTCCTCGACCCCACCGACCAACAGAACCAACTGCGCTCGGCCCAGGGCGACCTGGCCCGCGTGCAGGCGCAATACATCAACGCCCAGGCCAATGCGCGCCGCCAGCAGGAGTTGTTCAACCGTGGCGTCGGCGCCCAGGCCCAGCTGGATATTGCCCAGACCGACCTGAAGACCACCCAGGCCTCGCTCGATCAGGCCCAGGCCTCCGTCAATCAAGCCAAGGACCAGCTCAACTACGCCGAACTGCGCACTGACCACGCCGGTATCGTCACCGCCTGGAATGCCGAGGCCGGCCAGGTGGTCAGTGCCGGCCAGCAGGTCGTCACCCTGGCGCGCCCGGATATCAAGGAAGCCGTGATCGACCTGCCCGCCGGCCTTGCCGAGCGCTTGCCCCCGGACGTGGTGTTCCTGGTTGCCGGGCAGCTCGACCCCAGCGTGCATACCACCGCTATCGTGCGCGAGATCGAACCCCAGGCCCAAAGCGCCACGCGCACCCGGCGTGCGCGCCTGACCCTGGCCGACACGCCGCCCGCGTTCCGCCTGGGCACGGCGATCAGCGTAACGTTGAGCACCGCCATCGCCCCGCGCATCGAAGTGCCCCTGAGCGCCTTGCAGGACGTCGACGGCAAGACCCGCATCTGGCTGCTCGACACCCAGAGCCAGACGGTACAACCGCGTGATATCACGGTGATCAGCCGCGATGCCGACAGCGCCTTGCTCAACGGCGGCGTCAAACCCGGCGAGCGCATCGTCACCGCCGGCGTCAACAGCCTGAAACCTGGGCAAAAAGTCAAAATCGACGAGGACAGCCCGCGATGAAAGGGAGCTTCAACTTATCCGACTGGGCCCTCAAGCATCAGTCCTTCGTCTGGTACCTGATGTTCGTCGCGCTGCTGATGGGCGTGTTTTCGTACATGAACCTGGGCCGTGAGGAAGACCCTTCCTTCACCATCAAGACCATGGTGATCCAGACCCGCTGGCCGGGCGCGACCCAGGAAGAAACCCTCAAGCAGGTCACCGACCGCATCGAGAAAAAGCTCGAAGAGCTCGATTCCCTCGACTATGTGAAAAGCTACACCCGGCCGGGCGAGTCCACGGTATTCGTGTTCCTCAAGGACACCACCAGCGCCAAGGACATCCCCCATATCTGGTACCTGGTACACAAGAAGATCGACGACATTCGTGGCAGCTTCCCACCGGGTTTGCAGGGGCCGTCGTTCAACGATGAGTTCGGTGATGTATTTGGCTCGGTGTACGCCTTTACCGGCGATGGCCTGTCGATGCGCCAGTTGCGTGACTACGTGGAGCAGGTACGCGCCGAGATCCGCTCGGTGCCGGGGTTGGGCAAGGTCGAGATGATCGGCCAGCAGGATGAAGTGATTTACCTGAACTTCTCCACGCGCAAACTGGCGGCGCTGGGGATTGACCAGCGCCAGGTGGTGCAGAGCCTGCAATCGCAGAACGCGGTGACGCCAGCCGGGGTGATCGAGGCCGGGCCGGAGCGGATTTCGGTGCGCACCTCGGGGCAGTTCGCCTCGGAGAAGGACCTGGCCAACGTCAATCTGCGGCTCAATGACCGTTTCTATCGCCTGGCGGATATCGCAGACATCAGCCGGGGTTATGTGGACCCGGCGCGGCCGATGTTCCGGTTCAACGGCAAGCCGGCCATCGGTCTGGCGATTGCCATGCAGAAGGGCGGTAATATCCAGTCGTTCGGCAAGGCCCTGCACGAGCGCATGGACGAACTCACCGCCGACCTGCCAGTGGGCGTCGGCGTGCACAAGGTGTCCGACCAGGCGGAAGTGGTGGAAGAGGCGGTCGGCGGTTTTACCAGTGCCTTGTTTGAGGCCGTCATCATCGTGCTGGTGGTGAGCTTTATCAGCCTCGGCATGCGCGCCGGATTGGTGGTGGCGTGCTCGATTCCGTTGGTGCTGGCCCTGGTGTTCGTGTTCATGGAATACAGCGGCATCACCATGCAGCGTGTGTCGCTCGGCGCGCTGATCATTGCCCTCGGCCTGTTGGTGGACGACGCGATGATCACCGTCGAGATGATGATCACACGCCTGGAAAAAGGCGAGACCAAGGAGCAGGCGGCGACCTACGCCTACACCTCCACGGCGTTCCCCATGCTCACCGGTACACTGGTGACCGTCGCGGGGTTCGTGCCGATCGGCCTCAACGCCAGCTCGGCGGGCGAGTACACCTTTACCCTGTTTGCGGTGATTGCCGTGGCGATGCTGGTGTCGTGGGTGGTGGCGGTGCTGTTTGCGCCGGTGATCGGCGTGCATATCCTGAGTGCCAACGTCAAACCTCACAACGCAGAGCCGGGGCGGATTGGACGGGCTTTCAATGGCGGCATGCTGTGGGCCATGCGTAACCGCTGGTGGGCGATTGGCATCACCGTGGCGTTGTTCGCGGCGTCGGTGTTTTCCATGCAGTTCGTGCAGAACCAGTTCTTCCCCTCGTCGGACCGCCCGGAAATCCTCGTCGACCTCAACCTGCCGCAAAACGCCTCGATCAACGAGACGCGCAAGGCCGTCGACCGCCTGGAAGCGATCATCAAGGACGACTCGGATATTGCTCGCTGGAGCACGTACATCGGCCAGGGCGCGATCCGTTTCTACCTGCCCCTCGACCAGCAACTGGAAAACCCCTACTACGCGCAGTTGGTCATCGTGAGCAAGGGCCTGGAAGAGCGCGGCGAGTTGATCGCGCGCCTGCAAAAGCGCCTGCGTGATGATTTCGTCGGGATCGGCAGCTACGTGCAGCCGCTGGAAATGGGCCCGCCAGTGGGCCGGCCGATTCAGTATCGCGTGTCGGGCAAAGACACCGACCAGGTGCGCAAGCACGCCATCGAACTGGCGACCTTGCTGGACAAGAACACTCACCTGGGCGAGATCATCTACGACTGGAACGAGCCGGGCAAAGTGCTGCGCATCGACATCGCCCAGGACAAGGCGCGCCAACTGGGGCTGTCGTCGGAAGACGTGGCGCAGTTGATGAACAGCGTGGTCAGCGGCGCTTCGGTGACCCAGGTGCATGACGATATCTACCTGATCAACGTGGTGGGTCGTGCCGAAGACGCTGAGCGCGGTACGCCGGAAACCTTGCAGAACCTGCAGATCGTCACGCCCAACGGTACGTCGATTCCGCTGCTGGCCTTCGCCACCGTGCGTTACGAGCTGGAGCAGCCGCTGGTATGGCGTCGCGACCGCAAACCGACCATCACTATCAAAGCTTCGGTGCGCGATGAGATGCAGCCGACGGACCTGGTCAAGCAGCTCAAGCCGGAAATCGACAAGTTCAGCGCTGGCCTGCCGGTGGGCTACAAGGTCGCTACCGGCGGCACCGTGGAAGAAAGCGGCAAGGCCCAGGGACCGATTGCCAGCGTGGTGCCGTTGATGCTGTTCCTCATGGCGACGTTCCTGATGATCCAACTGCACAGCGTGCAGAAGATGTTCCTGGTGGCGAGCGTCGCGCCGCTCGGGCTGATCGGTGTGGTGCTGGCGTTGATCCCTACGGGCACGCCCATGGGTTTCGTGGCGATCCTCGGCATCCTGGCGTTGATCGGCATCATCATCCGTAACTCAGTGATCCTGGTGACGCAGATTCATGAGTATGAGGTGGCCGGCTATACGCCGTGGGATGCGGTGGTGGAAGCCACCGAGCATCGGCGCCGGCCGATCCTGCTCACGGCGGCGGCGGCGAGCCTGGGCATGATCCCGATTGCCCGTGAGGTGTTCTGGGGGCCGATGGCCTACGCGATGATCGGCGGGATCATCATCGCGACTTTGTTAACACTTTTGTTTTTGCCTGCGCTTTATGTGGCTTGGTACAAGATCCGGGAGCCCAAACCAGAGCAGAGCTGAACATGCCTCACTTCCTGCGCCACGGTCTGTTGATTTGCACACTGTTGCTGTCACCCATGGCTTTTGCCAGCACCGTATTGGAAAACCCCCTGTGGCGGGTCGAACTCGACCCGGCCACCCTCGCCATCCGCGTGACGCCCCACGGGCAGGCGACGGTACAAGCTTCCAGCGGCTTGCCGACGCGTGCCGTCAGCCAGCTTGTGCGGAGCGATCAACAGGCCAGTTGGCAGTGGGATGACGGCGCCTTCCGGGTGAGCGCCACCCTTGAACAGCGCGACCTCAAGTTGACCCTGCGCGCGCGTGAGCCTGGCGAGCTACCTATCCTTCAGCAACCCGCCAGCGCCCTGGGCAACGGGCTGATGTGGTCGTTGGCCGAAGGGCATTACGTGCCCGCCGACAACGCTGTATGGAAAGCGTTTTTGCAGGAACAAGGTGATCTCAACACCACCCAGGATCTCAGCCTGCCGCTGTGGGGCCTGGACCACGGGCGCTTCACCTTGAACTGGTTGCTGACCAACCCCTACAACAATCGCCTGCGCTGGCAGGAAGGGATGGCGCTGTCCGTGGCCCACGAATTCACCGCGCTCGACCCTGATGCGCCGATGACCCTGCTGTTGCACCTGGGGGAGGCCGATCCCTTGGCCGGCGCCAAGCGCTATCGCCAATGGCTGGTGGAGCAAGGGCGCTATGAAGCGCTGGCGGAAAAGCTGCGGCAGACACCCGAGGCCGAGAAGTTGCTGGGTGCCAGCCATGTCTACCTGTGGGGTAATGACCTGCTGGCGCCGGAGGATGTCCGTGACTGGCCGTTGTTGCTCAAACGCCTGCGTGGCCATGAACTCAAAGGCTTGCTCGACAAGGAGTCGACAAAGATCCTGGCGCAGGCGACGGCCTTGAATCGCTATGAGCAGACCGCGCTGCTGCGGGGGCTGAATGCGGCAATCAACAGCAAGGCCCGGCAGAGTTGGCAGGTGCAAGAGCCGGATATGACGCGCCTCGCTGCACGTTATGGTGAGCTGCGCAGCGAGTTGGCCGTCGCGTTCGCCGGTGCGCTGAGCGATACCCCCCAAGCCTGGGGCAGCCGGGCGATCCAGTCACTGCGTGATACAGGTCTTTCACGCTTGCTGCTGACCCTGGGCGAAGGCTGGGAGGGCGGCCTGTGGCACCCCGAGGCGATCCGCGCCGGGGTTGAGGCGGGTTACCTGATGGCGCCCTACGATTCCTATGAAACCGCGTTGTCTGCCACGGAAAATCCGGATTGGACCACCGCCCACCTGGGCAGCAGGGCTTACCGCGACTGCGCGATTATGTTGAAGGGTGGCAAGCTGAAAACCGGCTTCCAGCAGTCCGGTCACTACACCGACCCACGTTGCGTGCGGCCTTTGCTCGAAGCCCGTGTGAAGGCCGTGCAGGCCAAGGCCGGTTTCAACGCCTGGTTCCTCGATGCCTATGCCACCAGCATGGTGTTCGACAGCTACCGCGACGGCGCCCGGATGACCCAGGCGCAAAACGCCGAGGGCAATGTCGACGCCTCGCGCTGGCTCAACACGGTGCTCAAATTGCCAACCGGTTCCGAAGACGGCAACGCCATCACCGCCCAAGGCATTCTGTTCGCCCATGGCATGCAGACGCCGGTGATTGGCTGGGGTGACCAGGCCATGACCCAGGACAAGCAATCGCCCTACTACGTGGGCAATTGGTACCCGCCGGAGCAGCCGACGGTGTTCTTCAAGCCGGTGCCGCTCAAAGAGCCGTTTCGCACGGTCTACTTTGAGCCGAGCATGCGGCTGCCGTTGTACCAGGCGGTGTTCCACGGCTCGGTGATCACCACACACCACTGGCTGTTCGACAGTCTCAAACTGAGCAATGTGCGGGTCGAGAATGAGCTGACGCAACTGCTCTACAACGTGCCGCCGCTGTATCACCTGAGTGCCTCGACCGTTAAACAGCGGCTGCCGGTGATCCAGCGGCAGGATCGGTTCTTCCGGCCGCTGCACCAGCGTTTGGCGACCCAGGCGATGACGGATTTTCGTTGGCTGACGGCGGACAGGCAGGTGCAGCAAACCACCTTTGCCGATGGCACGCGGTTGGTGGCGAATTTTTCTGGCGAGGAAAAAGAAGGTTATGCCGGGCGCAGTGTGACTGCACATGGGGTGGGTGAAAAACCGTTGGTGTATCAGGTGGAGTAAGGCTGCCTCAGCAGGCGTCATCGGGGGCAAGCCCCCTCCCACATGTTGACTGTATTCACACATCAAACTGTGGGAGGGGGCTTGCCCCCGATGGCGTCAGACCAGGCAACGAAAATCTACCGCTTGCGCCACACACTCGCCAACCAGGGCTGTTGCGCCCTGGGCAAGCCTGCCGGCCGGTAGTAATGCTCCAACTCCACAAACCCGGCTTGCGTCAGGAGTGTTTGCCACGCCGCCCGGTCGTGATAAGACCCGTACCGTGGCCCATTCCAACCTTCCTGGTTGTCACCCCGAGGGTTGGAACTGAACAACACGCCGCCCGCCTTCAATGCCCCATGCAATTGCTTGAGCACACGTGGCAGTTCCTGCTTGGGGATATGAAACAACACCGCATTGGCGAAGATCCCGTCAAAGCGCTCGACAGGCAGGTCCAGCTTGAGGAAATCCTGCTGCAACACCTCGCAGCCACTGTCCTCCCGCGCCATCTGCGCAAACCGCTCCGAGCCGTCGAGCCCCACCGCGATATGGCCCATGCGGGTAAAGGTCTGCAAGTCACGCCCGGGGCCGCAGCCGAAATCCAGCACAGTAAACGGTGCCGGACCCTGGATATGCCGCAGCAGGGCATCGATGTTCTGGCTCACATCGTGATCGCGGGTGCCTTCACGGAAGTCCTCGGCCACTTTGTTGTAGTGGCCGAGGGTGGCGGAGGTGATCTGCTTAAGGTCGTCGGGTTTGAGTGTCATGACGGGTAATACCGGGCGTCTTCGATGACCCGACTATACCTCACCTCTTATTGAGCCCCCGCGCCAGGCGATCCCCACCCACCTGAATCACCGCCACCAGAATCACCAGCAGTACGATCACCGTGAGCATGATCTGCGTATCAAAGCGCTGATACCCATACCGGTACGCAATATCCCCCAGGCCCCCCGCGCCAATCGCGCCGGCCATGGCCGATGAGTTGATCATGGTCACCAGCGTGATGGTGAAACCGCCGACGATCCCCGGCAGCGCTTCCGGCAACAGCACGTGCCAGATGATGTGCCAGCGGCGGCAGCCCATGGCTTGTGCGGCTTCGATCAGGCCGTGGTCGACTTCGCGCAGGCTCACTTCGGCAATGCGTGCAAAGAACGGCGTGGCGGCGATGGTCAAGGGTACGACCGCTGCCCATACGCCGTAAGTGGTGCCGACGATCAGCCGAGTGAACGGGATCAGCGCCACCATCAGGATCAGGAACGGAATCGAGCGGAACAGATTGACGAACGCCCCCAGCACGCGATTCAGCGCCGGGGCCTGGTAAATGCCGCCCTTGTCACTGGTCACCAGGAATACCGCCAGCGGGATTCCCACCAGCAGCGCGATCAGCGATGACACGCCGACCATCAACAAGGTGTCGATGGCGCCTTGTACCAAACGATCAAACCACATAGCCCAGCACCTCTGTGTGTTGTGCCCAATTCCCGGCTCGTTTGCGCAGTTCTTCGGCGCTGTGGGGCGAGCCGTTTACCGCCAGCAGCAATTGCCCCAGGGCATGCCCCTGGATGCGTTCCACGCCGCCTTGCAAAAGGCGCACGCGACCGCCGAGTGCGCTGAACAGGGCAGCGAGGTCGGGTTCGTCGGTGTCGCCGCCGGTGAATTGCAAACGCAGCACCAGCGCCGCGTCCGCCGACGCTGGTGTGGCCTGCAGGCGGCTTTGCAGTTCGTCCGGCAGCCCGTGTTGCAGGGGGGCCAGCAGGGTTTTGCTGACTTCATGCTGCGGGTTGCCGAACACGTGCCACACCGGGCCTTGCTCGACGATGCGCCCATGTTCCAGCACCACCACGCGGTCGCAGATTTCGCGGATCACCGCCATCTCGTGGGTGATCAGCACGATGGTCAAACCCAGGCGCCGGTTGATCTCGCGCAGCAGGCCGAGAATCGATTGGGTCGTCTCCGGGTCGAGGGCCGAGGTGGCCTCGTCGCACAGCAGGATCTCGGGGTCGTGCACCAGCGAACGGGCAATGCCCACCCGTTGTTTCTGCCCGCCGGACAGCTGCGCCGGGTAAGACGTGTGCTTGTCCTGCAACCCCACCAGTTCAAGCAGCTCGCGTACTTTTTGCTCGCGCTGCTGCTTCGGCACGCCCGCCACTTTCAACGGCAACTCGACGTTCTGCCACACCGTTTTGGCCGACATCAGGTTGAAGTGCTGGAAGATCATGCCGATGCGTCGACGCAGGGCCACCAGACGGTCTTCATCAAACTCACCGATGTCCACCTGATCGATCAGCACCCGCCCGCTGCTGGGTTGTTCCAGGCGATTGATGGTGCGGATCAGCGATGACTTGCCGGCGCCGCTGCGGCCAATGATGCCGAACACTTCACCGCGCTGGATCGCCAGGTCGATGCCTTGCAAGGCATGCACCGTGCCGTCGTAGGTCTTGCCCAGGTTGATGAAACGCACATGCGCGCGATTGAGGTCCGGGTGCAATTCGCTCTGCTCGGCGTCCCTGGGCGGCAGGCCCAGGTCGCGCAGTTGGGCATGGGCGGCGGTCATTTTTTATCTTCCCAGCCGACTTGGTAGAGCTTGCCGAGGGATTTATCCAAGGCGGCACGCACCACCGGCGAATGCTGGTAGATATCCACAAACTTGATCACCCGTGGGTCGGTCTTGCTTTTGGGCTGGATCACGAACTGGATCACGTACTCTGGATGGTCGAGGCCGTCGAACAGCAGCGCCGACTCGGCATCGAAGGTCTTGGACAGGCGGATATACGCCGGGTAGCCCTGCACCAGGTCGGCATCGTCATAGGCGCGCACCAGTTGCACGGCCTCGACCTGCAGGATCTTGATCTTCTTCGGGTTGCTGATGATGTCTTCCTCGGTGGCCTTGTAGCCCACGCCCGGCTTGAGCGTGATCAGCCCCGCCTTGGCCAGCAGTTGCAGGCCACGACCGCTGTTGATCGGGTCGTTGGCAATCGCCACGCTGGCGCCCTGGGGCAAGTCGTTGATGCTTTTGTACTTCTTCGAATACAGCCCGACGTTGTTGATGATGCCCGGCGCATAGGGCACCAGGTCAAAACCGGCGGCGGCCTTGGCGTTTTCCAGGAACGGGATGTGCTGGAAATAGTTCACGTCGATATCGCCGGCAGCCAGGCTGACGTTGGGTGCGATCCAGTCGGTGAACTCCACCAGCTCGACTTTGAGGCCTTGCTTGCCGGCTTCGGCTACAGCGGCTTCCAGAGGAATCGCAAAGGCGGCGGTGGTGCCGATCTTCAACGGCGCATCGGCGGCGAATACCGCTGAGCTGAACAGTCCGAACGCCAGGGCCAGTGCTTTGACTGGATGAGTGAGCAGTGTCTTTTTCATTGGGTATTTCCAGTCAGAGAAGCAGTTTGTCGGTAGGTGGAACCGGTGTGTTGTTCGGGTAGGCGGGCGCTGCCCTGGAAGACTTTTTCCCGCAGCGTTCCCTGTTCATATTCAGTTTTGTACGACCCGCGCTTTTGCAGCTCCGGCACCACCAGGTCGATGAAGTCCACATAGCTTTCCGGCGTGACGATGCGCGTTAGGTTGAAGCCATCCAGGCCGGTCTCGCTGATCCACGATTCCAGCTCGTCGGCGACCTGTCCGGGCGAGCCGACCAGGGTGATGTAGCGCCCGCCCAAGGCGTGCTGCTCCAGCAATTTGCGCCGGGTCCAGTCGTTGTTCTGCAGGTTCTTGGTGGCCGACTGGATCGCGTTGCTCTTCACGTACTGGATCGGCTCGTCCAGTTCGTATTGGGCAAAGTCGATGGCGGTGGATGCCGAGAAATGCGCCACGCCGGCTTCCGGGCTGGCGTAGCTGAGGTACTCGGCGTGTTTGGCCCAGGCCAACGCTTCTGTGGCACCCACGATCACGTTGAGGCCCATGAACACCTTGATGTCATCCGGGTTGCGCCCGGCCTCGACCGCGCTGGCGCGCACCTTGTCCACCTGGACCTTGGTCGCGGCCTTGTTCTGGCCGCTGATGAATACGCACTCGGCATGGCGCCCCGCGAACAGCAACCCGCGCTCCGAACTGCCGGCCTGGAACAGCACCGGTGTACGTTGCGGAGAGGGCTCGCACAGGTGATACCCGTCCACCTGGTAGAACTCCCCCTGGTGCTCGACCTTGTGCACCTTGCCCGGCTGCGCATACACCCGCGCCTTGGGGTCGTTGAGCACCGCGCCGTCTTCCCAGCTGCCTTCCCAGAGTTTGTAGAGCACCTCCAGGTATTCATCGGCCTGGTCGTAGCGGCGGTCATGCTCGACTTGTTCAGTGAGGCCCATGGCCTTGGCGGCGCTGTCGAGGTAGCCGGTGACGATGTTCCAACCCACACGGCCACGGCTCAGGTGGTCCAGCGTGGACATGCGCCGGGCGAACAAATACGGCGGCTCGTAGGTGAGGTTGGCGGTGAGGCCGAAGCCGAGGTTTCTGGTGACGGCGGCCATGGCTGAGACCAACAGCAACGGATCATTCACCGGCAGTTGGATCGACTCTTTGAGCGGCACATCAATCGAGTTCTGGTACACGTCGTACACACCGACGATATCGGCGATAAACAAACCGTCGAACAGCCCGCGCTCCAGGGTTTGCGCCAGCTCGGTCCAGTACTCGATCGTCTTGTACTGGGTCGAAGTGTCCCGTGGATGCGTCCACAGGCCGTGGTTGATATGCCCGATGCAGTTCATGTTGAAGGCATTGAGCAGGATTTTTTTCTTCGCCATCAAATGGTCCCCCGCAGCGGCGGGTTTTCATCGTTCAGGTAGTAATTACCCACCGCGTGGTACTTCCACCGCACCGGGTCGTGCAGGGTGTGCACCCGGGCGTTGCGCCAGTGACGGTCCAAGCCATGTTCAGCCAGGGTCGCCTGGCTGCCGGCCAGTTCGAACAGGGTGCTGCCGGCGGCCAGGGAAATTTCGGTGCTCAAGGCGCGTACTTCCGCGACGGCAATCGAGGCGGCAGCGACGGTCTCGGCGTTGCTGTCGGCCTGGGCACGGTCCAGGTACTCGCCCGAGCGCTCCAACAGCGCCTCGGCGGCGTGCAGGCGGATGCTCAAGTGGCCGAAGCTTTTCAGGGTCAGTGGGTCTTCAGTGGCTTTGTCGTTGCCGGAGTCGATCCACGGGCGGGTCTTGGTGCGTACAAAGTGCAGCGCATCTTCAAAGGCCGCACGGGCGATCCCGGTGTCGATGGCAGCGTGAAGGATCTGGGCCAGCGGGCCGACGGTGGTCGGGCGTTCGAAGGCGCTCTGGAACGGGATCACGTCCTGCGCGGCCACCCACACGTTATCGAACACCACCGAACCGCTGCCGGTGGTGCGCTGGCCGAAGCCGCTCCAGTCGTCGATCACGCTCAGGCCTTCGCTGTCGCGTGGCACAAAGGCCAGTTGCTGCACGCCGTGGTCATCCACCACCGACGTGGGGATGCGCTGGGCGTAGATCGCGCCGGTGGAATAGAACTTGCGGCCGCTGATACGGAAACCGTCACCGTCGCGGGTGATTTTGGTGACGCGGTCATGGGCGGTCTTGGTGCCCAGTTCCGCCAGGGCGTTGCCGAAGCGCTGGCCGGCGAGTACCTCGGTGTACAGGCGTTTTTGCTGTGCCGGGCTGCCGTTTACGCGCAGCACTTCCAGGGCGTAGAAATGGTTCTGCGGGATCTGGCCCAGGGATGCATCGGCCTGGGCTATCAAGGCAATCACCTTGGCCAGGGTGACATTGGATACGCCCGCGCCGCCGTGCTCCTTCGGCACGCTGATGCCCCACAGGCCGGAGCGCGAGAACGCATCCAGCTCGGGCAAGGGCAGGCGGCGCTCGCGGTCGCGCTGGGCGCTGTCGCGGCGAAAGTCTTCGGCCAGGTCGCTGGCGACAACAAGGGCTTGTTCGTCGCTGGTGATGACCGCGACGGGATGAGAGAAAGTCATGATGTTCTCCAGATGTCTGGTCGGTCAGATCCAGGAATGGCGAGCCGGCAAGGTACCGTTCAAGCGATAGGCGCCGATGGCGTGATACTTCCAGCGCACCGGGTCGTGCAGCGTGTGCACCCGGGCGTTGCGCCAGTGACGGTCGAGGTTGAATTCGGCAAGGGTGGCGCGGCTGCCGGCCAGTTCGAAGAGCTTTTCGCTGACCAGCAGCGACACTTCGGTGGTCAGCACCTTGGCCTCGGCCACGGCGATGGAGGCCCGTGCGGCGGACTGCGCGGTGATGGGCGCGGCGCTGACCTGGTCCAGCACTTGCCCTGCCTTGCGCAGCAGCGCTTCGGCGGCGTGCAGTTCGATCTTCAGCTTGCCGATGTCGGCGATCACGTACAGGTCATCGCTGGCACGTTCGACCTTGGCGTCGATCCAGGGGCGCGAGCGTTCGCGTACGAACGCGATGGTGTCATCCAGCGCGCCACGGGCGATGCCGGCGTCGATGGCCGCCTGGATCAATTGCGAGACGGCGCCCTGTATCGTCGGAGTTTCGCCGATGCGCCAGTTTTCCACGACCAGTTCGGCCTCCACCGGCACCCGATCCAGCAGCACCGTGCCGCTGGCGGTGGTGCGCTGGCCGAAGCCGGACCAATCGTCAACGATGCGCAGCCCTTCAGTGCCTCGGCGCACGAACGCCATGACCTGCTTGCCGTCATCGTTCAACGCCTTGACCGCGACCCAATGCGCAAACAGCGCGCCGGTGGAATAGAACTTCTGGCCGCTGATTACGTAACCGTCACCGTTGGCGGTGATGCGCGCCTTGAGCTCCAGGGTATTCCTGGTGCCGCGTTCCGGGCCGCCATTGCCGATGCGCCAGCCGTCTAGCACGCTCTGGAACAGCTGTTTTTTCTGGCGCTCGGTGGCGGCGCCCTGCAACAGGTGCAGGATGCCGAAATGGTTCTGCGGGATCTGCCCGAGGGCCGGGTCGGCCGCGCTGATGATCGCGAACACCTCGGCCAGGGTCACGAACGACACCTGCGGGCCGCCGTACTCACGGGGAATGGAAATACTGCCCAGCCCACTGCGGGTGAACTGCTCGATCTGCGCCCACGGCAGTTTGCGTTGCTGGTCGCGCCTGGCGGCTTGCAGGCGAGCCGCCTGGGCCAACTCATGGGCAGCCTTCAGCGCCTCTGCGTCGTTGCGCAGCACGGTGGCCGGCAACAGCAGGGGGGCTACGTCCAGATCATTCTGGGGGGGGGTTAGAGCCAAGTTAGACATCAGCGCCGCTCCTTGGCTGCACGTAATGCCCTGGCGTTGCGCACCGGGGTAATCCTGACCATACCGACCTCGCATTCAATGAAATAAAAACAGAAAAATCAGAGATGTCCGGTGGTCCGGTGTATATACCCTAAGCGTGTTAAATATTTAAATAAACTAACTTTTGGGAATATGCATAGAAGGTCTGTCACCCAGGTTCACAGGGCGATCCCGGCGCTCGTGGCTGGTAGGTCAGCGCGGTCCCGGCCGGGCGGGACGGTGCCCCTGCTGCAATGCGCAAGGTGCGCGCGGGTGCCCAGCGTGAATTGTTGCCGACGCGGTCAAGAATGCAGTACGTCACTTCCAGCCGACAGTCGTCGCCCGCTTCGATAATCACCGTCGAAGGTACCCATACCTGTACCGCCAGGCCGACTTCCCTGGCCCGGATCTTCGGCAGATCCAGGCGCACATCGCCCCAGCGCAAGGTGATGGCATCGCCAGTGGTCATGTGCAGGTAAGGCTCGATGGTCAGGGGAATACCGCGCCGCACCTGGCTGGCATTGACGCCGTAGCGGCGGATGATATCGGGCAGGCCCACGGGGGCGAGGTTCTGGTTTTCGTCACCGCAAAGGGGCGAGGGTTGGCCGCCTGGGCACAGGGTCTTTACACGCACTCGCCTCACGGCTGAGCGAGCAGGGGCGTGGCCGACCTGCATGACTTGGTAATGCACCTGCGTCGGCCCCTCCAGCACAAAACTCTCTGGTACCCGCAGGTGAGTGAACTCGCCGATCTTGCCTGTGGTGATCCGACGTGAAGCGGCGAAACAGTTGTTCCAGAACAGCTCGATCAGGTCGCCTTCATCCATGCCGGGATACGGCGGGATGTCAACCTGCAAGCGTGCAGCGGCCAGGGCATTGATGCCATTGCCGACGGCCTGGGGCAGTGTCGGGGCGGTGAGCAGGGGGCGCGTCATAAGTCATCTCCTTGATGCAGCCAGCAGCAATCGCTCCGGACCTTTGGCGCAGGTGTGCGCGGTGGGCCGAACGAAACGATTCAGTGAATAGCCGGGATAGGATCCAATCCTCTGGGCGCTAGATAAGAGGGTTGGCCGAGGGGCGTCAATGGCGGCAAAGGGCTAAATGGCGGGTTTGGAGATAATCAGAACGGTCTGACTGGGGCGGGGATATTCAGGTAGGTGCGGCGGGGTGTTTTACCCGCGAGAACGAGGATTCCCCTTGTAGGAGCCGGCTTGCTGGCGAAGAGCGATCAGGCAACGCGGTAAACCTGATTTACCGCGTTAACGTTGACGTTTTTCGCCGGCAAGCCGGCTCCTGCAGGTGGGAATCAGTGGGCGAGGAATTTGCTCAGGAACTGCTTGGTGCGCTCTTCCCTGGGGTTGGCGAACAGCGCCTTGGCTTCGCCTTGTTCCACGATCACACCCTTGTCGAAGAAGATCACCCGGTTGGCCACATCCCGCGCAAAACTCATCTCGTGGGTGACGATGACCATGGTGCGGTTTTCTTCGGCGAGGCTGCGGATGGTCGCCAGCACTTCGCCCACCAGCTCAGGGTCCAGCGCCGAGGTGGGTTCGTCGAACAGGATCACCTCCGGCTCCATGGCCAGCGCGCGGGCAATTGCCACGCGCTGCTGCTGGCCGCCGGAGAGGCGCCGTGGGTAGGCGTCTTCCTTGCCTGCCAGGCCTACCCTGGCCAACAGCTTGCGACCCAGTGCGACCGCGGCATCGTGCGGCATCTTCTTGACCACGGTGGGGCCTTCGATGACGTTTTCCAGCGCGGTGCGGTGGGGGAACAGGTTGAAGTTCTGAAACACAAAGCCCACGTGCTGGCGCAGGCGTCGCACCAGGCTTTGTTGCTGGTTGATCGGCTTGCTGGTGTCGATCTCGATGTCACCCACCTTGATGCGGCCGCTGGTGGGTTGTTCGAGGAAATTCAGGCAGCGCAGGAAGGTGGTCTTGCCGGAACCGCTGGGGCCGATGATGGCGATGACTTCGCCTTCCTTGACCTCCAGGTCGATGCCGTTGAGCACCACCTGACCGTTGAATTGTTTGGTCAGTTTTTCAACCACGATCATGCTTCAGGACTCCAGGTCATGCCGGTTGACCCGGTCTTCCAGGCGATTTTGCAAGTGCGCCAGGATGCTCGCCAAAATCCAGTAGATCAGGGCAGCGGAGAGATACATGGTGAAGATTTCGAAGGTCCTTGCCGACACCAGTTGCGCCTGACGGAACAGCTCGGGCACCTGGATGGTGGCGGCCAGCGCCGTGTCCTTGACCAGCGAAATGAAACTGTTGCCCAGCGGCGGCAAGGCCGTGCGCATTGCCTGCGGCAGGATGGCCCGGCGCAGGGTTTGCGCGCGGGTCATGCCGATACTGGCGGCGGCTTCCCATTGGCCGCGCTCGATGGAACCGATGGCGGCACGCAGGATTTCACAGGCGTAGGCGGCCATGTTCAGCGAAAAGCCGATCATGGCTGCCGGGATAGGATCCAGCTCGATGCCCACTTGCGGCAAGCCGTAGTAGATCAAAAACAGCTGTACCAGCAAGGGCGTGCCGCGAAAGAACGACACGTAGACTCGGGCGAGCCAACTCACCAGCTTGAAGCGGGACAGGCGCATCAAGGCCAGGCCGAAGCCCAGCAGCAAGCCGAAAAACATCCCGCCGAGGCTGAGGATCACCGTGTAATACGCGCCCTTGAGCAGGAAGGGCGCGGAGTCCAGCGCGAGTTGGAAACCTGCTTCCATTATTGAGTGACGTCAGCGTTGAAGTACTTCTCGGACAGCTTCTTCAAGGTGCCGTCAGCACGCAGTTTGTCGAGGGCCTTGTTCACGGCATCAAGCAGTTCCGGCTCACCCTTGCGCAGGGCAATACCGGCTTCCTGGCGGGAGAAGGCATCGCCGGCTGCAGCGGTGTCCGGGGCTTTCTTGGCGTATTCCAGGGCGGCCAGGCGGTCGATCAGGATGGCGTCGATACGGCCGATGCGCAGGTCCTGGAACTTGGTCGGGTCGTCGTTGTAGGTCTTGATGATGGCTTTGGGTTGATTGTCCTTGAGCCATTGTTCGTAGTTGGTGCCCAGGCCCACGCCGACTTTCTTGCCGGCTAGGTCGTCGGCGGTCTTGATAGCGTCGACGTTTTTCTTCAGGACCAGCGCCTGGATACCGGAGACGGTGTAAGGCTGGGAAAAGTCGTATTTCTTTTTACGCTCTTCGGAGATGGTCACCTGGTTGACCACGGCGTCCAGGCGCTTGGATTCAAGGGCGGCGAGGATGCCGTCCCATGGCGTCGCTTGCAGCTTGACCTTCACGCCCAGCTCCTTGGCCAGGGCTTCGGACAGTTCCACTTCGAAACCGCTCAGCTTGCCGCTTTCATCGACGAAGCTGAACGGCGGGTAAGTACCTTCCAGGCCGATCTTGATCTCGCCGGCTTTTTTGATGTTGCCCAGTTGTTCACCCGCGACTGCCTGGCCGATCAGGCCAGCCCCGAGTGCCAGGCCCAGAGTGCCAACCAGCAACGTGCGACGGAATACAGAAATAGTCATGAAGAGCCCCTGTGTTTTTATGGTGTGCGAAGCAGGTGACGCAGTAGTCGTATCCTGCCTTAAAGCGCGTAGCGCGTCTTCGCCTACGGCGCGACTATAAAGCCGGTTTTTAAGACTTGAAAATAATATAAATCAAATCTGATATTCCAATAAGAAATATATAGAGGTTCTAATGTGGGAGGGGGCTTGCCCCCGATAGCGGTGTAGCAGTCACAGAAGTCATGGCTGACACTCCGTCATCGGGGGCAAGCCCCCTCCCACATGTTGGTCCACATTTAGTCCGCATTGATTCAGTTAAAGGCGCTGTTGTAGGCAAACAACGCCGGCGCGCCGCCGGTATGCAGGAAAATGATCGGGCCATCCTCGAAGCGCTGGCGCCCGATACCGTCCAGCAAGCCGGCCATGGCCTTGCCAGTGTAGACCGGGTCCAGCAGCAGGCCTTCCTGGCTCGCCAGCAACTTGACCGCCGCCAGGGTGCCTGCGTTCGGTTCGCCATAGCGCGGGCCAAAATATTCGTCCCACAGGATCACCTTGAAGGCCTCGGGAATATCCACACCCAACAATTCGGCGGTGCGTTCGGCCAGGCCCTGCACTTTCGGGAACTGTGCTTCTTCGGTGCGCGATACGGTGATACCGATCACGGGCAACTGCGGCAGCACTTCGCTCAACGCCAGGGCCAGGCCACTGTGGGTGCCCGCACTGCCGGACGCCAGCACCACGGCGGCAAACTCGATACCGCTGGCTTCGATCTGCGCGGCCAGCTCCAGCCCGGCGCGCACGTAACCCAGGGCGCCGAGTGCATTGGAGCCGCCGATGGGCACCAGGTATGGCTGCTTGCCGTTGCTGCGCAGGCGGTCGGCGACGGCACTGAGTTGGTCGTCGACGTTGTCGAGGTTCTCCACCAGCTCCACCTTGGCGTCGAACAGGTCCAGCAGCAGGCGGTTGCCGTTGCCCAGGTAGTTGGGGTCTTCGGTGCCGGTGGGGTTCTCCAGCAGCGCGACGCAGCCCAGGCCGAGCTTGGCGGCCAGCGCGGCGGTCTGGCGCACGTGGTTGGACTGGATCGCGCCAGCGGTCACCAGGGTGTCGGCGCCTTGGGCGATGGCATCGGCGGCCAGGTATTCGAGTTTGCGCAGCTTGTTGCCGCCCATGGCCAGCGGTGTGGTGTCGTCGCGCTTGACGTAGATGTCTCTGCCCGACCAGGCCGACAGCCGCTCGAGTTTTTCCAGGGCGGTGGCGCCACCCAGCAGTTCCAGGCGGTTAAAACGGTCGAGCTGTTGTTTGATCATGGCTACGCACGGTTGATGAGGATGGGGCGACTATAGGCAGGCACTTTTCATCGGGCAACCGCCAATCGCTTATTCCGGAAGGTTCTTAGCATTGCACCATTGGTTCTTAAGGGCGGCCAGGGTGCATACCGTAAAGTGAGTGCCATTACGTCAGGAGTGAAAACCGTGAGTGAGCGTTCCAGTCATTGGCAATTACAAACCATCGTCAGCCAGTTGCGCGGCGCCCGGGACCAGTGGCGAACGCGCAATGGCCGTTTGAGCGGTGAGCATGGTGGCCGCGAGTTGCCTTCGCGTGAAGCGGTGGCGCAGATCCTGGAGTCGTTGTGCGGCGCGTTGTTCCCCATGCGCCTGGGCCCGGTGGACCTGCGTGAAGAAAGCGAAGACTTCTACGTTGGCCACACCCTGGATGTGGCGCTCAATGCCCTGCTCGGCCAGGCGCGCCTGGAACTGCGCTACGCCGCGCGCCAGAGCGGCGAGGACGACAGCGCCGTTAATGCCCACGCCATCCGCCTGATCCAGGATTTCGCCCTGGCCTTGCCGTCCCTGCGCAGCCTGCTGGACACCGACGTACTGGCCGCCTACCACGGCGACCCGGCCGCTCGCAGTGTGGATGAAGTGTTGCTGTGCTACCCCGGCATCCTGGCGGTGATTCACCATCGCCTGGCCCACCACCTGTACCGCGCCGGCCTGCCGCTGTTGGCGCGCATCAGCGCCGAGATCGCCCACTCGGCCACCGGCATCGACATCCACCCCGGCGCACAGATCGGCCCGAGTTTTTTTATCGACCACGGGACCGGCGTGGTGATCGGCGAAACCGCGATCATCGGCGAGCGCGTGCGCATCTACCAGGCCGTGACCCTGGGCGCCAAGCGCTTCCCGGCGGATGAGGACGGGCAGTTGCAGAAGGGCCATCCGCGTCATCCGATTGTCGAGGACGATGTGGTGATCTACGCCGGGGCGACCATCCTGGGGCGCATCACCATCGGCAAGGGCTCGACCATTGGCGGCAACGTGTGGCTGACCCGCAGCGTGCCGGCGGGGGCGAATATCACCCAGGCGAACCTGCAGCATGATGACGGCACGCAGAAGTGAGCATGTCAGCGTTCAAGCCGCTCCAGTGACAGGTGGGTCTGTTCGCGCAGCCACTCCATGCGACGTTCCGACAGGTCATTGTAGAGCTGGTTGTACAGGTCCTCGGACATGACCTGGTCCGGGACGACTCGGTCCTCGATCTGTAACTGTTCGATCCGGGACTTCAGTGCCTCGCGTTTTTGCGTTTTCTCCTGCTCGTTCAGACCCTGCGCCTGGGCAAACGCTTTTTGTTCGGTATCCAGTTGCTCCAGGCTTTCCAACTGTTGAACCGTGTTTTCTTCGTTGGCTGCGTAGTCTTTTGCGTAGCGTTCCTTCAGGAAGGGCTCCCAGTAGGGTTCCTGCAACATGCGGTTCACCAGTCCGTCGCCTTCACTCAAGTCTTTCACGGCTTTGCCCGCATGGATGATGGAAGACTCGGGCACATCGGCGGTGTTTCGATACGTCATGCTGTCGCTGACCCAGGGCAGGTTGAGGCTTTTCGACAGGCGTGTCTGGTAGGCCAGGTAAACCTCCACCTCGTCGACGCTGCCGGGCTGTCCATCAACAACCTGGGTGGACAGTCGCAGTCCCTGGCCACCTTGATTGGCAGGTTTGAGACGGTTGGCGATGTCCGCCCGGGCGACATCGTTCACCATCTTGAGCCTCGCGGCGCCTTGGGCTAGACGGGTGATTGTCTCTTCATGTTCAGCTTGCGTTCGACTGTATCGCCTGGCCGTGGTGGCGGTGACCTGAATCCCCATTTCGGTGAATATCTGGCGGCTTGCGTCCGGGCACAGCCCCGGGAAGCTCGACATTTTGAACAGCTCCTGACGCAGCATCGTGTCTTCGTGCATGCTCAACAGCATATGCCGCACCTGATCGGTCAGGATTCTTCGGTTTTGTTCGTAACGCATCTGGTCCATCGGGTCCTCGAAAGCCTCGGGTTGCTCCAGTTTCTTGATGACCTCGAAAAAACCCTGGGAGCCTTCTTCATTTTCCAAGTCAAACCAGACATTGGCAAAACGTATCTGGTTTTCATCGTCCAGGTCATCCACCCAAAAGTCAGCATCGCCCTTGGGCGGGTAAGTGCGATAAGGGTCCAACCCAAAGTCAGTTTTGTGCTCGTCCCAAAGGGCCCTGGCTTCAGGCGTGAGGGTTGCGCGGTCCAGCCAGGTGTTAGCCACGGTAAATGCCTCTGCGGACTCCCTGGCGACCTCTGGAATTGTGGTAACGGGGTTGCCGCGAAGGTACAGGTCAAAAGACGCGTCTCGCTCGTGCGCAAAGAGACCCGCGGGCCATTCGCTGATCCCTGTGTGGGACAGGTCCAGCGCCCTCAGGTCGCGCATGTGACTAATATCCGGTACCCGTCCCAGAGGGTTTTTTGAAAGATCCAGCCCCTGCAACCGCCGCAGTTTTTTCAACTGCTGGACAGCGGTGTTGTCCAAGGCAATAGCGTTGTTGCTCACGTCAAGGGCTTTGAGCGAGCGCATGTTTCCAATGGCCTCGGGCAGCGTGACCAGACGGTTATCCGCTAAATCAAGCGCCTTCAGTTTTGGGAAATGCGCCAGGAATGGCGTATGTTCAGCGGCAAACCCACTGCCATTCATATGCAAGTGCGTGACCAATCCCAACTCAAAGGGCAGCACGGGCAGTTCAGTCGGCAGCACTGTATCGCTCAGGTCCAAGTACACGTCGTTGCCTGCCGTATTGAACTCGTCGTGCAGTTTTGTGTACCCCTCGCGCCAGGCTTCTTTCAACTTCCTGGTAAATGCCTTCCTGGCAAGCACCTCTTCCAGCGAGTTGCGATAAGGAAATCGGGTACTGTCTTGCAAATAGGTGTGTAGCGCCTTGTCTAAGGCTTTGCCTTCGGCTTTCAGGTTTTCCAGTTGTAATCGCCCCTCTTCACTCTCGGCTTTTTCAGCGAAGCGTTTCACGCCTTGCTCGGACATCCCCGGCAGCCAGTGTTTGATATCCCCCTGCACCGTAACGGGATTTACCTCGACATCGACCACGCGGCTCATGCTGTTGCCGCCACCGAGCAGGATCAGTGTTTCACGTTCAGGATGGGTGGGGATAGGCGCCTCGGCGAGGGCCAAGCGCCGTTCGGTGGGCGCTTTGTTTTTTTCAATCAGCCATGTGCGCAGTGTGTCGCTATCGCGCAAGGGGCTTTCGGGCGGCAATGCCTGGAATACAGCATTGTAGAAGTCAGTTGCGCCGTGTATCAGCTTGCCTTCGGCGTTGAACACTCGGTACTGGCCTGTTCGGTTACGCACCAGGATCTTGAGGTGTGCGGCATCCTCTGCGCCGACCTGGGTTCTCAGGTCGCCGGTAGGGGTTCGCTCACGCACCTGGATACGCAGATTCGCAAAACTGTCTGAGTGAATTCTGAGGGTATTGAGTGCCAGGTTTTCGGTGTGTGTCGAGGGCGGGGTACCCTGGACAAGCTGTTCGAACATGCGCGTACTGCGGACTTCGAAATCCAGCTCACGCGCTTGGTTTTTTACCTCCAATGGAAGGCGTTTCTTTTCACTCATAATGCTCAGGTGGCGACGACGGGTATGGCGAACCAGGCTCTGAGCGATACTCAGGGGGAGGTCAGGGTACTGGCTGCGCAGCAATTGGATAGAGGGCTCGTCGCTGGCCTCCTGGCGGGAGTAGTCGCTGTGGGCGAGGGAGGCGCTTTGCTGCTCGACATACTCGGCCAGCCGTTCACGCAGCGCCTGTACGCGCTCATTCTCAGGCAACTGTTTGCCGAGTAACTGGGTCAGTTGTGGTTCATCCAGGTAGTCCACGACTTTTTCCGCCAGCCGGCCGGACATGACATCGGCGATGCTCAGGCTCAGGGCATCGGCGCCTGTTGCTTGTGCATTGCCATAGCGACGGGGCGTGCCTGATAAATCGCTATGCGGGTACACCAGCAAGGCTTTGTCACGAGGCCAGCCCTCAAGTTCGGTGACCATTTGTTCGAACCAGTCCGATGACGGGTCAAGGGGCTGGCCTGTACGGATGGCGTCTTCGGCCTCTCTGATGCGCTTCTCACTGTCAAAGCGTTTGAGGGTATCGGCCAGCAAGGGCGGGGTGGGTTCGTTGTTGGCGTACATATGGCGTAAATCCCCGAACGCGACACCGCTTATCTGCCGTACCTGCTCCAGTTCACCGACCGTCAGACCGTTTGTCTGTGGCCCGAGGCGTCTCAGCAGGCGAGCATTGTTCCAGGTCCTTGGCTGTTCACCGGCCAGCACGCAAGCGCCGCTGCCATTGAGCGCCACGGGAGGCTGGTAGGCACTGGGGCGTTTGGGATGGGCAAGGGTGTACGTTTGGGTGACAGGGTCCTTGCGGACTTCATAGTGGTGGTTTTCCACTTTCACAATCTGCTTGCCCTGATGGTGGTGAAGGCCATTTTCGTGCGCAATGGAGGTCTCGGGCAGGCGCAGGTTGGTATGTTGGTAAGGCGCGAGGTCAGGGGCCCAGAGGCGCGTCTGCGCGGAAGGTGTCTGTACGGGTTGGAGTTGCTCGACAAACGTGGACAGTTTCACCTTGGCAATTTCACCCACTTTACCTCCCGCTTCGAACAGCGCGAGCTGCAGCGTGTTCTCTGCGATCGAGAGCAGATGTTCTGCCGCTTCGCGCTGCAAGCCTTCGGCCCAATCGACGATGCCTTCAAATACATCGTCGAGCATCTGGTAGGTGGTGTAGGCCAACATCAACTCCCCCAGCAAGGGAACGAACGGAGTGATGACCAGGAGCGCGGCATTGAAAATGTCCGAGAGCATTTTTTCCAGGTTGTCCCACCACTTCCAGCGCGCCATGCGGTCGGCGTAGGCTGTGGAGATGGCAATCTCTCGGGCATCGTTCACGCATTTGTTCAGTTTGACGCGGTAGAGGTAGTGCCAGAGATCATCCTGGCCCGGATCGTCGCCACGGTTTTGAATATCGTCACGAACAGCCAGGGTGCGAAATTGCAGGTTGGGGGTTTCTACCGGCTCTGGGCGCCAGTTGGGGCGGCTGTCCCCAGGTTCTCTGTCGTGCCAGCGCACAGTGGAAAGCAACTGATTGAGTTGGTAAAAAAAGCGCCCACGTTCCTGATGGGCCACGAACTGGCTGAAGAACTGCTGGTAGCTGGGGCGGGATGGGTCGTCGCGAGGCGTGCGGTCACGCAGTTGGCCGGTCAACTCTTTGACGAAGGCCGGGGCCGAGCTGTAGTCCTTGAGAGGGTGGGCGGGGTCATCAGGGATATAGACCAGGATTTTATGAAGCGCTGCGTCCAACCGTGCGGGGGCGATGATGAAAATGCCCGGCAGGCGTGTATCCAGCAGGCTCAGCGCGTAGACGTCCATCGTTTGCCCGCCCAGTTGAAGCGGGCCGTCTCTTTGGAGCAGCGACTGAATGAGGGTGTAACTGTCTTCGGTGATGTCTTTTTTGGCGAGCGCCACGTGAGCGGCACTGTTGAGGGCGGCTTTCAGGTTGTGGATGACTTTTTGTCGGAAGGAGGTGGCGACCGAGGCATTGCCGAACCCCACTGTCAGGGTGAGGTTTTGCATATAGCGCGCACCGATATCCAGGTTTCGGCACAAGGTTTTGAAATGGTCGGCGGTGAGGGGTTGACCTGTCACCCTGTGTTTGAACGTGAGTATCTCACGCTGCCCACGGGCATCCTCTGCCGCAAGGAAAGCGTAATCGACAAAGGTTTCCGAAGCTGAAAAGTTGTGCAAGGCGGCGTCGAGCAGCGTCGTTGTCCGGACGGAGACACCCGGGTGCGTCCCGAACGTCCACCAGGGCAATGTGGCCGGCGCGTATAGACGGATCGAAGTATTCGACACATCAATAGCGCCGTAGTCACGCAGGGCATTTTTCAGCAAGGGCTCGGCGAAGGCCTTAATGTCGGTGAGTTTCTCGAATAGCGTGTCCAGTGCGTTCTGGCTGGCCCAGTGGGTGTCCAGGGCGTGCTTGAAGGGCAGGCGCTGCTCCGAGCCAGGGGCATTGCGAT
The DNA here is from genome assembly GCF_900113815.1 of Pseudomonas sp. NFPP04. Classification (NCBI taxonomy): domain Bacteria; kingdom Pseudomonadati; phylum Pseudomonadota; class Gammaproteobacteria; order Pseudomonadales; family Pseudomonadaceae; genus Pseudomonas; species Pseudomonas sp. NFPP04. The sequence goes on along the minus strand of NZ_FOQS01000012.1, from coordinate 75,775 downwards.
AGAGTTCCGTGAAGTCTGGGCGCTGTTTTTTCAACGCCGCAAAACGTTGCAGTGACGTGCTCCGCAACCATGGCGGCAATTGTTGCCGGATAAAATCAAAATGCTTCAATGTCTCTGGCATGACTGAATGACCTCAGGTGGGCAGTGGTCATTCGATTGTGGTGAATGCAACAGGAGACAGGCTGCACATATTGAAAGGCGTGCTGAACGTTTTTCAGCGCGATCCGTCATACCTTTCCTTGAGCTTGTGTAGGAATCACCTACCACTCAGCCCTGCGATTAGTCCCAGACCGCCTATCCATGTTTAACTTGAATGCTCGTTCAAGTTAAACCCGGTGGTTCGCTGCCCGCTCACAACAGGAGGCTTACCTTTGCTGAGTCCGTTTTTCACAGCCATATCCCTCATCCTTGGGGTGCATCGTTCATGAGTGCATCGTCCACCCCATCCAGCGGCCTGGTGCGCATGAATGCGCCGGTCTTCTACTTTGCCGCGACGTTTATCCTGCTGTTCGGCATCACCGTCATCGCTATCCCGCAACAGGCCGGTGCCTGGCTGCTGGCGGCGCAAAACTGGGCGGCCAACACGGTCGGCTGGTACTACATGCTGGCGATGACCCTGTATCTGGTCTTCGTGGTGGTCACCGCGCTATCGGGCTACGGCAAGATAAAACTCGGTGCCGACCACGACGAGCCCGAATTCAGTTACCTGTCCTGGGCCGGCATGCTGTTCGCCGCCGGGATCAGCATCACGCTGTTCTTCTTCTGCGTCTCCGAGCCGCTGACGCACCTGGTGCAACCGCCGCAGGGCGCGCCGATGAACGCCGACGCTGCGCGCCAGGCCATGCAGATCCTGTTTCTGCACTGGGGCCTGCATGGCTGGGGCGTGTTCGCGTTTGTGGGCATGGCCCTGGCGTACTTTGCCTACCGGCATAACCTGCCGCTGGCGTTGCGCTCGGCGCTGTACCCGCTGATTGGCAAACGCATCAATGGCCCCATCGGTTACGCGGTGGATGGCTTTGGCATTATCGCCACGGTGTTCGGCCTCGGCGCGGATATGGGTTTTGGGGTGCTGCACCTCAACTCCGGTCTCGATTATCTGTTTGGCATTGCCCATACCCAGTGGATCCAGGTCGGTCTCATCACGCTGATGATGGGAGCCGCGATCCTGGTCGCTGTGGCCGGCGTCGACAAGGGCGTGCGGGTGATGTCCGACATCAACATGCTGCTGGCCTGTGCGCTGCTGCTGTTCGTGTTGTTCGCCGGGCCTACCCAGCATTTGCTTAACACCCTGATCCAGAACATCGGCGACTACCTGGGCGCCTTGCCGACCAAGAGTTTCGACGTATACGCCTACGACAAACCCAGCGACTGGCTGGGTGGCTGGACCGTGTTCTACTGGGCCTGGTGGATCGCATGGTCGCCGTTCGTGGGCCTGTTTATCGCACGGATTTCCCGTGGTCGTACCATCCGCGAATTCGTGTTCGGCGTGCTGCTGATCCCGCTGGGTTTCACCCTGGCCTGGATGTCGATCTTCGGCAACAGCGCCATCGACCAGGTGCTCAACCACGGCATGGCCGCGCTCGGCCAGTCGGCCATCGATGATCCGTCGATGAGCCTCTACCTGCTGCTGGAAACCTACCCCTGGAGCAAAGCCGTCATCGCGGTCACGGTGTTTATCAGCTTCGTGTTCTTCGTCACCTCGGCCGACTCCGGCACCGTGGTGCTGTCGACCCTGTCGTCCAAGGGCGGCAACGCCGATGAAGACGGACCGAAATGGCTGCGTGTGTTTTGGGGGGCGATGACCGCGCTGGTCACCAGCGCCTTGCTGTTCGCCGGCAGTATTGATTCGCTCAAGTCAGCGGTAGTACTGACCTCGCTGCCGTTCTCGATGATCCTGCTGCTGATGATGTGGGGGCTGCACAAGGCGTTCTACCTGGAGTCGCAAAAGCAGATCGCCCAGTTGCATTCGCTGGCGCCGGTTTCGGCGGCGCGCAAGGGCCGAGGCGGCTGGCGTCAGCGTTTGAGCCAGGCGGTGCATTTCCCGTCGCGGGATGAGGTGTATCGCTTCCTGGAATCAACCGTGCGTCCGGCGATTGAGGAGGTAACGGCGGTGTTCGTCGAGAAGGGCCTGAGTGTGGTCACCCAGCCCGACCCTTCCAACGACAGCGTCAGCCTGGAAATCGGCCATGGCGAGGAACATCCCTTCGTCTACCAGGTGCAGATGCGCGGCTACTTCACGCCGTCGTTCGCCCGTGGCGGCATGGGCTCCAAGGAGATCAACAACCGCCGCTACTACCGCGCGGAAGTGCACTTGGCCGAGGGCAGCCAGGACTACGACCTGGTGGGCTACACCAAGGAGCAGATCATCAACGACATCCTCGACCAGTACGAACGGCACCTGCAGTTCCTGCACTTGGTGCGTTGAGGTTCAGGCCCTGATGTACAGGGCCAGTGCCACTCACGGCGCGCCGGACACGCCACTGCCGATCACCAGCTCTGACACCTGGGCTGGCCGGCAGTGACTACCCCTTGCCCAACGCATTGTCCAGGGAGTAACGGCCTGCACCGCGAAACACCAGGTACAACGCTAGCAGCGCCATCAGTACCGGGTACTCGATGCCCCGGTCGATCCATGCCCACGTCGGCCCCAATAAGTAAGCAATGGTCAGCATCTGCACGGTCATCATGGCCGCGACCAGCCGTGTGCCCAGGCCGAGGATCAACAGCAACCCGCCCACCGCTTCCAACAACGCGACCAGCAGGCCGATCAACTCCGGCTGCGGCAGGTGCAGGCGATTCTCGATCAGGTTGATGGATGCCGCCATCGGATCGGCCATCGAACCATGTGCACGGCCCAGCAATTTGGGCAGGCCGTGGGTGAGCATGATTACCCCGAAACCTGCGCGCAGCAGCGCGTAGGCAAGGGGTTCGGCAAAGCGGTAAAGCGGGGCGAGTGCGGGGATCGATAAGGTTGGCATGAAAGAACTCCACAAAGTGAACATCGCTGGCCCAGATGTACGACTCAGACCAGCCCGCCATTGGCGCGCAGGATTTGCCCATTCACCCAGCCACCGGCCGGGCTCACCAGAAACGCCACCACGCGGGCGACATCTTCCGGTTGGCCCAGGCGTTCCAGCGGCGGCATCTTGGCCATGCCGTGGATCTGTTCTTCGGTCTTGCCGTGAAGGAACAGTTCGGTGGCGACCGGGCCTGGCGCCACCGCGTTGACGGTAATCCGGCGCCCGCGCATCTCTTTAGCGAACACTTGAGTCAGGGATTCCACCGCCGCCTTGCTGGCGATGTACACCGCGTAGCCGGGGAAGTTGAGGCCGACGGTACTGCTGGAAAAGTTGACGATGCGCCCGCCGTCGTTCAGGCGCGTGGCGGCTTCACGCAGGGCGTTGAAGGTGCCACGGGTGTGGATATCGAAGTTCTGGTTGTAGAGCTCATCGCTGTGCTGGGCCAGGGGCAGGGTCTTGAGGATGCCGGCGTTGTTGATCAGTACGTCGACCTTGCCCAACTGTGCCTCGGCCTGGTCGAACAGGCGCGTGATGTCGGCGGGGTTGGCGACGTCGCCTTGAATCGCTATGGCCCGGTGACCGGCCTGGCGCAGTTCCACCACCAGTTTCGACGCCTCGGTGGCACTGCTGGCGTAGTTGATGGCCACGGCGTAACCGTCGGCGGCGAGTTGCTTGGCAATGACGGCGCCGATGCCACGGGAAGCGCCGGTGATGATTGCTACTTGAGTCGTCATGATCTGGGTTCCTTTAACGGTAGGTGGAAGCAGGTTCACATGTTTACCCAGGGCGATAAATGCGCCAGAGTTGCCTTGACTGTTCAATAATCGCCAACAATCGGCGCGACGGAGTGCAGCGTGGATCAAGTCAAGGCCATGAAGGTTTTCGTGCGGATTTACGAGCGTTCCAGCTTCACGCTGGCGGCCGATGACCTGAATCTGCCCCGGGCGACCCTGACCCACACCCTCAACCAGTTCGAAGCGTGGCTGGGCACGCGCCTGCTGGAACGCAGCACCCGCCGGGTGCGCCCGACCCTGGATGGCGAGGCGTATTACCAACGCTGTTTGCAGTTGCTGGCGCAGCTGGAAGAGGCCGAACTGGCATTTCGCAGCGTGGCGCCCAAGGGCCGTTTGCGCGTGGATTTGCACGGTACGCTGGCCAAGTATTTTGTGGTGCCGGCACTGCCGCAATTCATGGCGCGTTACCCGGAGATCGAGCTGTCGATCAGCGAGGCGGATCGCTTTGTCGACCTGATCGCCGAAGGCGTGGATTGCGTGCTGCGCGCAGGCGCCCTGGGTGACTCCGCGCTGATCGGCCGACGCGTCGCCAACCTGCGCCAGGTCACCTGCGCAAGCCCTGCGTACTTGCGTAAATACGGCGAACCCAAGAGCCTGGCCGAGCTGAGTGAGCACCGCGCGGTGAACTATGTTTCGCGCACCACGGCCAAACTGTTTCCCTTCGAGTTCATGGTGGACGGCGAGCTGCAGGAAGTGAGTATCCAGGGTGCGCTGTCGGTGTTCGGCGCCGAGATTTATTCCGCCAGCGCAGTGGCGGGATTGGGCATTATCCAGTGCCCGCACTACCGCATGGCCGAATTGATCGAGCAGGGCGTGATGCGTGAAATCCTTCCTGACACACCGCCGCCGTCGATGCCGGTGTCGGTGTTGTATCCGCAGAACCGGCACTTGTCGCCGAGGGTGCGGGTGTTCGTCGACTGGCTTGCCGAAGTCTTCGAAAATGCCCGCTAAGCCGCGTAATAGAAGGGTTTCTTAAATTTAATTTCATCCGTTCACGCCACGGTTTGACGCGTAACTGTCATCTGGTCACTGCGTAATTGTGTGAAGCGTTTGACGCTTTCATTTCAGAACAGTGACGGAGACCGGTACCAATGAAGACGTTGATAAGCCCTATGGTGGGTGCCGCCATGGCGAGCTTTATGCTGTCCGCCCATGCCGATTTTATCGATGACAGCCACGCCGATGTGACCCTGCTCAACCGCTACCTCAACCAGCAGGGGCGTGACGTGGTGAACAGCAACGCCAAGGCCCACAGCATTCGCGATTGGGGCCAGGGTTTCGAGTTCAACTTCAAGTCCGGCTACACCGAAGGCCCGGTGGGGTTTGGCCTGGACCTGCAGGCGTTCTATGGGTTGAAGCTGGACTCTGGCGGCGACCTCAACGACAAGGATCACCAGGGCCGCTACCCGGGCAGCATGTTCCCGCTGGACAACGGCAAGTCCGCCGACCAGTTCGGTGTGTTGAGCCCGACGTTCAAGATGCGTTTCGCCAAGGATGAATTGCGCTTGGGTACGCTCTACGGCAACAACCCGGTGCTGGCCAACACCGACGGGCGCCTTTACCAGCAGACCAACACGGGTGTGCAGCTGGTGTCCAAGGACCTCAGTGACTTCACCTTCACCGGCGGCGATATCTTCAAGACCAAGATCCGCAACGAAACCGGCGACCAGGGCATGATCACCGCCGGTGGCACCAAAGAGAGCGATCGCTTCCTGTTCGGCGGTGCGGACTACACTGGCATCCAGAACACCACGGTCAGCCTGTGGTACTCCAACCTTGAGGATTACTACCAGCAGTTCTTCCTCGGCGCCAAGCGGCATGACGCCTTGTCCGTGGGCGCGATCGACACCGACTTGCGGGTGTTCCGCAGCCTGGGCGTGGGCGGCAACGCCGATGGCGACAAAGACTACGCAGCCGCCGGCCTCTACGGTGACGGCACGGGCAAGGGGCGTATCAACCAGACCACCGCCAGCCTGCTTGAGAGCTACAGCCTGGAAGGTCATACCGTCGGCCTGGGCATCCAGAAGAACAGCGGCGACAGCGACTTCCCCTACCTGGATTCCGGCCTGAACAGCGGCGACAACCGCCAGGGCCCAGGCTCAGGCGCCGACACGCCGGCGCTGACCAACATGCAGTTGAATAAATTTCAACACGCCGGTGAGCGCACTTGGCTTGCGCAGTACAAGTATGACTTCGGTAAGCTTGGCCTCACGGGCCTGACGTTCTCCGCCGCCTATGCCCACGGCGATGACATCCGCACGGCGCAAGGCACTACCAGCGAATGGGAACGTAACGTCGCCGTGGCGTATCAAGTGCCTACCGGCACCCTCAAAGGCCTGGGTGTCACCTGGAAAAACGCCCATGCCAGCCCGGACATCAGCGGTGCTACCGTGCAAGATGAAAACCGCTTCTATGTGAGTTATGTCGTTCCACTCTGGTAGGCAATTGCTGTAGAACGGAACGGCAGACTTAAGCGATTCAGCTGGTTAAAAGGCCTGGGAATACCCTTATTCCCAGGCCTTATTTGCCGACGTCCAAGAGAGGATTCGATGACTTACATTGCTGCCGAAAACCGCTATGAATCTATCCCGTACCGCCGCGTAGGCCGCAGTGGGCTGGTGCTGCCCGCACTGTCCCTGGGCCTGTGGCACAACTTTGGCGACAGCACCCCGATCGACACCCAGCGCGCCTTGCTGCGCACCGCGTTCGACCTGGGGATCAACCACTTCGACCTGGCCAACAACTATGGCCCGCCCTACGGCAGCGCCGAGATCAACTTCGGCCGTTTGCTGCGTGAAGACTTCAAGCACTACCGCGACGAACTGATCATCTCCAGCAAGGCCGGCTGGGACATGTGGCCCGGCCCTTACGGCCAGGGCGGAGGCTCGCGCAAGTACGTGCTGGCCAGCCTCGACCAGAGCCTGCAACGCCTGGGTGTCGACTATGTGGATATCTTCTATTCCCACCGTTTTGACGCCGACACCCCCCTGGAAGAAACCGCCAGTGCCCTCGCCACTGCTGTGCAACAAGGCAAGGCGTTGTACATCGGTATCTCGTCCTATTCAGGGGTAAAAACCCGCGAAATTGCCGCCCTGCTCAAAGAGTGGAAAGTGCCGCTGCTGATTCACCAGCCGGCCTACAACCTGCTCAACCGCTGGGTGGAAAAAGACCTGCTGGACACCACCGAAGAGCTCGGCGCCGGGGTGATTGCCTTCACGCCGCTGGCCCAGGGTTTGCTGACCGACAAGTACCTCAACGGCGTACCGGCGGATGCACGGGTGAATCGCCCGGGCGGTGGTTCGTTGCAGGCCAAGCACCTGTCCGAAACCAACATCGCCCACGTGCGTGCGCTGAACGAGATCGCCCAGCGTCGTGGTCAGAGCCTGGCCCAACTGGCACTGGCCTGGACGTTGCGTGATCCACGGGTGACCAGTGCGCTGATCGGTGCAAGCCGGCCGGAGCAGATTATCGAGAACGTCGGTGCGTTGAAGAACTTGAACTTTAGCGTGGAAGAACTGGCGGAGATCGATCGGTTTGCCCAGGAAGGCGGGATCAACCTGTGGGAAAAGCCATCCACGGCTGAATAAACAGTCCATGTGGGAGGGAGCAACCCCCTCCCACATTTGATTTCTGGTGTGATGACTAACGGGCCTGGCCTTAGAACGGCACATCCCCAAGAATCGTCGCCCGATGCATCACCCGCCGCTGCGGCCGGTAGTCATCCACCGCGTAGTGCTGTGTCACGCGGTTATCCCAGAACGCCACATCGTTTTCCTGCCAACGCCAGCGAATGGTAAATTCCGGGCGTGTCGCGTGGGCGAACAAGAGCTTCAAGATGGCTTCACTCTCCGCCGGTTCCAGCTCATTGATCCTGGTGGTAAACCCATCACTCACGAACAGTGACTTGCGCCCACTCACCGGATGCGTACGCACCACCGGGTGCGATAACGGCGGGTTCTTCCTGCGGGTTTCTTCCCAGCGTGCCAGGTCTTCGGCGGTGTTGCCAAAGCGCTCGAGCGGAAAGGACTTGGTGAAGTCATGGGTCGCCGTCAGCCCATCGAGCAAGCGCTTCAGCGGTTCGGACAACGCTTCATAGGCTGCAATCCCGCTGGCCCACAGCGTATCGCCACCAAACGCCGGCAGCAGCTTGGCGCTGAGTACTGCACCGAGCGCCGGAGTGGGCAGGAAGGTCACGTCGGTGTGCCACACAGCATTGTCGCGCACGTCGGTGACGGCGGTGTCGAGGATCAGCACTTCGGGCTGGTCCGGCACGTTGGGGTAGATCGGGTGGATATGCAGGTCACCGAAATTCGCCGCGAACCGCGCTTGCTGCTGCGGGGTGATCGACTGGCCGCGCAAGAACAGCACCGAGTGGGTGAGCAACGCCTGTTCGATGGCGTCGCGCTGTTCAGGGGGCAGCGGCTGGGTGATATCGACGCCACTGATCTGGGCGCCCAGGGCGGTGCTTAATGGGGTAACGGTCAGGCTGCTCATGCGGTTCTCATTCACTCAGTGTGCCTGGCCATGCCACGGCACCAGTTTACGCTGCAGGGCACGCAGGCCCATTTCCATGGCGAAGGCGATCAGGGCGATCACCAGAATCCCCAGCACCACCACATCGGTGACCAGGAACTGCGCCGCCGACTGCACCATGAAGCCCAGGCCGCTGGTGGCGGCGATCAGCTCGGCGGCGACCAGCGTGGACCAACCCACACCCAGCCCGATGCGCACGCCGGTCAGGATGTCGGGCAGGGCGCTCGGCAGGACCACATGGCGAATCAACTGGGCACGGGTGGCACCCAGCGACTGCGCCGCACGCAGTCTGGCCGGGTCGACGGTGCGCACGCCGGTGGCGGTGGCGATGGCTATCGGCGCGAAGATTGCCAGGTAGATCAGCAGCACCTTGGACAGCTCGCCGATGCCGCACCAGATCACGATCAACGGCAGGTAGGCCAGCGGCGGGATCGGTCGGTAGAACTCGATCAGCGGGTCGAGGACGCCACGGGCGATTCGGTTGGAACCGATGGCGATCCCAACCGGCACGGCGGTCAGCACCGCGAAGCCCAGGCCCAGGCCGATACGGCTGAGGCTCGCGCCAAGGTGCTGCCACAAGGTGGAGTCCATATAGCCAGTGGTCGCCAGCAGCCAGCCCTTTTGCAGCACGGCGGACGGCGGCGGCAGGAACAGCGGTTCGATCAAGCCGCTGGCGGTCACGGCCCACCAGAGGGCCAGCAAGGCGACCAGGGTCAACACGCTGATCCAGCGCGTGCTCAGGCTGCGTCGTACCGGGACAACTGCGTGCGCCACCGGTTTGGTCACCGTGGCGGGAAGTTCGTAGCTGCTCATGCGGACACCTGCCGTTGGGAGAACACTTTGCCCAGCACGTGTTCGCGGGTTTCGATAAAGCGTGGGTCGGACTTGATCGCCCGCGCCGACTCACCGGCGGCGTAGCGTTGGCCGAAGTCCAGGTGCAGGCGTTCGACGATCTGGCCGGGGTTGGGCGCCAGCAGGATCAAATCGGTGGCGAGGAAGACCGCCTCTTCGATGTCGTGGGTAATCAGGAACACCGGCTTGGCCGTGCGCCGCCAGACTTGCAGCAACAGCTCCTGCATCTGTTCGCGGGTGAAGGCGTCGAGGGCGCCGAAGGGCTCGTCCATCAGCAGCACACGAGGGTCGGCGGCCAGGGCGCGGGCCAGGCCGACACGTTGCTTCTGGCCGCCGGAAAGCTGCCAGATGCGTCGGTTGTCGAACCCGGCCAGGTCGACCAGCGCGAGCATTTCCCGGGCGCGTATTTCGCGTTGCGCCTTGGGCGCGCCGGCCAGCTCCAGGCCGAAGCCGACGTTGGCCAGCACATCCTGCCAGGGCAGCAGGGCGTCGTCCTGGAACACCACGCCGCGTTCAGCACTGGGGCCGTTGACCGGCACGCCATCGAGGGTGATACGCCCGGCGCAAGGTTCGACGAAACCGGCAATCAGGTTCAACAGCGAAGTCTTGCCACTGCCGGACGGGCCGAGAGCCACCAGCAACTGCTGGGGCCCCAGGTCGAGTGAAATGTCTGACAGTACCGGTTCTGTGGCGCCTGGGTACTGTGCGCTGATGCGCTCCAGTTGTAGCAAGGCCATCGCAATGAACTCCCGATCAGTGAGTGATGAATTTGGCGCTGACGTAAGGGGCGTAGTCCGGCAGCACGGCGTCGACCTTGCCTTGTTCCTTGAGGAACGCGGCGGTGTCGGTCACAGCCTTGGTGGTCGGTGCGCCCAGCAGGGTCACCTGGTCAGCGGCCAGCGGGTAGACGTTGCCTTGCAGCAGCAGTGGGATGTCGCTGGCCTTGGCGCCGGAGAGTTTCACCAGTTTGTCGACGTTGCCTTTGTCGGCGAGCCAGGCTTGTGGGTCTTTGCGGTACGCGGCGTAGGCATCCAGGGTGACTTTGGCGAACGCGGTGACGATTTCCGGGTGCTTCTCGGCGAAGTCTTTGCGCACGATCCAGGCATCGAAGGTCGGCGCGCCGAACTTGGCCAGTTCGCCCGAGGTGATCAGCACCTTGCCGTTTTCCTTGGCCACGCCCAGGGCAGGATCCCATACGTAGGTGGCGTCGATATCACCGCGCTTCCAGGCGGCGATGATCGCCGGTGGCGCGAGGTTGAGGATGGTCACTTTGGACGGGTCGATGTTCCAGTGCTTCAGCGCGGCCAGCAGGCTGTAGTGCCCGGTGGACACGAAGGGTACGGCGACTTTCTTGCCGACCAGGTCCTGCGGGCTGTTGATGCCAGAACCGTTGCGCGCTACCAGGGCTTCGGCGCCGCCGATCTGGGTGGCGACCAGGAAGGTTTCCACCGGTACCTTGCGGGTGATCGCGGCAGTCAGCGGGCTGGAACCGAGGTAGCCGATCTGCACGTCGCCGGAAGCGATGGCGGCGATGATGTCGGCGCCATTGTCGAATTTGCGCCAGTTGATCTTGGCGTTTGTGGCTTTTTCATAGTCGCCATCGGCCTGGGCGACTTTGGCCGGGTCCACGGTGGTCTGGTAAGCGATGGTCACGTCCGCCGCCTGGGCAAACAGGCTGGCACCGGCCAGGGACAATGCGGCCAGGAGACGCAGAGGGGTTAGCAGTTTCAAGGGGAAGCTCCTCAATCAGGCGGCCGAGGGTCGGCGTGTGAGGAGCCTAAATGATCTAAGAATCCGAAAATAAATAACATTTTCGAATTAGCTTATGAGAAGAACCGTGAGCGCTGATCGTGAATTGAAATGACGTCAAATGTGAGAAGGGGCTTGCCCCCTCCCATATTTGCCCCGGTTTCATCTTACTTAGTTGCTGATGGCGAGAATGCTGGCCTGGTACGACCCAACAAACACATCGAAATCGCCCACTTCGTTCTGCTCCAGCTCAGCTTGCTGCGCCAGCGACGTCCGCGCCAGCTCTTCAAAGCGCGCCTGCTCTTCAGCCGCCAGCGGCTCCTTGCGGAAATGCTCGGCGTGCAACTGGCTCTGATGCAGGGAGAATTGCGCAAAACTCTCTTTACGCTCGGCCATCGCCGCCAGCACCTGGGCCGACGGGGTCATGGACGAATCGTTGACCTTGGCCAACTGGGCGTCGAGCGCCTGGCTGTGCTCAGTGATGCCGTGGCTCTCGTCCAGCAAGGCAGCCAGCGGTGCAATCTGCTCCAGCAACTCGGACGCCCACTCCTTCATGTCCACCGGCTGGCCCTGGCGTTGCAATTGCAGGCCCGGACGGCGACCTTCCTTGACCACGCTGAGGAAGTTGGACGTGGCGTTGCCGCACTCGTTGTTGGCGAACAGCGGGCTGTCGTTCAGTGCGCAGAACAGCAGGAAGGCGTCGAGGAAGCGCGACTCTTGCAAGTCGATGCCCATGGGCAGGAACGGGTTGATGTCCAGGCAGCGCACTTCGATGTACTGGATGCCACGGGCCATCAGCGCCTGGATCGGCCGCTCGCCGGTATAGGTCACGCGCTTGGGGCGGATGTTGGAGTAGTACTCGTTTTCGATCTGCAGGATGTTGGTGTTGAGCTGTACCCACTCACCGTCCTTGTGCGTACCGATTTCGACGTAGGGCGCGTAGGGCGTTGCCACCGCTTCGCGCAGGCTGTCGGTGTAGCTGGCCAGGTCGTTGTAGCACGGCGTGAGGCCCGCCTGGGCATTGCTCTGGTAACCCAGGTCACTCATGCGCAGGCTGGTGGCGTAGGGCAGGTACAGCGTGTCGGCGTCGAGCACTTCCAACTGGTGCGAACGACCACGCAGGAACCCGGCGTCCAGGGCCGGCGAAGCACCGAACAGGTACATCAACAGCCAGCTGTAGCGGCGGAAATTGCGGATCAGCGCGATATAGGCGTTGGACTGGTAGTCGCGGTCGGTGCCGACAAACCCTTCCGTCTCCTTGAGCAGCGGCCACAGCTGTTCCGGCAGGGAAAAGTTGTAGTGGATGCCGGCGATGCACTGCATGGTCTTGCCGTAACGCAGGGCCAGGCCCTTGCGGTACACGTACTTGAGCTGGCCGATATTGGAGGTGCCGTAGTAGGCAATCGGAATATCTTCCTCGGCTGGCAACGGACACGGCATGGAGGGGCTCCACAGGTATTCGCTGCCGAGCTTGGTATAGGCAAAGCGATGGATCTTGTCCAGGCTGCTCAGGGTATCGGCCGGGTCGGGCAGGGCGGGAGTGATGAACTCCAGCAGCGATTCCGAGTAGTCGGTGGTGATCTGTTCGTGGGTCAACGCGGCGCCCAGGGCTTCGGGGTGCGGCGTTTGCGCCAGTCGACCCTCACCGGTGACACGCAGGCATTCGCGCTCGATGCCGTGCAAGCACTGCTCTAGCAGGGAGAGGTGTTCGCGCTTGCCGAGCAGGGCCAGGCGGCGGTTGAGAAGTTCGCTCAAGTTGGATTCCTTCACGCGTCAGTCGCCCCAATATGGGGGTGGGCAGGACGGTCTACAAGGGTGAAGTTGAAACTGGCGTGATCGCCTGGTTTTGAGTCGATTTGACCCGCTCTGAATATGCCGACTTCACTCCATGAATTTGGCTACAGCGCAGCGAGAAAATTCCGACGCCGTTAGTGCAGCGCCGAAATTAACTCAAATCGGGGGTGGGGAGCTATAGGACAGCGAAGGTGCCCTGTGCTTTTGCGACAAGTCTTTCGTCCTGATACACATCCGCCTCGACCACCAGCGTGCGGCGGCCGGCATGAATCACCCGGCTGGTGCACAGCACGTCACCGTCCGACACGGAGCGGATGTAATTGATCTTGCACTCGATGGTCGCGCTCTGCTGGTCGAAACCATGGACGCTGGAACAGGCCAGCCCCATCGTAATGTCGACGAGGCTGAAAATCGCCCCCCCATGGAGCTTGCCCGCGCGGTTGCGCAGTTGCGGCTCCAGGGTCAGGGCCACCTCGGCAACGCCTTCTTCAACGCGTTGCAGGCGGCAGCCGATCAGTTCGCTGAAGGCGCTCTGGGTCAAGCCGGCCGGGATCTCCATCAGCGCTTCTTCAACTGCTTGGCGTTGGCGAACAGCGAGGCCATGGCGTTGTTGCTTGGGGCTGCGGTGGCGGTTTCCTTGCGAGCCGTATTGTTTTGCGACTGGCGCGGTGCCGAGCCTGGGCGCGCGCCACGGGCACCGTCGATTTTCTCGCCGGGGGTGTCGCTCATGCGCATCGACAGGCCGACGCGTTTGCGCGGGATGTCGACTTCCATGACCTTGACCTTGACCACGTCACCGGCCTTGACCGCTTCGCGGGGATCCTTGATGAATTTCTCCGAAAGCGCGGAGATATGCACCAAACCGTCCTGATGCACGCCGATGTCCACAAAGGCGCCGAAGTTGGTCACGTTGGTCACCACGCCTTCGAGGATCATGCCCGGTTGCAGGTCCTTGAGGTCTTCGACACCGTCCTGGAACTCGGCGGTCTTGAACTCGGGGCGTGGGTCGCGACCAGGTTTTTCCAGCTCTTGCAGGATGTCGGTGATGGTCGGCACACCGAAGGTTTCGTCGGTGTACTTCTTGGGATCCAGGCGCTTGAGGAAAGCGGCGTCGCCGATCAGCGAGCGGATGTCGCGGTCGGTCTCGGCGGCGATGCGCTGCACCAGCGGGTAGGCTTCCGGGTGGACCGCAGACGCGTCAAGCGGGTTGTCGCCATTCATGACGCGCAGGAAGCCGGCGGCTTGTTCGAAGGTTTTTTCACCCAGGCGTGCGACTTTTTTCAGCGCGGCACGGGTTTTGAACGCGCCGTTTTCGTCACGGTGGCTGACGATGTTCTGTGCCAGGGTGGCGTTGAGGCCGGAGATTCGCGCCAGCAGTGCCACGGAGGCGGTGTTCACGTCGACGCCCACGGCGTTTACGCAGTCTTCCACAACTGCGTCCAGGCCGCGCGCCAGCTTCAGCTGCGACACGTCGTGCTGGTACTGGCCGACGCCGATGGATTTAGGGTCGATTTTCACCAGTTCGGCCAGCGGATCCTGCAGGCGACGGGCGATGGATACCGCGCCACGGATCGACACGTCGAGGTCCGGAAATTCCTTGGACGCCAGTTCCGACGCCGAGTACACCGAAGCGCCGGCTTCGGAGACCATGACCTTGGTCATTTTCATGGCCGGGTATTTTTTGATCAGTTCGGCGGCCAGCTTGTCGGTCTCGCGACTGGCGGTACCGTTGCCTATGGCGATCAGGTCCACCGCGTGCTTGGCGCACAAGGCGGCCAGGATCGCGAGGGTCTGGTCCCATTTGTTGTGCGGCACATGCGGATACACCGTGGCGTGGTCCAGCAGTTTGCCGGTGGCGTCGACTACGGCGACCTTGCAGCCGGTACGCAGGCCCGGGTCGAGGCCCAGGGTGGCACGCGGGCCGGCCGGGGCGGCCAGCAGCAGGTCGTGCAGGTTGTGGGCGAACACGTTGATCGCCTCGGTTTCGGCGCCGTCGCGCAGCTCGCCCAGCAGGTCGGTTTCCAGGTGGGTGTAGAGCTTGACCTTCCAGGTCCAGCGCACCACTTCACCGAGCCACTTGTCCGCAGGACGGTTCTGATTCTGGATGCCGAATTGTTGGGCGATCATGCCTTCGCAGGGGTGCATGGTGCCCGGCAATTCGTCGCCGACCTTCAATGCGGAGCTGAGAATACCTTCGTTGCGGCCACGGAAAATTGCCAGTGCGCGGTGGGACGGCATGCTCTTGAGCGGCTCGTCGTGTTCGAAGTAATCGCGGAACTTGGCGCCTTCTTCCTCTTTGCCGGCGATGACGCGGGCGCTGAGGATGGCTTCCTGCTTCAGGTAGCTGCGCAGCTTTTCCAGCAGGCTGGCGTCTTCGGCGAAGCGTTCCATGAGGATGTACTTGGCACCTTCGAGGGCGGCCTTGACGTCGGCGACGCCTTTTTCGGCGTCGATGAAACGGGCAGCTTCGGTTTCCGGGGTCAGCGACGGGTCGTTGAACAGACCGTCGGCCAGCTCGCCCAGGCCGGCTTCCAGGGCGATCTGGCCCTTGGTGCGACGCTTCTGTTTGTAAGGCAGGTAGAGGTCTTCGAGGCGGGTCTTGGTGTCGGCGAGCTTGATGTCGCGCTCGAGTTGCGGGGTCAACTTGCCCTGTTCCTCGATGCTGGCGAGGATGCTGATGCGCCGTTCGTCGAGTTCTCGCAGATAGCGCAGGCGCTCTTCCAGGTGACGCAGTTGGGTGTCGTCGAGGCTGCCGGTTACTTCTTTACGGTAACGGGCGATGAACGGCACCGTGGAGCCTTCATCCAGTAGAGCGACGGCCGCTTCGACCTGTTGTGGGCGTACACCGAGTTCCTCGGCGATGCGGCTGTTGATGCTGTCCATAAAACCACCTGAAATTCTGAAAAGCAGCTCGCAGGCCCGGAAAACAAGGCCCTGGGAGGCTGGTTGAGCGGCCCGACTGGCGCCGCTGCCTGGGTCAAGAGGCTGCCTATTGACCCTCGAAATCGAAAAAATCGCGACAAGCGGGTGAAAAAAGCCTCGGCAGCAAACGGTAACGATCTGACGTTGCCCTGCACGGCGGCGGCGCATTATAACCAGCGTTCTGTCCTTGGGGGGGATTGCGCCAACGGTTGTAGGGCGCGGGTTCGCTGGCGGTAGAGGAAAAATCTGCTAACAATGCACACGGTGCGTATAACGGCAGCTAGGCCATAATGCGCGCCGAGATAAGAGGAGCATCCAATGAGCAGCACTGCACAAACTGCTGAAGGCGAAAAAATTCTCATCGTTGATGACGATCCGGGGCTGAGCAGCCTGCTGGAGCGTTTCTTCAACTCCAAGGGTTACCGTGCCCGCGCGGTGCCGAACACCGAGCAGATGGACCGACTGCTGGGGCGCGAAGTCTTCAACCTGGTCGTACTCGACCTCATGCTGCCCGGTGAAGACGGCCTGACGGCCTGCAAGCGCCTGCGCGGCGCGAACAACCAGATTCCAATCATCATGCTCACCGCCAAGGGCGATGAGCTGAGTCGCATCAAGGGCCTGGAACTGGGCGCTGATGACTACCTGGCCAAACCCTTCAACCCCGACGAGCTGATGGCGCGGGTCAAGGCCGTACTGCGTCGGCAGGCCCCACCGGTACCGGGTGCACCGGGCAGCGAAGATGAAAGTGTCACCTTTGGCGACTACGAACTGTCGCTGGCGACCCGTGAGCTCAAGCGTGGCGATGAAGTGCACATGCTCACCACCGGCGAATTCGCCGTGCTCAAGGCCCTGGTGATGAACGCTCGACAGCCGCTGACCCGCGACAAGCTGATGAACCTGGCCCGTGGCCGGGAATGGGACGCGCTGGAGCGCTCCATCGACGTGCAGATCTCCCGACTGCGTCGGATGATCGAGCCGGACCCGTCCAAGCCACGGTATATCCAGACGGTGTGGGGCGTAGGTTATGTGTTTGTGCCGGATGGCAACAAAACCAGTTGACCGATGATTTGCAGTTACGGGCCTCCCGGTGTCTGACTCCATGAGGGTCGACGGGATGCCCGGCGTCTGCAATTCTGCGAGCGCCGCTCGTTTCTGCAAGGTATCCAGCTGTCTTCTATGAAAACCCCGTTGTGGTTCCCCCAAAGTTTCTTCTCCCGCACCCTTTGGCTGGTGCTGATCGTCGTTCTGTTTTCCAAGGCACTCACGCTGGTTTATCTGTTGATGAACGAGGACGTGCTGGTGGATCGACAATACAGTCACGGTGTTGCCCTTACCCTGCGTGCCTATTGGGCAGCTGACCCTGAGAATCGCGAAAAAATCGCCAAGGCCGCTACGTTGGTTCGTGTGGCGGGCGCGGGTGTGCCGGAAGGCGAGCAGCATTGGCCCTACAGTGAGATCTACCAGCGCCAGATGCAGGCTGAACTCGGTGAAGACACCGAGGTGCGGTTGCGCATGCATGTATCGCCGGCATTGTGGGTGCGTGCGCCGAGCCTGGGCGAGGACTGGTTGAAGGTGCCGTTGTATCCGCATCCGCTGCGGGGGCAGAAAATCTGGAACGTGCTGGGCTGGTTCCTGGCGATCGGGCTGCTTTCAACGGCGTCGGCGTGGATCTTTGTGCGTCAGCTCAACCAGCCGCTCAAGCGTCTTGTGTTTGCCGCCCGCCAGTTGGGTCAGGGGCGTAGTGTGCGCCTGCCAGTCAGCGATACGCCCAGCGAAATGACCGAGGTGTATGGCGCGTTCAACCAGATGGCGGAAGACGTCGAACAGGCTGGGCGCGAGCGCGAGCTGATGCTGGCGGGGGTGTCCCATGACTTGCGCACACCGTTGACGCGATTGCGCCTGTCGCTGGAGTTGATGGGCAACCATACTGATCTCACCGATGACATGGTCCGCGACATTGAGGACATGGACGCGATTCTCGACCAGTTCCTGGCGTTTATCCGCGATGGCCGTGATGAGGTAGTGGAAGAAGTCGACCTGACGGACCTGGTGCGTGAGGTGGTCGCGCCCTATAACCAGAACGGCGAACAGGTGCGCATGCGTCTGGAGCCGATCCGGCCGTTTGCGTTGCGTCGGGTGTCGATGAAACGCCTGTTGAACAACCTGATTGGCAACGCCTTGCATCACGCCGGTTCTGACGTGGAAGTGGCGGCGTATGTGTCTGGCGACAGTGCAGCGCCCTATGTGGTGCTCAGCGTGATGGACCGGGGGGCGGGCATCGACCCGGACGAGCTGGAAGGCATCTTCAACCCCTTCACCCGTGGCGACCGTGCCCGGGGTGGCAAGGGCACTGGCCTTGGGTTGGCGATTGTGCGGCGGATTGCTTCGATGCATGGTGGCAATGTTGAGTTGCGCAACCGCGAAGAGGGTGGCCTGGAGGCGCGGGTACGCTTGCCGCTTGGGCTGATGTTGCCCAGGGATGCGGTATAGGCACAGTTGCAAGCTCCCGGTTTAAAGCTGCAAGAGAAAGGCGGATTGTTTTGCCTGTCCTTGCAGCTTAAAGCTTGAGGGTGCTGGCTGCTTCTCTAGCCCTTGCCCTTGGTCCTGGTCATATTTGGCCCACCATTCTTCTCCAGATGCTGAATGATGATCCCCGCCACATCCTTGCCGGTGGTGGTCTCGATCCCTTCCAGACCCGGTGATGAATTCACCTCCATCACCAGTGGCCCATGGTTGGAGCGCAATATATCCACACCCGCCACACTCAACCCCATCACCTTGGCCGCCCGCAGTGCGGTCATGCGTTCTTCCGGGGTGATCTTGATCAGGCTGGCGCTGCCGCCACGGTGCAGGTTGGAGCGGAACTCCCCCGGCTTGGCCTGGCGTTTCATCGCCGCAATCACCTTGTCGCCCACCACGAAGCAGCGGATATCCGCGCCACCGGCTTCCTTGATGTATTCCTGCACCATGATGTTCTGCTTGAGACCCATGAACGCCTCGATCACCGATTCCGCCGCCGTCGCAGTTTCACACAGCACCACGCCGATACCCTGGGTGCCTTCCAGCACCTTGATCACCAGCGGCGCGCCATTGACCATGTCGATCAGGTCGGGGATGTCGTCGGGGGAGTGGGCGAAGCCAGTCACCGGTAGGCCGATACCACGGCGCGACAGCAACTGCAGCGAGCGCAGCTTGTCCCGCGAGCGGGCAATGGCTACCGATTCGTTGAGAGGAAACACCCCCATCATTTCAAACTGGCGCAGCACTGCGCAGCCATAAAACGTCACCGAAGCGCCGATTCGCGGGATCACGGCATCAAACCCTTCCAGCGGCTTGCCCCTGTAGTGGATCTGCGGCTTGTGGCTGGCGATGTTCATATAGGCACGCAACGTGTCGATCACCACCATTTCGTGGCCACGTTCGGTGCCGGCCTCAACCAGGCGGCGGGTGGAATACAGACGCGGGTTTCGCGACAGCACAGCAATCTTCATGCAGCACCTGGGGCAGATAGGGTAGAGACCGGGAACACCGGCTTGTCTTGTACGTACTTGATGCCGGGATTGACCACCAAATGGCCGTCAATCAAGGCTTTGGAACCCAGCAACAGGCGGTAACGCATGGCCTTGCGGCAGGCCAGGGTAAACTCCACCCGCCATACCCGATCACCCAGCGCCAGCGTGGTGCTGATGACATAGCGCACCTGCGCATGGCCATTGGAGCTCTTGATGGTTTTCATCGTCACCAGCGGCGCTTCGCAGCGGCGGTGACGCAGTTGCACGACGCTGCCCAAGTGTGCGGTAAAACGCACCCACTGCTCGCCGTCGCGCTCGAACGGTTCAATGTCGGTGGCGTGCAGGCTCGAGGTGCTGGCACCGGTGTCGATCTTCGCGCGCAGGCCTGCTACTCCCAAGTCGGGAAGTGCCACCCACTCACGCAGACCCACAACGGTCAAATGGTCAAATGTCTTCAATATGGATAACCGATCAATTTGCCCAGGCCTGAGGGGATATCTCGGCCAGGGCTTTAAATGCAGGCTTGGCGAACCAGTAGCCTTGCATCAGAAATATTCCACAGTCGGAGAGAAAGTCCCGTTCGCCGGCACTTTCGATGCCTTCGGCGATGACAGTAACCCCCAACTGCTCACAGATTGTGACAATCCCCTGGACGATGACCTGACGGACACGGTCCTGATCAACATCGCGGATCAGCGCCATGTCGAGTTTGATCAGGTCAGGTTGGAAGTCGGCCAGCAGGTTCAGCCCCGAATAGCCCGCGCCGAAATCGTCGATGGCGGTCTTGAAGCCGAATTCGCGATATTCACGCAGAATATTCGTCAAATGGCGATAGTTATCTACATGCTCGCTTTCCAGGGTCTCGAAAATCAGTTGGTTCAACGGAAAATTATGTACGCGAGCCGCCTCCAGGGTGCTACGGATGCACAGTTCCGGGCGGTACACGGCATTGGGCATGAAGTTGATCGAAAGGTGAGTTTGCATTCCCAAGGTTGCCGCACCGGCGATCGCCTGGGTTCGGCAGCGTTGGTCGAAGCGGTAGCGGTTGCCTTCGTTGACCTGGTTCAGCACCGACAGCGCCCCTTCGCCTTGTGTGCCACGCACCAGGGCTTCGTGGGCAAAGATCGAATGGTCCCGCAGGTCTACGATAGGCTGGTAAGCGAACGCAAAATCGAACCCTAGGGGCTCGCTTTGCTGGCAACCCACGCAGCGCTGGTTGGGCGAGGTGAGTGAAAGGGGGAATTCGGTCACAACATATCCTCGCGAAAACAGGGTGCTACCTGGCGTATCTTAGGTGAGCCTGGGGATTTATGCGTCGAAGGGTTTCAACGGTAAAGTTGCGACATTTTTCAGAGCGAGGAATTCAAGTGGCTCAAAAGCAGGAAGAGGAAGAAAAGGTCCGTCTGGACAAGTGGCTGTGGGCGGCGCGTTTCTATAAAACCCGTGCCCTGGCCAAGGCCGCCATCGAGAGCGGCAAGGTGCATCATCGTGGCGAGCGCTGCAAGCCGGGCAAAGAGCCACGTGTCGGTGATGAGTTTCAGATTCGTGCAGGGTTTGATGAAAAGACGGTCGTGGTTCAGGCGCTTTCCATCGTTCGTCGTGGCGCATCTGAAGCGCAAGCGTTATACGCCGAAACCGAAGCCAGCATCGCCAAGCGTGAAAATGCGGCGGCGATGCGCAAGGCCGGTGCCACTGGCATGACCACCGATGGCAAACCGAGCAAGAAACAACGCCGCGACCTGTTCAAGTTTCGCGGCAGTGTCAACGATGACTAGCCTCAATCGAACGGGCTTTTGTAGTGAGCGGGGCAAGCCCGCTCGCCACAGATTATTGCCGTGTTCTAACGACGCTCATTCGCCCCACTATGGGTAAACGAGCAGCCAGCCCGAACACCGGCGCCGTTACCCGCAACAACCCACCCGATACCTTCGCCGCAAACGGTGTGTAGTACCCCCAGCCCAACGCCAACAGTGCCAGCAACACTCCGCCGATGTAATCGTCTTGCCCCCAATGTGCCCCCGCCACCAGGCGCGGCATCATGAACAGCAGCGTCAGGGCCCAGATGACCAGCACCTGGCCGATGCGCTTGGCGAACACGGTCATGAACATCCCCCAGATCAGCAGCACCGACGCATGGTCCCCCGGGAAGCTCTGACTCGAACGGTCCTTCAACTCCCAGGTCTTCTCCAGGCCCGGGAAGTAGTCACTCATCTGGATCGCCCCGCTGATCACCATGGACGGGCTATTGTGTTGCCAGCCCATGTGCGCGGCGAGTTTGGAAAACAGCATGCGGATAAACAGCAACAGCAACAGAATGCCGATAAAACCTAACAAGGCCTGGCGCACTTGCACCGCCTTGAACACCCAATCGCCGCGAATCAACAGCATCAGCAGAATCACCCCGACCACTGCATCGAACGGTCGCAAACTGGCGACAGCCCACACGTGCAGCCATGTGGAACTGCTCGCCAGCGGGTCATTGAGCAGGTGAAACAGCCACTCGTCGAACATCACACACAGCATCTGGCCGGTGGGCCACAGCCAAAAACACAGCAGCCCGATAGCGAGTAGATTGCAGACGGCCCATCGCCCGAGGTTCCACTTGGCTTGGAACAAACCCGGATTGTTCATAAACTGTCCCTCATGGCTCTAGAAACCGCACCAAAACGGTGCTAAAGCGTTTAATTCTATAAACCTTGTAATCATTTTGTCATCAATTCAGATACCCAGACCTATGACTGATCTACCGGATACCGACTTCACCCAACGCTTCATCTTCGACGAGAGCGACGCCCGCGGCGAACTGGTCTCGCTGGAGCGCAGCTATGCCGAAGTCCTTGCCAAGCACCCTTATCCGGAGCCGGTCGCGCAACTGCTCGGTGAGCTGATGGCCGCGGCAGCGTTGCTGGTGGGCACCATGAAGTTCGACGGTTTGCTGATTCTGCAGGCGCGTTCCGAAGGCCCGGTGCCGATGCTGATGATCGAATGCTCCAGCGAGCGTGAAATCCGTGGCTTGGCCCGTTATGAAGCCGATCAGATCGCGCCGGATGCCACCTTGTCCGACCTGATGGCCAACGGCGTGCTGGCAATTACCATCGACCCGACCGAAGGCCAGCGCTATCAGGGCATCGTCGATCTGGATGGCGAAACCCTGTCGGACTGCTTCACCAACTATTTCGTCATGTCCCAGCAGGTGGGCACCAAGTTCTGGCTTAACGCCGACGGCAAGCGCGCCCGCGGCCTGTTGTTGCAGCAATTGCCGGCTGACCGTATCAAAGACGACGATGATCGCGCAGAAAGCTGGCGGCACATCATCGCCCTGGCTGACACACTGAAAGCTGAAGAATTGCTGGGCCTGGACAACGAAACCATCCTGCACCGCCTTTACCACGAAGAGGCCGTGCGACTGTTTGACGCACAGGGCCTGCGCTTCAACTGCAGTTGCTCGCGTGAGCGTTCGGCCAATGCGCTGGCCAGCCTGGGCCTGGAAGATGCGCAAAACCTGGTGGTGGAGCACGGTGGCCATATCGAGATCGACTGCCAGTTCTGCAACGAGCGCTACCTGTTCGATGCGGCCGATGTAGCGCAATTGTTCGCCGGCGCAGGCATCGACACCCCTTCCGACACCCGCCACTAAAACGTTTAAGCACAGGTAAATCACCTGACAAACGCCGGATTAGCGCAGTTCTGACGGGAGGGCCCTACTCTTTTTGGGCTTTTCTGGCATAATCCGGCCCACTTTTTTCGCGGTAGTAGTGCGCAACTTTCTACTACAAAACGTTTGGAGCACTCGGCCATAGGCCGACGGGGAACCTCATGACGCAAGCCAACAACGCCGTATACACCGATCTGAGTGTTGACGATCTGGTTAAAGAAGCCCTGCAGCGTGGTGAAGGCGTGCTCGCCGATACTGGCGCGCTGGTCGTCGAAACCGGTCACCGTACTGGCCGTTCGCCGGTCGACCGTTTCATCGTTGAAGAGCCATCCACCCAGGCTTCCATCGCCTGGGGCCCGATCAACCGCAAGTTCCCGGCCGACAAGTTCGATGCCCTCTGGGCTCGCGTCGAGGCATTCAACAACGCGCAAGAGCATTTTGTTTCCCACGTTCACGTAGGGGCTTCCGAAGACCACTACCTGGCTGTGAAAATGACCACCCAGACTGCCTGGCAGAACCTGTTCGGTCGTTGCCTGTTCATCAACCCGGCCCAGTACAACCCGGCCGGTCGTGACGAGTGGCAAGTGCTCAACGTGGCCAACTTCGAATGCGTGCCAGAGCGTGACGGCACCAACTCCGACGGTTGCGTGATCCTCAACTTCGCACAGAAAAAAGTCCTGATCGCCGGCATGCGCTACGCCGGTGAAATGAAAAAAGCCATGTTCTCGGTGCAGAACTTCCTGCTGCCGGCTTCCGACGTACTGCCGATGCACTGCGCCGCCAACATCGGCGAAGCAGGCGACGTGACCCTGTTCTTCGGTCTGTCGGGCACCGGCAAGACCACCCTGTCCGCCGACGAAAGCCGTTACCTGATCGGTGACGACGAACACGGCTGGGGCGAAGGCGTGGTGTTCAACATCGAAGGCGGTTGCTATGCCAAGTGCATCGACCTGTCCGAGAAGAACGAGCCGGTCATCTGGAAAGCCATCAAGCACGGCGCCGTGCTGGAAAACGTGGTGATCGACGAAGCTGGGCACGCCGACTACACCAACGTCAGCCTGACCCAGAACAGCCGCGCCGCCTACCCGCTGGAGCACGTGGCCAAGCGTTCCGAGAAGAACCTGGGCGGCGAGCCAAACGCGGTGATCTTCCTGACCTGCGACCTGACCGGCGTACTGCCACCGGTGTCGATCCTCAGCGAAGAACAAGCGGCCTACCACTTCTTGTCCGGCTACACCGCACTGGTAGGCTCGACTGAGATGGGTTCCGGCGGCGGCATCAAGTCGACCTTCTCCACCTGCTTCGGCGCACCATTCTTCCCGCGCCCGGCTGGCGAATACGCTGAACTGCTGATCAAGCGTATCCGTGGCTTCGGCTCCAAGGTCTACCTGGTCAACACCGGCTGGACCGGCGGCGGCTACGGCGTCGGCAAGCGCTTCAACATCCCGACCACTCGCGGCGTGATTGCAGCGATCCAGAGCGGCGCGTTGGTCGGTGCTGAAACCGAACACCTCGACACCATCAACCTCGACGTGCCATTGGCCGTACCGGGCGTTGAGACCGGCCTGTTGAACCCACGTAACACCTGGGCCGACAAGGCTGCCTACGACGAAGCGGCGAAGGCGCTGGCCGGTCTGTTCATCGAGAACTTCAAGAAGTTTGAAGTGAGCGATGCGATCAAGGCCGCGGGTCCCAATTTGTAAGATTCAGTCGTTGTGAAAAAGCCGCCTCTTGTGAGGCGGCTTTTTTGTGCGTGTCGGATTAGTCGGCGATATGTAAAACCACTGCGCCGACCAGTACCAGCACAACCCCCAGCACCTGCACCGCCGACAACCGCTCCTTGAAAAACATGAATCCCAGGATCGCCGCAATCCCGCCCGACAACGTACTGATCACCGTCACCACCGAAACCGACCCCGCCATCGCCCCCCATGAAAACGCCGAGAACCCGCCGAGGTTCATCAAGCTCGCCCCGGTCAGCGTCGCGCAGTTTTTCAGCGGTGGGATTTTCAAGCCGTCCTTGATCTTCAACACCATCACCAGCAGTACGCACAGGCCCACCAGGTAACCCAGCCACAGCATGGTGATCGGTCCCAGCGCCGGCAGTGTGTAGCGGCCTTGCAGCCAGAAACTGGTGCCATACAGCAGGGCGGCGAGCATGGCGTAGGCGATCGACTGGCTGGGGTTGTTGTGGGGGACGCCGTTGTCCTTATGGATGCTGGAGAGGATCACGCCGATTACACACAGGGCGATGCAGCCCAGTTGCGTCGGGCTGATGTGTTCACCGCTGGCCCAGGACAGAAGTGTGGTCACCACGCCGTAGGAGGTCACCAGCGGCGCCACGATGGCGGCTTTGCCCAGGGCGAAGGCCTTGGACAGTGCAAGAGCTCCGGAGACAGTGAACAGGGCGGCAGCGATGCCCAGCAGCCAGACGCTCAGCGCGGCGTCGAGGGCTTTGAACAGGAAGGTCGGGAGGATGACCAGCAGCAGGGTCATGATCAGAAAGCCCAGCGCCTGGCCGAAATACACCGCGCGTTTTACGCCCACGGCGCGGGCGTTGAGGCCCACGAGAAAATCCGTGCCGCCCCAGAGCAGGGCGGCCAGCAGGCCCATTGTTACGTCCATGTAAGGTCCTTGTTGTTTTGAGCACGCTCATCGAATGTGAGAGGGGACTTGCCCCCTGCCACAATTTGAGTACCGGTGTGCCTGGAGTTTGTGTTCGCTCAGCTCAGGTTTTCCAGCGTCTGCGTGTCCCAGCTGTGGGTCTTGATCGCCAGGTAGAGCATGCCGATGGTCAGCGGCACTTTTTCGCCGCGCCCCTTGGCCCGGCGCTTGAGGAACACATCAAACACCGGCGGGTTGAAGTAACGATAAGTGTCGTAGTCACCCAAGTCGAGGGCGAATTCCTGCTCCAGCGCTTCCATCAGGTGCTTGGCCTCACTGCCGTCGCAGCCCAGGTCGAAGTTGATCGAAGTTTGCAGGCGGATCGTCTTGTGTTTGGGCAGGCCGATTTCTTCGTGCAAGAGCTGCAGGAGTTGCTGCATCACGGGGTCTTCGGGGAAGTTGAGGGCGAGGTTCATGGTGGGGGCACGCAGGAGTGGGTGATTGGCTTTTACTTTGCAATAGATATTCTGAGTGCTCAATAACCCGATGCCTGTCACGAAGGCGATTATCGGCAGGCTCCCAAGCTGAGCACCTCTGATCCATGAGGTGGCATACAACAGAAGTATTGGGCCGGTGACCAAGAGGCAGAGTCCAAACCATCTTCTGAGCACTGGTAGCCTTATTGACCTGTCAATTATGGCGGCCAGTGCGATGAGGAGGAGCAGATAAATCCATTCGATGTATTCGTTCATCGTCTTAGCCACTCTGGAGCTGTTGAGCCGTGGCCGATATGTTGAGTCCTTTCAATGTTCACTTGTATTTGCCGGGGCTGCTGAAAGGGCGCCAGTTTCAGTCAGAGAAAGGTGAGTTTTATAGAGGGGTGGGCAGGAGTTTTAAGCAGTTTCAGAAGAGGATGTCGTGGTATTTGGAGGTTTCTTACAGGGCTTTCCGGGATTTGTGGCTTGCAGTGACTTAACAGCAAAACAGGCAAGTGATGTGATGGGGGGGCTGGGGTGTGTCAGTTGCCGACCGGCCTACTCACACACCGCTCAAAAATCGCCTCCAACCCCCGATAATCACAGGCCACCGCATCAATATTCGCCGGTATCCACGCCGCGTGCTTCACCAGCCACCAGTTCACTGAAAATCCGGCATTCACGATGATCTGCTCGAAAAAGATCCGTTGTGCTCGGCCATTACCTTCGCGGAAGGGATGGATGACGTTGAGGTCGCCGTAGGCTTCGGCAATCTGCTTCACCAGCTGGGCCTGGCTCGCCCCGACATACCAGTTCGCTGCCTCCATTTGCCGGATGATCTTCGCCGCTTCCGGCGGGATGCGTTCCGGGGTGCAGAACAGCGTGTCGCCCTTCTGGATGTTGACGCTGCGCAGTTCACCGGCCCAGTCGTAGAGGTCGCCGAACAGGACGCGGTGTATGTGTTGCAGGCGTTCGAGGTCGTAGGGCGGCGGGAAGAGAGGGAGGTTGCCTACGGCGATTTCGGATAATTCCCGCTCGGCCTGGTGCAGTCGGGTTTCGTCGTGCAGATCGAGGCGGTTGCGCAGGACGCTGCTACCGGGATAGCAGTACGGATCCTGGCCCACCCCGTATTTGTCGAGCATCAGCGTGGGGTGTTGCGGTACTTGGCAAGGACGGCTTCACGGGTCGGCAAGGGCTTGTCGACGTCGGCCGGTTGGGTGTCGAACCCTTCCAGGCGCAGGCTGGCCAGGTAATTGGAACGGCGGATCTTGTGGTAATGATCCTGTTTTTGCTCAAACGTCGGTTCGCTCATGGCAGCGTACTCTTGGGTAGCAAGGCTTGATTGTAGCGCAATGCTTCAACAGGCAGGCGGGATAAAAACCACGTCACATTCTGTATAAATAATCCGCCAGCCCACGCATTTCGGAGTATGTTTCACCGCAAAATCTTGCAGGGCGATTCCGCCCGCTACTTAAAGGGAGTTAAGCATGGGTTTGCTGCGTGTTGCTTCGGCAATGTCATTGTGTGCGGTCGCGTTTTCAGTCCAGGCGGCGCAATTGCCGATTGAAGTGCTCAGTGCGGTGGTCAAGGACCAGAAAATCGCCGACGCCGAGGTGTTGCTGCAACGCAACGGTGCGCAGAACGTAGTGGGCCGTACCAACGCCCAGGGGCAAGTGACCCTCACCAGCGAAGCCGCAGACGATGCCACCAATCTTCTGATCATCAAGAAGCCCGGCTACTCGAACCTGGTGGTGAAGTGCCCATGCGCCGGCATGACGTATGCCATCAGCCCGGTGATGGAAAACCTCGACGGCCTGCGTGTGGTACTGACCTGGGGCAAGACCCCGGAAGACCTCGATTCCCACATGATCTTCCCTGGCAACAATATCTACTTCGAGAACAAGACGGGCACCGACGCTGAACTGGACGTGGATGACGTCGACAGCTACGGCCCGGAAACTATCACCCTGCAGAAAAAACACTACGGCGAAAGCTACGTGTATGCCGTGCATGACTTCACCAACGGCGGCAATCCAGGCTCGCGCCAGCTGTCCAACAGCGAAGCCAAGGTATTCGTGTACATGGGCCAATCGCTGGTGCGTACCTACTACGTGCCGAAAAACCGCAGCGGCAACCTGTGGACCGTGTTCCGCATGACCGGCAGTGGCGACTTCCAGGACATCAACACCTTCAGTGGCGTGACGGTGAACGCGGCGAACGTGCTTAACGAAGTCAAACCGTTGCTGGATGACAGCGTGGCCGTTACCGCTGTGGCGGTGAGCTCTTCTGCGCAAGCCGATGCAAAACGTCTGAACGTGCAAGGTGAAGCGGCTTACCAGGCCGGCAAGCTGGACCAGGCTATCGACCTGTTCCGCCAGGCTATCGAGTTGGACAATGGTTTCGGCAAGGCCTACGGCAACCTGGGCCTGGCGTATCAGAAGGCCGGCAACACCGCCGAGTCGATCTGGGCCAATCGCAAGGCTATCGCCCTCGCCACGGGCGCGAACGCTGCGACGGTGCGAGCGGGCGCTTACTACAACATTGCGCGGATCTACGAAGCGGCGGGGCAGTTCCCGGATGCGTTGCGTCACTACCAGTTAGCCAAGGAGCAGAAGGCTAACCCGGTGTATGACACGGCGATCGAGCGGGTGCAGAACCGCTGATACACAGCGACAAATGCTCTACCGACAACGCGCCTTAGGGCGCGTTGTTTGTTTGGGCGCGATTACAGGCGCGAGGCAGCGTCCAGGTCCATCAACCCACGCCCATAGGCTTCGCTGTTGGCGTAGATGCCTGTTCGATTGGCGGTGCTGAGCAGGCGGTCACGCACTTGTTGCGGCGTCATTTCGGGAAAGCGACTTTGCAAGGCAGCCAAGGCGCCGCTGACCAGCGCAGCGGCTGGCGAAGTGCCGGCCGTAGGTCCGTAGCTGCCGTCCTTGTTGGTGGTCAACAGCCCTGCTCCACCGTCACCTCCCGGTACCGCGATGCACCAGCGGGCCGCGAGGCCGCAATAGTTGGACTTGAGATTGATGGCGGTGCCGTCGCTCTTGAGTGCCATGACGGCTATCCAGCCCTTCTCCAGTTCAGGCACCAGTGCCGGCAGGCCGGGCTCGGCAAGCGGCTCACGCTTGACCTCATTGCCGGTGGAAAACACGAAAACAGCACCCTCGGCGACCAGCTTTTTCGCCACGTCCAATGAGTCCCCCATCAAGCGTTCATAGATGGAAACTTCGTTGGTGTTGGCTTCGATGGGATTGGCCCATGAGTTGCTGAAGATCCGTGCGCCCTTTGTGTGTGCGAGCGTCCAGGCCTGGGCAATTTCACTGTCAAAATAAAAAGGCTCCTTGTCATCACCGAAGCGCATGGGAATCAACTGGGCGTTAAACGCAATGCCGTGGATGCCCTGGTCGTTCTTGTTGGCGGCGAGAATACCGGCCATCTGGGTGCCGTGACCCTTGATATCGAGGGTTCCCGGCTGGTGGCGCACAAAGTCGTAGCCCGGGTCGGCCACGCGACCGTAGAACTCAGGCAGGTCCTGGTTCAGGCCTGAATCGATCAGTGCCACTTTGACACCCTGGCCTGTGCCACCCCGTGCGTAGAGTGCTGATGCCTTGACGACGGGCAGGGCTTTTTGCGCCAGGTACTCGAGGGTTTCAAAGCGCTGTGTATCCGGCTCGGCGGGCTTTGGGGAGGGTGGGGTCACGCACCCCAACAGCAACAGCGGCAATGTGAGCAGGCTCAGGCGTAGCGATGGGAATACTGGCTTGTGCGACATTCACGACTCCGGGTCGGGCGCTTGTGATCAGGCATGTTAATGTCTTCGTTTTTGCGTCGGCCTGCTGGTTTTCTCTGTATCAGTTTGTAGCGTTTA
This sequence comes from Pseudomonas sp. NFPP04, assembly GCF_900113815.1. Taxonomy (NCBI): domain Bacteria; kingdom Pseudomonadati; phylum Pseudomonadota; class Gammaproteobacteria; order Pseudomonadales; family Pseudomonadaceae; genus Pseudomonas; species Pseudomonas sp. NFPP04. The sequence goes on along the minus strand of NZ_FOQS01000012.1, from coordinate 45,993 downwards.
TCCCCGACCTATTCTCGATCGCTGATCTATGTTTTTGACTCCCTCAGCGGTCAATGGAGTGACAGCCTATGCACGACACCCTCCAACAGGTCTTTGGTTATCCACAGTTTCGTCCGGGCCAGGAAGAAACGGTCAGCGCCATACTGGCCGGGCGTTCGGCGGCCGCTATTTTCCCTACCGGGTCGGGCAAGTCCCTGTGTTACCAGCTGTCGGCGGTATTGCTGCCGCACCTGACGCTGGTGGTATCGCCGCTGTTGGCGTTGATGCAGGATCAGCTGGGTTTCCTGCAGCGCCATGGCATTGCGGCGGGCAGTATCGACTCGGCCCAGAACCGCGATGAGGCCAATGAGGTCATGGCCCGTGCGCGGTCGGGCGAACTCAAGATCCTGATGATTTCGGTGGAGCGCTTGAAGAACGAGCGCTTCCGTAACTTCCTGCAAAGTGTGCGGATCTCGTTGTTGGTGGTGGACGAGGCCCACTGTATTTCCGAATGGGGCCACAACTTCCGTCCGGACTATCTGAAACTGCCGGACTACCAGCGTCAGTTCAATATCCCACAAGCACTGCTGCTGACGGCGACAGCCACGCCCAAGGTGATTGCCGACATGCAGGCCAAGTTCGCCATTGCCCCGGACGATGTGGTCACCACGGGCTTCTACCGGCCCAACCTCAACCTGCTGGTGGAGCCGGTCAGCGGTGCGGACAAGCGTCGCCGGCTGGTGCAGTGGATGAGTGAGCGCGTCGACCAGCCGAGCATTGTCTACGTTACCTTGCAGAAAACCGCCGAGCAGATTGCCGAGCACCTGAATCGCAACGGCATCCAGGCCGAGGCCTATCACGCGGGTTTGCCCCACGATAAACGCGAGGGCATCCAGCAGCGCTTCATGGGTGGACGCTCCAATTGCATCGTCGCCACCATCGCGTTTGGCATGGGCATCGACAAGAGTGATATCCGCAACGTGGTGCACTTTGACCTGCCCAAATCCATCGAGAACTATAGCCAGGAGATTGGCCGGGCGGGGCGTGATGGGCAGCCATCCGACTGCCTGGTGCTGGCCAATCGCGACAGCCTCAATGTGCTGGAAAATTTCGTGTACGGCGATACGCCAGAGCAGGAAGGTATCCGGCGGGTGCTGGAAGAGTTGCAGGCCGCACGGGGCGATGGGCAGTGGGAGTTTTTGCTCAGGTCCTTGTCGGACCTCAGCAATATCCGCGAGCTGCCGTTGAAGACGCTGCTGGTGCAGTTGGAGCTCAAGGGCGTGATCGCGCCGCGTTACGCGTTTTATGCCGAGTACCGTTTCAAATACCTGGTCGAACCTGAGGCTTTGCTTGCACGTTTCTCCGGTGAGCGGCAGCAGTTTGTCGCGGCGATCATCCAGGTTTGCAAGCGCGCGAGGAGCTGGGCGACAGTGGATTTCGACGTGCTGTATCAGCAGCACAACGCCGAGCGCAATCGGGTGGTGAAGGCGCTGGATTATTTCCAGGAGCAGGGCCTGATCGAACTGGAAAGCAAGCAAATGACCGAGGTCTACAGCCTGCTGGAGACCGATTTCGATCCACAGGTGTTGAGCGCTGAGTTATACACAGGCTTCAAGCAGCACGAGGTGGCAGAAGTCGCGCGGATTCACGCCATGCTCGATCTGTTTGCCACCGAACACTGCCTGGGGCAGCGCCTGGCACAGTACTTTGGCGATGAAAATGCACCGCAGCGTTGTGGGCATTGCTCGGTGTGCCACGGTCATGTTGCGCGCCTTCCTTCGCCGCCGGGCTTGCCGCCACTTGTGGATAAGAACTTCATGGAGCTGTGCGGCGATTTTATCCACAGGCATCATGAACACACCGGGCAACTGCCTGGCGCGGAACGCCTGACGCGTTTCCTCGGGGGCATCAGCGTGCCGTTGTTTACCAAGCTGAAGGCGCGAGGTATTCCGGGTTTTGCTGTGCTGGAAGAGTATCCGTACGCCGAGGTACGCGAGTGGGCCCAGGCCCATTTGAATGACCTGTAACTCACTTTCACGAGATGACCCGATGCCTGATACCGTACCGCAACGCGCCGATTTCCCTCACTTCCAGCCGATCATCACGCGTTGGCACGACAACGATGTGTATGGCCATGTGAACAACGTGACCTACTACAGCTTCTTTGACACGGCAGTGAATACCTACCTGATCGAGCAAGGTGGTCTGGATATTCAGGAAGGCGATGTGGTGGGGTTTGTGGTGAGTTCGGCGTGTGATTACTTTGCGTCGATCGCCTTTCCCGAGCGCATCGACATCGGCCTGCGGGTGGGCAAGCTGGGCAACAGCTCAGTGCAGTACGAGTTGGCGGTGTTCAAGGCGGGCGAAGAAGACGCCTGTGCGGCGGGGCGGTTTGTGCATGTGTTCGTGGATCGGGGGACGAACCAGCCGGTGACGATTCCGGGGCGGCTGCGCGAGGCATTGCAGCGGTTGATCACCCTGTAGGAGCCGGCAAGCCGGCTCCTGCACTCAGCAACTATCAGTCGCGGTAGTGATGCTTGTTCTTGCGATGCCCATAGGCATGACCGCGCCCACGGTGGTCGTCACGGTCATAACGGCGGTGATCACGGCCACGGCTGCGACGGTCGTCGTCATCGCTCTTGTTGCCCATGTAGTTGCCCAGTGCGCCACCGGCACCACCGCCGGCCGCTGAACCGATCAGTGCGCCGGTGCTGCCGCCGACACTGCGGCCCACAACGTTGCCGCCGGCTGCGCCCAATGCGCCGCCAATAGCGGCTTCGCCACGGCTGCGCTTGTCGGCGCCCACCGCACTACCACCCGCGCCACCCAAGGCTGCGCCGATGGTCGAACCGGTGTTGCCGCCTAGCTGCTGGCCAACGACCGAACCCAGAACCCCGCCCAATGCGCCGCCCACACCGGCTTCGGTGGTGCCACCGGCCATGGCTGCGCCACTGACCAGGCCAAGGGACAACAAGAGAATCGAGGAGAACTTCATTAGGGAGACCTCAAGAGGATGACGGCGCGATCCTGAGGCTGTATCTGGATTGTGACAATAGAAATCCGACCAGTAGCACGAGTTGTACACAATTCTATAAGTTACTGTTTTTACTCGGGAACTTAAGTCTGTTTTGCGAGTCTTTAGCTACTTCGGAACGGCCGCTTTTATGCAAAAGCGGCCTTTTTTGTGCCCGAAATTCCTTTTGCGGGTAATTCCCTGTGGCGAGCGGACCAATACAAGTCTGCCCACCACAACGGTCCTGATCAGGCCGAGCGCGCCATGATCAAGCCATTGTCACTCGCCGCTTCCAACCGGATCGCCACGAACTTCGACGTCGGTGTATGGCTGCCATCCCCGGTGCTTTCCAGCGGCACCAGCGGGTTCACTTCCGGGTAGTAAGCCGCAGCCTGCCCCGCCGGAATATCGAACGCCAGCAAGGTAAAGCCCTTCACACGGCGCTCGCGACCGTCCTCCCACAATGACACGATGTCGGCCTTCTGCCCCGGCTTGAAGCCCAGGCGGATGATGTCGGCTTCGTTGACGAACAGCACGTCACGCTGGCCCTTGACCCCACGGTAGCGGTCGTCCAGGCCGTAGATGGTGGTGTTGTACTGATCGTGGGAGCGCATCGATTGCATGATCAGGTCCGGTACGCGGCCGGTCGCGTGGGTGCGTTCGTGGATCAAGTCCTTGGGCAGGATGTTCGGGCGGAAGTTGGCGCGGCCCGACGGGGTATTCCAGCGGCGCGCGCCCGCGGAGTTGCCCAGATAGAAACCGCCTGGATGCTTGATCTTCTCGTTGAAGTCCTTGAAGCCGGGAATGGTGTCGGCAATCAGGTCGCGGATGCGGCTGTAGTCGGCCACCAGCCAGTTCCAGTCCACCGGCTTGCTGCCCAGGGTCGCGGCAGCGATACCGGCCAGGATTGCCGGTTCGGATTTCATGAGTTTCGACAGCGGCTGCAACTGGCCATTGGAACCGTGGACCATGCTGAACGAGTCTTCCACCGTCACCGCTTGCGGGCCTTCGGCCTGGATATCGATGTCGGTACGGCCCAGGCACGGCAGGATCAGTGCATCTTTGCCGTGCATCAAATGGCTACGGTTGAGCTTGGTGCTGATCTGCACGGTAAGGTCGCAATTGCGCAGGGCTTCGAAGGTACGCAGGCTGTCCGGCGTGGCTTGAGCGAAGTTGCCGCCCAGGCCGATAAACACCTTGGAGCGGCCTTCGAGCATGGCGTGGATGGCTTCCACTACGTTGTGCCCGTTTTCACGCGGCACCTGGAATTGGAAGCGACGCTCCAGGGAATCGAGGAACGCCACCGGAGGGCGTTCGTTGATGCCCATGGTGCGGTCGCCCTGCACGTTACTGTGGCCACGCACCGGGCACAGGCCGGCGCCTGGGCGGCCGATATTGCCGCGCAGCAGCATCAGGTTGGCGATTTCCTGGATGGTCGGCACCGAATGGCGGTGCTGGGTGATGCCCATCGCCCAGCACATGATCACGTTCTTGCCTTTGGCGTACATGCGCGCGGCTTGCTCGATCTCGACCAGGGTCAGGCCGGACTGTTCGACGATCTCATCCCAGGAGGTATCGTCGATCTTGCCCAGGTATTCCAGCACGTTGGCGGTGTGCTCGTTGAGGAAGTCGTGGTCGAACACGGCCTCCTTGCCTTCGGCCTGGGCCTGGCGCTCCCACAGGAGCAGGAACTTGGCCATGCCGCGCAGGATGGCCATGTCGCCACCCAGCGCCGGGCGGAAGTAGGCGGTGTTGGTTGGCTTGTCGCCGTTGGTGAGCATTTCCAGCGGGTGTTGCGGGTGCTGGAAGCGTTCCAGGCCGCGCTCTTTGAGTGGGTTGATGCACACCACCTGAGCGCCGCGTTTAACCGCTTCACGCAGCGGTTCGAGCATGCGCGGGTGGTTGGTGCCGGGGTTCTGGCCCCAGACGAAGATCGCATCGGCATGTTCGAAGTCATCAAAGGTCACGGTGCCTTTGCCGACGCCCACGCTTTGCGCCAGGGCAACGCCGCTGGCTTCGTGGCACATGTTCGAACAGTCCGGGAAGTTGTTGGTGCCGTAGGCGCGCACGAACAATTGGTACAGGTAGGCCGCTTCGTTGCTGGCGCGACCCGAGGTGTAGAACTCGGCCATGTCAGGGCTGGGCAGGGCGTTGAGGTGCTTGCCGACCAGGTCGAAGGCCGCTTCCCAACTGATGGGCGTGTAGCGGTCGGTTTCGGCGTCATAGCGCATCGGCTCGGTCAGGCGGCCCTGGTATTCCAGCCAGTAGTCGCTCTGTTCCAGCAAGGCGGTGACGCTGTGCTTGGCGAAAAATGCACCATCCACACGGCGCTTTGTAGCTTCCCAGTTGACCGCCTTGGCGCCGTTTTCGCAGAACTTGACCATGCCGCTCTCCGGCGAGTCACCCCAGGCGCAGCCCGGGCAGTCGAAGCCGCCGTTCTGGTTGGTCTTGAGCATCATGCGCAGGTTTTTCAGCGCGTTGTCGCTGGTCAGCCAGGCTTGCGCCACGCTGATCAGTGCGCCCCAGCCGCCGGCCGGGCCTTTGTAGGGCTTGTAGCGCGGGGTCGGGGTTTGGTCGGCTTGGTGGTGCTGGCTCATGGCTGGTTCTCCATCGCAGGGCTGTAGACCCGCGGCGCACTTTTCTGCGGCAGGTGGATGAGATTGAGGTTATGCCGGCGCGCCCATTGCAGGGCGAGGCCGGTGGGTGACGACAGGCTGACCAGGGTCTGGATGCCCGCGCGCAGGACTTTCTGGATCAACTCCAGGCTGCAACGGCTGGTAACAATCGCCAGGCCGCCTTCGGTCGGAATTTTTTGGCGGATCAATGCACCGATCAATTTATCCAGGGCGTTATGTCGGCCAATGTCTTCGCGGCCCAGCAACAATTCGCCCTGGCCGTTCATAAATACGGCGGCATGCACGGCGCCGCTGTACTGGCCCAAGGGCTGGAACGCGCTGATGCGTTGGCGCAGGCCATCCAGCCATTCGGCAGGCGGCAAAGGCGCGCCCGGCAGTACATCAAGGTCAGGCAATGCTTGTTCTACCGCCTCTACACCGCACAGACCGCAACCACTGGTGCCGGCCAGTTGCCGGCGCTGTTGCTTGAGGTTCCAGAAGGCGCGGCTGGAGATCTGCACCTGAGCGTATTGAGCCGAGCCCGATCCGCTGAGTTTTAGATCATAAATGTCGCTAACGTCGGCGATAATGCCGCTGCCTATGCTGAAGCCGACGATAAAGTCTTCCAGGTCTGTCGGCGTCACCAGCATTACCGCTTGGCTGATGTCGTTGTAGGCAATCGCCAACGCCACTTCCTCGGCCAGGGCTGTGCTGGCGAATTCCGTATGTTCGAGATTGCAATACTCGTAGCTCTGGCTGGCGGCGGGCGCTGGCGTTTCAAGAGCGGGCGCCGCGCAGACTGGGCGCTTGGCCTTCATGGGGCAGTACCACCGGCGGATTGATCAGTGTTTAGACTAGGCGCGACAAAGCGTCGCGTCTAATCGCCAGTACTGATCTTCCGATAGATGACGTCGATCAAGACTCGTTTTGCGATTTCTGATACAGCGCGAAACACGCCTCTGCCAGCGCCGAGCGCGGTGCACTGCGGCGCATGATCAAGCCCAGGCGCGCGAGTGTATGGGCGTCTTCGATCGGCTGCAGGCGCAGATGCTCGGTGAGTGCATCCAGGCCACCGTCCAAAGGCATCACGGCGCAGCACAAGCCGCCATGCACGGCTTGCAACAACTGATGGACGGCGTCGGTCTGCAACAATGGCTGCGGGTTGAGCCCACGGCTATGGAAGTTGTGGTCGATGGATTGGCGAAAGTGCATGCCGCTGGTGAGCATGCCCAGGGGCAGTTCGATCAGGGCTTCCCAGCTCAACGGCGTGTCGCCAAAGCTGAAGAAGCGTTGGTCGTAGAGCAGGCCCATGCGGGTTTCGCCCAAGGCCAGCGAGTCGAAGCGCTCGGTGTCCAGGCGCTCCAGGTAAGACACGCCCAGGTCCAGGCGATTGCTCGCCAGTTGCTCAAGGATCTGTTCGGAGCTGAGCGCCGACAGCTCGAAGCGCAGGTTCGGGTGTTCTTTGTGCAGTTGCTGCATCAACGCCAAGGGATCGAAGCTCGACAACGGCACCACGCCCAGGCGCAATGTGCCGACGAGGTTGCCGCGACAGGCGGCCGCTTCGGCCTGCAAGCCGTCATACGCCGCCAGCACCGTGCGTGCCCAGGCCAGCACGCGCTCACCGGGGGCGGTAAAGCCCTCGAAGCGCTGGCCGCGATTGACCAAAGGCAGGTCCAGCTCTTCTTCAAGGCTGCGCAAGCGCATCGACAGGGTCGGTTGAGTGATGTGGCAACGCGCGGCCGCCTGGCCGAAGTGGCGGGTCTCGTCGAGGGCGATCAGGAATTTCAACTGTTTGATGTCCATCTTCGCTCCTGGGCTTATTCCAATGGCGGGGGGATTCTAGCGCGTTTGGGTCTTTTGCCGGGTTGGAACCCAAGTCGGTAGGACTGGTCTAGTCTTGGGCATCTGGAAATCAATTAACAAGGAGCGCGCACTATGAGCATTTTCAGCTTTATCAAGGAAGCCGGCGAAAAGATTGTCGACCTGTTGACGCCGGGTAATGCAAACGCCAGTGAGCAGTTGAAGGAGCACGTGGCCAAAGTGGGCCTGGGTAATCCGAATGTGCAGACCACGGTGGATGGCGACAAGGTGACCGTGACCGGTGAAGTCGCCACCCAGGAAGAGAAAGAGAAGATCCTGCTGGCGCTGGGCAACATTGCCGGTGTGGCCAGTGTGGATGACCAGATTACTGTTTCCGGGCCTGTTGTGGCTGCCGCCCGTTTCGTCGTGGTGAAAAAGGGCGACACACTGAGCGCGATTTCCCTGGCGGTGTATGGCAACGCCAACCAGTACAACAAGATCTTCGAAGCCAACAAGCCGCTGTTGTCGCACCCGGACAAAATCTACCCAGGGCAGACGCTGCGTATTCCTGAGTAAAACGCAGGACGAAAGGTGGGATGGGGCTTGCCCCCGATGGTGGTGTGTCAGTGACTGAATGTGGCTCTGATGCACAGCAATCGGGGGCAAGCCACCTCCCACATGGGGTCAGAGTCCGGCAATGAGATCTCGGTAGTCGTCGACCGCCGCGAATTCCGCCGTGTCCTTCGGCCCCTTCTTGCTGTCCGGCTCTTTCACCGCCAGCAAATGCCCCACGCCAAACGCCTGGGCGCTGCGCAGGATCGGCAAGGTGTCATCGATAAACAGACTCCTTGCCGGGTCGAAGCCGATATCGGCTTGCAGGGCATCCCAGAACTGCGGGTTCTCCTTGGCGAAACCGTAATCGTGGGAGCTGATCAACCGCTCGAAATACGGCGCCAGTTCAATGCGTTCCAGCTTCAATGACAGGGAATCACGATGAGCGTTTGTGATCAGGATCACGCGCTTGCCGGCCCGTTTGATTGCCGCGAGGAAAGTGTCGGCATCCGGGCGCAGGGCGATCAGGTGCGCGGTTTCCAGCTTGAGTTCGCGCACCGGGATCTTCAGTTCGGTACTCCAGAAGTCCAGGCAATACCATTGCAACTGTCCGGCGTTACGCTCGAACAGCGGCTGCAACTCCATCTCGGCCAGGGCGCGGCTCACGCCATGCAGTTCGGCGTAGCGCTGGGGCAGGTGTTCCATCCAGAAGTGGTTGTCGTAATGCAAGTCGAGCAGGGTGCCGTCCATGTCCAGCAGGACAGTGTCGATGGCGTGCCAGGGCAAAGAGGGCATGGGGCGGTCTCATGTAAGTAAAGATATCCGACACAGACAATCGGAAAAGCCACGGTATAGTAACCCGATCACGCCAAGGAGCCGCTCATGCGCCAGAAACCCACCGTCCTCGCCCGCGAAATAGTCGCCAGTAGCCGTTTGTTCCGCGTGGAGGAAGTGCAATTGCGCTTCTCCAATGGCGTTGAGCGGACCTACGAGCGCCTGGTGGGTCGCGGTGCCGGCTACGGCGCGGTGATGATTGTGGCCATGATCGACGCAGACCATGCGTTGCTGGTGGAAGAATACTGCGGCGGCACCGACGAATATGAGCTGTCGTTGCCCAAGGGGTTGATCGAGCCCGGTGAAGACGTACTGGCGGCGGCCAATCGCGAACTCAAGGAAGAGGCGGGCTACGGCGCACGGCAGTTGGAGCACCTCACGGAACTGTCGCTGTCGCCTGGCTACATGAGCCAGAAAATCCAGGTGGTACTGGCCACCGACCTCTATGAAGAACGCCTGGAAGGCGATGAACCTGAGCCGATGCGTGTGGACCGGGTCAACCTGCGCGAGCTGTCGATGCTGGCGCAAAATGAGCAATTCAGCGAAGGTCGGGCCCTGGCCGCGCTGTACCTGGTACGAGACCTGTTGACCCAGCGAGGAGCGTTTAACGCATGAGCGAACTGTTTTTAGGCCACCCGTTTATTGCCCCGGTGATCGAGCTGGCCCGTCAGGCCGGTGAAGTGATCTTGCCGTACTGGCGCGCTGACGTGGCCGTTACGTCCAAAGCCGATGATTCGCCGGTGACGGCCGCGGACCTGGCCGCTCATCACCTGATCCTGGCCGGCCTGACCGCGCTGGACCCGAGCATTCCGGTGCTGTCCGAAGAAGATGCCGATATCGACCAGAGCGTGCGCGCCGGCTGGCAGCGCTGGTGGCTGGTAGATCCGTTGGATGGCACCAAGGAATTCATCTCCGGCAGCGAAGAATTCACCGTGAACATCGCCCTGATCGAACAGGGCCGCGTCGTGTTCGGCGTGGTCTCGATGCCCACCAACGGCCGTTGCTACTTCGGTGGCGCCGGCTTGGGTGCCTGGCGATCCGATGTGAATGAAGCGCCCAAGCAGATCCAGGTGCGTGAAGCACCGGCAGCGGGCGAGTCGTTCACCGTAGTTGCAAGTCGTCGGCATACCAGCGCGGAGCAGGAGCGCTTGCTGGGCGGGCTGAGCGAAGGCCTGGGCGCGTTGAAGCTGACGAATATCGGCAGCTCGCTGAAGTTCTGTTTGTTGGCCGAGGGCAGTGCGGACTGCTATCCGCGCCTGGCGCCGACCTCGCAGTGGGACACGGCGGCAGCCCAGGGCGTACTCGAAGGCGCGGGGGGCGAAGTGTTGGAGCTGAGCGGTGAGCCGTTCAGCTACCCGGCGCGGGCATCGTTGTTGAACCCGTTCTTTTTGGCGTTGCCGGCCAAGGCTGCGTGGCGCGAGCGCTTGCTGACCCTGGCCAGATCCTGAGGCTGAAGGTGGGAGGGGGGTGGCAGTCAGCGGTGCAGGACGTACTGCCCGGTAAAGGCCACTGCACGCTCCTCGCTGCCTTCATTCACAACCCACGTCTCCAGCGTGATGCGCGCGCGGCCATAGCGCTGGTACGTCGCTAAAAAGCGCTTCCACACCTTCTCCTCCGGCGCCTGGCACACCACCGTTGCATCCCGCGTGACCGGCAGCGGATAACTGATCTGCCCTTCCTGAATCACGATGTGCCCGTCTTCGATGCCTTCTTCACGCAGTTGCAAGTGCAGCCAGCCCCAACCCCCCAGCACTGCGCCGCAATACAGGCTGCCGCCGAACATGGTGCTCTTGTGGTTGATGTTGGCGTGCAAGGGCAGATGCAGTTCCAGCCGCCCGTGTTGCCAGTCGAGCACCTTGAGGCCCATTTCCCGGGTGAGGGGGATGTCGTGGTGAAGAATGGATTCCAGGTAACGGCTGTCGCGGTTCATGGGGGCCTCTTGGCGAGTGGGAGCGGTCATTCGTCATCGCCGCTTTGGTTGGCGAAATTCAGGCCGTGCTTGCGCAGCTTGTCGTGCAAGGTCTTGCGCGGTACGCCGAGGGCTTCGGCGAGGCTGCGCATGGAGCCGTGGGGGCGGGTCAGCTCAGCGGCGATCAGGCTTTTTTCGAACTGCTCGACCTGTTCGCTCAGGCCACCCGAGGTGGACGTCAACACACCGGCGGCAGGGTTGTCCGGCGTGGCATCCAGTGCCAGTTCCAGCCCCAGTGCGAAGCGCTCGGCGGCGTTTTGCAGTTCGCGCACATTGCCCGGCCAGTTATGGCGCAGCAGCAGGGCGCGCTGGCCCGGTTGCAGTTCGTGCAGCGGCAGGCCGTGACGACTGCTGGCTTCATCGGCGAAGTGCTGGAACAGCATCAAGGCATCCTCACCCCGCTCACGCAGCGGCGGAATACGCAGCGGCGCGACGTTGAGTCGGTAATACAAGTCGGCACGGAAGCGACCCTGGTCGGCGGACTGGCGCAGGTCTTCCTTGGTGGCGGCGATGATGCGGATATCCAGCGGGATCAGTTGATTGCCGCCCAGCCGCTCCACCACACGCTCCTGCAGCAGGCGCAAGAGTTTGACCTGCACGTCCAGGCTCATGCTTTCGATTTCATCGAGGAACAAGGTGCCGCCGTTGGCGAACTCGAACTTGCCGATGCGGCGTTTCTGCGCGCCGGTGAAGGCACCAGGCTCGTGGCCGAACAGCTCGCTTTCGACCACCGATTCAGCCAGCGCCCCGGCGTTGATCGCCACGAACGGCCCGCTGCGGCGGCTCGACAGGTCGTGCAGCGCACGCGCCACCACCTCTTTGCCGGCGCCGGTTTCGCCGAGGATCAGCACATCGGCCTTGGTCGCAGCCAGGGCGCCGATCTGTTCACGCAGGCGCAGCATTTGCGGCGAATGCCCGACCAGTCGCGTGCTCAATTGCTGACGATCGCTGAGGGCCAGGCGCAGGCTGCGGTTGTCCAGTACCAGGCGGCGCAGAGCCAGGGCACGGCGGACGCTGTCGAGCAGGGCGTCGCTGGCGAAGGGTTTTTCCAGAAAGTCATAGGCACCGGCGCGCATGGCTTGCACCGCCAGCGGCACATCGCCATGGCCGGTGATCAGCAGCACCGGCAGGTCCGGGTCCTGGCCGTGCAGTTCGGCGAGCAGCTCCAGGCCGTCCATGCCGGGCATGCGGATATCACTGACCACCACCCCCGGCCAGTCCCGTGACAGGCGTGCGGTGAGGCCGCTGGCTTCGCCCAGGGGCAGGACTTTCAGCCCGGCCAGGTCCAGGGTCTGGCACAGCGCCTGACGCAGGTGTGGATCGTCGTCGATCAACACCACCTGAATCTGGTTATCGATACTCATACACTGCGGTCCTCGGACGGTTGCAGACTGACGCCCGGCGAGCCGGCACGCAATTTCAAGGTTAACAGCGCGCCGCCTTCCTTGTGGTTGGCAAACAGCAATTCGCCGCCGAAGGCACGCATCAGGGTCTCGCAGATCGCCAGCCCCAGGCCCAGGCCCTGGGTGCGTGTCTTGGTGGTGTAGAACGGCTCGCTGGCGCGCCCCAGGGCCTCCATGCAAAAACCCGGGCCGTTGTCGCGAATGTACAGGTTGACGCCCTGTTCGGTGGTTTCTGCACTCAGCCAGAGTCTGCGCGGCGGGCCTTTTTCGGTGAGGGCGTCGAGGGCGTTGGCCAGCAGGTTGCCCAGCACCTGGCGCAGGCGGGTTTCGCCGGCTTGTACCCACAGGGTGGCCTCCGGCAAGTCGCGGATCAGTTCCACCTCCATCGACCGTCGCCGCTTGGCCAGCAACGCCAGCGCATCGTCGAGCGCCGGTTGCAGGGCCACGCTTTCGGGCGCATGGCGGTCGCGACGGGCAAAAGCGCGCAGGTGGGCGATGATCGAGGCCATGCGCCCGGTCAGTTCGCTGATCAGCTTGAGGTTGCCGCGGGCGTCATCGGTGCGTTCATGGTCGAGCAGGATTTCGGCGTTTTCCGCGTAGCTGCGGATGGCGGCCAGGGGCTGATTAAGTTCGTGACTGATGCTCGCCGACATGGTGCCCAGCGCCGACAGTTTACCCGCTTGCACCAGGTCGTCCTGGGCTCGTACCAACTCCTGCTGGGCGTGTTCGCGCTCCAGCACTTCCTGTTTCAGGCGCCGGTTGAGGCCCTCCAGGTCACTGGTACGCTCGACTACCCGCGCTTCCAGCTCGCGGCGGGCCTTGGCTTCGAACGCAATGCGCTCCAGGTAGTGACGGCGACGTTGCATCATCAGGCCCAGCAGCAACATCAGCACCAGCAGCGTCGCGCCGCCGACGGCAACCACGGTGCGCACCGGGCGGTTGATCAACGAGCGTGGCGCAAGGATTTCCACATTCCAGCCCGTTTCGGCGATGGCGGTGGATTGGCGCAGCCACGCGGTGCTGCTCAGGCTCAACGGCTGCGGGTCGCGGGTCGGGTAGGGCTGGATGGCGATGATGGCCTGGCGTTCTTCAGCGGTCAGCGGACGGGTTGCGCGGAATCGCCATTGCGGGCGCGAGGTCAGGATCACCACGCCGTTATGGTCGGTGACCAGCAGTTGTTCCGGGGTGTTGCCCCACAGGCTTTCGGTGTGGTCCAGGTCGACCTTGACCACCAGTACACCGATGATCTTATCGCCATCACGTACGGCGGCGGCGAAGAAATAACCGCGCTTGGCCGATGTAGTGCCCAGGCCGAAAAACCGCCCCAGGCGCCCGGCCATGGCTTCGCTGAAATACGGGCGGAACGAGAAGTTGCGCCCGACAAAGCTGTCTTGTTTATCCCAATTGGACGCCGCGAGGGTCTTGCCGGTGGTGTCCATCAGGTACATCACTTCCACCCCGGCCTGGGCGGCGACCTCCTTGAGCAGCAGGTTGGCGTTGACCAGGTTGGTGCTGACGTTGGGCGCGTCCAATGCAGTGCGCAGGGCCGGCAGGTCGCCGAGGATTTGCGGCAGCACTTCATAGCGGTGCAGGGTGCCGAGCAGGTTGGCGACGTACAGGTCGAGGGTCTGGCGGTTCTGGCCGGCCAGTTCGCTGCGGTAATAACGCTCGGCCAGATGCTCCAGCGGCCACAATAGCGGCGCCAGGCAAAGCGCCAGGAGGGCGAGGCTGCGCCAGCGGGGTCTGTGCGGGAGGGGTGGAGTCATGGGAGTCGTGCGCCTGTGGGTACAGGCGCATTATGCCTAGTGCTGCTGTGCAAGACACTCGCGCAATGCGTCTTGCCACTGCGGCTGGCTGACGTGCCATTGTTGTTGCAAGCGGCTGCAATCGAGGCGTGAGTTCAAGGGACGCTGGGCGGGCGTCGGGTAGGCGCTGGACGGGATGGCTTCCAGCTCGGCACAGGCTTTGCCCTGCTTGCGCAGATGCTCGACGATGGCCTCGGCAAAACCGAACCACGACGTTTCACCTTGGGCGGTCAGGTGATACACCCCCCATTCCCCCGCTGTGCCGGCTTGCCAGCGCTCGATCAACGCAAGCGTACTGTCGGCGATGCTACCGGCCCAGGTCGGTGCGCCGATCTGATCGGCGACGATGCGCATCTGCGGTTTTTCCTGCAGCAGGCGTTGCATGGTCAGCAGGAAGTTCTTGCCGTGGTTGGAGTAGACCCAACTGGTGCGCAGAACCAGGTACTGACCCCCTACGGCTGCAATCGCCTGCTCGCCGGCCAGCTTGCTCTGGCCATAGACGCCCAGCGGGTTGGGCGTGTCGGCTTCGGTGTAAGGCGCCGGTTTGCTGCCGTCGAACACGTAGTCGGTTGAGTAATGGATCAGCGGGATGCCCAGGGCCTTGGCTTCCTCGGCGAGAATGCCGGGGGCGATGGCGTTGATGGCAAATGCGGCGTCCGGTTCGCTTTCGGCCTGATCGACAGCGGTGTGAGCCGCTGCGTTGATAATCAGGCTGGGGCGGTGGGCGCGCACTTGCTGACGGATCTGTTCTGCATTGGCCAGGTCAAGCTGGTCGCGGCCCAGGACGATGAGTTCGCCCAAGCCCTGGAGGCGTTGTTGCAGTTCGCGGGAGACTTGGCCGTGCTGGCCACAGATCAGGATCTTCATGGGAACAGGTCGGCTTCCATCAAGGGTTTAGCTGCCTGGTCCTTGGCGGACAACTGTGGCGCTTCGGTCAGCTGCCAATCGATGGCCAGCGTCGGGTCATTCCACAGGATGCTGCGTTCGGCGCTGGGCTGGTAGTAATCGGTGGTTTTGTACAGGAACTCGGCGTGATCGCTCACTACCACGAAACCATGGGCGAAACCTTCCGGCACCCACAGCTGGCGATTGTTCTGTGCTGACAGCCGCACGCCGACCCATTGGCCGAAGTTCGGCGAGCTGCGGCGGATGTCCACGGTCACGTCCAACACTTCCCCGGCGATGACGCGCACCAGTTTGCCCTGGGTGTGTTCGAGCTGGTAGTGCAGGCCCCGCAGCACGCCTTTTTGTGAGCGCGAATGATTGTCCTGCACGAAGTCACGCTTGAGCCCAGTGGCCGCTTCAAAGGCGCGGGCATTGAAACTTTCGTAGAAAAAGCCGCGTTCATCGCCGAACACTTTGGGTTCGAGGATCAGTACGCCGGGCAAAGTGGTTTCAACAACGTTCACTTGTTCTCTCCGGCCAGCGAGAACAGGTACTGGCCATAGCCGGTCTTGCCGAAATACTTGGCGCGTTCCAGCAGGTGGTCGCGGTCGATCCAGCCATTTTCGTAGGCGATTTCTTCCAGGCAGGCCACTTTCAAACCCTGGCGGTGTTCGATGGTCTGCACGTACTGCGAGGCTTCCAGCAAGCTGTCGTGCGTCCCCGTATCCAGCCAGGCAAAGCCACGGCCAAAGCGCTCAACCTGCAGGTCGCCGCGCTTGAGGTAGGCGTTGTTGACGTCGGTAATCTCAAGCTCCCCTCGAGGCGACGGCTTGACTGCCTTGGCGATCTTGATCACGTCGTTGTCGTAGAAGTACAGGCCGGTCACTGCGTAGCTGGACTTGGGCTTCGCGGGCTTTTCTTCGATGGACAGCGCACGGCCTTCGCTGTCGAAGTCGATCACGCCGAAGCGCTCCGGGTCCTTGACCCAGTAGCCGAAGACAGTAGCGCCCGTCGGCCGCTTGGCGGCGCGGAGCAATTGCTCGCCGAAGTGCTGACCATGAAAGATGTTGTCACCCAGGATCAGGCACACAGGGTCATCGCCGATGAATTCCTCGCCAATGATGAAGGCCTGGGCCAGGCCATCCGGGGTTGGCTGTTCGGCATAACTGAAATGTACGCCAAACTGGCTGCCATCACCCAGTAGGTTGCGATACTGCGGCAAGTCCACCGGTGTGGATATCACCAGAATATCTTTGATCCCCGCCAGCATCAGTACCGAGATCGGGTAGTAGATCATCGGTTTGTCATACACCGGCAGCAGCTGCTTGGACACGCCCAGGGTAATGGGGTGCAAACGCGTGCCGGAGCCGCCGGCCAATACGATTCCCTTCATCATGCAATCAGATCCTTAAGGTCGGTGTTGCCCAAACGTTCACCCTGGTAACTGCCGTCCTGGACCCTGCGGCACCATTCCAGGTTATCCAGGTACCACTGCACGGTTTTGCGCAGCCCTGTTTCAAAGGTTTCTTCGGGGGTCCAACCCAGCTCTCGCTCGATCTTGCCAGCATCGATGGCATAGCGCTGGTCATGGCCCGGGCGATCCTTCACGAAGGTAATCAGGTCGGTGTACTGCTCGACACCGGCCGGGCGCTGTGGCGCCAGTTCTTCGAGCAGGGCGCAGATGCCGCGTACCACGTCGATATTCTTCTGCTCGTTGTGTCCGCCGATGTTGTAGGTCTCGCCGACCACACCTTCGGTGACCACTTTGAGCAATGCGCGGGCGTGGTCTTCGACGAACAGCCAGTCGCGCACCTGCAAACCGTCACCGTAGACGGGCAGTGGCTTGCCCGCGAGGGCATTGAGTATCACCAGCGGGATCAGCTTCTCGGGGAAGTGGAATGGCCCGTAGTTGTTCGAGCAGTTGGTCAGCAGCACCGGCAAGCCGTAGGTGCGCTGCCAGGCGCGGACCAGGTGATCGGACGCCGCCTTGCTGGCCGAATACGGTGAGCTGGGTGCATAGGGTGTGGTTTCAGTGAACAGGTCGTCCACGCCATGCAGGTCGCCGTACACCTCATCGGTGGAGATGTGATGGAAGCGGAACGCACGCTTGGCGGGCTCGTCGAGCGTCTGCCAATAGGCGCGGGTGGCTTCCAGCAAGCTGTAGGTGCCTACGATATTGGTCTGAATGAAGTCCGACGGGCCATCGATCGAGCGGTCTACATGGGACTCGGCCGCCAGGTGCATGATCGCCTGGGGCTCGAAGCGCTTCAGTACGGCACTGACAGTGGCCTGGTCGACAATATCGGCCTGGACGAACTCGTAGCGGCTGTTGGACGCGATGCTGGTCAGCGATTCCAGGTTGCCGGCATACGTGAGTTTGTCCAGGTTGAGCACTTCGTGCTCGGTGTGCTGAATCAGGTGGCGGATCAAGGCGGAGCCAATAAAACCGGCGCCACCGGTGATGAGAATGCGCATGTCGGAGGGCCTTTTCCTTAGACGGACATTAAGTGAATGGAGCATAGCTTGAGTTGTGCCGCCGGGCGGTGCAAGCGTGGTTTGCGCAGGGGGTTGCGCAAGCCCCCTGAACAATGGCGATATACACCCCTAAAAAACCGAGGCCACCCCCATGCTGCTCGCCACCCTGATCCATCGCGCCAGTCTACCCTGCCCGCAAGTAAGCCCCGATCAGGCGGCTCAACTGCTCGAGCAGCATTATGGCCTCACGGGCACCTTGCAGTCATTGGGCAGCCAGCAGGATCTCAACTACAAAGTTGACAGTGCCCGTGGCCGGTTCGTTCTGAAAATCTGCCGGGGCGACTACGCTGCCGTTGAGCTTCAGGCCCAGCACGCGGCGCTCAACACCTTGCAGGCTGTGCGCGCACCCAGGGTCATCAAGGCTCTGACCGGTGAGGAACTGCTGACCCTGACCCTCGACGGCCAAACCTTGCATGTGCGGGTGCTGGATTACATCGACGGCCAGCCGTTGACCCATCAAGCGCATTTGGGGCACAGGGTGATCGCAGGCTTCGGCGATCTGTGCGGTCGGATGAGCCAGGCGCTGGCGTCGTTCGAACATCCGGGCCTGGAGCGTACGTTGCAATGGGACCCGCGCCATGCCCTGGAATTGATCAAGCATCTACTGGCCACCCTGGAAGATTTGCCCCACCGCGAAGCACTGGAACAAGTGGCTGAGCAGGTCCGGAACCGCATGCGCTCCCTGGCCGACCACCTGCCGAGGCAAGCCGTGCACATGGATATCACCGACGACAATGTGGTGTGGCAGCGTGATGCGCAACGCCACTGGCAACTTCAGGGCGTGATCGATTTTGGCGATCTGGTGCACACCTGGCGCATTGCCGACCTGTCGGTGACCTGCGCCGCCCTGCTGCACCATGCCGAGGGCGATCCCTTTGCGATTTTGCCGGCAATCCAGGCTTGTCATGCGGTGACGCCCTTGCAACCCGCAGAATTACAGGCGTTATGGCCGCTGATCGTCGCCCGGGCGGCGGTGCTGGTCTTGAGCAGCGAGCAGCAACAACGGCTGGATCCGCATAACAGTTACCTGCTGAAAAACGCCGAGCATGAGTGGGAAATCTTCCATGTAGCGACCTCGGTGCCGTTTGAGCTGATGGAAGCGGCGATTCTCAGCCGTGTTGGCCAGGCACCCGCACCCATCCTCAGCCAAGGTTTTGCGCCCTTGTTGCCGGGGTTGGTAGGCCGCGAGTTCGCGCTGATCGACCTGGGTGTGCTCAGCCCGCATTTCGAGGCGGGCAACTGGGAGCAAGCCGGCATCGATCAACGCCTGTTGCAGGATGCGGCGGCGGTACATGGGCTGGCGGCGAGCCGCTATGGGCAATACCGTTTGTCGCGTACCCGGCCCGACAGTGCGACCGAGCCGGAGACGTTTGCGTTGCACGTTGAGCTGCACGTGCCATCGGGGACTTCCGTCGAAGCGCCGTTTGCCGGTGTGGTACGACGAGGAGCCAATGATGAACTTCATGTGCATAACAGCGAAGCGACCGTGCGGCTATGGGGTGTAAAGCCGCTGTTGCAGCCGGGGGCTGCGGTACTCAAGGGCCAGGTGATCGGTGAGGCCGAGGGCCCGCTGACAGTGCAGCTTTGCCGTGTTGACTTGCCCGCACCGCTATTCTGCGCACCGTCCCGGGCAGCGGCGTGGCAAGCGCTTTGCCCATCGCCGGCCGCGCTGCTGGGGCTGGCTTGCGACGCCGAGCCCGAGCTGGACCCCAAGGCCCTGCTGGCCCGCCGCGACGCCAGTTTCGCCCGTTCGCAAAAGCACTATTACGTCGATCCGCCGCGCATCGAGCGTGGCTGGCGCAACCACCTGATCGACATGCAGGGTCGTTCCTACCTGGACATGCTCAACAACGTGGCGGTGCTTGGCCATGGCCACCCGCGCATGGCGGCGGTGGCGGCGCGGCAGTGGTCGTTGCTCAACACCAACTCGCGGTTTCATTACGCGGCGATTGCCGAGTTTTCCGAGCGCTTGCTCGCGCTGGCACCAGAAGGCATGGACCGGGTGTTCCTGGTCAACAGCGGCACCGAGGCCAATGACTTGGCGATACGCCTGGCCTGGGCCTACAGCGGCGGGCGCGACATGCTCAGCGTGCTGGAGGCGTACCACGGCTGGTCGGTGGCGGCGGATGCGGTGTCCACCTCGATTGCTGACAACCCCCAGGCCTTGAGCAGCCGCCCGGACTGGGTGCACCCGGTGACCGCACCGAATACCTATCGCGGCGAGTTTCGCGGGCAGGACAGTGCGCCCGATTACGTACGAAGTGTGGAGCACAACCTGGCGAAAATCGCCGCGAGCCAACGCCAGCTGGCCGGTTTCATCTGTGAACCGGTGTACGGCAATGCCGGCGGCATCTCGTTGCCGCCGGGCTATTTGCAGCGGGTGTATGAGCTTGTCCGCGCCCAGGGCGGCGTGTGCATCGCTGATGAGGTGCAGGTGGGTTACGGCCGCATGGGGCATTTCTTCTGGGGCTTTGAAGAGCAGGGTGTGGTGCCCGATATCATCACCATGGCCAAGGGCATGGGCAACGGCCAGCCCCTGGGTGCGGTCATCACCCGGCGTGAAATCGCCGAGGCGCTGGAGGCTGAGGGCTACTTCTTCTCGTCGTCGGGGGGCAGCCCGGTCAGTTGCCGCATCGGCATGGCCGTGTTGGATGTGATGGAAGAAGAAAAACTGTGGGAAAACGCCCAGGTGGTTGGCGCGCATTTCAAGGCACGCCTGGAAGCTCTGATCGAGCGCCATCCGTTGGTTGGCGCCGTCCACGGTTCCGGATTTTACCTCGGCCTGGAATTGGTACGTAACCGGCAAACCCTGGAGCCCGCCACCGAAGAAACCACTTTGCTGTGTGATCGCCTGCGGGAGTTGGGGATTTTCATGCAGCCTACCGGCGACTATCTGAACATTCTCAAGATCAAGCCGCCGATGGTCACGTCGAGGCGCAGCGTGGACTTCTTTGTCGACATGCTGTCGAAGGTGCTGGATGAGCAGGTGTGATTAATCGATTGTTATCGGTTAACTACTGTCATACTCATCAGCTATGATCTTTTGTCGCTTTTAAAGCCGATTTTTATCCGTTATAAAGTCGGCCTTTACCCCATTCGGAGTCCTGATCGCCATGACCACCCTGCACAGCACCCCTCGCGCCGATGGCTTCTACATGCCTGCCGAATGGGCGCCACAGACGCAAACCTGGATGATCTGGCCCGAGCGCCCGGACAACTGGCGCCTGGGCGGCAAGCCGGCGCAGGCTGCCCATGTGGCCGTGGCCAAGGCGATCGCACGCTTTGAACCGGTGACCGTTGCCGTATCTGCCGGCCAGTACGAAAACGCCCGCGCACGCCTGGATGTGCCGAATATCCGCGTGGTGGAGATGTCCAGCGATGACGCCTGGGTGCGCGACACCGGCCCGACCTTCGTGATCAACAACAGCGGCGAAGTGCGCGGCGTGAACTGGGACTTCAACGCCTGGGGCGGTTTTGACGGTGGCCTGTATGCGCCGTGGAACCGCGATTCCCAGGTTGGCGGCAAGATCCTCGAGATCGAACGCGCACCGCGCTACCGCACCGAAGGTTTTGTGCTGGAAGGCGGTTCGATCCATGTCGACGGCGAAGGCACCCTGATCACCACCGAAGAATGCCTGCTCAACCGCAATCGCAACCCGCACCTGGGCCGGGCCGAGATCGAAGCGGTGCTGAGCGCCAACCTGGCTGTGGATAAGATCATCTGGTTGCCGGATGGCCTGTTCAACGACGAAACCGACGGCCATGTGGATAACTTCTGCTGCTACGTGCGCCCGGGCGAAGTGTTGCTGGCCTGGACCGATGACGAACAAGACCCGAACTACGCGCGCTGCCACGCCGCAATGGACGTGCTGCAAAGCAGCACCGACGCCCAGGGTCGCTCGTTCATAGTGCATAAAATGCCGATTCCCGGGCCGCTGTACGCCACGGAGGAAGAATGCGCCGGTGTCGACCCGGTTGACGGCTCCCAGGAGCGGAATCCGTCAGTGCGTTTGGCCGGTTCCTACGTGAACTTCATGATCGTCAACGGTGGCATCATCGCCCCAAGCTTCGACGACCCGCTGGACAGCCAGGCCAAGGCGATCCTGCAGGACCTGTTCCCGCAGCACGAAGTGGTGATGGTGCCGGGCCGCGAACTGTTACTGGGTGGCGGTAATATCCACTGTCTGACACAGCAGCAGCCGGCACCGCACAAAGAGTGAGTGCAGTTGTAACAGCATCGAGGCGATAGCCGGGCGCAACCGGTTCCGGTGCCCACAGCAAGCCCGCGGCCCAGCAAGGTCGCGGGCTTTTTTGTGTCCGAATACCTATAAACACGAGGCATTGGCATAGCTCTTGTATCGGTGCTGTCACAGTGGCCCAAGGTGATGACTGCGCAGTTCTGTCATAAACCTTGAGTAAGTTAGCCGCTCACGCAGTAGGAGAGAGCGCTGAAATGAATGCCGATATCAACCTGATGTACACGCGTGCGGCCCACCCCTTGCGGGTCAGCGGCGACGCGATTCCCGCACTGGCGCTCTGGTTGAAGGAAAACGGCTCGCGACGGATCAGGCGCCAGCCTGACTTGCGCAGCGTGATGAATGAACGCTACCCGGCAGGCCTGTTCAGCGAGGATGAAGTGCACGTGTTGTGCGACCTGCTGAAAAACTGAGTAACACCGAGCACAAATGTGGGAGGGGGCAAGCCCCTTCCTACACCCGTTGGATGTATTCGATTCAGAAACTGTAGGTCCCAGTCACCACCACGCTGCGCGGTTCTCCCGGCTGGATCTGCGCCACGCTGGTCGCCGACGCATAGTAGGTTTTGTCCGCGATATTGTTCAGCGCCGCCCTCACGTCCCATTCTTTCTGGCGGAACCCCGCCAAGGCATCCCAACGGCCATAACCCGGCAGCACCACGGTGTTGAGACTGTCGGCGTAACGATCCCCCACCAGCGTCAAACCGGTTTCGGCGTACCAGCCCATCTCGGGTTTCCAGGTGATGAACAGGCTGCCGTTGCGCTTGGCCACATCACTGACGCGCTTGCCTTCAAAGCCGTTGTTGTCCTTCACGACCGTGGCGTCCTGCAGGCCGATTCCCCCGCGAACGTACCAATTGCCGACGATCTTGCCGGTGGCGGTCAGCTCCACGCCGCGTGAGCGTTGCAAGCCGCTGAGCAGGGTGATGGTGCGGTCCAGCGGGTCGCTGGTGCGGCGGTTGTAGAGCTCCAGTTCGTACACCGCCAGGGTGGTGCTCAGGCGGTCGTCGAGCCAATCGCTCTTGACCCCGATTTCCTTCTGTTTGGTCAGCTCGGGGCTCAGGTCGTTGACGCTGCCGGCGGCGTTAGGGGTGATGCCGATCAGGCCGCCACCGGCCGGGGAGAACGTCTTGCTCCACGAGGCATAGAACGAGTGATGTTCCAGCGGCGTCCAGACCACGCCAAAGCGCGGGCTGGTGCTGTGGCTGTCGACGGCCTGTTGGGTGTTGAGGATTTTGTTCTTGGTGTCCACTTCGAAACGGTCGTAGCGCAGGCCGGCCAGGAGCTGCCATTGATCATTCAGGCGCAGCTGGTCTTGTACATAAACCGCACGACTTTCCACTTCGGTGTGGTTGTTGCTCGACACGCTCATCCGCCCGTTATGGCTCAGGTGGCGGTTGGGCTGGTTGAGGTCCAGGCTCGGCACGGCCTGGCCACCACGGCTGACGGCGGTGGCGGTGTAGAGCTTGGGATCGCGGCGCTGGCTGCCCAGCTCGAGGCCGGTGAGCAAACGATGCTCCAGGCCGAAGGTGCTGAAGCCGCCTTCCAGTTCGACATTGTTGAAGAGGTTCCGCGTGGTCAGGTCTTGCTGCCAGCGCTGGCGTGTCACGCTGTTGGTCGCAGGCACGTAGGCGGTCTGGTAGGTGTTGTCGAAATCGCTGTCGAGCTTGAATACGCCCAGGGTCTGGCGCAGTTGCCAGTTGTCGTTGAGCTCATAGGACAGCCTGGAGCGCAGGGACTGGGATTTGTCGTCGATGTAGTCGCGGCTGTCGAAGTAAGTGGTGCTGCGGCTCACATCCGCCGGCCGGCCGTTGACCCCGGGAACGCCACGGTCCGGCGTGCGGTTGTAGCGGCTGTATTCGTATTGCACCAGCCAATTCAGGTCCGGCGTGAGCTGCCAGCTCATGGACGGTGCAAGCAGCTGGCGATTGCCGCTGACGCCATCGCGCCAGCTGTTGTTGTCCTGGTTGCCCATGTTCAGGCGCAGGCTGATGTCATCGGTGGGGTCGGTGCTGAGGTCGGCATACAGACTGCGCAAATCGTTGCTGCCGCCTTGGGCCTCGATACTCGACTTGTGGCCGGCGCCAGGCAGTTTGCTCACACGGTTGACGATCCCTCCCTGACCGCCTCGCCCGTAGAGTACGGCTGCCGGCCCCTTGAGCACTTCGATGCGCTCGATGTTATGCAGGTCGCGCACGTACTGGCTGTCATCGCGGATGCCATCCAGGTAGAAGTCGTTGCTCGCGTCGAAACCGCGGATGCGCAGGCTGTCGAAGCGCGTATCGGCGCCGCTGCTGACGTTGGGAATGCCGCTCAACGCCTGGCCCAGGTCATTGGTGCCGTAGGCGCGCAGGCTTTCGGTCTTTACCGAGTCGATGGCCTGGGGCACATAACGCACCGGCGTAGCGGTGCGGGTGGCGGTGCTGGTTTCCTTGACCCGTGGGTCGTCTTCGTCAGCTTCGGCGCTGATCGAGGTTTCGGGCAACGTGGTGGCCGCGCAGGCAAAACCGGCAGACAGCAGAACGGAAAGCCCAAGGGTGATGGGCGTCAGGCGAGGGGCAGGCATTAAGGAATGTATCCGAATGGTTTAGGAGAAAAACAGCACGTTAATGGTAATGCTTTGCATTTGCGTGCGTTATCCATTGCCAAACGTATCGGCTTTTAAATGTGTTACGAGATGTGTTTTTTGTCGTTTCGGATGTGATTTTTTGTCGCTTTCGATGTGGCTGTAAGCCCTGGCTTAGAATTATTTCGCCTAAATACAGACGATTCGCGAAATTGACACATAGTTCCGGGCGCGACTAGGATTGCGCCCAACGCCTGTGGCTAACCGCCATGACTCATCCAATAAAAAAGGCCCGCGGCATGTTCAGTCGTCCGCGGGCCTTCTTTTTTCCGGATTCAGTCGACACCAGAAAAAGCATTACGGAGCCTGGTGTCACAGCGCGTACTCAACCAGGAATAAGGAATACAAGAAAATGTTGAAGCAACGGATGAGTCTGATCGCTCTGGGGATTTTGAGCGCATCGACAGCAATGGCAAACGACCAGGACCAGTCCAAGGGTTTTATCGAAGACAGCCACCTGAACATCGCCGCACGTAACGCCTACATCAGCCGCGACTACAAAAACGGCAAGCAAGACAAAGCCGAGTGGGGCCAAGGCTTCATCGGCAAGCTGGAGTCCGGTTTCACCCAGGGCACCGTCGGTGTGGGTGTGGACGTGATCGGCCAATACGCTATCCGCCTGGACGGTGGTAAAGGTCGCGCCGGCGCGGGCGGTATCGACTTCTTCAAACCGGGTAATGGCACTGCCGACAACCCTGGCTCGGCACCACACGACCTGGCCAAGGGCGGCGCTGCCGTCAAGTTCCGCGTTTCCAACACTGTGCTCAAGTACGGTGATCAGTTCCCGGCCGTGCCTGTGCTGCAGTACGACAACTCCCGTCTGTTGTCGGAAACCTACACCGGTACCTCGATCGTTTCCAAAGAGATCGCCGGTCTGCAACTGGACGCGGGTCACTTCACCAAAGAAGCGCGCAAGAGCATGGAAGGCACCGACAGCGGTCGCCTGAAAAGCATCGACTACATCGGCGGTAGCTACAAATTCACCGAAAGCCTGTCCGCTGCGCTGTATGCCTCCGACATGCAGGACGTGCTGAAGAAGCAATACGTCAACGTCAACTACGTGCTGGCGCTGCCAGAGAAGCAGTCCCTGACTTTTGACTTCAACGGCTACAAAACCAAGCTGGACAAGAGCTTCGCCCTGGAAAACCAAGGCAGTGAAGATGCTCGCGACAACAAAATCTGGAGCCTGGGCGCGACCTGGGCCGTTGGCCCGCACAGCTTCACCGTGGCTCACCAGCGCAGCACCGGCGACACCGGCTACCTGTACGGCGGCTACCGCAATGCTGGCGGCATCGGCGACGGTGGCAACACCATCCTGCTGGCCAACTCCTACTGGTCCGACTTCAACGGCAAGGACGAACGTTCGTGGCAAGTGGGCTACGGCATCGATTTCGCCACCTTCGGCGTGCCGGGCCTGACCTACAACGTTGCCTACGTACGGGGTACCAACATCGACGACGGTACCAACCGCGGCGACGGCACCGAGCGTGAAATCTGGAACCAGTTCAAGTACGTGGTCCAGAGCGGCCCGGCCAAAGACCTGAGCCTGCGTGCGCGTGCGTCCTGGTTGCGCGTTTCCAACAACGCCAGCAACTACAACGTAGGCGGTAACGAAATCCGTCTGTTCGCCGACTACCCGATCAACGTTTTTTAATTGATCCTGTGTCGCGCCTGAGTGTCAGGCGAAAAAACCCCGACTGGTTCGGGGTTTTTTTATGCCCGTCTATGCAAGGCGGACTTGTTACATCGGATCACTAATGAAGTAACCGGGCCCACCTTTATCCCCTTCCAGCGCAAGCCTAAATTGGCCCCACTGCTCGCCCATCACCCCGATGGTCGGCCACTGGAGTCCTCGCCATGCCCTTTGTCAGCCTGCGCATCACCCGTGACGGCGTTACCCCCGAGCAAAAAGCCCAGGTCATCGCCGAATTTACCGAAACCCTCGAACGCGTCCTGCACAAACGCCCGGACCTGACCCATATCGTCATCGAAGAAGTCGACACCGATAACTGGGGCTACGCCGGCATCACCACCACCGAATACCGCAAATCCCAAGCCTGAATCCCTACCGGAGCATCCTCATGAAAAAAGTCGTCATCATCACCGGCGCCTCCCAAGGTATCGGCGCCGCGGTCGTCCAGGCCTACCGTGCCCTCGACTACCGCGTAGTCGCCACCTCGCGCTCGATCCAGCCGTCCACCGACCCCGACATCCTCACCGTCGCCGGCGACATCGCCGATCCGGCCACGGCCCAGCGCATCATCCGCGACACCCTGGCCACCTTCGGGCGCATCGACAGCCTGATCAACAACGCTGGCATCTTCATCGCCAAACCCTTCACCGCCTACACCCAGGCGGACTACGCCAACGTGCTTGCGGTGAACCTCCATGGCTTCTTCTACATCACTCAACTTGCGATTGCCGAGATGGAAAAGAACCACGCCGGCCACATCGTCAACGTCACCACCAGCCTGGCTGACCACGCCATTGATGGCGTGCCGTCGGTACTCGCCAACCTCACCAAAGGCGGCTTGAATTCGGCAACCAAATCGTTGGCGATTGAATACGCCAAGCGTGGAATCCGTGTGAACGCAGTGAGTCCGGGCATCATCAAGACGCCGATGCACGGCGAAGAAACCCACGCGGCGCTCGGGCAATTGCACCCGGTCGGGCACATGGGGGAAGTGAGTGACATCGCCCAGGCAATCGTCTACCTGGAAACCGCCGGTTTTGTGACCGGCGAGATTCTGCATGTCGACGGCGGGCAAAGCGCCGGGCACTGATACACACGTCCCGGCCTAGCCCGGCCGGGCGTTGTCATCCCTAGGCGAGCGGCCGAAAAAAGCTTTATAGGCGCGACTGAACGCCGCTTCGGACTCATAGCCAATCGCAAAACCCACTTCTCCGATGCGGCCGTCCTGTTTGGCCAGCATGGTTTTCGCCAGGGTCAGCCGCCATTCATTCTGATACCGAAGCGGCGAGCGGCCGACCAGGGCGCTGAACCGTTCGCAGAAATTCGACCGCGACATGCCCGCCACCTCAGCCAGGTTGTCGATGCGCCATTGCCTGCCCGGTGTTTCGTGAATGGCTTTCAGCACGCGGGCGATACGCGCGTCCGACAACCCACCCAACCATCCGGAAGCGACGCCCTGGTGCACCCAGGTGCGCAGGATGCGAATCACCACCAGGTCGATCAGGCGCGAAATCATTAATGCCCCGCCCGGTTGCGTGTCGTGGGCTTCGAGCAACATGAAATGCAGAATGCCTTCCGCCCATGCGGCGGCGTCGGCTTGCTGGATGTGGATCAGCCGAGGCAGGGCGAACAGCATGGCCTGGAAACTGCTCGCGTCGAACCAGAAGCGGCAGATGACTACGGTTGCCGGCCCATTCAGGGCGGTTAGCGTGATGCCCGTTGGAACGTGGGGCAGCAGGATCACATCGCCTTGCTCCAGCGCTACGGGAGGCTGATCAGCAACGTAGAGATGCAACCGGCCGTGCTGGAGCACGCAGATGTGCGCGCTTCTTTCATCCAGCGTGAGGGGCTGTGCCTCCGTCAGTGTGCAGGAATAAACCCGATCACCCGTCAGGCGGATCTGCGCCAGTACCTGGGACAGCAGGTCGCCCTTGGCCAGCCCTTCCAGCTGCAATTGCGGATGAATGATCAAGTTTTCCAAGGGATTCATCATGTCGGTTCGACCCCGCCCTCACTAAGCTGACCGCCGAGATCATAGCGCGCCGGCGCCATCGGGATGAGCCTTTCCCGCGCTGACCGTTTTTGCACATCATCCAACCACATGGGAACCCCACTATGTTCGGAATCTCCGCTCTCGGCTGGCTGCACACCCTCGGCAGCCTGCC
The DNA here is from genome assembly GCF_900113815.1 of Pseudomonas sp. NFPP04. NCBI lineage: Bacteria > Pseudomonadati > Pseudomonadota > Gammaproteobacteria > Pseudomonadales > Pseudomonadaceae > Pseudomonas > Pseudomonas sp. NFPP04. Next base: position 17,864 of record NZ_FOQS01000012.1, on the reverse strand, counting down.
GGCCATTCCACTGGCCGCCTACATGTTTATCCGGCATGGCCGTATCGTGCCTCGGTCAGTGCCGGGGTTGTTGTATTTCGTGTCGATGATGATCGGTGGCCTCACCGTGTTCCTGGTCGCGCATCAGCCCGTCAGCAACGCCATCGGCATCATTACGATTGCGCTGCTGTTGGCGGGCTATGGGGTAGGGCGCGTGGCCTGGCTGGGGCGAGCCCGGGTGTATGTGGAGACGATCTTGCTGAGCCTGACGGCTTTTTTCCTGATGGTGCCCACCGTGTCCGAGACGTTGCGCCGCGTTCCCGATGGTCACCCCTTCGTCACTGACCTGAAATCGCCGGTGCTGCTGGGTGCGCAGGCGGGCATTGCGCTGGCGCTGGTGATCGGCGTGACGGCGCAAATGGTGTACCTGCGCAGGCAGTCGCGCCTCAGCACTGCCCAACGCTGAAAAACCGGGCAGGAACTGCCAGCTTTCATCGTCTAACACCGTGTAGCCGCCCATGAAGTAGGAGCCAGCAATCGTCACGTAAGTCGTCTCGACCACCCAGCCTGGGCCACGAATATGGGTGCAGTAGACGTGATACCTGAAAGGGTGAAAAAAAGACTGCGCCCTATTAGTAGCGTCAAATAAGTGGCAAGCTTGACTCGGGTTTGCCGTTTGGCGGCATCTTAGACAATTTGTTGACAGTCTCTTTTGGATCCACCATGATTCCCGCGATGTTGATGGCTCTAAGCCATTAAAGTGACATTAGTAACGCGCATTCGTCCCATGCTGTGGTTCTTCAAGATTCAGGGATAAGGCGGCTTGGACTCGGATGGCCAGGCGACGTTGGTCAGGGTAGCCCTAAAACACTGTCACCTTTAATTAGCAGGCTCGTTTGTCGGTGCCTGCGCTCGAGTCTCTAGGAAGTAAACTTCATGGCTGTAGGACGAATTCTGGTCACCGGTGGTGCAGGTTTTATTGGTTCACATCTGGTAGATGCGTTGCTGGGCAAAGGCTACAAGATTCGCGTATTGGACAACTTGTCGACCGGTAAGGTGGCTAACCTGCCCGCCGGTAATCCTGATCTGGAACTGCTGGTTGGCGATGTCGCCGACAGCGCCGTGGTCGAGCAAGCCATGGTTGATTGCAGCGCAGTCGTGCATCTGGCTGCGGTTGCGTCGGTGCAGGCCTCGGTAGACGATCCTGTCGCCACTCACCAGGCCAATTTCGTCGGCACTCTCAACGTGTGCCAAAGCATGCTCAAGGCCGGTGTGGCGCGTGTGGTGTTTGCCTCCAGCGCGGCTACCTACGGCAACAACGGCGAAGGCACGGCCATCGCCGAAGACACGCCCAAGTCGCCACTGACGCCTTATGCCAGCGACAAGTTGGCCAGTGAGTACTACCTGGACTTCTACCGTCGCGAGCACGGCCTGGAGCCAGTGATCTTCCGCTTTTTCAATATCTTCGGCCCACGCCAGGATCCGTCTTCGCCGTACTCCGGCGTGATCAGCATCTTCACCGAGCGTGCGCTGGCAGGTAAGCCGATTACCGTCTTTGGTGACGGTGAGCAAACCCGCGACTTCGTCTACGTGCAGGACCTGGTGAGCATCCTCGTCCAGGCGGTGGAGACCCGCGAACCGGCACCTGAAGCCATCAACGTAGGGCTCAGCCGTTCGACCAGTCTCAACGACCTGATCGCTGAGCTGGGCCGTGCCACCGGTACTGCGTTGAACGTGACGTACCAAGCTTCACGTCAAGGCGACATCCGTCATTCGCGCGCGAATAACGCCCGTCTGTTGGAGCGCTTTGCACTCCCGCAACCGACCTCCATTGGCCAGGGTTTGGCGCAGCTGTTGCGCAGCTTGTAGTTCGCCGGTCACTTCGCCCGACGTCTACGCAGTATTGGCTCAGTCATCTTCAAGAGTGAATTATGGAAATCGTTTTCCGCAGGACGCGTATCCGCGCGATCGCTGAGCGGCTGTTGGCTGCTTTTGCCTTATTCGTCGGCGGGCCGACTGTGCACGCTGCTGCCTTGGCCCAACCGAACAGCGTGGCTTTCTGGTATGCCGAGCAACCACCGCTGCCGGAACTGGCGCAGTTCGACTGGGCCGTGGTCGAACCGGGCCACATGACCCCTGGCGATGTGAAAACCTTGCGGGCGTTGGGCAGCCAGCCGTTTGCCTACCTGTCCATCGGTGAGTTTGACGGCAATAAGGCTGAGGTCGAGAAAGCCGGGTTGAGCCACGCGGTTTCCCCTGTGCGTAATCACGCCTGGAACAGCCAGGTGATGGATCTCACGTCGCCGGTCTGGCGCGAGCATCTGTTCGGACGTGCCAAGGCTCTGGAAGCGCAAGGCTATGCGGGTCTGTTCCTCGACACCCTCGACAGTTTCCAACTGATGCCCGAGGCTTCGCGCGAGAACCAGCGCGTCGGCCTGGCCAGCTTGCTGCGTGAGCTGCACAAGCGTCAGCCGAACCTGAAGCTGTTCTTCAACCGTGGTTTCGAAGTGTTGCCTGAGCTGGACGGCGTTGCCGCCGCCGTGGCGGTCGAGTCGATCCATGCCGGTTGGGATGCTTCCGCCAAACGCTATCGCCCGGTGTCCGAGTCCGATCGCCAGTGGCTCGAAACCCACCTGCAACCGCTGCGCGCCAAGGGCGTGCCGCTGGTGGCCATCGACTACTTGCCACCCGAGCGTCGTGAGGAGGCGCGCACGCTCGCCAAGCGTCTGCGCGAAGAGGGGTTCATTCCCTACATCAGTACCCCGGACCTCAACACCCTGGGCATCAGCAGCATCGAGGTCCAGCCGCGCCGTATCGCGATGATCTACGACCCGCGTGAAGGTGCACTGGAAGATGCCGCTGGCCATAGCAACCTGGGTGGTTTGTTGGAGTACCTCGGTTACCGAGTCGATTACCTGCCCGCCGACAGTGACCTGCCGCTCTACGGTTTCAGTGGCTTGTACGCGGGTGTGGTCACCTGGATGACCAGCGGCCCGCCGCAGGATGCATCGGCGTTCAATCGCTTTATCAATGCCCGTCTGGACGAGCAGGTACCAGTGGCGTTTTTCAGTGGTCTGCCGGTTGAAGACAAATTGTTGCTCAAGCGCCTGGGCCTCAAGCTGGATGCGCCGCCCGCCACTCAGGTGTTGACCATCACCCACCAGGACAAGGCCCTGCTGGGCGCATTCGAGGCACCGGTGGTGCCTCGCTCCCGTGACCTGGCAGCGGTCTGCGTATTGCCCAACGGCCCAACCCCGGCGTTGTCCTTGAGCGGTGCCAATGGCGCCGTTTTCAACCCGGTGGTGGTCGGTAAATGGGGGGGACTTGCGCTGGCGCCTTACCTGCTCGAAATCAACAACGAGCGTAGCCGCTGGATTCTCGACCCTTTCGCGTTCCTTCAGGCCAGCCTGCGTCTGCCGGCGCAACCTCGGCCGGACACCACCACCGAAAATGGCCGGCGCATCGCGACCGTGCATATCGATGGCGACGGATTTCCCTCCCGCGCCGAAGTGCGCGGCACTCCCTATGCAGGTCGTCATACCCTGGACGACTACATCAAGCCCAACCCGTTCCTGACGTCGGTGTCGATCATCGAGGGCGAGATCTCGCCGCGTGGCGCGTTCCCCTTCCTGGCCCGCGAGCTGGAGCCGATTGCCCGCGAGATCTTCGCCAACCCTAAAGTCGAAGTGGCCACGCACACCTACAGCCACCCGTTTTTCATGCAGCCGGATAAGGCCGAGAAGCGCGAAAATTTCAACCCGGAATACGGTTTGAACATGAAAATCGCCGGCTACGAAAAAATCGATTTTCGTCGGGAGATTTTTGGCTCGCGCGATTACATCAATCAGAACCTGACTACGCCACAGAAGCCGGTGAAGATGGTGTTCTGGCCAGGCGATGCGCTGCCATCCGCCAGCACCATCAAGCTGGCCTATGACGCGGGCTTGAAAAACGTCAACGGCGCCGAAACCATCATGACCAAGGCCAACCCGTCCCTGACCGGGTTGAACCCGTTGCTGCGGCCGACGCCTGGGGGGTTGCAGTACTACGCGCCGATCATCAACGAAAACCTCTACACCAACCTGTGGAAAGGCCCGTACTACGGCTTCCGTGAGTTGATCGAGACGTTCGAACTGACCGACAGTCCGCGTCGCCTGCGCGGGCTGCACCTCTACTACCACTTCTATTCCAGCACCAAGCAAGCCTCGATCAAGGCCATGCACGAGATCTACGGCTACTTGCGCGAGCAACAGCCGATGTCGTTATGGATGAGCGACTACGTCGACCGTCTGCATGGTCTTTACCAGTCGAGCCTGGCCCGAACGGCGGACGGCGCCTGGCAGATTCGCGGGATGGACGCTCTGCGTACCGTGCGCCTGGATGCACAAATGGGCTGGCCGGACTTGCTCCAATCCCAAGGTGTCGCGGGTGTACGTGACTTGCCGCAAGGGCGCTATGTGGCCCTGAGCAGCGACAAGGCATTGCTCGCATTGCGTGCGGACAGAGATCCCCGCCCTGCGCTGGAGGAGGCCAACGTGCCGTTGCTCGATTGGCGTTACCTGGACGATCGGCGCGTGAGCTTTTCCTTCGCCGGTCAGTTCGACCTGACCTTCACCGTACGCTCGGCAACCGCCTGCCGCGTGGAAGTCGATGGGCAACGATTCGCTGGCAAGGCTTCGGCTGGCCTTTGGACTTTTCAACTTCCCATGAAGCAGGTGAGTAATGGTCAACTCCTCTGCAACTAAAAGCAGCCGCCTGCTCAACCCATGGGCACTGGCGGTGGTCGCTGTCGCCGTGGGTGGCCTGCTGTGGGCAACCTTCCAGCGTGAAGAAGTGTTCCAGCCCGACGGGCGCGAACCCGACGCCGTGTCGGCCAACTATGCCGAGCTGTTGCTGACGGCGCACCCGGATGACGACCATTTGCGTTTGCAATTGGTCGACTTGCTGATTCGCCTGGGTGACTACACCAAGGCGCGCCAACACGTGGACGCCTGGCCCAAGCCGCAGCCGGAGATCCAGGCCTACTATCGCCTGGAGCTGGACGCGCTGATCGCAGCCAGTGGCAACGACCTGTTTGCGCAGCATGCGTTGGTCGAGCGTCTGCAAAGCTTCGATCATCGCAAGCTGCCGGTGGCCCAGCTGCAAAGCCTGGCGAAGCTGGCGTTGACCCTGCAGGCGCCGGCGTTTGCCGCCAGTGTCTTCGAAGAGATCGCAGGGCGTGACCCGGCGCAGCGCACCGAGGCGCTCAAATCAGCCGCGCAGTGGTACTTGGCGGGTGAGCAGCCTGCGCACGCGGCAGACATCTATCTGCAACTCAAGCGTGACGCCCAACAACCGGCCGAACGACGGGAGTACGCGCAACTTGCGTTCAACAGCCTGCTCTCGGCCGGCCGTGACGAGCAGGCCGCGCAAGTGCTGGCTGACGAGCTGCCCCGGCTGACGAACCCGCAGACCGACGTGGCGTGGCTGGAGCAAGGCGTGGATATCGCCGTTGCGACCAGGCAGTTCGACCTGGCCCAGCGCGTGCTCCGGCAGTGGCATGACCTGGAGCCTGGCAACCGCAAAATCCTGGTCAAAGAATTCCAGGTGCGCCTGTCTATCAATGATCTGGCGGGTGCGTGGGAAACCGGTCAGGAGCTGGTCATCGATTACCCGGATGACATCGAGTTGCTGGGGCAAATGGCCAAGCTCGGTGAGTGGCGCGGTGATAACGAAGCCGCGCTGGATTACTGGATTCGCTTGCTCAAACTCAAGGAGGACCCGAAAACCCGCGAGCACGCCTGGCGCCTTGCCAGCCTGCAATTCGACTTCGCCCGCTCGATCCCGTTGCTCGCCGACATCATGCAGCAGCGTGCGCTCACGGACATCGAGCTGGATGCGTTGATCTACGCTCATGAATCCCGTGGTACACCGGCTGAAGCCGAGGCATGGCTGCGCACCTACCTGCGCAAGTACCCGGCCCATCGCCTGGCCTGGACACGCTTGCTGCACAACCTGGAAAACACCGGGCAGTTCGCGGCCAAAGGCAAGCTCTACAAGGACTATGCAAAACGCTACACGCTGACCACCGCCGAATTGGTCGATTGGGCCAGCACGCAAATGAAGCTGTTTGATGAGCCGGCGGCCTGGGAAGTGGTCAAGTCGGACGACTCATCCATCGATGACCCGGAATACTGGCGCACCCGTGCGGCGCTCGCCTGGGACCTGGAGCGCGACGAAGACTTGCGCGTCTCCCTGGAAAAACTGCTGTCCCTCAACGGCAAGCTGACCAGTGGCGACGAGAGCCAGTTGATCACTCTGTATCGCACCCGTGACCCGCAGCGTGCCTTGAAGTTGATGGTCGACAGCTGGCACCGCGCCCAGGATCCGCAACGGTTGGTCGAGGCGCTGCAACTGGCCCAGGAGCTGCACGAGTGGGATCAGGTCGTTACCCTGTTGGAAGACGCCAGGCAATACCCGCAGGCCTACGAGCAAGCCCAGGTCCTGGCGGTACGCGGTGCCTTGGCGGTGGAGCAGGGCGATCCCTCCGAGGCCGAGCGTCTCTATCTGCTGGGCTTGTCGCGCTACCCCGATGACAACCTGTTCCGCGAGCGTTTGACCTGGCTGTATGTCGACCAGGCCGACACGGCAAAACTCAAACTCCTGCTGGTCAAATGGCGTGCCTATGCACGGGCAGACCGCCTGCTCTGGCTGCCGTTCGCCAGCGCCAGCCAGCTGTTGGGGCGCGATGCCGAGGCGTTGGCCTGGTATCGCATGTACCTCAAGCTCAGCCCGAACGACTGGCTGGTGCAGGCCGCGTATGCCGATGCACTGGACACATCCGGCTACCAGGACGCCGCCCAGCGCCTGCGCTTGAAGTTGCTGCGCAGCCCCGAGGCCGACAACCTGCAACCCTCGTCCCAACGCTATGCGATCTGGCTGCGCTTGATGTCGAGCAGCTACTCGCCGCAGAAGGCCCAGCAAGAATTGCTGAAGTGGAAAGACGGTTCGCCGTCGATGAAACAGCTGTGGTTCGAACGCCTGCTGGCCCGCCTGGATGCGACCAACCAGCCAGCGCAGAAAGACGACTGGCTGGCCTGGGCACGCACCCAAGGGCTCAAGGTCGACCGTTACGAGCAGATCCAGGAAGCCTTGCGCAGCCGCAATAAAGCCCAGGTCGAAACCCTGTTGGCCAGCAGCGACCTGAACCCGGCGCAGCGCGCACAGGCGCTCAGCCGTTTGGGGCGTACCAACGAGGCACTGGACACCAGCCTGTCCGCACTGGGCGACGACCAGCCGGATTCGGTGAACGAGCAACTGCGTCGCCAGGCGGTGGAGATCCACGAAGCCACCCCGCAAGGCGCATTGCTGTCGTATCAGAAACAGGATTTCGGTGGCTTGTCGTTTGACTCGCCGCGCCTGGAAATCGCCCATAACCTGGGTGACAACTGGTACGCCGATGTCGAGATGGAACACGGCAACTATAAAGGCGACGACGTCATCTCTTCGCGCATCGGCGACGAGAGCAACGCGGCCCTGACCTTGGTGCGCGCGGTGGAAAACGGCAGCTGGAAGCTGTTCGCCGACACCAGCCAACGCAAGGACGACGACCGTAACGGCCTGGGCCTGTCGCGCCTGTGGCAGTTGGGCAACAGCCACCAGATCGAGACCGGCCTGGACTGGCATCGCAAGAGCGACGACAGCGGCCTGATGCGGGCTTTCGGCCAGCAGGACCGCGCCTGGGTCGGCGGCCGTCACGGCCTGACTGCGCGGGACCAGTTGAGCTGGGAAGTGGCGCAGCGCTCGTTCTCGACCCGTGCCGGCGACTCGTTGGGCAGCGGTCATGCGCTGAAGCTGGAGCTTAACCACACGCTGGAATTCGCCGGGCCTAACTGGACGGTGCGCAGTGGTGTGGATTACCAGAAGAACAACGTGAAGGATCGCAACCTGGATTACCTCTCCAGCGACTTCAAAGGCCCGATTCGAGTGCCTGATGTCGCGCCGCCTGAGCCGGGTGACCCGATCGAGTTGCAGACCATCCCGTCGGGCGACCTCCTGCAAAGCCGCTACGGCCAACTCTATGTCGGTACGTCCTGGCGTCGCGGCATCCCCGGTGCGCTGGTGCGCAGCAAGCCGCAATACACCTGGCTGGTGGACATGACGGCGGGTTGGCAGTGGACCGACCAAACCTTCAACTACGGCGTCAACACGGGCATTGGTTTCGAAGTGCTGGGTGACGACGAACTGGCCCTCACCTTCGGCTACCAATCTGCGCCACAAGGCGGGGATGGCAAGTCCGGCGGCACACTGGGCATGAGCTACGGCGTGCGTTTCGGGCGCTGATTACAGAATCTACGGGAGAAAAACCTATGCAAGCAATTCGTAACCTGAGCCTGGCCCTGACAGTGCTGTTCGTCGCCGGCTGCTCCAGCTTCACCAGTGAAAACAGCCCTGACCTGCCGCGTAACGCGCAGTGGGGCATCGTGCCGATGATCAACTATTCGCAGACCCCGCAAGCCGGTGAGCGCAGCGAGCAGATCCTGCTCAGCGTACTCAGCAGCCATGGCCTGCAACCGCGTGTTTATCCGACCAGCACCCAGGGTGAGCAGGCGCTGATGGACGACAACGAGCGCCTGACCGGTGCCCTGGAATGGGCACGTGAGCAAAAGCTCGATTACGTCATCGCCGGCAGCGTCGAAGAGTGGCAGTACAAGAACGGCCTGGATGGCGAGCCGGCGGTGGGCATCAGCCTGCGTGTGCTGGACGCCAACAGTGGTCGTGTGCTCTGGAGCAAAAGCGGCGCGCGCGCCGGTTGGTCCCGTGAAAGCCTGGCGGGCAATGCTCAGACGGTAATCGACAAACTGGTTGGCGCCCTTCGATTCGAGTGAACGCAATGAATTCTCCACACATGGATTACAGCCTGGCGCCTCGCGCCAGCGGGCCGGTGTCTTGGCTGGAAACACTCCTGGTAACGGGCTTGGCCATTGGCCTCGGCTTCTGGCTGACTCCCGAAGACCCGTTGCAAATGCACGGTGGTTTCCCCTGGCCAATCCTGGCGCCACTGCTGTTGGGGGTGCGTTACGGTTTTGTGCGCGGCCTGTTCAGCGCCGTGCTGCTGGTGGCGGCGCTGTTTGCCCTGCGCTACACCGGGCATGCAGGTTATACCCAGCTTGAGCCCTCGTTCATCGTCGGTGTGCTGGTGTGCGGGATGCTGGTGGGTGAGGTTCGCGACCTGTGGGTGCGCCGCCTGGAGCGTCTGCAGATGGCTAACGAATACCGTCAGTACCGCCTCGACGAATTCACCCGTGCCCACCAGATCCTGCGGGTGTCCCATGACCTGCTGGAGCAGCGCGTGGCCGGCAGTGACCAGAGCCTGCGCAGCTCGTTGCTGGGCCTGCGTGAAAAACTGCGCGGCATGCCGGTCGAAGGCGACGCATTGAGCGAGCTGGCCGAGCCGATCGTGGCGATGCTCGGCCAATACGGTGCATTGCGTGTGGCGGGTTTGTACCGCGTCGACGACAGCGAGAAAAACCTACTGCCCCAGGCCTTGGCGATGATCGGCGTGATGGGGCCGCTGGAAACCGATGACGGTTTGATCCGGCTATGCCTGGAACGCGGCGAACTGGTGAGCGTACGCCAGGAACTGATCGACGCCGGTAACGCCGCGCAGTTTTCCGCGCTGCAGGCCTGCATCCCGTTGATCGATGCCGAAGGCCGCTTGCTGGCGATCCTGGCGGTTCGGCAAATGCCGTTCTTTGCGTTCCAGGACCGCACCTTGAGCCTCTTGTCGCTGCTGGCCGGCCACATTGCCGACCTGTTGCGCCGCGATCCGCAAGTGCTGAGCCTGCCCGATGCGCACGCCCAGCAGTTTTCGTTGCAGCTCAAGCGGTCGTTGGTGGACGTGGAACAGCACACATTGCCCGCCGGGTTGTTCGCGTTCGAGATGACGCGCGCCAACGAGGAACTGTCGCGTCTGATGGAGCGCAGCCAACGTGGCCTGGACTTGCACCTGGCGGTGCGCAACAACCGCGAACATCGCCTGCTGCTGGTGCTGTTGCCGTTGACCAGCCCGGAAGGTACCGAAGGTTACCTGGCGCGGATTGGCATGCTGTTGCACGAGCACTTTGGTATCGACACGGACCTGGACAGCCTGGGTGTGCGGGCCATGCCTTTCAACCTGGAGCCTGGCTGTGATCGCAACGGGCTGCGTAACTTCCTCTACAACGAGTGTGGCCTGAATGATCAGCAAGTGGCTGTTTAGCGGCGCCGTGCTGCTGGAGGCGGGCAGTTGGGCCAGTCTGTGGCTCGATGCGCCGCAGATGCACCAACTGCTGGTGTTCACCTTCAGCCATGGCTTGGCCTGCCTGATGCTGTGCGGCGCCGTATGGTTGCTGTTGCCGGCGCGCTACCGGGCGCCTTTGCCGTGGAGCCCACTGTTCATTTTCAGCCTGGCGTTCTTTGTGCCGGTGATCGGCACCCTGGGCGTGGTTGCGTCGATCTTCCCGGCGCTGTACCTGCCGCGTAAACGCGACCAGCAGGCGTGGCGATCGGTCGGTATCCCAAGCCTGCCGTTCCGTGCGCAGGCCCAGACACGCACGCCGATTTTCGCCGATGGCGGTTTGCAGGACGTGCTGCGCCACGCGCCCGATCCCGATCAGCGTCTGGCCGCTTTGCTGGCGACTCGCCGCATGCCTGGCAAGGACGCGGTACCCATCCTCAAGCTGGCCTTGGGTGACCCCAGTGATGACGTGCGTCTCCTGGCGTACTCGATGCTCGACAAGCAGGAAAGTGACATCAACCTGCACATTCAGATGGCGTTGGAACAGTTGGCCGGCGTCAGCCCCCGAACTGCCGGCCCGGTGCACAGCATGCTGGCGCGATGGTATTGGGAATTGGCCTACCTCGGCCTGGCCCAAGGCAGTGTGCTCGAACACGTGCTGAACCAGGCCAGCGAGCATGCCGAGCAAGGTCTGGCGGCCGGTGAGGGCGGTGAGCTGTTGCTGCTGGCCGGCCGTATTGCCCTGGAGCGCGGTGAAAACGAGCGAGCCGAGGCCCTCTTGCACGAGGCTGAGCGAAACGGTCTGGGTGAGGCTCAATTACTGCCTTTCCATGCCGAGCTGGCGTTTGAAGCGGGTCGCTATCACGAAATCCCCGGGCTGCTCGCCAGGCTGCCGGAAGAAACCCGTCAGCGGCCACCCTTTGCTGAGTTGGTGAGGAGCTGGAATGAATCATAAGGAAGCCACCCCGACGGCCGACATCTGCCTGCTGCTGGAAGGCACCTGGCCTTACGTGCGCGGCGGCGTATCGAGCTGGATTCACCAGATGATCCTCGGCCTGCCGGAGCTGACTTTTTCGGTGATGTTCATCGGTGGTCAGCGCTCGGCGTACACCTCGCGGCGTTATGAAGTGCCGGTGAACGTGGTGCACATCGAAGAGGTGTTCCTCGAAGACGCGACGCACCCCGCCGATACCCGTGGCACGCCGCGCGATGCCGACCCGCAGCAGTTGGCCGACCTGTATCGCTTTTTGCACCACCCGGACCCGCCCGAGCGGGAACTGGGTGAGCGCCTGCTCAATTGCATCGCCGAGGGCCATATGACCCTGGATGATGTACTGCGCAGCCGTGCCAGTTGGGAAACCCTCAGCGAAGGCTACCGCCAGCACTGCGCCGACCCGTCTTTTGTCAACTATTTCTGGACGCTGCGTTCGTTGCAGTCGCCGTTGCTGATGCTCGCCGAGGCCTCGCGCAAGATGCCGCCCGCGCGGGTGCTGCACTCGATTTCCACCGGTTACGCCGGGCTGCTGGGCTGCATCCTCAAGCACCGCTGGAAATGCACTTATCTGCTGAGCGAACACGGTATCTATACCAAGGAGCGCAAGATCGATCTGGCCCAGGCCACCTGGATTGCCGAAACCTCCGGGCAGGCGCTCAACCGCAGCCTCGACGGGGGCTCGGGGTATATCCGGACCCTGTGGGTGCGCTACTTCGAACGGATCGGCCAACTGGCCTACAACAGCGCCGACAAGATCATTGCCTTGTATGACGGCAACCGTCAGCGTCAGATCAAGGACGGTGCCGATCCGAGCCGCACGGCGTTGATCGCCAATGGCATCGACCTGTCGCAGTGGTCCCGCGCCATGGAAACCCGTGAGCCGGGCATTGCACCGGTGGTTGGGTTGATCGGGCGCGTGGTGCCGATCAAGGACGTGAAAACATTCCTGCGTGCCATGCGCGGCGTGATCAGCGCCATGCCGCATGCCGAAGGCTGGATTGTCGGCCCCGAGGAAGAAGACCCGGAATACGTAAGTGAATGCCGCAGCTTGATGGCGAGCCTGGGGCTTGAAGGCAAAGTGCACTTCCTGGGTTTCCAGCGCATCCAGGACATCTTGCCCAAGCTTGGCCTGATGGTGCTGACCTCGATCAGCGAAGCACAACCCTTGGTGATCCTCGAAGCCTGGGCTGCCGGTACGCCGGTCGTCAGCAGCGACGTCGGCTCATGCCGCGAACTGATCGAAGGCGGCAGCGCCGAAGACCGCGACCTGGGCGTGGCGGGCAAGGTGGTGGCGATTGCCGACCCACAGGCGACGTCCGCCGCGATCCTGGAACTACTGCGCAGCCCCGAGCGCTGGCAGGCTGCACAGGCCGCCGGCTTGCTGCGGGTCAACCGTTACTACACCGAAGCCCTGATGCTGCAGCGCTACCGCGACCTGTACCAGGCCGCCATGGAGAATAGTTAAATGGCCGGTATTGGCTTCGAACTGCGCAAGATCCTCTCGCGCGACTCATACACCGCCACCTTGCACGCCTATGTGTATGCAGGCCTGATCAGCTCCGGCCCGTGGGTGCTGTCGATCATCAGCGTAATGCTGGTGGGCATCATCAGCCTGGGCCTGCTGTTGCCCAACTCATTGGTGGGGCAGTTTCTGGTCACGGTGACGTACCTGATGGCCAGCTCATTGATCCTGACCGGTGGCCTGCAGTTGTTCTTCACCCGCTTCGTGTCCGACCAGTTGTTCGAGCACAACTACGAGCAGATCCTGCCCAACCTGCTGGGCATATTGTTGATGGTGACGGTCGGTGCCGGGGTGCTGGGGGTTATCGTGCTGGCGCTGCTGTTCGATCAACCGCTGGTCTACCGCGTGCTGGTGCTGTCGAACTTCGTGGTGCTGTGCAACCTGTGGCTGGTGATCATCTTTCTCTCGGGGATGAAGAAATACAACCGCATCCTGCTGGTGATGGTAGTGGGTTACTCGCTGATGGTCGCGTGCGCCTACCTGCTGAGCTTCCTGAAGATGCCCGGCCTGTTGCTGGCGCTGCTGATCGGGCACGGCAGCCTGTTGTTCCTGTACCTGTACGACATCCTGCGCGAGTACCGTGCCGAGAAAATGATTGCGTTTGATTTTCTCAATCGTCGCAACGTGTTCCTCAGCCTGCTGGTGACCGGGTTCTTCTACAACTTCGGCATCTGGGTGGACAAAATCCTGTTCTGGTTCAACCCAGGCACTTCCAACGAAGTCATAGGCCCGCTGCGCGCCTCGATCCTGTACGACATGCCGATCTTCATCGCTTACTTGGCGATCATCCCCGGCATGGCCGTGTTCCTGGTGCGTATCGAGACCGACTTTGCCGAGTGGTACGACCGCTTGTTCCGTGCCATCCGCGATGGCGAGACCTTGCAGCACATCGGCTCGCTGAAAACCGAGATGACCCTCTCCATCCGCCAGGGCCTGCTGGAAATCTGCAAAGTCCAAGGCCTGACCGTGGTGCTGCTGTTCCTCTTCGCCCCGCGCCTGCTGGAGTGGATCGGCATCTCCAGCTACTACCTGCCACTGTTCTACATCGACTTGATCGGCGTGAGCATCCAGGTGGTCTTCATGGCGTTGCTCAACGTGTTCTTCTACCTCGACAAACGCCGCGTGGTCCTGGAGCTGTGCGTACTGTTTGCCGTACTCAACGCAGCCCTGACCCTGCTCAGCATGCACCTGGGGCCCAGTTTCTTCGGCTACGGGTTTACGTTGTCGTTGCTGGTGTGCGTATTGCTGGGGCTGGCGCGGTTGTCGTCGGCGCTGGAAGACCTGGAGTATGAGACGTTTATGTTGGCGCGGTGATTGGGTTTCAGGTGGTGTGAGAAAGGCACTTGGCGTTCGCGGCAAGTGCCTTTTTTGTTGGGGGCTGGATGGGGCTTTATAGAGAGCGATAACGAACCTCGCCACAAGTTGGACTGCACCATGGCGAGGACAGGCCTTTTCAGTGAGGTCTACTGCGCGCTATTGCCGGGTGACTCCAACACCTTCACCACGTCATCAATCACCGCCTTGCTCATCTCCTGCAAATAATGCGAAGCCCAGGCATAACGGTCCGTCTCCCGCGTCATCGCCGCCTCTTCTGCGAGCAGCTTGGCGACATGGAGCAGGTCGGAAACATGGTGCAAGGCTTCATGCAGGGAAACACCGCTATTGACGCGGAACAGAGGTTGGTCGGAGTGAAAGGAGAAGGGGGTGACGCCGAGGGTGGTTAACGCAGACGGACTTGTAGCGGTCATTGGTAAAACTCCCATATCTGGTGAGAGCTACCACGTTCGTTCTCAGGCGAATGGGTGGCAGCTGTGCGCAGGCTGAGAAACCGGAGATACAGGAACCCGGCAGACCCGAAGGTCTCCCACGCACAGCCGCCATTGCACGAAATGGTGGGCGAAAAAAAACGCCTGCAAATCGGGTTTTGGGGCGCTTGGTGCGCCTGCATCTTGCCGGGTTCTCAGGCCCGATCGCTGAATTGGCAGCGATTGAGGTAGATTAGCGTGGTGGGCTCATAGGTGCAACAGAAAGCAAAATGTATGTAAATCTTGCTAGTTACCTAGGTTTACATTTTTTCTTTATCAATAAGTTTGGATCTACGTCTATAGCAACTATTTCAACCTGATAGTTAAGCCCTTTTAGTATTTTTAATGCGTTCTTTAAAGTTACTTTGGAGAAGAATGGTAGTTCTAACGGCAGTTTTTTTGTTGTTGCGATGGCATACACTATTTTGTAAGTGCTAGGGTCTGGACGAGGCTCAGGATCTGCCAGCTTTATAGAATTTGGCAGTTTTGAGTTAAGTTTTTTTCTAAAGTCAGCGTCTCGAACGAATGCTTCTGCAGATACGCAGCCTTGCGAAAATAAATGGCTTAAAGTGCTAGAGCTTCTATAGTATTTTATATGTATTAGTTCTTTTCCGTTTTTTATAACGTCGCAAAATTCCAATTTGTCGTAGGCGCCACCAATTTTTATATTTCTCTTGTCTAGCAACTCGAAAGCAGGATCTGAAGCCAGTTTTAAATTATAATCCTCCTCTCTATCCTCTTCATAGCGAGGAAGCGGGTCACTGTATATGGTTAAAGATGACAAGTGGTTATCTATTGTTTTTACAAAGCTGGCATTCACTTTGTACCAAGTAGCATTGCGTAATATGTAGCTTTCACCGCTATACGATATCTCTGCATAAAGACATTTGTAGGCGGGCCAGCTCTTTACGGGTTTGTATAAATTATCGTTTATGTGGACTTGAGTGTGTTTCAGTGATTCGATAGATAGTGGCAAGGATTTGGATTTCAGGTGGTCTAGTAGATGCTTCAGTTCGAGTACGACATGTCGTTCGGTCCTAGGATAAAGGTCAAATGAATAACCTATCTGGGTTTCCCAATCGACAATCTCTGGTTCGCCTAACCAAAAATTATCAAGGCTTGGCCCGTTTAGTAGGGTCTCAAGTTCTATATCTAGAATTTCTACATCGTCGATATCTCGGACACGGTTTATGTTTTCGACCCATTCGAAAATTTCAGGCAGTTTTTGCTTATACCTAATTAGAGCTTCTTGCAAAATCAGGCTCAAATGGTCAAGATCTAAGGGTGTTATAACTGTAAAAGCATCTCTGCCAGTGATGTGGCTTCCGAAAATTTCTACTGTTGAACTGCCCGTAACTGTAGACAGTATTTCTATCTCAGAGTCCATTCGCAGGTCGAATATATCCACCTCTTTTGTACTTTGTGTCCTTGAGTTTAACGGGTTGTGGTCGTAACTTGATTTGTCTAGGCTTCTAAGTTTGTCTGGATCTACGGAGTTTAGGGTCACTCTAAGGCCAAAGTCTCTCTCTATAGTCTCCTCGTTTAAAAGATGAAAGCCAGTGCCGAACGTAATTATAAATTTCTGCTGAGAAATACTTATAACTAAGGCTGCGCCGACACTACTGCTGTTACCGAAATCATCGGCCGAAACTTCCTGCCGGGAAGTAAAAATTTGAGTCCAAGGCGGAGAGTGTATTGGTGGCTCTTTTTTTATATATAGATTTGCTTTCTCTATGCCTTGTATTTCTAAGGAAATTGCTGGTTTTGCATTCTCAATCTTGAGCAGTTCTAAATCATCGCTCTTGCCATTCTTTGCTAGATAAATTGAAAGCTTTTCTTTTCTTTCTTTTGTTTTTTTTGGCATGGCGTTTCACTCCTTGAGGCGCGTTGTCTAGGAGCAACAATACATCAATGTTGGCATAAGGCCACCATAAATTCAGGGCTGTCAATCGCAAAAAATCGTCATATTCAGCGAGTCAACTGGAAAGGGGGCAGATCTATTTTCCAGATTCAATATGGGATATGTGCGCGCAGTGGTGCTAGCGTTGAATACCACGTCGACTTACTAAAGCGTCGATATCAAGCCAGTTCCCACCCCAAGGAAAACCCGTAATGGATCTATACCACGAGTTCGAAAACAGTAAATTCTTCAACCGTGCCCGTATCGATCGTCGCGCCGCCGACGCCTTGGTGGGGTTGGCCGCTGGAATTACTGCGGATGGTGTGGTGAACATATCGGAAGCGGTTTTTCTAAAGCAATGGCTGGAACACAATCTCGCGCATCTGAACGATCCGGTGATCAATCTGCTGTATTCGCGTTTGGCGTGCATGCTTCAGGACGATGCGCTAGACGTGGATGAGTCCCAGGAGTTGCTTAACATTCTGCGTGGTTTTTCTGGAGTGGACATTGAGAGAGCGAAGGTCGGCGGCACAGTTGCCGTTACTCCTACGGACCTGCCCTTCAATTCACCAGCCCCTGATTTGGTGTGGGATGGCCGGATGTTTGTATTTACGGGTGTCATGAGCTTTGGGCCGCGCAAGGATTGTCAGGCGCTGGTCGAAGAACGAGGCGGTTTGATTGGGGGCGGTGTGAGCAAGAAGGTGCACTACCTAGTGGTCGGAAGCGTGGGTAATGAGCAGTGGCGCCATAGTACCTATGGGACGAAGATCATGAAGGCAGTGGAGTTGCGGGAGGCAGGAGCTTCGATTGCCATTGTGGGTGAGGATCATTGGCAAAGGATGCTGTTTGGTTGAGGTCGCTGCGTTTTTGGTGTCTTGGGAAACGCAGGCCTTTCTTTGGAGGAAAAAGGGGTCCGACGGGGAAAAAGGGGTCAGACCACCATTATTGAAACCATGCTCTGACCCCTATTTTCGTTGGCTGACAGCGTGAGATTAGATGTCGCCACCGGTGGATCACTTTTCGAAGGGACTACAGATCCAGATGGTTTCTGTGAGTCAGAAGATTGTAAGCGATCCATAAACCCACCTATCCCAAGGTGAGTCAACGGTTTACCGTGGCATCTCCGGTGAGCAGTTCCACGGCAGCAAGGCTTCGTAGTCTTCGACCGTCGAGGCATATGGCAACCGCTCCAGTACGTGGCGCAGCCACGTATAGGGCTCCTGGCCGTTGACCTTGGCGGTCTCGACCAAGCTGTAAATCTTTGCGCTGGCGGCGGCGCCGTTGACGGTATCACTGAACAACCAAGCTTTGCGTCCGATCACAAACGGCTTGATCGCTCTTTCAGCGGCGTTGTTGTCGATGGGTAAATAACCCGCTTCGACATAGCGCTCCAGTCGGTTCCAGTT
>NZ_FOQS01000004.1:0-543158 GCF_900113815.1 Pseudomonas sp. NFPP04 | reverse complement strand
CCACCGGCCAAACCGCGCTCAAGAATGACGTGCTGTTCGTCGTAGCGATAAACCTCGCTTTCACCGACCGCGTTGGTCGCTGAAATGAGTCGCCCAAGGTCGTCATAGGCGTAGGAAACAATCGTTTGCTCCGTCACCCACACAAACGGACCGTCATCCACAACGCGATGAATCTGGTAATCCACCGCCACGATGCGGCCCGACGCATAGCGCAACCACAACGAGCGCCCGACACCGTTATCCACCCGCTCAACACGCCCCAGAAAATCCCGGGTAATGCGCAGCCGGTTGTCATACGCATCGCTGATCGCTGTCAGCACACCGTCGCGGAAGTGGTAGAAACGTGACGCTTGGGCCAGCACCAGTTCATCAGGCACAGCACCCAAATAGATTGCGGCTTCGGCCAGGCTGTTGGTGATTGCGGGTCGAGAGGTCGTCGGCAAGGGCAGGGTGGTGGAGCGGTTTTCATGATCGGTCCACACCACCGCATCACCCACAACCACCAGCCGATGCGCCAGCGCGTGACTCCAGCCAAACCCCAGCCCGACATCCACTTCCACCGCACTGGTGCGATACAACCGCGTCCACTCAAACGGCAAGATCCCGTCCAGCGTCCCATCGGTGAGGGTCAGGAGTTCCTCGCCGGTGACCATCGACACCGGGCAGCCGTTGGTGACGGTCTTGTCCGAAGAGGCGGCAGCATCCCCATTCGGGTTGCGAGCAGAAACCGGCACGTCATCCACGGTCTCCTGCCGCACCAACGCGGTTCGCTGGGACTTGTTGCGTACCACCGGTACCGCGTTGGAAACCACCTGATCCCCAGCCTTCAACGGCGCATCCGGAATCGTCTTGATCGTCGTCGCCTGGCTACTGAGCAATATCGGCTTGGCCACCTGCGTGTGATCCGCACGAAAATTCCCGAACTGCCCAGCCATGTGCTCAAGCCATTTGCGCGCACGTTGAGACTTGATGCTGCCCAGCACCTTCGTACTGATGCGTACCGCCATCCCCATACCTGCCGTGGCAAGGCACAGCAGCAAATTGATCAATACTTCAGCGCTGATTTCCCCCAGCAGCTCATTCATATAAGGCGGCGGCAACATCCGCGTCCAACTGACCATTGCCGACAGATAAATGAACAGCAACGGCTCATCACTCAGCACCAGCAAGCCCTTTGCGATGCTTTCGGTGCCGAGCTTCAACAGCTTTTCGAATTCTTCCTGGCTCAGGTAATGCAGCAGCTTTTCGGCATGCTTCAGCGGGTCCAGAAACCACTGAAGCATCTGCGTGATGTTGTCCCAGAGTGAATACAACGCCCCACTAAACCCGCGTGCATAGGCTTCGTGCAGCGAGAGGTAGCGCTTGAGAAAATTGGCTTCGGAATAACCCTTCCACAAGGCGGCGAAGGTGGTGGCCCATTCACGGCGCAGCCAGCCTTCCAGCGGTTCGATAACCGACTGATAAGAGGCGTACAGCGCCTTGAAGTGCGCCTTGGAAACGTTGGGATAGAAACTGACCCGGTACTGCTGGTTACGATCACATTCCTTGATTTCGAGAATGCCGCTGGGTCCGATGGTTTTATGGATGGGCTCCCCGAGCGGGCCACCCTTCGGATCAATGCGCTGCACCATCACGGGCGTATCGCCAATCGGCACAAATCGAGAACTCTGGAACATATGCACCAGGGTCAGCGTGCCGTCTGCCTGGCAGGTTGCGGTGGTGGTGCTGGGAAACAGGGAGCGATTGATCGGCGCGACCAGCGCCACTTCATCTCCAACCTTGAAGACCTGCTCGATATCCAGCGCCGAAAAGCTGAAAAAGCTCGAAGCCCAGGCGTCGTAGTGATTGAGGCAGCGCTTGAAGTCGCGGATAACGGATTCGACGTCTCGCGTCTTTGAATCCAGGGTGGCCAGTACCAAATAGCCAATGGTTTGGCTGGTCACTTCGATCATGAAACAGCCCCATCAACCGGAGCCAAAACCCATAACGCCATCTGCAATCCCTCGCACTGTGTAGTCAGGCGAGGGACTTTGCGGACGTTTGCAGGGCAGGGGAGTAGCGCTTATCCGGCGGTTATGTGGGACGGTTCGACAGTGCTCGTCCGCTATCACGCGACTAGCGGCTATTGTCAGAAATTTCCCACAAGAGTACAAATGTACTCCATGACGACTCTAACCCCCCGCCGTACCGCCATCCTGACCTTTATCCGCGACCGCATCGCGCAACAAGGCCAGCCTCCCAGCCTCGCCGAGATCGCCGAGGCGTTCGGTTTTGCCTCGCGCAGCGTGGCGCGCAAGCATGTGCTGGCGCTGACCGAAGCCGGGTTTATCGAGGTCAACCCCAACCAGGCGCGTGGCATTCGTTTGCTCAACCAGCCGGCGCGCCCGGAATGGCTGGATGTGCCGGTGCTCGGTCGCGTGGCCGCAGGTTTACCCATCGGCGCCGATGCCGAAGTGCACAGCCGCCTGCAACTGGACCCGTCGACCTTCGCGAAAACCCCGGACTACCTGTTGCGGGTGCAGGGCGATTCGATGATCGAGGACGGCATTCTCGACGGTGATCTGGTCGGCGTACGCCGCAGTGCCGAGGCCTTGAACGGGCAGATCGTGGTGGCGCGCCTGGACGGCGAAGTGACCATCAAGCGTTTCGAGCGCAGTGGCGACCACGTGCGTCTGCTGCCGCGCAACCCCGCGTATCAACCCATCGTGGTGGGGCCCGACCAGGACCTGGCCATCGAAGGGGTGTTCTGCGGTTTGGTGAGGCAAGGCTGATGGGCGCCGTGGTTGCGCTGGACACGCTGTTCAATGGCGGGCGTGTCTGGAAGGGCCGGCCCGCCGCTCCGCCGTCCAGTGTGCATCCCACCGGGCTGGCGGCGCTGGACGCGGTGCTGCCCACGGGCGGCTGGCCGGAGGCGGCCTTGAGTGAAATCCTCATGGCCAAGGAAGGTGTGGGCGAATTGCAACTGGTGCTGCCGACCCTGGCGCGCTTGTCGAAGGCAGGGGAGCGCATTGTCTTGGTGGCGCCGCCGTATACACCGTACCCCCATGCCTGGCAGAACGCCGGGGTGGACCTGCGCCTGCTCTCGGTGATCCAGGCCGAGGAACGCGATGCCCTGTGGGCGGTGGAGCAATGCCTGCGTTCCGGCAGTTGCGGGGCGGTGCTGTGCTGGCCGCGCAAGGCCGATGACCGGGCGCTGCGGCGCCTGCAAGTGGCGGCGGAAACCGGGCAGACCCTGGCGTTTGCCTGGCGCGCTTTGAGTGAGTCAGTCAACTCATCGCCCGCCGCGTTACGCCTGGCCGTGGAGGCCAAGCCCGCGCAGGTAAGGGTGCTCAAGTGTCGGGGCGGGCTGGCCCATCCGGCGCCGATTGCCCTGGCGGGGCACTGAGGTTGTCATGCGCTGGGTGTGTATTGTCTTCCCGCAATTGGCGCTGGACGGGGTGCAGCGTGTGCACCCCGAGCCGGACCAACCCTTGGCCCTGCTGGCCGGCACGCCACAGCGGCGCGTGCTGCAAACCGTCAATGACGCCGCCCGCGCCCTGGGCCTGCGCCCCGGTCAATCCCTGACGGCGGCGCATGCCCTGACCAAAACCTTTGCCAGCGTCGAATACGACCCCGCCGAGATCGAGCGCCATCAACAGTTCCTGGCTGCCTGGGCCTACCAGTTCAGTTCCCAGGTCAGCCTGTATTACCCGCGTGCCTTGTTGTTCGAGATTGAATCGAGCCTGGGCCTGTTCGGGCCGTGGCCGCGGTTCGAAGCACGCTTGCGCCAGGAATTGACCGAACTGGGTTTTCGTCACCGCATCGTCGCTGCGCCCAACCCGGCGGCGGCGCGGGTGCTGGCGAATTTCTACGATGGTTTGGCGGTGCAGGATCACGGCTTGCTACAGGCCCTGGCGCCGCTGCCCATCGATCGCGCCGGCCTCGACCCGCAGGCCGCCACGGCGTTGTCGCGCATGGGCCTGCGCCGTCTGGCCCAGGTGCAAGCGCTGCCTCGGCACACCTTGGCGCGACGCTTTGATGCCGACCTGCTCAAGCACCTGGACGCATTGACCGGGCAGCGCCCATTGGCCTTGGCGTTCTATCAGCCCCCGGACCGATTCGACGTGCGCATCGAGCTGAATTTCGACGTGCAGTCCCATCAGGCGCTGCTGTTTCCTTTGCGACGCTTGACGGTAGATCTGTCGGCCTTCCTGTGTGGCCGCGACAGTGGCGTGCAGCGCTTTGACTTGCACCTGGAACACGCCCAGGCGCCGGACACGGTGATCAAGGTCGGCCTGCTCAGCGCCGAGCGCGAACCGGCGATGCTGTTTGAATTGGCCCGGGGTCGCCTGGAGCAGGTACAGGTCACCTCACCGGTACGCGGTTTCCGCCTGGTCGCCCAGGATTTGCCGGTGTTCGTGCCGCAGCGCCAGGACCTGTTCGACGACCGCCCGCAACAGACCTTGCCATGGGAACAATTGCGCGAACGCCTGCGCGCCCGTCTCGGCGATGAGGCCGTGCAGGGCTTGCGCTTCCACGCCGACCATCGCCCCGAATGCGCCTGGCAAGCGGCGAGCGACAAAAACCTCTGCCCGACCTTGCACAAGGTGCAACGCCCCGGTTGGTTGCTGAGCGAACCTACGCTATTGGCCGAACACGGCGTGAATATCCTCATGGGGCCGGAACGCATCGAGTCGGGCTGGTGGGACGGCGCCGATGTCCGCCGCGACTACTACTTGATCCAGACCCGCGCCGGCCAGCAAGGCTGGGCCTTTCGTAACGTCGGGCAAAGCGATGGGTTGTGGCTGCAAGGCTGGTTTGCATGAATTACGCCGAGCTGCACTGCCTGTCCAACTTCAGCTTCCAGCGCGGTGCGTCGAGTGCGCTGGAGCTGTTCGAACGGGCCAAGCGCCAAGGCTACAGCGCCCTGGCGATGACTGACGAATGCACCCTGGCGGGCATCGTGCGGGCCTGGCAGGCGGCGAAGGCGGTGGAACTGCCGCTGATTATCGGCAGCGAGATGCGCATCGAAAACGGCCCGAAACTGGTGCTGCTGGTGGAAGACCTCAGCGGCTACCAGCACCTGTGCCGCTTGATCACGGTGGCCCGGCGGCGCGCGGAAAAAGGCAGCTATCGCCTGTTGCACGAGGACTTCGAGCAACCGCTGCCCGGCCTGCTGGCGCTGTGGGTCGCCGAGGACGGCGACACCCAGGCCTCGATCCAGTGGCTGCGCCGCACCTTCGCCGGGCGCCTGTGGCTGGCGGTGCACCTGCACTGCGGCCAGGACGATGCGCGCCACCTGGAGCAACGCCTGAACCTGGCCGCCAGCCTGCACATCCCGGCGGTGGCCTGTGGCGATGTGCACATGCATGCGCGTGGCCGCCGTGCCCTGCAAGACACCATGACCGCCATCCGTCATCACGTGCCGGTGGCCGAAGCCGGCACGCGCCTGCACCCCAATGGCGAGCGGCACCTGCGCAGCCTCGATGCCCTGGCCGCGCTGTACCCGCAAGCCCTGCTCGATGAAACCCAGGCGATTGCCCGGCGTTGCACCTTCGACCTCAGCCAGTTGCGCTATCACTACCCGCGTGAACTGGTGCCCAGCGGCCACGACGCCGAATCCTGGCTGCGTGCCGTGACCGAAGCGGGCATCGCCCAGCGCTGGCCGCAGGGGGTCGACGCCAAGACCTTGCAGCAGATCCATGACGAACTGAGGCTCATCAGCGAGCTGGGCTACGAAAGCTATTTCCTCACGGTGCATGACATTGTGCAGTTCGCCCGCAGCCGTTCGATCCTGTGCCAGGGCCGCGGCTCGGCGGCCAACTCGGCGGTGTGTTTTGCCTTGGGCATCACCGAGATCGACCCGAGCCTGACGAGCCTGTTGTTCGAGCGCTTTCTGTCCAGGGAGCGCAACGAGCCGCCGGACATCGACGTGGACTTCGAACATGAGCGCCGCGAAGAAGTGCTGCAGTACGTGTTCCAGCGCTACGGCCGCACCCGCGCGGCGCTGACGGCGGTGGTCAGCAGTTACCACGCCGCCGGTGCGGTGCGCGATGTGGCCAAGGCCCTCGGGCTGCCGCCGGACCAGATCAACGCCCTGGCCGACTGCTGTGGGCGCTGGAGCGACGATGCCCCGCCGCTGGAGCGCCTGCGCGAAGGCGGCTTCGATCCCGACAGCCCGCTGCTGCGCCGGGTGCTCACGCTCACCCAGCAATTGATCGGCTTCCCTCGGCACCTGTCCCAGCACCCTGGCGGCTTCGTGATTTCCGAATACCCGCTGGACACCCTGGTGCCGGTGGAAAACGCCGCCATGGCCGAGCGCACCATCATCCAGTGGGACAAGGACGACCTCGACGCCGTGGGCTTGCTCAAGGTGGATATCCTGGCCTTGGGCATGCTCAGTGCGATCCGGCGTTGCTTCGACTTGCTGCGCCGTCACCGCAACCGCGACCTGGCCTTGGCGACGCTCCCCAAGGACGACCCGGCCACCTACGCGATGATCAGCAAGGCCGACACTATCGGCGTGTTCCAGATCGAGTCGCGGGCGCAGATGTCGATGTTGCCAAGGCTCAGGCCGCAGAAGTTCTATGACCTGGTGATCGAGGTGGCCATCGTGCGACCGGGGCCGATCCAGGGCGGCATGGTGCACCCGTACCTGCGGCGGCGGAACAAGGAAGAACCCGAAACCTATCCTTCGCCGGAGCTTAAAACCGTTCTGGAACGCACCCTGGGCATTCCGCTGTTCCAGGAGCAAGTGATGCAGATCGCCATGGTCGCCGCCGACTACAGCCCCGGCGAGGCCGACCAGTTGCGCCGCTCCATGGCCGCCTGGAAACGCCACGGCGGCCTGGAGCCGCACCAGCAGCGCCTACGCACCGGCATGCTGAAAAACGGTTACACCGAAGCCTTTGCCGCGCAGATCTTCGAGCAGATCAAAGGCTTTGGCAGCTATGGCTTTCCTGAATCCCACGCGGCCAGTTTCGCCTTGCTGACCTACGCCAGTTGCTGGCTCAAGTGCCATGAACCGGCGGCGTTTGCCTGTGCGCTGATCAACAGTTGGCCCATGGGCTTCTACAGCCCGGACCAGATCCTGCAGGACGCACGGCGCCATCGCTTGCAGATCCGGCCGGTGGATGTGCAGACCAGCGATTGGGATTGCAGCCTGGAGCCCATCGATGGTGCACAACCGGCGATTCGCATGGGCTTGCGCATGATCTCCGGGTTTCGCGAAGAAGATGGGCGGCGCATCGAAGCCGCGCGCCTGCGTCGAGCGTTCAGCGACATTGCCGACCTGGACGAGCGCGCCGGGCTGGATGCACGTGCCCAGGCCTTGTTGGCCGATGCCGGAGCCTTGCGCGCCCTGGCTGACAACCGGCACACGGCGCGCTGGGCGGTGGCCGGCGTGCACAAGCAACTGGGGCTGTTTGCCGGCCTGCCGAGCCCGGATGAGGCGGCGGTCGAGTTGCCGGCACCGACCGTGGGTGAAGACCTGCAGGCTGACTATGCCACTGTGGGCACGACCCTGGGGCCGCACCCTCTGGCGTTGCTGCGGGATGAATTGCGCAAACGCCGCTGCCGCAGCTCCCATGAACTGATGGCGGTGGAGCACGGCCGTAATGTCAGCGTTGCGGGGCTGGTGACCGGTCGACAGCGCCCGGGGACTGCCAGCGGTGTGACCTTTGTCACCCTGGAAGATGAATTCGGCAACCTCAATGTGGTGGTCTGGCGTGACTTGGCCGAGCGTCAACGCCAGGCGCTGGTGGGCTCGCGGCTGTTGAAGGTGGACGGGCGCTGGGAAGCGGTGGGCGAGGTGCGGCACTTGATCGCCGGGCGCCTGACCGACCTGACGCCCTTGTTGGAAGGGATCAATGTGCGCAGTCGGGATTTTCACTGAGTCCCGTGGTTTCTGCTGTAATCACTTCTGATGCAGATGAGGTGAAACCATCCGGGTTTGCAGCGCTCCAAAACTTGCCGATGTTCTCTTAGCGCACAGAGCCAACCGATGCAATTCTTATCCAACCCCCACGGCTGCGAAGGCTGGGCCGGTGAAATGGCCCAGCGGATCCGCGCATTCGATTGGTCGGGCACCGACCTGGGCCCCATTGACCGCTGGTCCACCAGCCTGGCGTGTACCGTACAGATGATGCTGGCTTCGCCCGTGCCGATGGTGATGTTGTGGGGACGCCTGGGACACATGATCTACAACGACAGCTACTCGGCCTTTGCCGGTGGCCGTCACCCCTATCTGCTGGGCACACCGGTGGAGCTCGGCTGGCCGGAAGTGGCCGACTTCAACCGGCATGTGATGGACACCTGCCTGGCCGGCGGCACCCTGTCATTCAACAACAAGGACCTGGTGCTGTTGCGCAACGGCCAGCCGGAAACCGTGTGGCTGGACCTCTACTACAGTCCGGTGGCCGGCGACGATCAACAACCGGCCGGCGTGCTGGCGATTGTGGTGGAGACCACCGAACTGGTGAAGTCCGAACAGGTACGCCGGGAACTCACGCACAACCTCGAACAACGGGTGGCCGCCGAAGTGCAGGCGCGCTCCGCGGCCGAGGACCAGTTGCGCCAGTCGCAGAAACTCGAAGCCATTGGCGGCCTCACCGGCGGCGTGGCCCACGACTTCAATAACCTGCTGCAAGTGATCGCCGGCAACCTGCACCTGCTGGCCCGCCAGGAACCGGACAACGCCCAGGTGCAGCGGCGTGTCACGGCCGCCATTGCGGCGGTGGAGCGTGGAGCCAAGCTGTCCTCGCAACTGCTGGCGTTCGCCCGGCGCCAACCGCTGTCGCCGGCGGTGTACAACCCGCAACGCATTTACGCGGGGCTTGGCGAGTTGCTGCAACGGGCGTTGGGCGAAACCATCCATATCGACGTGCAGATGCCCCAGGATGCCTGGTTTATCAATGTCGACCGCAACCAACTGGAGAACGCGCTGCTCAACCTGGCGATCAATGCCCGCGACGCCATGAAGGGCGAAGGCGTGATCCGCATCTCCGGCGAAAATATCATCCTCAATCCGGCCGATTGCGCGGGTAAAAGCATCAAGCCCGGCGAGTATGTGCGCCTGGAGGTGGCCGATACCGGCGTCGGCATGTCCGAGAGCACCCTCAAGCGTGCCTTTGAACCCTTTTTCACCACCAAGCGTGAAGGCCATGGCACTGGCCTGGGCCTGAGCATGGTGTTTGGCTTTGTGCGCCAGAGTGGCGGGCATGTGGAAATGTGGAGCGAGGAGGGCAAGGGCTCGGTGGTGCAGATGTATTTCCCCCACAGCCTGGAACCGGAAAGCCTCGATGTGCATATGGACCAGGTGCAGCACAGCGGCGGCCAGGAAACCATCCTGGTGGTCGAGGACAATGAAGGTGTGCGCCTGACCGTCGTGGAGTTGCTCGAACAGTCCGGCTACACCGTACTTACCGCCGAAGACGGTGACCAGGCCATGTCGAAACTGCAGGCAGGCTCGCCACCGGACCTGATCTTCACCGATGTGGTCATGCCCGGCCGCGTCAAAAGCACCGACCTGGCCGACTGGGCCCGCCAGCAGACGCCTGCGGTGCCGGTGCTGTTCACCTCCGGCCACACCCGTGACATTCTCTCCAGCAATCACTTGCTGAGCCCCGATATTCATCTGCTGAGCAAACCCTACAGCCCCGAAGCGCTGACGCAACGGGTGCGCAGCGTGCTCACCGCCCGACAAGGTTGTCCATGACTTCAACGCGCAATATTCCCTCTATCACTGCCCAACCCTCGGGCTTTGTCCGCGTGCGCGGCGCCCGCGAACACAACCTGCGCAACGTCGATGTGGATATCCCCCGCGATGCCCTGGTGGTGTTCACCGGGGTGTCGGGTTCCGGCAAATCGTCCCTGGCGTTTTCCACGGTGTATGCCGAGGCCCAGCGTCGCTATTTCGAGTCGGTGGCGCCCTATGCACGGCGGTTGATCGACCAGGTCGGCGTGCCGGACGTGGACAGCATCGAAGGCCTGCCGCCTGCCGTGGCCCTGCAACAGCAGCGCGGCACGCCGAGTGCGCGCTCGTCGGTGGGCAGCGTGACCACGTTGTCGAGTTTGATCCGCATGCTCTACTCCCGCGCCGGCAGTTATCCGAAGGGGCAAGCGATGCTGTACGCCGAAGACTTTTCGCCGAACCTGCCCCAGGGCGCGTGTCCGCAGTGCCATGGCCTGGGGCGTGTGTATGAAGTGACCGAGGCGCTGATGGTGCCCGATCCTTCCCTGACCATTCGCCAGCGTGCGGTGGCGTCCTGGCCGTTGGCGTGGCAGGGGCAGAACCAGCGGGACATCCTGGTGACCCTGGGCTATGACGTGGACATCCCCTGGCGCGACCTGCCGAAAAAGCAGCGCGACTGGATCCTGTTTACCGAAGAGACCCCCACCGTCCCGGTGTACGCCGGCTTCACCCCGGAACAGACCCGCGATGCGTTGAAGCGCAAACTGGAGCCGAGCTACCAGGGCACCTTCATCGGCGCACGGCGCTACATCCTGCACACGTTCACCCATACCCAGAGTGCGCTGATGAAAAAGCGCGTGTCGCAGTTCATGCAGGGCAGCGCCTGCCCGCTGTGCGATGGCAAGCGGCTGACCCAGGCGGCGCTGTCGGTGAAGTTTGCCGGGGTGGACATCGGTGAGTTGTCGCAACTGTCGTTGACGCAGTTGGCCGAGTTGCTGCGACCGGTGGCGGCGGGGCAGGACAAGATGAAGCTGTCGGTGGAGAAACGCCTGGCCGCGCAGCGCATCGCCCAGGACTTGCTGGAGCGGGTCAGTACCTTGACCGAACTGGGCCTGGGTTACCTGTCCCTGGAGCGCAGCACGCCGACCTTGTCGTCCGGCGAGTTGCAGCGACTGCGCCTGGCAACGCAATTGGGTTCGCAGTTGTTCGGCGTGATTTACGTGTTGGACGAACCTTCGGCAGGCCTGCACCCGGCGGACGGCGAGGCATTGTTCACCGCCCTTGACCGCTTGAAGGCGGCCGGCAATTCATTGTTTGTGGTGGAGCATGACCTGGAAACCATGCGCCGCGCCGACTGGTTGATCGACGTCGGCCCGGCGGCCGGTGAACAGGGCGGGCAGGTGCTGTACAGCGGCCCGCCGGCGGGGCTGGCGCAGGTGGAGGCGTCGCAGACCCGTGAGTACCTGTTCGCGGAAAAGCGCGTGTCGGCTCAGGTGCGGCGTGAAGCCACCGGCTGGCTGCAACTGGAAGGCGTGACGCGCAATAATCTCAAGGGCCTGGACGTGGATTTCCCATTGGGCTGCTTCACGGCGGTCACCGGGATTTCTGGCTCGGGCAAGTCCAGCCTGGTCAGCCAGGCACTGCTGGAGCTGGTGGGCGCCGGCCTTGGGCGTGTGATGGAAAACGACGAAGAACCAAGCCTGGAAGACGACGCCCCGCAAACCAGCGGGGGCCACATCCGTGCCGGGCTGGAGCATATCCGCCGCCTGGTGCAGGTCGACCAGAAACCCATCGGCCGCACGCCACGCTCCAACCTGGCGACCTACACCGGGCTGTTCGACAACGTGCGCAAGCTGTTCGCGGCCACTCCGGCGGCGAAGAAGCGGCATTACGATGCCGGGCAGTTCTCCTTCAATGTCGCCAAGGGCCGTTGCCCGAACTGCGAAGGCGAGGGCTTTGTCAGCGTTGAACTGCTGTTCATGCCCAGCGTGTATGCGCCATGCCCGACCTGCCACGGCGCACGCTACAACCCCGAGACCCTGGCGATCAAATGGCAAGGCTTGAGCATCGCCGACGTGCTCGGGCTGACAGTGGAACAGGCGGTGGAGGTATTTGCCGAGCAGCCTGGGGTGTTGCGTTCGCTGCAGGTGCTGCGGGATATCGGCCTGGGTTACCTGCGCCTGGGGCAACCGGCGACCGAGCTGTCCGGTGGTGAAGCACAACGCATCAAACTGGCGACCGAGCTGCAACGCAATGCGCGGGGCGCCACCCTGTATGTGCTGGATGAACCCACCACCGGGTTGCATCCACGGGATGTGGACCGCCTGCTCAACCAGTTGAACCAGCTGGTGGACGCGGGGCATACAGTGGTCGTGGTGGAGCATGAAATGCGCGTGGTGGCGCAGAGTGACTGGGTGATCGATATCGGGCCGGGGGCGGGGGGTATGGGCGGGAAGGTGGTGGCCAGTGGTACGCCGCAGAAGGTTGCCAAAAGCAAGGCCAGCCGGACTGCGCCATTCCTGACCAAAGAGCTGAACTAAAAGCGGATGAGAACTTGTGGGAGGGGGCAAGTCGAACCGTCGCACCGCCCCTCCCACATTTCTGATCACTGTTGAGTCAGTTGGATCTGCTCTTTCGCCAGCTTCACCACATTCTCCACGGTAAACCCGAACCTCTCCTGCAACTGTGCCAACGGCGCCGACGCACCAAAGCTGTTCATCACCACCTTGGCGCCGGTCTGCCCCACATACCGGTCCCAGCCGAGGGGGCCTGCCTGCTCCACCACGACCCGCGCTTTCACCGCCGGCGGCAACACGCTGTCGCGGTACGTCTGGTCCTGGTCCTCGAACAACTCCCAGCTGGGCATGGACACCACTTGCGCGGCAATCCCTTCGTCTTTCAACTGCTCATACGCCGCCACCGCCAGGCTGACTTCGCTGCCTGTGGCCAGCAGAATCACCTGGGGCGCATCTGCACCCGCCAGCACGTAAGCGCCCCTGGCTGCCCCGGATGCCGGCGCGTACCGCGTACGATCCAGCGTCGGCAGCGGTTGACGCGACAGCACCACGCAACTTGGCCGATGGGTCTGTGCCAGCGCCACCTTCCACAGCTCGCGGGTTTCATTCGCGTCACCGGGGCGCAAGGTCAGCAGCCCCGGCGTTGCGCGCAACTGGGTCAGATGCTCGATCGGCTGGTGCGTTGGCCCATCTTCACCCACGCCAATCGAATCATGGGTAAACACGAACACCACCGGCAGTTCCATGATTGCCGCCAGGCGGATCGGTGGCTTCATGTAGTCGCTGAACACCAGAAAGGTCGAGGTGTACGGCCGCAGGTAGGACAATGCCATGCCATTGGCGATGGCGCCCATGGCATGTTCACGAATGCCGAAGTGCAGGTTGCGCCCGCTGTAGTCCTCGGCGCTGAAACGCCCGGCGCCGTCGAAGGTGAGGTTGGTCTTGGTCGACGGTGACAGGTCGGCCGAGCCGCCCAGCAGCCAGGGGATCTGTTCTGCAAACGCATTCAGCACCTTGCCGCCGGCGGCACGACTGGCGATGCCCTTGGCGTCGGTATCGAAATCCGGTAGGTGTTTCTGCCAGTGCTCCGGCATTTCCCCGGCACGCATGCGCCTCAATTCATCGGCCAATTCCGGTTCGTACTGTTCCAGCTGGGACAGGTGCTCGCTCCACTTTTCATACAGCGGCTCGCTGCGCTCAAGCAAAACATCACGCAATTGCGTGCGCACCTCGTCGGGAACCAGGAAGCTGGAATCCTCGGGCCAGCCATAGGCTGCCTTGGTCAGGCGAATTTCGTCTTCGCCCAGGGGCTCGCCATGGGCGGCGGCCGTGTTGTGTTTGTGCGGGGAGCCGTAGCCGATCACGCTGTCGACCACAATCAGGGTGGGCGCGCCGCGGTTGCAATGGAACGCCTCCAAGGCATTGCTCAGGGCTTGCAAGTCGTTGGCATCGGTCACATGCAGGGTGTGCCACCCATACGCCTGGAAGCGCTTGATCACATCTTCGCTGAACGCCAGCTCAGTGTGGCCTTCGATGCTGATGGTGTTGTTGTCATAGATCCAGCACAGCTTGTCCAGTTTCAAATGCCCGGCCATGGACGCCGCTTCGCCGCTGATGCCCTCCATCATGTCGCCGTCGCCGCACAGGGTGTAGACGTTGTAGTCGAACAGGGTTTTTTCTTCGCGGTTGAAGCGCTTGGCCAGCCAACGCTCGGCCATCGCCATGCCGACGCTGTTGGCACAGCCCTGGCCGAGCGGGCCGGTGGTGGTCTCCACCCCAGTGGTCATGCGGTATTCGGGGTGGCCGGGGGTTTTGGAGCCTGCTTGGCGAAACTGCTTGATATCGTTCAGGCTGACAGCGGCCTGGCCGGTGCGCTTGCCGTCGGCATCCAGTTCCCCCACACCGGCCAGGTGCAGCAGCGAATACAGCAACATCGAGGCATGGCCGACGGACAGCACAAACCGATCACGGCTGGGCCAGTCGGGATGTTGCGGGTGATAACGCAGGAAACGACTCCACAGCGTATAACCCACCGGCGCCAGGCCCATGGGCGTGCCCGGATGGCCGGAATTGGCCTTTTGCACGGCATCCATGGCCAGGGTGCGGAGGGTGTTGATGCATTGGGTATCGACAGCGGTGGCAGCGAGCGTCATGAAACCGTTCTCCCTCGGGTGGCTATCTAGAGTGGAGGGCAAGGCGCGGCAAAGGTTTGATCCAAACGCCCGCGCCGCGACGAACGGGGCTGTAACGGGGCTGTATTGACCCCGAGCATGACAAGACCCCTCGCAATGGTCTAGCTTCTAGGGCGTAAGCCATTGATCAACATGCGGAGGTACGCCATGCCAGTGAAACACGACCTGTATCAGGACTTGGGGTTGAGCAAGGAAGTCGTTCACGAACGCAGGGCGAGCGACAAACGCCTGGACTCGCTGCTCACGCAGTACGACGACGCTGACAAAGAGGTGCTGAAGGCGGAGTCGGCAAGTGCCAGCGACGAGGATGTGGAGAAGCTGAAGAAGAAACGCTTGTTGATCAAAGATGAGATTGTGGTGAAGTTGGGCTGATCACGATCGAGCCTCCTTGTAGGAGCAAGCGTGCTCCTACAAGGTTATGGACGTATTTTATCTACCCGGCTTTAGGCCTGTCACGGCGCATCTCCAGTAAACCGGGTTGATTCAAGCTTTTTGCTCTTTTTACGACGTTGTTGCCCACCTAGCAGTAGGGTAGTACTTGCAAAAAAGAGACCCATAAAACAGACGCCTGCAACAACAATTAACGTCGACGAGAAACCATATCTATCCAGCAGCCCGCCGAAGACAGTGTAGGAGATACCGATGATGATCGAATTGACTAGATTGGCGACGGAGAGGCAGGAGGCTCGAATGCGTGACTCTATGTTTTCATTGATGTAGGTCTCGTAGGCAGTTTCATAGATAGCGGGGAGTGACATGATTAAAATAAATACTGCGACTGAAGAGAGTGTTCCGGTATTCAAAGATAGGGTGAAGAGCAGTGCGGTGACAATGAGGGTGGTGGTGACGGCTATCACCCCAAGCGTGAATCTGGAGCAAATATATCCTGCAACCATAAACATGGCAGCCGATATGATTTCAACTGCGGCATAAATGCCGGCAATAACAGGTATTTCTAGACCCTGCTGGGAGAAGAATGGCTGGCCGTAGATGAAAAGAGGAATGGTTGAGAGTTCAAATAGAGCATATCCAACAAAGAGAGGTATCAGAAAAGAACCTCTGTTGGAGCTGAAAAATTTGATGAGTGAAGTAAAGTTACCCCCTGTGGTTTTCGTATTTAATTCATTTGCGTTGTTGGGGGTTAGTGAAATAGGTGGAAGCTTAATTTCGGAGTTGAATACTACAATGATGGCGCCGATGAGTTTTGATGCCGCAAAAAAAATATAGACTCCGTTCCAAGACAAGGTGTCTTGTATGACACCGCCAAGAAGCATGGACAAACTCAGCGATATCGCACCAATAGCACGGGCGCGTGACAATATTTTAGGATACTCATCAGCCCGATGTTCTGCCAGTAAGTTGTCATACAGCAATGCTCTGTCTGAACCAGATCCCATGGCAATGCTGGTACCGAATAGGCAGAATATGATTGCGAAGGAAATAAAAGACGAAAATAGCAAAAAACCAATCCCACTGACACACAAGCCTAAAAAGCTGATGATAAGCGTGCACTTGCGACCATATCGATCTGCGAGTAAACCAGAGGGGATTTCCAGCGCGACTGAAGAAAAAAACAAGAATGATTGTAGGATACCTATCTCTCCCTGGGTGATACCGAGTTGCAGTAGGTAAAGTACAAATAAGCTTCTCTGGACGTCCAGGTTCATGAAGACAGACAAAACGTAATATAAGTTGTCGTTCTTGTTTTTGATAGGTTTAAGCATGCTTGTTGAGTGTCTGTTTTGGGGGCGGGAAGGAGGCTGATCATTCCTGAATGGCACTCAGTAGAAGCCATGTTGCCAGCATTGTGCAAATGTAGGACTTCCTAAATGCGTGTAGTGTTTTTCTGTTGGGTTTAATGTGAGTTGTTCTTTGTGGTGTATTTTTGAATTGCACGCATGATAAGCGCAGTGGGGCTTATGTCTGGAGTTTGGGAGCACATACGCGTCACCTTGCAATTACTATTTTTTTTGAGTCGCCAGTTCATAGATTATGAGCACTATCAGCACGCCTACCGTGAATGAGTACAGCAGCAACGCATTTATCGAGATCGGTTGCTTGTACACATACACAGCGATCACAAGCTGCGTGATGGGCAATACGAATTGAAATAAGGCTGCCTGGGAAAGTGGGATTCTGCCGATGGCGTAGGCAAACATTATCAAGGGCACGACCGATATTACGCCTGCCAGGGGAATCAGCCACTGAGCCTGAGTTGACATGGGATCTGGCCAGGCAAGGCTCCATCCAAGCAGCGCAACAGCGAGCACGATGGCGAGTGTTAAAAACAGAGTCTCGACGAACAAGCCCTCTACCGCATTCAACGGCGTGGCTTTTTTGATGCAGGTGTAACTCCCCCAAGTGACGGCGATCAGCACGTAAATCCAGTGGTTGAGCTCGCTGCTGGTTAGCGCCAGCAGCAAGGCTGCGGCCATGATAGTCAGCATTGAAACAGTCTGTGCAGGCTTGAGCTTCTCGCGGTAGAAAAAGACGCCCATCGTTATCGATAAAAACGGGGCAAGCAAATAGCCGAAGCCACTTTCAAGCACATGGCCGTGCAGGGATGCCCATATGAAGGATCCCCAGTTAACGGCTACCAAAAAAGAAGCAGTGCAGTGCAGGCCTAAGGTGCGGATATTGAGCTTTACGAGGTGACGAAAGCCTTGGCCAAACCCAATGATCACAGCCAGTGCGAGCAGGGATAGCAGGACCCTGTAGGCAACCAGAACCTGGGGCGTGAGTTCGTTCAGCTCTCGCCAGTACAGCGACGATACCCCAAGGAGAATATTGGCAGCTAAGCCGCTGGAGGCCGCCAATAGATAGGTAAATGAAGGCTTGGTCATATCGGCCGCACGCAGGGGAATCTGCTGCAGCATCGTTGTTTTATTGCGCAGTGAACAGGGACGTTCGCCCCGTTCACATTTTTTCAGAATTGACTGAAAGACATCATCCCACTCACTGCCTATCATGCCCATCGCCCACCCGGCTCTGGGGACTGTTGCAGCGCAAGGATTGCGCTGGTGAGCCGGGTGGGTACTTCAGTTCATGCCAGCAGCGCCTGGGTGCATTCATCGATGGAGCGCTGCTGCGTCTCGCCATAGAGTTTCAATTCATCAATCGTTCGCTGGCCCAGTGCCTGTTCGAATTCGGCCTGGTTCGAGTTGGCCGCATAGTGACTCTGCGCCGCATCCCCCAGGTTCGACTGGAAAATCCCCGCCGCGCTCACCGGCAGAAAATCTTCATACACCAACGGTTCCACGTCGATGTGGCCGGCGGCGATCAGTGCTTCCAGGGTGCGTGGTTGATCGGCGCTGCCGCGTGCCGCCAGGCCTTGCTCGGTGGGGAAGTAGCGGTAGTAGGCCAGGCCCTGCTCGCGCATCTGGGCATGGTTGTCCGGGAAGGCCTGGAAGTGTTGTTCCATCAATTCGACATAGCGTGCAGCGTTGCCCTCGTTGGGGAAGGCGCCCAGTGCGTCGCGGGCGGCGTTCAGCAGTTGGTCGTAGAGCGCGCGGCCTTTGGGCGTCAACGCCACGCCGCGTTGTTCGATTTCGCCGAAGCGTGCGCTGTGGCTGCCTTGGGCGTCGGTGAAGGCGATGGGTTCATCCAGGGCCTTGAAGCTGGTCTGGCGCAGCAGGATCGGGCAGTGGCGGCGTGGCGGGCCTTCGATCACGGCCTTGGGCGTGATGCCTTTGCCGGGCATGGCGGCCTGGACCTGGTCGATGTCCAGGGTGCGTGGGGTCAGGTGGTTGATGTGCGGGCCCTTGAAAGCGACCACGTCGGCGATCAGGCGGTGCTGGTCGCTCAGTTGCTGGTACTGCGCGCCGGTGACGGTGGCGGTGTGATGCCAGCGGAAGGTTTCCAGGGCCTGGCGGATGAATTCGTCGGCATCCTGGGCGTTGAGTCCGCCCTGGTTTTCGGCTTTTTCAATCAGCGCCAGGGCGCCGGGGGTGAAGATCGAACGCTTGGCCAGGGCGGTTTCGGCGAAGGCGCGCAGGTCGGGGTTTTCGATCAGTTCCAGGCGCAGCAATGAGGTGAACACGCGAAACGGGCTGGTCTGCAACGCCTGTTCATGCACGGCGCGAAACGCGGTGGAGTGTACGGGCACGCCAGCCGGGGTCAGGTCGTAGTAGCCCACCGGCTGCATGCCCATCACCGCGAACAGGCGGCGGATGGTGGCCAGCTCGGTGGCGGTGCCCATGCGGATCGCGCCGTGGCGTTCCATGTCCAGGCGCTGGATTTCGCCGGTGCGTTGCAGCTGTTGCGCCAGCAGCGGTTGGGTGTCGAGCACGTGCGCATTGGTCTTGGCCACCAGATCCATCAGCGCGCCATACAACGGAACTTCATCTCGGTACATGTCGGACATGGCCTTGGAAAAGCCCTTGCGGATCTCGTCGGGGCTGACCTGTGCGGTGCTGTGCATAGAAAAATTCCTGATGGCGGGGGCGCGGATAGTGGCCTTTTGCTGGATTTTGTTGAGCGCAACGTCGCCTTGCAAACGAAGATTCTTCAGGACTTCATTCTGCAAATGAATGAGATGACGTGAAGATGACAAAAAACGGCCCGTGTGAAATTTCATTTTCGGGCGTTTTTCCTAACTAATTCTTCACGAAGTCCGCCCCGGCCGGCGTGAAAGAATCGTCACGTTTGCAAGGATGAAAACGCCGTTATGCACACCAGACACATAAAAAAATGTTTAGGGGCTGTCGTTAATGAAAATTTCTACACTGGCGTTGTCGATCACCGCCGCCGTTCTTGCACAACAGGCTTACGCCGATGACTTCGGGCTCGGCTCGCTGGGCACCGGCAACGGTCACAGCGGCTTCCTTGAAGACAGCCATGCGTCTGTCAGCTCACGGACCATGTACTACAGCGCTGATAACCGCTCGGGCACCAACAACGATCTGCGCGAAGCCGCCACAGCGCTGCGTTTTGACTACAAGTCCGGCTTCACCCAAGGCACCGTTGGCCTGGGTTTCGATGTCATGGCCTTCGGCGCCCTGCGCCTGGACGGTGGCGACGGCCACACGGCGGGTCCGGGCCTGGCGGGTAACGGCAACAGCTTCTTCCCGACCAGGAACAATGGCACTGAACCGGCCGACTCCTTCGGGCGCGCCGCCGGCAATGTGAAGTTCCGTATTTCCCAGACCGAGTTGCACGTCGGTGGTGGCCTGGCGCCGGTGCTGCCGATCCTGGTGTCCAACGACAGTCGCGTGGCACCGCAGACCTTTGATGGCGGTATCCTGACCTCCAACGACATTCCCAATGTCACCTTCACCGGTGGTGAGCTGAACCGCGCCGAAGGCCGTGCTTCCAGCAACTCCACAGGCCTGAGCGTGGCCGGTGGTACTCGCGACAGCGACA
Organism: Pseudomonas sp. NFPP04; assembly: GCF_900113815.1. Classification (NCBI taxonomy): domain Bacteria; kingdom Pseudomonadati; phylum Pseudomonadota; class Gammaproteobacteria; order Pseudomonadales; family Pseudomonadaceae; genus Pseudomonas; species Pseudomonas sp. NFPP04. Next base: position 523,419 of record NZ_FOQS01000004.1, on the reverse strand, counting down.
GCTTCAAGTTCGGTGGGGTGGACTACAAGCCGTTTGGTTCTTCCGACAACGTGATCGCGAAAAACCTGACGTTGCAGTACTACTACGCCCAACTGCAAGACTTCTACAAACAGAACTACGTTGGCCTGGTCCATACCCTGCCGCTGGGCAATGACCAGTCGTTCAAGACCGACCTGCGCTACTTCGACAGCCGCAGCGACGGCAAGAACGGCGAAAGCGGCTACCAATTCAACAACAACGGTGGCTACGCCAAACACGCCGGCGAAGTCGACAACAAAACCTACAGTGCGGCCTTCACCTACCAACTGGGCGGCAGCAGCTTGATGCTCGGCCACATTGGCGTAGGTGACGACGGCGGTTTCGTCTGGGTCAACCAGGGCAGCCTCGCCGACCCGCATGCCCAAGGCGCCGGCGGCAGCGACTTCTACCTGTTCACCGACGCCGTGGTCGGCCAGTTCTCCCGCGCGGGCGAGCAGGTCAACTTTGGCCAATACACCTATGACTTCAAGGCGTACGTACCTGGGCTGAAGGCGTCCGTGGCCTACCTGGACGGTTCGGACATCAAGGCCAAGGTCGCCGGCGGCCCTGACCAGAAGGAAAACGAAGCCGACTTCCGCCTGGACTACGTGGTGCAGGCAGGTCCCCTGAAAGGCTTCGGTACCACCTTCCGTACCGGCACCTACCACGGCAAGAACACCGGCACCGCCGACCAGGACCAGACCCGCCTGATCTTCAACTACACCTACGCCATCTTCTAAGTCTTCATGTGCACCCGGGCGTCATTGGGCTCTACACTGCCTCTCACCTGGTAGGCGCTGGAGGACCCGATGACGGCCACGCCCGACACTCGAATGCTTGAGACAACCGAAGGTCAGCGCCTGGCGCAGCAGGATGCCGAGCGCTGGCGCGAGTGGGGTCCCTATCTGAGCGAACGCCAATGGGGCACGGTGCGCGAAGACTACAGCGCCGACGGCGACGCCTGGGCCTACTTCCCCCATGAACATGCACGCAGCCGCGCCTACCGCTGGGGCGAGGATGGCCTGGCCGGTTTCAGTGACAAGGCGCAACGCTGGTGCCTGGGCCTGGCCCTGTGGAACGAGCGCGACGCGATCCTCAAGGAACGCCTGTTCGGTCTCGACAACGCCGAGGGCAACCACGGTGAAGACGTCAAGGAACTGTACTTTTTCGTCGACGGCGTACCGAGCCATGCCTACATGCGCATGCTCTACAAATACCCCCATGCCGCCTTTCCCTACGCCGACCTGATCAGCGAAAACGCCCGCCGTGGGCTGGCTGATGCCGAGTACGAGATCCTCGACACCGGCGTGTTCGAAGACAACTGCTACTGCGATGTCAGCGTCGAGTACGCCAAGCACCAGCCCGACGATATCTTCATGCGCGTCACCGTGCACAATCGCTCGGACCAGCCGACGCGGCTGCAGGTGCTGCCGCAACTGTGGGCGCGCAATGACTGGAGCTGGACCTTTGACGCGCCCAAGCCGCAGTTGATGTTGGACGGGGAGCAGGTGCTGGCACGTCATCCGGAACTGCCGGACCGTCATCTCGGCGCCTGGGGCCAGGACGGGCTGGAGTGGCTGTTCTGCGAGAACGAAACCAACTACCCCAGGCTGGATGGGCAGCCGGCGCCGGGGCCGTTCAAGGATGGGATCAACGATTACGTGGTCGAGGGTGTTCACTCGGCAATTCGGCGTGACAGCGGTACCAAAGTCGCGGCGCGTTTCGTTGTCGAACTGGCCGGGATGGAAAGTAAAACGCTCTACCTGCGCTTTGCCCCTGTCGACGCGCCACAGGTCAACGCGCGCAAGCTGTTCGAACAACGCCGCCAGGAAGCGGATGACTTCTACGCCGCCCTGCAACGTGGCATGGCCGACGACGATGCGCGCAATGTGCAGCGTCAGGCACTGGCCGGGTTGCTGTGGTCCAAGCAGCTGTACTATTTCGACGTCAACCAATGGCTCGACGGCGACCCCGCACAACCCGCGCCGCCGCCCGAGCGCCTGCATATCCGCAATACCCATTGGCGCCACCTGTCCAACTTCGACATCCTCTCCATGCCCGACACCTGGGAATACCCGTGGTATGCCTCGTGGGACCAGGGCTTTCAGGCAGTGGCCATGGCGCTGATCGATCCGGCGTACGCCAAGCAGCAGTTGTTGCTGCTGGTGAAGGACCGCTTCATGCACCCCAACGGCCAGTTGCCGGCCTACGAATGGCGGTTCGACGACGCCAACCCGCCGGTGCATGCCTGGGCCAGCTGGCGGGTGTACCAACAGGACAAGGCGCTCAACGGCGTAGGCGATATGGATTTCCTTGAGCGGATCTTCCACAAGCTGCTGCTGAATTTTTCCTGGTGGGTCAACCGCAAGGACGCCGAAGGCCGCAACCTGTTCCAGGGCGGTTTCCTGGGGCTGGACAATATCGCCTTGTTCGACCGCTCCGCCGCACTGCCGCCGGGGTATCAACTGGATCAGGCCGACGGTACGGCGTGGGTCGCGGCCTATGCACTGGACCTGATGCGCATCGGCCTGGAGCTGGCCAAGCGCAATGCGGTATACGTTGACATCGCGGTGAAATTTTTCGAGCACTTCCTGTATATCGCCGGCGCCATCAACCGTGTCGACGACAGCGCCGAAGGCCTGTGGGATGAGCAGGACCTGTTCTTCTACGACGTGCTGCACCGCCCCGATGGCCAGAACGAACCGGTGCGCCTGCGTTCGATGGTTGGCCTGATGCCGCTGTTTGCCGTACTGGTGCTGGAGCAGCGTGAACATGAAGGCCTGGAGGGGTTGCGCGAGCGGCTGCTGGGGTTCATGAAACATCGGCCGGACCTGGCCAGGCTGGTTTCACGCTGGAACGAACCGGGGCAGGGTAATCGCCTGTTGCTGGCGCTGCTGCGCGGCGAGCGGACCAAAGACCTGCTGCGGCGCATGCTCGATGAACAGGAGTTCTTGTCGACGTTCGGCGTGCGCTCCTTGTCCAAGGCGTTCGCCGAGCAACCGCTGGCGTTGAAGATGAATGGCAACACCCTCAGTGCGAGCTACCAGCCGGGTGAATCCGACTCGCGGCTGTACGGTGGCAATTCCAACTGGCGCGGGCCGTTATGGATGCCGGTGAACTACATGCTGATCGAGTCGCTGCGCGAATTTCACCGTTATTACGCGGACAACTTCTCGGTGGAGTACCCGGCGGGCAGTGGTTATCTGGCGTCCCTGGAGGACGTGGCCGACAGTCTGAGCCAGCGGCTGACGCGGTTGTTCCTGAGGGATGAAAACGGCTCCCGGCCGTCGATGGTGGGATATGCGCCGTTGGAGGCGGATCCGGCAAGTCGCGATCTGGTGCTGTTCCATGAGTACTTTCATGGCGAAACCGGGCGTGGGCTGGGGGCTTCGCATCAAACCGGGTGGAGTGCGTTGGTGGCGTTGTTGCTGCAACCCAAATAAAAATCCCGCCTGTAAAGGCGGGATCGGGATTCAGGGTTGCCCGTGAATCAGGAAGGGAACAGCTCGCTCAGCTTCATGGCCAGCATCATGTCGCCTTCGGTGCGCAGCTTGCCGCCCATGAAGGCCTGCATGCCGTCGGTCTCGCCGCTGACGATGCCTTTCATGGTTTCTGCGTCCATCACCAGGGTGACCTGGGCGTCCGGGTTTTCACCTTCCAGCAATTCACAGGTGTTGTTTTTCACGACCAGCGAGAAGTTCTGGGTGTCGTCGATGCGGAAACCGAACACCAGGTCCAGGCCGTCAGCGGCGGCTGGGTTGAATTTGGCTTTCATTGCTTCTACAGCTTTGGCTACGTCAGTCATGGTTTCGATCCTTTAGGGTAGAGTCCAGTGACCTTGGGGTCACGGTTGGCCGCAGTTCATCGGAACGTGATGAGCTGCGGCGCCTTCAACAGTTGCAAGTGGGTATGGCTGTTGAAGGAAGCCAGTGCCACCTCGCGACCGCGGAATTTCAGCTGGTTGAGCGAGGTGTTAACAATTTGCCAGTTCAGTTCGAAGGCTTGCGCGGCAGGCATTCGGGTGATCAGGTGGAGCAGGGCGGTGATGGTGCCGCCGGAGGTGAACACCGCGATCTTCTGCGTGTTGTCCGCCGCCTCAAGGATGCGTTGCAGGCCACCTTGCACGCGTTCCACGAAGCCCAGCCAGCTTTCCAGTCCCGGTGGATCATAAGTGCCGGCCAGCCAGCGCTCGATGATCAGCGCGAAGATGCGCTGGAATTCGCTGCGGTTCTGCGCGGCATTGCGCAGGATCTCCAGGGCTTCGGGTTCGGTGGTGAGCAGGTCGGGAAGCAGGGCGCGGATGATTGCGTCGGCATCGAATTCGTTGAACGCGCTGTCGACTTCCAGCGCCGGCACCGGCAGGCCGAGGGCGTGGTACTGATCGAAGGCGGCGCTGGCGGTGTGCTGCTGGCGGCGCAGGTCGCCGGCCACGCAGCGGTCGAACACCAGGCCCATGTCCGCCAGGTGGCGACCGAGCACTTGCGCCTGCTCCACGCCGACGGGCGACAGCACGTCATAGTCGTCTGCACCGAAGGAGGCCTGGCCATGTCGAATCAGATAGATGCTGCCCACGTCCGTTTTCCCGGTACGTTGAAAGTCTGGCGAGGTTATGAGGATGCCTGCGAGCTGTCAATGAAAAAACATACGCTTGTTTTAAAAGCTCGTTGGAGCCTGTAGTTGCTGGCGGTTTGATCACTGGCCCGAACGCGGTGCCGCCGGTATGCTGGGGCAATCCGCGCCCGGCGCACTGCACTTGTAAGGAGCAACATGGATTTTTTGGCCGAATATGCGAGCTTTCTGGCGAAGACCGTCACCCTGGTGGTCGCTATTCTGGTGGTATTGATCAGCTTCGCGGCGCTGCGCAGTAAAGGGCGCCGCAAATCCGCCGGCCAGTTGCAGGTAAGCAAGCTCAATGATTTCTATAAAGGCCTGCGTGAGCGCCTGGAGTCGAGCCTGCTCGACAAGGACCAGCTCAAGGCCTTGCGCAAGTCCGAAGGCAAGGCCGAAAAGAAGAAGGGCAAGCAGAAGGCCGAGGCCAAGCCACGGGTGTTCGTGCTGGACTTCGACGGTGACATCAAGGCCTCGGCCACCGAAAGCCTGCGCCACGAAATCACCGCCTTGTTGAGCCTGGCCACCCCGAAAGACGAAGTGGTGCTGCGCCTGGAAAGCGGAGGCGGCATGGTCCACAGCTACGGCCTGGCCTCGTCGCAACTGGCGCGTATCCGCCAGGCGGGTGTGCCGTTGACCGTGTGCATCGACAAGGTCGCGGCCAGCGGCGGCTACATGATGGCGTGCATCGGCGAGAAGATCATCAGCGCGCCGTTTGCCATCCTCGGCTCCATTGGCGTGGTGGCGCAGTTGCCGAACGTCAACCGCCTGCTGAAGAAGCACGACATCGACTTCGAAGTGCTGACCGCTGGCGAGTACAAGCGCACGCTCACCGTGTTTGGCGAAAACACCGAGAAGGGCCGCGAGAAGTTCCAGGAAGACCTGGACATCACTCATCAGTTGTTCAAGAACTTCGTGTCGCGTTATCGCCCGCAGTTGGCAATCGATGAAGTCGCCACCGGAGAAGTGTGGCTGGGTGTTGCAGCCCTCGACAAGCAACTGGTCGATGAACTGCAAACCAGTGACGAATACCTGGCCACCAAGGCCAAGAGCGCCGAGGTGTTCCACCTGCACTATGCCGAGCGCAAGAGCCTGCAGGAGCGTGTGGGCCTGGCGGCCAGCGGTTCGGTGGACCGGGTCCTGTTGACCTGGTGGAACCGGTTGACCCAGCAGCGGTTCTGGTAAGGCTGATCAGCGGTGCGCAGGTTTTATTGAAGCCTGTTGCACCGCTGGGATTGGTTTGCTCATCAACATCCCCACCACCAACGCTCCGAGCAACCCCAACAACCCCGCCACCCACAACACCCCGCTGAAGCCACCCACAAAGGCCTGCCGTGCCAGCGGCTGTACCACCGCCCGTGCCGATTCCGGCAACAAGCCCATCGCCGCCGGCATATCCCCGGCCACCACGCGTGACGCAATCGCGTTTACCTGTGCCTGCCATTGCGCGCCAATGCTTGCACTCAACAGCCGTTCGCTATGACCGCTCAACAACGCCCCATACACCCCAATCGCCAACATGATCGCGCTGAAGCGCATGGTCGTGCTCATGCCCGACGCCATTCCCGCGCGGTCCCGTGGTACGCAGGCCATGATGTTTTTTTGCGTATCGCCATTGAGCAAGCCGGCACCGGCGCCCGTAACGGCAATCGCCAGGGCGAAGGGCAGGTAGCCGCCGACGTTCACTGCCCAGGCACTCAAGAGGTTGCCGCTGCCCACCAGGGTCAACCCGGCGGCCATCATCGTCGCCGGGGCAAAGCGTGCGGCCAGGCGTGCGCCGATGCGCGGACAGATCAGCATGGTCAGCGCAAACGGCAGCATGCCTAGGCCCGAGGCGATCGCGGAAAATCCCAGGCCGTTCTGCAGGTAGAACGGTAGCAGCGTCATCATCACCTGGGCACAACCGGCATAGGCGAACATCCCCAGCAGCGCACCGATAAAGCGTGGGTGGCGGAACAGTTGCAGGTCGACCATGGGCCGCCGTTGCACCCGTTCGACGAGTACAAACACGCCCAGCAAGACTGCGCCACCGATCAGGCGGGCGTAGGTCAACGGATTGTCCCAACCGATGCGGTTGGCTTCGATCAGCCCCCAGATCAGGCACAGCAGGCTGGCGCTGAACGCCAGGCTGCCCCACGGATCGAGCCGCGCGGATTGGGTGTCGCGGGATTCCGGGATGGCGCGCAGGACCAGACTCATCAGCATCAGCCCCACCGGCAAGTTGAGGTAGAAGATCCAGCGCCAGCCCAGGTACTGGGTGATCAGGCCGCCCAAGGTCGGTGCGGCAGTCATCGCCACGCCCATGCACGCGCCCCAGAAGGCCCAGGCCTTGGCGCGCTGCACCTCGTCGTGGAAGGTATGGCCGATGGAGGCGAGGGCGGATGTGAGCAACAGCGCCGCGCCCACGCCTTTGACCGCGCGGGCGCTATCGAGGAGCAGCGCGGTGGGTGCTGCCCCGCAACCCAATGACGCCAGGATGAAAATACTCAGGCCCCAGACCAGGGTTTTCTTGCGCCCGAACCGGTCGGCAATGCTCCCGGCCGGAAGCAATAGCGCGGCGAACGCCAGCATGTAGGCGCTGACCACCCATTCGATATCGGCGAAGTTCGCCCCCAGGTCGCGGGCGATACTCGGCAGGGTCACGGCGACGATATTGGTGTCGAGCACGATCAGCGAGCAGACGCCGGACGCAGTCAGCAAGGTCAGGCGTGGGCTGACCCGGCTCATGATTGAATTACCTCAAAGGCAAGAGGGGGGGTACGGTTGACGACCATCGCAAGGGCTCTCTAGTGTTGTGGTTTGTCTCAGCATATCCGCGCTGCCCAGTGGCTTTATTAGCCAGGCCGACTCGTTTCATTACCTTTGAGCTAATCCAGAGATGGACATCCGTCATTTTCGCTATTTCCTGGCCGTTGCCCGTCAGCGCAATTTCACCCGCGCCGCCGAGCAGCTGGGGATCGCACCCCCGACCTTGAGTCGGCAGATCCAGGACATGGAAACCAGCCTGGGCACACGTCTGTTTGTTCGTCAGCAGCGGGAAGTCAGCCTGACCGAGGCCGGTGCCGCGCTGCTGATCGAAGCGGAGGCGACGGTGCGTCAGTTCGAGTTTGCCCAGCGCAATGCCCAGCGTGCCGGGCGTGGCGAGATCGGCCATCTGGAGTTGGGCTACGTGGCTTCCGCCGTGTATTCCGGCGTGTTGCAGCGGCAGATGCAGGGGTTCTGCCAGGCGTTTCCCGATGTCAGCGTGAACGTGCGTGAATGTGCCATGGCCATACTGCCGGGTGCCGTTGCGGACGGGCGCTGCGATATCGGCTATGTCCGTTCGCCGATGACCTTGCCGGACGGTGTGGAAGCAGTGCGCCTGGACAGTGAAGGTTTTGTGCTGGCGTTGCCGCAGGACTCATGGCTGTTGGGTTTGAAAGTCATCTACTGCGAGCATCTGCAAAACGAGACCTTCATCCTGCCGGAGCAGATCAGCGGCACGCTGCACGTCGCGGCCCAAGGTGGTTTTGCGCCGCGCCTGGGGCCGCAGCCGGGTGGGTTGGTGGCGGTCGTCGCGCTGGTGTCATTGGGGCAGGGCGTGGCGGTGGTGCCGGCGTCGGTGGTGGGGCATGTGAGCTTGCCGGGAGTGGTGTATCGCCCGATTCAGGGCAGCGAGGCGGCGTCCTGGTTGTCGTTGATCCACCGGCGCTTCGAGAAAGCGCCGGCAGTGGTGCGGTACATACAGTTGGTCAAGGCTCAAGCACTACCTTGAGGGACTTGTCGCCGCGCTCCATCACTGCGAACGCTTCCTTGAAGTCCGCCAGGGAGAACTTGTGGGTGACCACGTCGCGCATGTCGATCTTGCGGTTGCCGATAAAGTCGATGGCGCGCGGGTACATGTAAGGCCCCAGGTGCGAGCCGAGCACATCCAGTTCCTTGCGGTCGCCGATGATCGACCAGTCCACCGTGGCCTCGTCATTGAACACGCTGAACTCGACGAACCGCCCCAGCTTGCGCAGCATCGCCAGGCCCTGGTTCACGGCCTTGTGATGACCGGTGGCTTCGATGTAGATGTCGCAGCCATAGCCATCGGTGATGTCGCGGATCTTCGCCAGTACGTCGACGTCGGCCGGGTTCCACACTTCGTCGGCGCCCATGCGCAGGGCGAGGGCGGCGCGTTCCGGTTTCATGTCCAGCACGATGAGTTTCTTCGGATTGCGCATGCGCACCGCACCAATGATGCCCAGGCCCAGGGTGCCGGCGCCGGCGACCACCACGACATCGTCGAAATCCACATTGGCGCGCTCGGCAGCGTGCAGCGAGCAGGCCAGGGGTTCGATCAGGATCGCTTCATCCGGGGCGATGGAGTCCGGGACCTTATGGATGATGCCTTCCTTGGTGAAGATCATGTACTGGGCCATGGCGCCCTGCACGTTGTTCTGGAAGCCATACAGGTCGTGTTTCTGGCACATCCAGTACTGGCCGTGGTTGCAGAAGCGGCAGCCCCAGCACGGCACGATCTGCTCGGAAATGACCCGGTCGCCGATCTTCACGCCGCGCTTGTCCGCGCCGGGGCCCAGGGCGACCACGCGGCACACGAATTCATGGCCGGGGATCATCGGCGGTTTCACATAGCGTGGTTGCTCGGCGTCGCCCCAGAACGACGGCGCGCCGCGATAGGTCTTGATGTCGCCCATGCAGATCCCGCACAACTCGACCTTGGTGAGGATTTCCTCGGGGCCGGGGGTGGGCACGTCGACGGTTTCCAGCCGGTAGTCTTCCGGGCCATGGCAGACCACGGCCTGCATGGTTTTCGGGATGACGGGGTGCAGGTGTTCTTGCGGGCGTTCGGTGACGGTGGACATGGCAGGCCTCACAACAAAGATAAACGGATCGCTCCCATGCGGGGAGCGATCAACCGGCTACGGCTTACTTGGCGCCGCTGACTTGCTTGTACAGCGCATCGGCGTTGGCGTTGGTTACTGGCACCCAGGGCAGGATGTAGTTCTTCGCGGTGCCGTCAGCCCATTGCACATCCTTGGCATAGCGTTCCCAGATCACCGACCGGGGCTTGTAGTCGCTGCCGGCCAGGGCGCGCAGGGCCACGTCCAGCGCACCCTGGGACTGGGCCTGGGCATCCTGCAGGAAGGTGGTGACTTCGTCTTTTTTCGCGGCCTGGATGGCATCCGGCATGCCGTCGATGGAGGTAACCGGTACATCCTTGGACGTCAGGCCGTGGGATTTCAGGGCCTGTACCGCGCCTAGGGCCATGTCGTCGTTCTGCGCGATGACGCCGTTGATGCCTTTGGGGTGGGCGTTCAGCCAGTCCTCCGTCAGCGCCATGGCCTGGGCGCGGTCCCAGTTGGCGGTTTTTTTCTCGATGATCTTGATGTCCGGGTGCTTGCCCAGCACTTCCAGCTCGCCTTTTTCCCGGTCGATCTGTGCCGACTGGCCAATGGGGCCCTGGATGATCACTACATTGCCCTTGCCGTTGAGTTTGTCGACCATGGCCTGGGCCTGCAGGCGGCCGCCCTCTACATCGTCGTTACCCACGTAGGGGACGGCGGCATCGGCAACTTTCGTATTGGAGGCGATGACCACCACGTCGTTACTCATGGCCTGCTTCACGGTGCCGACGCCAGCCTTGGTGTCGATGGGCACGAAGAGGATGGCGTCGTAGTGCTGGGTCACCATGTTTTCGATCTGGTTGTTCTGAGTCAGCGCGTCGTAGTTGCCGTCGAATACGGTCAATTGCACGGTGCCGTCTTTCACGGCGGGGTGCTCCTTGAGTTCGCGTACCCAGTTCTGCATGAATTGGCCCTTGAGGCCGTAGACCGCGGCGCCGACCTTGTAGGTCTTGCCGTCGGCGGCCAGGGCGATGCTGCTGGCGAGGAGGGAGAGGGCCGCAGCGGCGGCGAAGGTCGTAGCAAGTTTCATGATGAGCACCCCATTTATTGTTGTAGTCAGTCGTTCATTCATTGCCTTGTGCTGATCATATGTTTATCAAATGAAAATCTGATCAGTCAAATGCTTTCGTATAAAACGCAGAAATAGGCTGATTTATTGGTTTTTAGGGCTTTGTACCAACGATCAGTAGGTATTTATGCTGATAATAATTTCATTTAATGATCAAATGATCGTGCTGGTTTCGAAGGTTTTACAGATCTTGTAATAGTTTTGGGTTGTGGGGATTTTCCCTTTCGACTGTACGATTCAAGTCCTTTTGTCATTGCAGGATTTGCATGAACACCCTCTCGGAGCCTCCCAGTCGTCTTTCCCCAAGACATCCTCTGTCGTTGTTCCCGCTGAAGCACCCCGTATTCCGACTGCTAACCTTTTACCGGTCTACTGACCGCACTCTGCCGTGCCCGGCATTCTGAAAATCGATGACTGAAGAGACTCAATAAATGGAATGGTTAGCGGATCCAACGGCCTGGCTCGGCCTGTTGACCTTGATTGTGCTGGAACTGGTACTGGGCATCGACAACCTGGTGTTTATCGCGATCCTGGCGGACAAGCTGCCGCCGGAGCAGCGTGACCGTGCGCGCTTGATCGGCCTGTCCCTGGCGTTGCTGATGCGCCTGGGCCTGTTGGCGAGTATTTCCTGGTTGGTGACCCTCACCCAGCCGTTGTTCGAGGTGTTCGACAAGAGCTTCTCCGGCCGCGACCTGATCATGCTGTTTGGTGGTGTGTTCCTGCTGTTCAAGGCCACCATGGAATTGCATGAACGCCTCGAGGGGCATGTGGCCCAGCGCACAGGCAATGTGGCCTACGCGATGTTCTGGCCGATCGTGGCACAGATCGTGGTGCTCGACGCGGTGTTCTCCCTGGATGCGGTGATTACCGCCGTGGGCATGGTGGACGAACTGGCGGTGATGATGATCGCGGTGATCGTGTCCATCGGCCTGATGATCGTGGCGAGCAAGCCGCTGACACGCTTCGTCAACGCGCACCCGACGGTGATCATGCTGTGCCTGGGCTTCCTGATGATGATCGGTTTCGCCCTGACCGCCGAAGGCCTGGGGTTCCATATTCCCAAGGGTTACCTGTACGCCGCCATCGGCTTCTCGATCCTGATCGAAGTGTTCAACCAGATCGCCCGTTCACGCCGCAAGAAGTCGGCGCAAGGCGTGTTGCCGGTGCGCGAGCGTACCGCCCATGCTGTGATGCGCCTGCTCGGCGGTCGCAGCCTGGCGGTGGAAGAGGTGGGTGAAGAGGTGGCCGACCTGCTCGGCGAGCCGGATGCCACCCAGGGCCCGCTGTTTGATCGACGTGAGCGCGTGATGATCAGCGGCGTGCTGCAACTGGCCGAGCGACCGATCCGCACGCTGATGACGCCGAGAGCCAAGGTCGACTGCATTGATCTGGCGGACGACCCCGACAGTATCCGCCTGAAACTGATGCACTCGTCCTATTCGCGACTGCCGTTGATCCGCAATGGCGCCGTCGATGAGCCGCTGGGCTTCGTGCACAAGAAGGAGTTGCTCAAGGAGTACCTGGCCGGCAACGAGCCGAACCTGGAGCACCTGGCGCGTCGGGCGATCAACTTGCTCGACAGCTTTTCGGTCCTCAATGCGCTGGAGCAGATGCGCCAGGAATCCACGCACATTGCGTTCGTCATCAACGAATTCGGTGACTTTATGGGCGTGTTGAGCATGACCGACATTCTCGAGTCCATTGCCGGTGAGTTGCCGGATGCCAGTGAAATCGAGGGGCCGGATATCGTCGAGGAAGGCGATGGCTTTCGCGCCAATGGTGCCTTGAACCTCAACCTGGTCCGCCAGCGTACCGGTTTCAAGGCGACGGCGACCGAGGACTACCAGACCCTGGCCGGTCTGGTCATGAGCCTGCTCGACCGCCTGCCAGTGGTGGGCGATAGCCTGGAACATGAGGGCTGGCGCATGACGGTGGCGGCGGTGGAAGAGCGGCGGGTGACGCAGGTTTGCCTGGTGCCTATGCACCAGGCGTAACGGCGGGTAGTTGGCTGTATTGCTCGAAGGCGCTTCGCAGCGCTTGCTCGCCAAGGCCGGGAAGGGCTTCGAGCAGTACCTGATTGCGGTAGATCAACAGCATCGGGATACGGTCGACCCTTGGGTGTGGAGGCGTGTCCATACAATCAAGAATCAAGATTTTGACCTGCTCCTTGTAGTGCTCGCTGATGCGCATGAAACGCGGCATCGCATCAGTGCAAGCCGTGCATTCATGTGACATGAAAACCACAAATACGGGTTGTGGGGTGTTCAGTTCGCGCTCAAACGCAGCTTTGTCTGCAATCACGGCATTCACATAGCTCATCGATATTTCCCTCCAGGCCTGGCTCACGCTAAGCCGGGGGGGCGTCAGTCGTCTACTGTCAACCTTCACAGGTCCCGGTCACGCTCCAAGCGTTCGCGGGCTTTGCGCGCCTGGCTTGCGCATTTCTTGTATTCCAGATTGTCCCTTGAGGCCTTCGCCTGACGGTAGCCGTGGTGGTTCTGGCTTGTGTAATTGGTGCTCAGGGCTTCGTTGAGCTTGCGCAGTTCGGCCTTGCATTCGCGTCGGTCGTTGCTGGCCGAAGCGCTGCCGGCCACCAGAAAGAACAGCAAAACCAGGGTGAGGCGGAAGTTCATCGGGGTGGAGTCCTTGTCGGAATGAATGTGCCAAGGCTAGCCCAGCGCGGGGATTTTTCCACGCGACAGCTGCACCGCAACGGTGCGTGGTAATACTGCTGTAGCGCACGCAAGTGTGGCCTGTCACCGCCGTGTGGGGCCTTGGGTAGCAAAGAGATTTCAAGTGCTGGCTTAACGCCTGGTTACGGATCTTCATTTATCTATCTGATCTAAAACAGATTTATTCATGCCGTGTTTTTCTGTTAGCGCGTGTGGCACACTTTCTGCTGTCTATTCCGTTGTTACATACTAAGTTCCGGTATAGCGGAATACACAACTCCTGGAGTGCTTGTCATGCATCACCGACCTTCCGTATTCAAAGCGTGTGTTTTTCTCTTCGCCGCATCGGCCTCCCTCGCAAGCCAAGCGCAAGCGGCGGACAGCAAGCTCGATGATGTGCTCAAACGTGGGCATCTGATCGTGGGTACAGGCAGTACCAATGCGCCGTGGCACTTCCAGGGAGCGGATGGCAAGTTGCAGGGTTTTGATATCGACATCGGCCGCATCGTGGCCAAGGGCTTGTTCAATGACCCGAGCAAGGTCGAGTTCGTGGTGCAATCCTCTGATGCGCGGATTCCCAACCTGCTGACCGACAAGGTCGACATGAGTTGCCAGTTCATCACCGTCACCGCCAGCCGCGCCCAGCAGGTGGCCTTCACCCTGCCGTACTACCGCGAAGGCGTGGGCCTGCTGCTGCCCAACAACAGCAAGTACAAAGAGATCGAAGACCTGCAGGCCGCCGGCGACAGCGTCACCGTGGCCGTGCTGCAAAACGTGTATGCCGAAGAGCTGGTGCACCAGGCCCTGCCCAAAGCCAAGGTCGACCAGTACGACAGCGTCGACCTGATGTACCAGGCGGTGAACTCCGGTCGCGCCGATGCCGCGGCCACCGACCAGTCCTCGGTCAAGTACCTGATGGTGCAAAACCCAGGTCGTTACCGCAGCCCGGCCTACGCCTGGAGCCCGCAAACCTATGCGTGCGCCGTCAAGCGTGGCGATCAGGACTGGCTGAATTTCGTCAACACCGCGCTGCATGAAGCCATGACCGGCGTGGAGTTCCCCACCTACAAGGCCTCGTTCAAGCAATGGTTCGGCGTGGATCTGCCGGAACCTGCGATCGGCTTCCCGGTTGAGTTCAAGTAAATCGAAAACCTGGGGCGTCGCTGACGGCGCCCCAATCAGGTACTGCTGACCATGAACTATCAGTTGAACTTTGCCGCCGTGTGGCGCGACTTCCCCAGCTTGCTGGCGGGGCTCGGCCTGGGCCTCGAGCTGGCGCTGCTGTCGATCGCGATCGGCTGCGTGATCGGCCTGATGATGGCATTTGCCATGCTGTCGAAACACAAGGCACTGCGCGTGCTGGCCTCGGTGTATGTGACGGTGATCCGCAATACGCCGATCCTCGTGCTGATCCTGCTGATCTACTTCGCCTTGCCCAGCCTGGGCATCCGCCTGGACAAGATCCCGTCGTTCATCATCACCTTGTCGTTGTACGCCGGGGCTTATCTGACCGAAGTATTTCGCGCCGGGCTGCTGAATATTCCCAAGGGCTTGCGTGAAGCCGGGCTGGCCATCGGTCTGGGCGAGTGGCGTATCCGTGCCTACATCACCGTGCCGGTGATGCTGCGCAATGTGTTGCCCGCGCTGTCGAACAACTTCATTTCGCTGTTCAAGGACACCTCGCTCGCCGCCGCCATCGCGGTGCCGGAGCTGACCTATTACGCCCGCAAGATCAACGTCGAGAGCTACCGGGTGATTGAAACCTGGCTGGTCACGACCGCGCTCTACGTGGCCGCCTGTTACCTCATTGCCATGCTGCTCCGTTACCTGGAACAGCGCCTGGCGATCCGTCGTTAAGAGAGGTTTCCATGTACGAATCCCCCAGCTGGCTGCATGAGTTGTGGATCGCCCGGGATACCCTCTGGGCGGGTTTTCAGGCCAGTGTTTATGTGTCCGCATTGGCGATTATCTTTGGCACCCTGATCGGCATAGTCGCCGGGTTGATCCTGACCTACGGCAAATTCTGGATGCGTGCGCCGTTCCGGCTGTACGTCGACCTGATCCGGGGCACGCCGGTGTTTGTGCTGGTATTGGCGTGCTTCTACATGCTGCCGGCGCTCGGTTGGCAGATCACCGCGTTCCAGGCCGGTGCGGTCGGGTTGACGCTGTTCTGCGGTTCCCACGTCTCGGAAATCGTGCGCGGTGCGCTGCAAGCCATTCCCCGTGGGCAACTGGAAGCGGGCAAGGCGATTGGCCTGACGTTCTATCAGTCCCTGGGTTATGTGTTGCTGCCCCAGGCGCTGCGCCAGATCCTGCCGACCTGGGTCAACTCCTCCACGGAAATCGTCAAGGCCTCGACCCTGCTCTCGGTGATCGGCGTGGCCGAGTTGCTGTTGAGCACTCAGCAAGTGATCGCACGCACCTTCATGACCCTGGAGTTTTACCTGTTCGCAGGCTTTATGTTCTTTGTCATCAACTACGCCATCGAGTTATTCGGGCGCTACATTGAAAAGCGGGTGGCCTTGCCATGAACCAACCTCAAACCAACCCACCACTGCTGAACATTAGCGGCCTGCGCAAGCAGTACGGCCAGGTGGAAGTGCTCAAGGGCGTCGACCTGTCGATGCAGCGCGGTAACGTGGTGACCCTGATCGGCTCCAGCGGCTCGGGCAAGACCACTCTGTTGCGCTGCGTCAACCTGCTGGAAGAGTTCCAGGGCGGGCAGATCACCCTGGATGGCGAGTCCATCGGCTACAGCGAAGTTGCCGGCAAGCGGGTGCGTCACCCCGAGCGCGTGATTGCCCAGCATCGTGCCATGACCGGCATGGCATTCCAGCAGTTCAACCTGTTCCCGCATTTGACGGCGTTGCAAAACGTCACCCTGGGCTTATTGAAAGTTAAGAAAATGCCTAAGGACGAGGCGGTGGCGCTCGCGGAAAAATGGTTGGATCGTGTAGGACTTCTGGAGCGTCGTAACCACTTTCCCGGCCAGTTGTCGGGCGGCCAGCAACAACGTGTGGCGATTGCCCGCGCGATTGCCATGAACCCCAGCCTGATGCTGTTCGACGAAGTCACCTCGGCCCTCGACCCGGAGTTGGTGGGCGAAGTCCTCAGCGTGATCAAGGGCCTGGCGGAAGAGGGCATGACCATGTTGCTGGTCACCCACGAAATGCGCTTTGCCTATGAAGTCTCGGACAAGATCGTGTTTATGAACCAGGGCCGCATTGAAGAGCAGGGCACCTCGAAGGACATCTTCGAGCGCCCGCAATCGCCGCGCCTGGCGGAATTTCTCAAGAACATTCGTTTTTAATCAGGAGCCTGTTGTTATGAGCATTACTCGTTATGGCGCCGGCAGTACTGCCGGCGGCGGCCAACCCCGTCCTTTCGCCCGCGCCGTGGAAGCGGACGGTTGGTTGTACGTCTCGGGCCAGGTGCCTGCGGTGGATGGCGAAATCATCACTGGCGGCATCATTGAGCAAACCCGGCAGACCATGCGCAACGTGGTGGCGATCCTCGAAGAGGCTGGCTACGAATTGAAAGATGTGGTGCGCGTGGGGGTATGGCTGGAGGATCCGCGGGACTTCTGGAGTTTCAACAAAGTCTTCGGCGAATACTTCACCCCGGAACACGCCCCGGCGCGGGCCTGTGTGCAGGCGAACATGATGGTCGACTGCAAGGTGGAGATCGATTGCGTGGCCTACAAGAAAAAGGGCTAAATGCCCCATTCTTGAAACCACGGAAAATCCAATGTGGGAGAGGGCAAGCCCCCTCCCACAAGGATCTGCGCAGATCACAGCATTTTTACAGGAATCGAAAGCTGCCATGACCGAAGACACCATCAAACGCCGCGCCAAAGGCCTGGACCGGGCATTCGATATCCTCGATTTTCTCAAGGAAATCGGCCAGCCCCTGCGCCCGAATGATATTGCCAGCGGCATCGGCAGCCCCAAATCCACCGTCTACGAATTGGTCGCGTCACTGCTGGAGCGACGCATCCTGGAAACGGTGGGCAAGGACGGTCACGTCTACCTCGGCCGCCAGCTGTATTTCCTGGGCCAGGCACACCTGCGGCATTTCGACCTGACCCGCGAGGCCGACCACGCCTTGCAGGAGATCGTCAGCCAGACCCACGAAACCGCGCAGATGTGCCTGCTGAACGGGCGCAAGTACACGGTGGCGCTGATGCGCGAGGGCGAGCGGCATTTTCGTATTTCTTCGGACATCGGCGAAAACGCGCCGATCCCCTGGACCGCTTCCGGGCGCCTGTTGCTGGGGCACTTGAGCGACCAGCAGATCGTCGACCTGATCGATCACGATGACTTTATCCTGCCGGATGGCCAGCGCTTGCCGCTGGATACCTTCCTGGCACAAATCCGTCAGGCCACCCTCGATGGTTTTTTTTCCTTCGACAGTGTGGCCGACACCTTTACCCATTGCTTTGCCGCCCCGGTGCGGGACGCGCAAGGCATCAGCATTGCGACCCTCTGCATCGTCGCCCCGCGCGCCGATGCGATCAAAAATTACAACGACTATCGCCGGGTGTTGATCGAAAGTGCCAACAACCTGGCCCGTCGCATCAACGAATAGGAGCATTTCATGTCTGCCATCAATGCCGTTGAAAAAGGCGCCGCCGCCGTCGGTGCCCATCTGGTCCGCGACGTCAGCCTGCCGGCCCTGGTGCTGCACCGCGAGGCGCTGGAACACAACATCCGCTGGATGCAGGACTTTGTCAGCAAGAGCGGCGCGCAGCTCGCGCCCCACGGCAAGACCAGCATGATGCCGGCGCTGTTCCAGCGTCAGATCGAGGCAGGCGCCTGGGGCATTACCCTGGCCAACGCCGTGCAGACCCGCGCCGCGTATGCCGGTGGCGTGCGCCGCGTGCTGATGGCCAACCAACTGGTGGGCGCGCCGAACATGGCATTGATCGCTGACCTGCTGGCCGACAAGGACTTCGACTTCCACTGCATGGTCGATCACCCGGACAACGTCGCCGACCTGGGGCTGTTCTTCGCCGCCCGTGGCCTGCGCCTGAACGTGATGATCGAGTACGGCGTGGTCGGCGGCCGTTGCGGTTGCCGCAGCGAGCAGGAAGTGCGCGAACTGGCCAAGGCGATCAAGGCCCAGCCGGCCCTGGCCCTTACCGGTATCGAAGGCTATGAGGGCGTGATCCACGGTGAGCACGCCATCAGTGGTATCCGCGATTTCGCCGCGAGCCTGGTGCGCCTGGCGGTGGATTTGCAGAACAACGGCTCTTTCGACCTGCCCAAGCCCATCATCACCGCGTCGGGCTCGGCCTGGTACGACCTGATCGCCGAGTCGTTCGAAGAACAGAACGCCGCCGGCCGCTTCCTCAGTGTGCTGCGCCCCGGCAGCTACGTGGCCCATGACCATGGCATCTACAAAGAAGCGCAATGCTGCGTGCTCGACCGCCGCAGCGACCTCGATGAAGGCCTGCACCCGGCCCTGGAAGTCTGGGCGCATGTGCAGTCGTTGCCCGAGCCGGGCTTTGCGGTGATCGCCCTGGGCAAGCGCGACGTGGCCTATGATGCCGGCCTGCCGGTGCCGCTCAAGCGTTACAAGGCCGGTATCCTGCCAGCGGAAGGCGATGATGTGAGCGCGTGCAAGGTGACGGCGGTGATGGACCAGCATGCGTTCATGACGGTGGCGCCGGGGGTTGAACTGCGTATTGGTGACATCATTTCCTTTGGCACTTCGCACC
Organism: Pseudomonas sp. NFPP04; assembly: GCF_900113815.1. Taxonomy (NCBI): domain Bacteria; kingdom Pseudomonadati; phylum Pseudomonadota; class Gammaproteobacteria; order Pseudomonadales; family Pseudomonadaceae; genus Pseudomonas; species Pseudomonas sp. NFPP04. The sequence continues at coordinate 504,444 of NZ_FOQS01000004.1, read as the reverse complement.
CGTGCCTGACCTTTGACAAGTGGCAGGTCGGTTGCCTGGTGGATGAGCAGTTGCAGGTGATTGAGTCTCTGCCTACCTGCTTTTAGACCGCGTCGATCCCATCGGGGGCAAGCCCCCTCCCACAGTTTGATGTGTGAACCCATTCCAATGTGGGAGGGGGCTTGCCCCCGATGAGGCCATCAGTCACTCCCGAGACAATCGCTATGAGCACCCAACCCCGCATCGCCCTGATCGGCGAATGCATGATCGAACTGCAACACCGTGCCGACGGTAGCCTGCACCAGAGCTTCGGCGGCGACACCCTGAACGCGGCGGTGTACCTGCGCCGCGAGTTGGGCGATACCGGCGGTGTCGACTACGTCACTGCCCTGGGCGATGACAGCTTCAGCGATGCCATGTGCCGGCAATGGACTGACGAAGGGTTGGGGGTGGGCATGGTCCAGCGCCTGCCCGGACGTCTGCCGGGTTTGTACTGCATCCAGACCGATGCCAACGGCGAGCGCAAATTCTTGTATTGGCGCAACGAAGCCGCCGTGCGCGACTGCTTCACCACGCCGGCAGCCGAGCCGATCCTGGCCGCGCTGCCGGGCTATGACGTGGTGTATTTCAGCGGTATCACCCTGGCCGTGCTGGGTGAAATCGGCCGCGAACGCTTGCTGCAAACCCTGATCGAAACCCGTCGGCGCGGGGGCAAGGTGGTGTTCGACAACAACTACCGGCCGCGACTGTGGACGAGTGTCGAGGCGGCGCGTGCTGCGTATGGGCGTGTCCTGGCCGAAGTGGATATTGCCTTGCTCACCGAGGATGACGAGCGTGCCCTGTTTGGCTATCCCGACAGCGAGCAGGTGTTGACGGCGTATCCGGATATTAAAGAGGTGGTGCTCAAGCGTGGCGCGGATGCGTGCCTGATACGCTGCAACGGCGAGCGCTTTTGCGTGCCGGCGATCAAGGTGGAAAAGGTGGTGGACACGACAGCGGCGGGGGATTCGTTCAGTGCGGCGTACCTGGCCGGGCGGCTCAAGGGAAGCTCGCCGGAGCAGGCTGCATTGGCCGGGCATCGGTTGGCCAGTCGGGTTATCCAGGTGCCGGGGGCGCTGATTCCCCGGGGGTGAATGGTCGCCTGCGGCGGATCGGGGGCAAGCCCCCTCCCACAGTTTGATTTGTGAACCTATTCAAATGTGGGAGGGGGCTTGCCCCCGGTAGCGGTCTGCAGCCAACCCATCAATCCCGGTAAAACACCTGCACCAGGTGCTACCCGAACTTGCTCTTGATCGGCCCGTGAACTCGTTTCACGTTGTGATCCAGGAGTGCTCTACGCCTATTACCACACGGGCTCTTTCGAAAAAGGGGAAGTAATGGTCCGTCACCTTGGATAATTTATGAGAGTAAGCGGTGTCAACTACACCAGGGTTAATCTTGGTGCCATGGCTGCGGGAGCGCTGGGCCAGTACACCGTAATAATCCGGTCGTTCACGTGCTAGTACATCGTTGAATACTTGCGGACCGGTCAATTGAAAAAGCTCGGCTGAGTAGGTTTTTAAGGCTTCGTAGGTTGAATCGTATTTGCCAGTAAAGTGCGGTCTGGGTTTGATAAAGAAATCCTTATGCTTGTCGCACCGGCTGAGCATCTCTTCCGTTACCTTGACCAATACCGGGTTATTGGCGTGAGTGGCGAAAATACTGGAGTTGTAACCATAAAAGTCTGCAAAGGGCGCATTGATGAAAGTGCCTAGTAATACATCATTGCTCGCCGCCATGAACACTTGCTCGCTTATCTTCGTTGTGAAGCAGTCATCCATGTCCATGTAGATGCCTCCGTAATGATTGGCGAGCGGGTAGCGTAATATGTCAGACGCTGCCGAGTAGTTGGTTGTGGTGCCTGTGGAGATATTCAGGTAGTGCTTATAGATGGCGTGTTTTTTGAAATCTTCAAAAAACACGGTGCCGTTCAACGGAGCAATCGTCAACGTGGGTACGGCGTTTTTCAGTATCTGTGTAAGGGGAATCAATAAGTCATCACTCACATCGGTATGGACGATGACCTTATAACCCGCTGTGTGCGCGGCGTTACGGGTAAGCGCGTCAATGAGGTTCTGACTGGGAAGTAAAGTACCTATCCATATTTTATGAATTTCTCGCGGAATCGGTTGTGTATCCGTGGGCAACACGGGATAGCCAGGAAGCTCCACGTTTCTGAATTCAGTGGGCTGGGGCAACTTGTGCCTGATGGCTTGCCAGTCTTCCAACGTTCCGCGGTCCCAGTAACCCTCATGGGTGAGCCATACAGCTTGGGTGAGGAGTTCGCCGTCAATGGTATCAGGGTGTGTCATCCAGACGCCATGCTGCACGTCGTACCAGATACTCATCGGCGCGCCCTCCGCATCAAGAACAGATAGATGATGCTCAAACTTAACCACCGGAACTCTTGAGGTATGAAGGGGCGCCAAGGGTTGTAGGGCGCTGACAGGAGGGGTGCAGTGATGTTCAGGGTTCAACATTGTATCTCCCACCTGTTTCGAGTGTGATCGAACTTGACGCGAGGGCCGATGTGAGTGTCGTTGTAAAGTTGATAGTCGTCAGTGCCGTGCAGTTTTCTCACAGCGAAGATGTTACCCTGAAGATAAATATAGGTTTTCCCTTCTTTTACGTACATTGAGTTGACGGCTGTTATCTCTGATACGTCGACAGCACGAGCGTGTAATTTGAATTGTTGTTGGATATTGAGTTTGTTGTCGCCGGTGCGGGTGTCAGGTTTGAAGAACTGCGCGCGGCCTTGCGCAGTGGGTACAGCGGAGAGGGGGCGGTATTCAAGTGCTGGAAGATGCCTGTGTGCAAGCGTTTTGAACAGTGTTGGCCCCTGCGACATTTCGGCGCGTGTAAATCTAAGTAAAAACTTGATGGCCAGCATGCCTTTGTGACTGTATTGAAATAACAGTGCAATGGCGCCGAAGGGATTAGCCGCACCTAGAGACCGCAGGAGTACATTGGGTAAAGAACTTTGTAACGGTTGGATCGCCTTGGCTGCTGTTAAGGCTACCTTTGAAAAATTCGTTGACTTAGAAAGAATGATGACCCGACCAAGGCGCGTGGAAATACTAAGGGCCTTGATGCCAAGTCCGACAAACGGCAGTAACAGGCTGAACATTTCAAGGGCCGTGGTAATGATAGTACCCAGTGTTACTTTTCCGGCCTTGATGTCCTGATAAAGCGCATATCCAGGCAGTACAAAGCGCGCCATGAGTTGCGCGCGTGCAAACAGTCGCTCTTTATGGGTCTCGTACGGCGTAGGACTCTTCAAATAGGGGTAGGCAAGGTCCATGATGTTGCCGAATACAGCGTTCACCATTTTTTTGCACAAGTATTGGATCTTTTGTGCTCTGGACATTCCCTGTGTCTGCCGTCGGACGGTGTAGAAGCTGACCATTAAGTACGGCGTACTTTCTTTCTGATCTGGGGCACCTCTGAGGTAAGCCCCTTCATTCAAGGGAGAGATATACAGATACGGCAACTCATGCCACAGAGCATCCTGTGTGGGGGGAGAAGACGTCACGTGGATGCGGGTAGCGCGTTTAGCAGAGAGAGGTAGCGCTCGGACAGTTCCTGAAGGGCAAAATATTTCATAGGCGTACTGGATGTCCTCGTTCTCTTTATAAAGGGCGATGAGCCCAAAGCGGCTTTCCTCCCAGTTACCCTGACTGTTTTCAAACGATACCTTTATGTATTTGTAAGCGTTAAGTATCCGCTCCCGGTCCAATTGCGGTGTGCCGTGCAGCGCGAGTGCCAGGCGGTCAACCATGGCGCTTAGAAAGTTGTCCTTGTAGATGGAAAATTGTTGGTCAAACCGCGCTTGTAACTCGCAAGCGCCGTGTGGGTAGGGTTTTACCCCAATCTCTTGTTCTGTAAACCCCACACCGGACACACAGGACATGTACTTTTCCAGAAGGGTCATACGCATTCGGCGTCCAATATGCCGGTCTGCCGCGACGGAGGGGTGAACATGGAAGTACTTCTTGAGCTCGGCTTCTGTGAACGCGATGATCTGTTCCGCATCCACACCAGGATTGGCTTTTTTGAATGCGCTGCTTGCCATGTTTTTACGTTGAGGTGGTACTTGCGCCAGATGAGTAAAGGTTTGTGCCTCGAGGGCCTCTTGTTCGCTGACATAGGCGACAGCCTTGAGGCTATCGGCATGGGTGACCCAGGCAATTTCGGTTTCGGGAATGACTCCCTGGCACATGGCAAAGTGCAGACTGGGCAGCTGCTTTAAAAGAGCAACAGCGGTTTTCTTATCATCGCTCAACCCCGCGTAATGAGCATTCGAGTAGGCGGTGACTATTTCCACGTAGCTCAGGCCTTGGCTAGAGCATGGCTGTTCAGCTTCCAGGCATGCAACCGCATGACGCCAGTGAAGACTGTCCAGGGTTTGCCCGTACAGCAGGGTGGCTGGCACTTGGGTCACTAATAATTCCGGTGCATAACGAGCGCAGAGCAGTGTGAAGACGAACCGCTGGGTTTGGCGGTCTACGTTTTTCGGGAGGCGTTGTTTGAGATGCGCTCGAAGCGTCTCGCGAACCTGGCTTACCGGAGACTCCCCTAGCTCGACGCTGTGCAAGTTCAAACCACAAATGTAGCCGGGCTTTTGTTCGGTGGGTGGGGAGAGATAATCGGTTATAACCGAGATGGCGAGCGCCCTAAATGATGTCTGCGCGTCATTGCGGCCTGGTGCAATGATTTTTCCAAGGGCTTTGCCCAGTCTGTGCAAGCCTGGAAGATCCAGCAGCAACTCATGATATAGCGAATAGTTACGTGGCTGTGCTGGTGAGATCATGTGCTCAGGGTCGTAGTCCGCCAATAACGACAGATTGAGGTAAGACGCTAATGCCGTTAGATCAATCTGGTCAGGTGTTGCTTTGATTTCACTGCACAAAATGGAAACGAGCGCGGGAGATTGGTCCTGTGCGAGGGTCAGCTCTCGTGCGGAGTAGTAGGGGTGAACGCCCTCGCTGGGTAATTGCTTCATGCCCAGTAACCTGAGGCCCACGCTTTCGAGTCGTAAGCCTAGGCGATCGCTGGGGGCGTTGCTCGCATAGAGCTGCATGAAGTAATAGAAGTTGTGCCGAAGACTGCCGGGGTGCTGCCAACTGAAAATCTGGCGTTCATCGCGGTAGGCGCAGATGCGTTGCAGGGCAAGAAAGCGAAGAGAGAGGGGAACAGGTGTCTCGGCAGAGAAATAACTGACGACATGGCTCATGACACCTTTGAGAGTGTTACCCACTTTGTCGGTGTTCAAGGTGCCTATCATCAGCGCTCTGCATTTAGTGTCATTGAACGCAAGCTTATTGAGTGCCGAGAGGTCCAGTATGGGTGAGTCCAGATCTTTGCTGTAGATATCCTGCGCGCGCGCAGTGGAAGTCAGTACTAACGCATCAGAAAGCGTTTTGCCGGGCAACTGTTCAAGCATGCTTGTCTGGCGGTGGTTTATCCAGCGCGCGTGCTGTTTGGTCAAGTGTTGGGCCAGTGATGGATTTAGTGCGTTGCAAAATGCTTCGAGCCCGGCAGGCAACGTATCATTTTTTATCGCGGTGAAGTCGTGCAGGAAATTTTCCGCCTGCTGGACGAGTAAACCCTCCACAAGTTCGTCAACGACGTAAGCTGCTGTGAGCATTTTTTTCAAACCCAGTCGAGCGGGTTGTGTTGAGCAAAAATCAACGATGTTCAGAGCGCTTTTTTTGCTCAAATGGTCCAGTAATAGCGGTCGACTGTTGCTATCAGCCATCTGGGAAAGCAGGCGCTTCTCGAATGCTTCCCAGCTTTCGTACTCCACCGCGCCTGTGTTCAGGGCGAACGCCACAAGGCGGTTTTGCTTTGAGGCTGATGCCTGCTGTTCGATCAGGAATGTGCCGCTGATGGGAAATGCCTTACCGCTGAAAAGATCTACGAACGCACAGGTGTAGGTGCTGATTGCAGGGGGCAGTGCTTGAGCGGAAGATTGGCTGAGTATCTGATTGATCTGCGTATGGCTGTCGTGCGTCAGGGTACTGTCCGCCAGCCCGATACGGGCTGTGGTTTCGATAGCGTGCTTGAGATGGTTGCGCCAGATCGTCTTGGCCCCCTTTTCAGAGGTCACGGGCGCCCAATAGTTTATGACATCCTGCTGGTACAACTTGGGGAGCCTGTCGAGGCGATCCAGAAAGTCATCCAATGTGCCGATATCAACGGAGATGAAAGGATGTAGATTGAATTGACTGTGGTTGATCGGCGAGTGCTTCAATAAATCTTGGGCAGTTACCAGGGCGGGACGATCTTCTCTGGTGATGCTCGTGTCCTCATAAACCGATATCTGCAATGAGGTCCACCGGGTGTCCGTTTGCTGATGAGGCCTGACACCTGTGCGAAGGTAGTCTGCTACCAACGACGCGATGGGTTTTGTATAGATGATCAGTCGATCGGTGGCAGGTGGCTTACGGTCTTTGGATGGGACATCGACATAGCCATGGACGATCGCAGCGTAAAAAGTCGAGTGTGTCGTGGCACTGAAGGATTTGCTGATGAACGTGGTGATTTCCCGCTGCAAGTTGTGCGATAAGCGCGGTTGGCGTTTCAGAATGTCGAGCGGATCGTGACGATGGAGTGTGAGCGCATTGAGCTCCAGTTTCTGAAAGGCGCGCAGTTGATAGATATCGATAATATTCGCGATCAACGCAAGGGAATCCTGGTCCAGAGGGTAAGCTGAATTCCTTGAAGTCTCGCTGTTAGTTAATGCGCTGATGAATTCATCCTTGAAACACTGCCGTGCTGTGCGGTCAAGAATCGCGGTGGGATAGAGCAGCGCTGGAAGCTCTCCGCGCCAGAGGGCTTCTGAGAGTTTGTAGAGACATTCCAGGGTCAGCGAAAACGTTAACTTCTCGATGGGAATTGTCACTGCGGTGGAAATCAGGGTTTGAAAAGGCGGAAATCTGCACAGGCCAGGCAGCGCGTGTTCGTCGCCGAAATCAAGGGTTTTGAAGAAGACGTGGGCACGCAGGGCGATAACATGGGAACGTGTGAGCAGGCGCTGAAAAAACTGGCGTGCCTGATCGCTGGGCAGGTCCGCCACATTTGGAATATGTAACGCGTAGAGCAAACTTGGAATGCTGAGTTGTTGTATTTTGGCGGTGTCCACATCCGGCCTCCCTGGTCCTGGTATAGCGATCAAGGTAGGCTGTGTGGAAAGTCACCCGGCAGTATTTATATCTCGTCCAGGTCGACGACGAGCGATACAAATAGAGCCGGTTAATCCCGGTAAAACACCTGCACCAGGTGATACCCGAACTTGCTCTTGATCGGCCCGTGAACCACCTTCACCGGTTTCTTGAAGATCACCGCATCAATCGCCCCCACCATTTGCCCGGGCCGCACTTCGCCCAGGTCGCCGCCACGTTTGCCCGAGGGGCAAGTGGAGTACTTCTTGGCCAGTACATCAAACGCCTCGCCCTTGGCGATGCGCTGTTTGAGCTGTTCGGCTTCTTCGCTGGTTTTCACCAGGATATGACGGGCTTGGGCTTTCATTGATCTCTACCAGGTGTGCGACGGCGCGCGATTATGCCTGAACTCATTCGTCGGCGTTGATCATGCTGCGGATTTTTGTCGCCAGCAGGTCGATGGAAAACGGCTTGGCCACCATGTCCATGCCGTCTTCGAGGAAGCCCTGGCGCTCGGCGGCTTTTTCCGCGTAACCGGTCATGAACAGTACCTTCAGCCCCGGCCGGTGCTGGCGGGCGATTTCCGCAAGCTGCCGGCCATTCATGCCCGGCAGGCCGACGTCAGTCACCAGCAGATCCACACGCAGATCCGACTCCAGCAGCGGCAGTGCAGCCCGGGCGTCGCCCGCCTGGTGCGCCGTATAGCCCAGTTCGTCGAGCACATTGACCACCAGCATGCGCACTGCCGGGTCATCTTCGACCACGACCACGGCTTCACCGGCCAGGGCTACCGGGGCTTCACCGAGGCTGGCAGGCAGGTCGCTTTCCAGGGAGGTGCCATGCAGGCGCGGCAGATACAGGCGCACGCAGGTGCCCTGGCCCGGCGCGCTCTGGATCGTCACATGCCCGCCGGACTGCTGGGCAAAGCCGTAGATCATCGACAGCCCCAGGCCTGTGCCCTGGCCGATGGGTTTGGTGGTGAAGAACGGGTCGAACGCCTTGGCCAGAATCTTCGGCGCCATGCCGGTGCCGTTATCGCACACGCCAAGCATCACGTAGTCGCCGGCCTTGACCGGCTCCAGGGTAGTGATGTCGGTGCCGTCCAGGTAACTGTTGGCGGTTTCGATCAGCAGTTCACCGCCGTCGGGCATCGCGTCGCGGGCGTTGATCACCAGATTGAGCAGGGCGTTTTCCAGTTGGCTGGCGTCGGTGTTCACCGGCCAGATGTCATGGCCGAGCTGCACCTTGAGGCTGATGTGCGCGCCCTTGGTGCGGCGGAACAACTCTTCAAGGGACGCCACCAACTGGTTCGGGTCCAGCGGGCGACGGTCCAGGGACTGGCGCCGCGAGAACGCCAGCAAGCGGTGGGTGAGGGCGGCCGCACGGTGGGCGGAGGATACGGCGGCATCGGTAAAACGGCCGATCTCGTCACTGCGCCCGGCAGCGATGTAGCGCTGCATCAGGTCCAGGCTGCCGATGATGCCGGTGAGCATATTGTTGAAGTCGTGGGCGATACCGCCGGTGAGCTGGCCCACCGCTTCCATCTTCTGGGCGTGGCGCAGCGCATCTTCGGCGCGTTCGCGTTCGAACATTTCGTTTTGCAGGCGCTGGTTGGCCTCGGCCAGCGCCTGGGTGCGCTGGGCCACGCGTTCCTCGAGGTTTTCATTGAGGTGGCGCAGGGCTTCTTCGGTGAGCTTGCGTTCGGTTTCATCGATCACAAAGATGTAGAAACCCTTCACCGAACCGTCATTGCTGAAGCGTGGCAGGTACTTCATCAGGGCGTGGCGTGGTCGACCGTCCTGGTGTGGTGTGATGGTCATGAAGCTGCAGGCCTTGCCCTTGAGTGCGGCCTCGATCTTGTCTGCACGCCCGGCATACACCTCGTCGCCGAGCACTTCGCGGATGGTCTTGCCGTACAGCTCCTGGGGCGTCATGCCGTACCATTCCAGGTAAGCGCTGTTGTTCAGGCGGAACCGCTGCTCGTGGTCGACATAACCGATCAACACCGGCATGGCGTTGATGATCAACTGCAGCTCGCTCTGGCTTTGGCGCAAGGCCTGCTCGGTGTGTTTGCGCTCGGTCAGGTCCAGCGCAGCACCCAGGAAGCGCGCGGGGCGGCCTTGATGATCCTTGTAGCAGCGCCCGCGGGCGAATACCCAGCGCACTTGGCCATCGGCTTGCAGCAGGCGGTATTCCTCGGCGTACTCGGTGCCGAAGGTGATGCAGTGCTTGATGCTGCGCGCCACCATGCCACGGTCTTCCGGGTGCACGCCTTGCAGGTAGTCGCTGATCGGCAAACGGCTTGCATCGTCGGGATCGACACCATGCAGGTAGGCGAAGTGCGTGTCAGCGATAAAACGGTCTTCGCCGATATCCCAGTCCCAGGTGCCGACCGCGTCGGTGGCCGCCAATGCCAGTTGCAGGCGCTGTTCGGTGTTGTGCTGGGCCTTGCGCCGTTCATTGGTTTCGATGGCGGTGACCAGGATGCCGGCAACGCTGCCGCTTTCATCGCGGACCGGGCTGTAGGTGAGGTCCAGCCAGATTTCAGTATCGCGATTGTGGCGTTGCAGTACGAAGCGCTGCTCGCTGAAGGTGCGCACCTGGCCGCTGAGCACGGCGTCGTAGATTGGCCCGGTAAAGCCTTCCAGCTCCGGCCAGGTCTGGTGCGCCGGCTGGCCCATGGCCCCAGGGTGTTTATTGCCCGCGAGTTGGGCGAACCCGTCGTTGTAGAGCTGCGTGAGCTGGTTGCCCCACAGCAGGAGCATCGGCATCGGCGAGTGCACCACGATATCGACCGCCGTGCGCAGGCTTTGCGGCCAATCACCGGCCTCACCGAGAGGGCTTTGCGCCCAGTCCAGCCGCGCAATCAATGCGGCGGCTTCGCTGCCGGTGGATGTTCCAATCATGAAAAAGCCCTGAGCGTAACGCTTTGAAAAATGACAACACCCATTATCCCGTCAGTCGGCAATGAGTGACTACCCCCGAAAAATAGCATGCATTGGGGGTTTGTCTTCAAATGAGTGCGTCAGCGCTGAAACCTTTCATCCTTGCGCCAGTTCCGGGCGATCGCGGAACTGATCAAGCGCCTGCGGGTTGGCCAGGGCGTCGGTGTTCTTCACCGGCTCGCCGTGCACCACATTACGCACTGCCAATTCGACGATCTTGCCGCTGATGGTGCGGGGGATATCGGTGACAGCGAGGATCTTGGCCGGCACATGGCGCGGTGTGGTGTTGGCACGGATCACCTGGCGGATCTGCTGTTCCAGGGCCTCGTCCAGTTCGATACCGTCATTGAGGCGCACGAACAGCACCACGCGCACGTCGTCCTGCCAGCGTTGGCCGATGGCCAGGCTTTCCAGCACCTGGGGGATTTTTTCCACCTGGCGATAGATCTCTGCGGTACCGATCCGCACGCCGCCCGGGTTAAGTACCGCGTCGGAACGCCCGTGGATCAGCAGGCTGCCGTTGGGGCGCTGTTCGGCGTAGTCCCCTTGGGCCCAGACGCCGGGAAACTGGCTGAAATACGAAGCGAGCAGTTTCTTGCGCTCCGGATCCTTCCATAGCCCGATGGGCATGGCCGGGAAATGCCGGGTGCACACCAGCTCGCCTTTTTCACCGACCAGCGGCCGGCCCTGGTCGTCCCACACTTCGATGGCCATCGCCAGGCTCTTGCACTGCATTTCACCGCGCCGCACCGGCAGCACCGGGTTGCCGATCACAAAGCAGGAGACGATATCGGTGCCGCCGGACATGGACGACAGGCACAGCTCGGCCTTGATTTCGCGGTACACGTAGTCATAGCTCTGCGGCGACAGCGGCGAGCCGGTCGAGATCAGCGCTTTGAGGCTGCCCAGGTCATGGCTGAGGCGCGGTTGCAGGCCGGCTTTTTCCAGGGTGGCGAGAAACTTGGGGCTGGTGCCGAACACGCTGATGTGTTCCGCATCGATCAGGTCGATCAAGCGCTCGGGGCCGGGGTGAAACGGTGAGCCGTCATACAGCACCGCCGTGGCGCCGATGGCCAGCACCGAGACCAGCCAGTTCCACATCATCCAGCCGCAGGTGGTGTAGTAGAACAGGCAGTCCTCGCGGGACAGGTCGGCATGCAGGCCGTGTTCCTTGAGGTGGGTGAGCAATACGCCGCCGGTGCCATGGATGATGCACTTGGGCACGCCGGTGGTGCCGCTGGAGTAGAGGATGTACAGCGGATGGTCGAACGGCACCGCGACGAAGTCAGGCTCGCCGCCGGGTTGGTAGAAGTCCGGCCACAGCCAGACGCTGGCGTGGGTCTGATAGTCCTCGATCCTGGCCTGGGGGCGCGCATACGGCACGATGATCAACTGCTCCAGGGACGGCAGGCGCGCGAGGATTTCATTGAGCTTGGCGGTCTGGTCGATATCCTTGCCGGCATAGCGGTAGCCGGCGCAGGTGATCAGTACCTTGGGCTCGATCTGGCCAAAACGGTCGATCACGCCCTGGGTGCCGAAGTCCGGCGACGAGCAGGACCAGATCGCCCCCAGGCTGGTGGTGGCGAGCATGCCCACCAGGGTTTGCCAGGTGTTAGGCATACACGCCGCGACGCGGTCACCCTGGGTCACGCCGGCAGCGCGCAGGCTGCGTTGCAGGCCGGCGACGTGGGCGGCCAGTTCGGCGTAGGTCAGTTGTTCGCGTTGGCCGTCTTCTGCGACAGCCACGACGGCGGTGTGAGCGTCACGTCGGCGCAGCAGGTGTTCGGCAAAATTCAGCGTCGCACCGGGAAACCAACGGGCGCTGGGCATCTCGGCGTCTTCGATCAGCACCGCGGTGGGCGGGCTGCGAAATTGCACGTCGAAATAGTCCACGATCGCCCGCCAGAAATCCGCGCGCTGGTCGATGCTCCACTGGTGCAGCGCCGGGTAGTCGCCAAGCTGCAGGCTGTAGCGCTGGTTGATGTAGCGCCGGAACTGGTCCATGCGCGTGTTGGCGATGCGTTCCGGGGAGGGTTGCCAGAGGATGTCGGGCATCAGCAGGTCTCTTGTTCTTATCTAGGTCTTCCACACAATACAGTTCAAATGTGGGAGGGGGCTTGCCCCCGATGAGGGAGTGCCAGTTGATACATGGGGTGACTGACCCTCCGCTATCGGGGGCAAGCCCCCTCCCACATTTGAACGCCAGTGTCCGCTGTTACTGGGCCAGCCAGCCGCCGTCGATATTCCACGCCGCACCGCGCACCTGGGCACCGGCTTCGCTGCACAAAAACAGCACCAGTTCACCCAGTTGCGGCGGTGTCACAAACTCCAGCGACGGTTGCTTCTCCGCCAACAGGTCGTGCTGCGCCTGCTGCGGGTCGATACCACTGGCGGCGCGATCATCGATCTGCTTCTGCACCAGTGGCGTCAGCACCCAGCCGGGGCAGATGGCGTTGCAGGTGACATTGCTGGTGGCGGTCTCCAGGCCAACCACCTTGGTCAACCCGATCACGCCATGCTTGGCCGCCACATACGCGGCCTTGCCCACCGACCCGACCTGGCCATGCACAGAGGCAATGTTGACAATACGCCCCCAGCCCTTGGCCTTCATCCCTGGCAGGCTCAGGCGGGTGCTGTGGAACACCGAGGACAGGTTGATCGCGATGATCGAGTCCCAGCGTTCGGCCGGGAAGTCTTCCACCGCCGCCACATGCTGGATGCCGGCGTTGTTGACCAGGATGTCGACGCCGCCGAATTCACGCTCGGCGTAGGCGATCATGTCGGCGATCTGCGCCGGGTCGCTGACGTCGGCCGGATGATGGCCGACCTTGCCGCCGAACACCCGCACCTGGGCGATCACCGCGCTGGCGTCACCGAAGCCATTGAGGATCAGGTTGGCGCCGGCCTTGGCCAGGCTCAAGGCGATGCCCAGGCCGATGCCGCTGGTGGAGCCGGTGACCAGGGCGGTCTTGCCGTTCAATGTCGTCATGGAAACCTCACACAATGCCGGTGGCGTAGAAAGTACCGATCACCACGAACACCGCGAGGGTCTTGATGAGCGTGATGCCGAAAATGTCCTTGTAGGCTTCGCGGTGGGTCAGGCCGGTGACCGCCAGCAGCGTGATCACCGCGCCGTTGTGGGGCAGGGTGTCCATGCCGCCGCTGGCCATGGCCGCGACGCGGTGCAGCACTTCAAGGGGGATATTGGCCGCATGGGCCGCCGAAATAAAGCTCTCGGACATCGCCGCCAGGGCGATGCTCATGCCGCCCGACGCGGAACCGGTGATACCGGCCAGCAGGGTCACGGTGATCGCTTCATTGACCAGCGGGTTGGGAATGCCCTTGAGCCAGTCGGCCAGCACCAGGAAGCCCGGCAGCGAGGCGATCACCGCGCCAAAGCCATATTCAGAGGCGGTGTTCATCGCCGCCAGCAGCGCACCGCTGACCGCGCTTTTGCTGCCTTCGGCCAGCTTGCTCTTGATCGCCGAGAAGCCGAACACCAGCACCACGATGATCCCTACCAGCAACGCCGCCTGTACCGCCCAGATCGCGGTGAGCTTGGCGATTTCGGTGGTCACCGGCGCACTCATGCCGGGCAGGCTGAGGCTGTGGGTCTTGCCGTACCACTGCGGGATCCAGTGGGTGAACAACAGGTTCATCACGCCGACCAGGATCAGTGGCGACAGCGCGATCCAGGGATTGGGCAGGGTCAGGTTCTCGGCGGTTTCCGGCTCGTTGCGCAGCTCCGTGCCATAGCCTTCACCGGCACGCTGCGCCTTGTTGCGCTGGCGTGCCAGGTAGAGCATGCCGGCGCAGAACACGAAGATCGTACCGATCAAACCCAGCCACGGCGCGGCCCAGGCGGTGGTGTTGAAGAAGGTGCTGGGGATGATGTTCTGGATCTGCGGGGTGCCGGGCAGAGCGTCCATGGTGAACGAAAACGCACCGAGGGCGATGGTGGCCGGGATCAGGCGCTTGGGAATATTGCTTTGGCGGAACATCTCCGCTGCAAACGGATACACCGCAAACACCACCACGAACAGCGATACGCCGCCGTAGGTGAGCAGGGCGCAGACCAGCACGATCACCAGCATCGCCTGGCGCGTGCCGAGCAAACGAATGGCTGCCGCCACAATCGAGCGCGAGAAGCCCGACAGCTCGATCAGCTTGCCGAACACTGCACCGAGCAGGAACACCGGGAAATACAGCTTGATAAAGCCGACCATCTTCTCCATGAACACGCCGGTAAAGGCAGGGGCGACGGCGGACGGGTCGGTGAGCAGGACAGCGCCGAGGGCGGCGATGGGGGCAAACAGGATAACGCTATAGCCACGGTAGGCCGCCAGCATCAGCAGCGCCAGGGCTGCCAGGGCAATGATCACACTCACGGTGTGTCTCCATCGGATTGTTATTGTTGTGGGGTGTTGCTTTAGGAAAGGGCTATAGCGAGATGTGTGCCATGTTCTTAACTTGTTGAAATTAAACAGTAATTTTCTGTATTTGGTGTGCTTCTCTGAATATTGTCTCTAACTTGAGACAAGTGACAAACAAATGTGGGAGGGGGCTTGCCCCCGATGGCAGTGTGTCAGCCGCCTGATAGGCAACTGAAGCACCGCAATCGGGGGCAAGCCCCCTCCCACATTGGGTTGTCTCTGTATTGAGATCTCTGTCTCTTTTTGGAGATCAGTTGATACCCAACGCCACCATCTTCTTGTACAGCGTCGACCGCCCAAGCCCCAACCGATTGGCTGCTTCCACCACATTTCCCTCGCACGCGCTCAATGCCGCCGCGATGATCTGCCGATCAAACCGCTCCCGCGCCGCACTGAAGCTTTCGCCCTCGACCGTCGCGACGGCACTGCCACGCTCCACGGGGGTAAAGGTGCCAATCGCCGCCCGAATCTCCCCGGCATTCAACACCAGGTCATCACTGAGCAACGCCGCCCGCTCCAGCACATTGCGCAACTCACGGATGTTCCCCGGCCACGCATGCTGCGCCAGCAGTGCCAGGGCCTCGCGGTCCAGTTCATGCTGGCTGCGCAGTTCCTCCAGAATCGCCTCGCTCAACGCCGGAATATCCTCCAGCCGCTCACGCAACGGCGGCACCTGGATCGGCAGCACATTCAGCCGGTAATACAAATCCGCGCGGAACTCGCCGCGCTTGATCGCCGCCTCCAGGTCCATGGAGGTGGCGGCGATCACCCGCACATCGCTGTGCAGCATCTCGTTGGAACCCACCGGCTCGAATTCCTTTTCCTGCAACACGCGCAGCAGTTTGCTTTGCAAGGGCAGGGGCATGTCACCGATTTCGTCGAGGAACAGCGTGCCGCCCTGGGCGATCTGGAACTTGCCGGGGCGGCCCTTGCGGTCAGCGCCGGTAAACGCTCCCGGTGCGGTGCCGAAGAACTCGGCTTCCAGCAGGTCAGCGGGAATCGCCGCGCTGTTGATGCTGACAAAGGCCTTGTGCGCACGGCTGGACGCGCCATGAATCGCCTGGGCCAGCAGCTCCTTGCCGGTACCGGTTTCACCCAGCAGCAGCACGGGCGATTCGGCGCTGGCACTGCGCCGCGCCCGGCGTTTCACTTCGAGGCTGGCGGCGCTGGTGCCGATAAAATGCGCGAAGTTGTATTTGCTCTGCCGCGAGCGCAGCAAGGAGCGCGTCGACGCCAGTTCTTGCTGCATGCTCAGGTAGCGCTCAATCAGTGGCGACAGGTTGCGCAGTTCATCAAACAAGGCAAAGCCGATCGCACCGATCACCGCACCGGCGTCGTTGTGGATCGGCAAGCGCATCACCACCAACGGGCCCTTGGGCGTGTCCTGGATGTCCAGCAATATGGGCTGGTCATTGCGTACCACCTGGCGCAGCAGGCTATTGGAGATCACCTGCTCGCACGGCTGGCCGATGGCCTCGTCGGCGCTCTTGAGGCCAAAGCGCTTGGCGTAGCGCTCGTTCATCCACACGATATTGGCGTCGCGGTCGACAATCACCGTGCCTTCGCTGGACTGCTCGATGATCTCGAACAGCGACTGGATAGCCAGGCCGCGAACCTGTTGGTAATCCGTGAGGCTGGTACTCATGACGACAGCCCGCACGCCGCCGCCAGCAGCTCTTGGGTGTAAGGATGCTGCGGTGCATCAAACACCTGGTGGCTCGCGCCGGCTTCCACCACCTTGCCATCCTTGATCACGATCATGTCATGGGCCATGGCACGCACCACGGCCAGGTCGTGGCTGATAAACAGGTAGGTCAGGCCGTATTTCTCCTGCAACTCACGCAGTAGCGCCACCACTTGTTTCTGCACGGTGCGGTCGAGGGCCGAGGTCGGTTCGTCGAGCAACATCAGCGCCGGCTTGAGCACCAGGGCGCGGGCGATGGCGATGCGTTGGCGCTGACCACCGGAGAACTCATGGGGGTAGCGATGGCGGCTGGCGGGATCGAGGCCCACGTCCTTGAGCACCTGCACCACCTGTGCATCGCGGTCGGCCAGGCTGCACGGTGCGTGAACCTCCAGGCCTTCGCTGATGATCTGCTCCACGGTCATGCGCGGGCTGAGGCTGCCGTAGGGGTCCTGGAACACCACCTGCATCTGCTTGCGCCATGGGCGCATCTGCTTATGGTTCAGCGGGTCGAGGGCTTCACCCTGGAAGCGGATGCTGCCCGTGGAATCAAGAAGCCGCAAAATCGCCTGGCCCAGGGTGGACTTGCCCGAGCCGGACTCGCCGACAATCCCCAGGGTCTTGCCGCGCTGCACGCTCAGGCTGATGCCATCCACTGCCCGCAAGTAAGTCTTGCGCCGGAACAAACCACCGCCGAGGGGGAATTGCACGGTCAGGTCATCCACCTGCAATACCGTCTCGCGTTCGTCACTGCACAGGGCATTACCGGCCGGTTCAGCATCCAGCAGCAGGCGGCTGTAGGGGTGCTGCGGCGCGCTGAACAGTGTCTGGCAGTCGGCCTGCTCGACGATCTCGCCGGCACGCATCACGCACACGCGCTGGGCAATGCTGCGCACCAGGTTGAGGTCGTGGCTGATCAGCAGCAGGGACATGCCCAAGCGTTGTTGCAGGGACTTGAGCAGCAGCAGGATCTTGCGCTGCACGGTCACGTCCAGCGCCGTGGTGGGTTCGTCGGCGATCAGCAGTTCCGGTTCGCAGGCCAGGGCCATGGCGATCATCACCCGTTGGCGCTGACCACCGGAGAGCTGGTGCGGATAAGCCTTGAGGCGTTCCTGGGGCTTCTGGATGCCCACCAGTTCGAGCAGTTCCAGGATGCGCGCCTGCGCCGCCTTGCCGCCCAGGCCCTTGTGCAGCAGCAGGGTTTCGCCGATCTGCTTTTCGATGCTGTGCAAGGGGTTGAGCGAGGTCATCGGCTCCTGGAAGATCATGGCAATGCGGTTGCCACGTAGCTTCTGCAAGGTGGCGGCTGAAGCGCCGACCAGTTCCTGGCCACGGTACTTGATGGAACCGGTGGTTTGAGTACCGGCCTCGGGCAGCAGTTGCAGGATCGAGTGGGCCGTCACCGACTTGCCCGAGCCCGACTCGCCCACCAGTGCCAAACACTCGCCGGGGCGTACGTCCAGGCACAGGTTGCGCACCACGGTCTGGCCACTGAACGCGACGCTGAGGTCGCGGATTTCGATCAGGTTCATAGGCAGTCACTCATGAGCGTGGGTCGAAGGCATCACGCAATGCCTCGCCGATAAAGACCAGCAGCGACAGGATCAGCGCCAGGGTGAAAAACGCTGTCAGGCCCAGCCAGGGCGCTTGCAGGTTCTGCTTGCCCTGGGCAATCAGTTCGCCCAGTGACGCGCTACCCGCGGGCATGCCGAAACCGAGGAAGTCCAGCGCGCTCAAGGTGGAGATCGCGCCGGTCAGGATAAACGGCAGGTAACTCAAGGTCGCCGTCATGGCGTTGGGCAGGATATGCCGACGGATGATTTTGCCATCGCCCAGGCCCAGCGCCCGTGCGGCCTTGACGTATTCCAGGTTGCGCCCGCGCAGGAACTCGGCGCGCACGACATCCACCAGGGCCAGCCAGGAAAACAGCGCCATGATCCCCAGCAGCCACCAGAAGTTCGGCTCCACAAAGCCCGACAGGATGATCAGCAGGTACAGCACCGGCAATCCGGACCACACCTCCAGCACGCGCTGGCCGATCAGGTCCACCCAACCGCCGTAATAGCCCTGCAATGCGCCGGCGGCAATGCCGATGGCTGCGCTGATCGCGGTGAGCGCCAGCGCAAACAGGATCGAGACCCGGGCGCCAAAGATCACCCGCGCCAGCACATCCCGCGACTGGTCATCGGTGCCCAGCCAGTTCACCGTCGAAGGCGGGCTGGGGGCAGGGCGGGTCAGCTCGTAGTTGGGCGTGTCGTCGCTGAACGGAATCGGCGGGAACAGCATCCAGCCGCCGTCCTGCTCGATCAGCTTTTGCACGTAGTCACTGCGATAGTCAGCCTGGAACGGCAACTGGCCGCCGAACTGTTGCTCGGTGTAGCGCTTGAACACCGGAAAATACAGCTCGTTCTTGAAACTCAGCACCAAGGGTTTGTCATTGGCGATCAACTCGCCGCCCAGGGTCAGGATAAACAGGCCGATAAACAGCCACAGCGACCACCAGCCGCGGCGGTTTTTCTTGAAACGCTCGAAACGCCGACGGGCCACGGGAGACAGGTTAAGCATCAAGCGTTCCTCGCGGCGAAGTCGATACGCGGGTCCACCAGGGTGTAGCAGAGGTCACCGATGAGTTTTATCAAGAGGCCGAACAAGGTGAAGATGAACAGCGAACCGAATACCACAGGGTAGTCCCGGGACACAGCCGCCTCGTAGCTCATGCGGCCCAGGCCGTCGAGGGAGAAGATCACCTCGATCAGCAGCGAACCGGCAAAGAACACGGCAATAAAGGCCTGGGGAATTCCGGAGATCACCAGCAACATCGCATTGCGGAACACATGCCCGTAGAGCACGCGTCGTTCGCTCAAACCCTTGGCGCGGGCGGTCACCACGTACTGGCGCGTGATTTCATTGAGGAACGAGTTCTTGGTGAGGATGGTCAGCGTGGCAAACCCGCCGATCACCAGCGAGGTGACCGGCAATACCAGATGCCAGAAGTAATCGGCGACCTTGCCCACGGTGCTCAGCTCTTCGAAGTTTTCCGACACCAGACCGCGCACCGGGAACCAGTTCAACGATGTGCCACCGGCAAACACTACGATCAGGAACATCGCGAACAGGAATGCCGGCATCGCATAGCCGACGACAATCGCGGTGCTGCTCCACACGTCGAAGCTACTGCCGTGGCGCACCGCCTTGCGAATCCCCAGGGGAATCGACACCAGGTAGGTGATCAACGTGGCCCACAGGCCGAGGGATATGGTCACGGGCATTTTTTCCAGGATCAGCTCGATCACCGTCTTGCCGCGAAAGAAGCTGTTGCCGAAGTCCAACTGGGCATAGCTCTTGAGCATCAGCCACAGGCGTTCCGGCGCGGGTTTGTCGAAGCCATACTGTTTCTCGATGTCAGCGATCAGCTTCGGGTCCAGGCCACGGCTGGCGCGGGAGCCGCTGCTGATGCCTTCGCCGGAGGAACCGCCGACGCCGCCGCCGCCGATCCCTTGCAGATGGGCGATGGCTTGTTCCACCGGGCCGCCGGGAGCGGCCTGCACGATCACGAAATTCACCAGCAGGATGATCACCAGCGTCGGGATGATCAGCAGCAGGCGCCGCACGATATAGGCCAACATCAGTGCGCACCTCCGCGTTTTTTCAGCTCGGCATTCATTTGCTCATTCGTCAGCGGCGTGGGGCTGATTTCCCACCAGGTTTCCAGGGCTTCGTCGTTCTTTGCCTCGATGGCCGGGCGGCCGAAACGGTTCCACCATGCAGCGGATGTGCCGGGCGGGTAGTAATTGGGGATCCACAGGTAATTCCATTGCAGCACCCGGTCCAGCGCGTGGGCGTAGGTGAGCATCTGCGCCTGGGTGTCGGCCTTGACCAGGCCCTTGATCAGGCTGTCGACGGCGGGGTCCTTGAGTACGGCGTAGTTGTTGGCGCCTGGATCGTAGGCGGCGGCCGAGCCGAAATAGTTGTACAGCTCCATGCCCGGTGACGTGGTGACGGGGAAACCAATGACGATCATGTCGTAATCCCTGGCCATGATCCGATTCACATATTGCGAGGAGTCGATACGGCGGATATTGAGGGTAATACCGATCTGCGCGAGGTTACGTTTGTACGGTAACAACAGACGTTCGAGGCCGTTCTGAGTGTTAAGGAACGTGAATTCCAGCGGCTCGCCTTCGGCGTTTACCAATTTGTCACCCTCTGGCTTCCAGCCTGCTGCTTCCAACAGGCCCAGGGCTTGCAACTGTTTGTCGCGGATCATGCCGCTACCATCGGTGACCGGTGCCTTGAACACCTGGCTGAACACCTCGTCGGGGACCTGGCCACGCAAGGGTTCAAGAATCGCCAGCTCTTCTTTTGTTGGCGGCTGGCTGGCGGCCAGCGGGCTGTTGGAGAAGTAACTCTGCTGGCGGATGTACATATTGCGCATCATCTGCCGGTTGGCCCATTCAAAATCCCACAGCATCGCCAGGGCCTGGCGCACGCGGCGGTCCTTGAATATCGGTTTTTGCACGTTGAACACATAACCCTGGGCCGGTTGCGGCATTTCCTTGGCCAGGTGCGCACGTTGCAGGCGCCCGTCATCCAGGGCCGGGCCGTTGTAGCCGATGGAATACCCGGTGGCGGAAAACTCACGGTTGAAATCGTAGGCACCGCCGCGCAATACCTGGCGGGCCACTTCGGTGTCGCCGAAATACTCCAGGCTCAGGTGATCGAAGTTGTACAGGCCACGGCTGACAGGCAAGTCCTTGCCCCACCAGTTCGGATCACGGGTGAAGGTGATGGTACTGCCGGAATCGATCTTGCTGACTTTGTACGGACCGCTGCCCAGTGGGGCTTCATAGCCACCGCCGTTGGCAAAGTCGCGGGTCTTCCACCAGTGCTCGGGGAAGACGGGCAGGGTAGCGATGTCCAGGGGCAGGGTACGGTTTTCATTGCTGGAGAAGTCGAAACGCACCTGGCGCTCGCCTTCGACTTCGACGTGCTTGACGTCGGCGAACAGGGTGCGAAAGCGCAGGCTGCCCTGGGTCATCAGCAGGTCGAAGCTGTAGCGCACGTCTTCGGCGGTGATCGGCTTGCCATCGGCAAAGCGCGCCTTGGGGTTGAGGAAAAAGCGTAGCGACAGGCCGTCGTCGGCGCGCTCCATTTTTTCGGCGACCAGGCCGTAGACCGTGTAGGGCTCGTCCAGGGAACGCTGGGCCAGGGGCGCGTAGAGCCAGCCGTCAACCTGGGACACGCCGATGCCTTTGTCGATATATGGCAATACATGGTCGAAGCGTCCGATCTCGATGGCCGAGCGGCGCAGGCTGCCACCCTTGGGGGCGTCAGGGTTGGCGTAGTCGAAATGGGTAAAGCCGGCGGGGTACTTGGCCGGTTCGCCATACACCGTCAGGTACGGTTGAGGTGCCGCGATCACGGCAGTGCTGGTCAGCAGCAGTGCCAGGGACGAGCTCAAGAAGTAAGAAAAAGCCAATCGCATTGTCAGCCTTGAACGCCGTATGAAGAAGGAAAGGGATTTGTACGCTAACGGCATGAGCGTCGCCAGTCATCACATGCACAACGGCCCACCAAAAGGCGGGCCGTTGTTTATTGCATCAGCACAGACGGGATCAGTCCTGGCGGCTGGTGACTTCGAGCAGATGATAGCCGAACTGGGTCTTCACCGGACCTTGCACGGTGTTGACCGGGGCGCTGAACACGACGGTGTCGAATTCCTTGACCATCTGGCCTGGACCGAACGAACCCAGGTCACCACCTTGGCGGCTGGATGGGCAGCTGGAGTTGGCTTTGGCGACTTCTGCGAAATCGGCGCCGCCTTCGATTTGGGCCTTGAGTTCGTTGCACTTGTCTTCAGTGGAAACGAGGATGTGACGGGCGGTGGCTTTGGCCATGGGAAGTAACTCCTTGAATAAAAAAGGTGAGCCTACCGGATTCAGGCGGTTATTTCCTGGCAAAGTTCCACTCGATTAACCGAGTGGCTCAGGTACAGGCCATGGCGCCGCTACGGGGAGCCATTCGATGAGTTGCGCATGCACTGTCAGGTAGGGTTCAGGTCAGGACGATGTAGTCGTTCTGCTGGATGACCGGTCGGTGCGGTCCCTGCACCAGGTGGATATAACGACCGTCCACCAGGTCGATGGGCAGGCAGTCGTCGATGTCCAGTACCCCATCGGTGTGGGCCTGGGACCAGTGACGCAGCATCTGTTGCTTGCCCTTGTTCGTGGCCTCCTGCTTATTGCGGGCGGCCACCAGGAGGTAGTGGTGGGCCTCGCCAAAGCTGTTGGCTTCGTAACCGCCCAGGTTGATGAAGTACAGGTGATGTGCGCCGGCGGCAGGGGCCAGGGGGCTGAGTTCGACTTTCCAGCCGTCGACGCCATCCACCGCCATCCACGAGTCGATATGCATGCCCTTGGGGCTGCCGAACCAGTCGGCACGCAGTTGCGGGTAGGCTGCTTCCAGCGTGTCCGCCACGGCGAACACCACATCGTGAACTTCAATTTTCGCCCGCGGGTGCTTACCCCCGAGCATGACGACAAACAGCATTGCAGAGACTTCCTGGCGACTTGGCAGAGGCTAACCATACTTCGATTGAACCCTTTTGTCCGACCAATGCCACACTGTTGATCCGCGAACTCATCAGGAGGTTGTCATGCGTACCATTGATCTGGCGGGCGTTCCCGTCCCTGTCATCGGCCAGGGCACCTGGCGCATGGGCGAAAATCCCGACCAGCACCGCGCCGAAGTGGCGGCGTTGCAACTGGGCATCGACGAGGGCATGACCCTCATCGATACCGCCGAAATGTACGGGGAGGGCGGTGCTGAAACGGTCGTCGGCGAGGCCATTCGTGGCCGCCGCGACCAGGTGTTCCTGGTGAGCAAAGTCTACCCGCACAACGCCAGCCACAAGGGCGTGCCCCGTGCCTGTGAGGCCAGCCTCCAGCGCCTGGGCACCGACTACATTGATCTGTATCTGCTGCACTGGCGCGGCCAGTACCCGCTGCAAGAAACGGTCGAAGCCTTCGAACGCCTGCGCGAAGCGGGCAAGATCGGACGCTGGGGTGTTTCCAACTTCGACGTGGCCGACCTGCAGGAACTTGCCTCCCCGGCCTGCGCCACCAACCAAGTGTTGTACAACATTGAAGAACGCGGCATCGAATTCGACCTGCTGCCCTGGTGGCAACAGCACCACTTGCCCTTGATGGCGTACTGCCCGATCGCCCAGGGCGGCGAACTGTTATCCAGCCCCACCCTCAAGCAGATCGCCCGCCGCCACGAGGTCACACCCGCCCAGGTTTCCCTGGCCTGGGTGTTGCGCCAGGACGGTGTGATCGCCATCCCCAAGGCCGTTACACCCGAGCACGTGCGACTCAACGCAGCTGCAGCCAAGCTGGTGTTGGATGAGCACGACCTGGACGCGATCGATCGGGTATTCGGCGCGCCGAAACGCAAGCATCCTTTGGCGATGGTGTAGTTGCCGTACAGGCATGGCGCCTTCCCTGGCGCCGTGCCTGTGTCAAGCCGGTTTAACCTGCAACCGGGCTGCGCCAGTCATCCGACCCCGAAGTACCGGACACTTCGTGGGTCCACACGATCTTGCGATAGGTGAAATACACATCTTCCAAGTGAGTGAAGTGGGCGTTGTCGGGGTCCTGGCAGTTGGGCATGCGTGACTGGATATCCACGATGGTCGCCCCCTCCAGTTCGATGGTGAAGTAATGCTCCTGGGTGCCGGCCGACGAAGTGCGCAGCCACTCCAGCCGGCACTTGACCTCTTCGCCGCTGGTCAATGCACTGAAGAGCAAGGGCGAGGACTTATCGAACACTTTGCTGATCATCAGGGGTTTATGGACGCGCTGACCTGTTGGCTGGCCTGACTGTGGGTCGCGGGGAATGATCACCTGATGAGAAAAAGCCTGGACCAGGATCTGGTCTTCATGGCCTTCCTGGTAAATGTTACCTACCGAGTCCTGGGTAAACGTGCCTGCCGTGATCAAACCTTGTTTTACACCGGTAATGGAGAGATACGCGGGTGTTGGCATGACGGGGTTCCTTGTCTGATTGATGAGGTAGTTCCAGCCGATAAGTATTTTCGGCTGGGCAAATACCTATAACAAGAAGCGTGCCTGAAAGTGCAGGCGCCAATGAAATCAGGGTGATGGTGTTGTATAAGGTCGAATATCCAGCGCGATAGGCTGCTACTGGGCTTAATTGCGCGTATTCGATTGCGCATGGGTGTGCATTTAGTTGCTCATATTGAACTGTTGATAAATGCTGAAGTTTGACGATTAGCTGAGTGGCTATGCAGTGTTAGGTGCGCAAAATCCTGCGCGCACCCTGTGGTAACTGGCTCTGTAGGAAAAGGACTAAGTGCAGTTCCATCGCTTGCTGAATGTTTTGGGCATGACTAAGGTTCGAAGACGTCGCAAGTTTTTTGCGAAATCAAGATGGCTGGTAGACACGCGATACTTGTGTGGCTAGTTGTTGTTGTTTGAATGTTTAGTTGGTTGTGGTGGCAAATGCCTTATTCGGATGGTCGGTATGATTATTACCTTGAACTTGCGCGAGCACCCTGTACGCAAACAAGTTTTGCGGGCAGCGATATGCGCTTTTCGAGTGAATATGAAGTGCTGGAGTCCGAGCTGGCCAAGGCACAATCGATTCATGCCGGCAGCCAGCCCGACTGGCACAAGGTGCTGGAAACCAGCGAGAACCTGCTGCGCCATCAGTCCAAGGATCTGCGGGTGGCTGTGTGGTTGACCTGGGCATTGCACCAGCGTGAATCCTACCCGGGGCTGCTGGCGGGGCTCGGGTTGTTGCGCTACCTCTGTGAGCATCAGTGGTCGGTGCTCTACCCGGAAAAACCGCGCACCCGCGGTGCTGCATTCGGATGGCTGGTGTTGCGCCTCGAGCCGCTGTTCACGCAGGGCCTGGCGCTCCAGAACCAGCAGCCTTTGTTCCGCGCCTTGCTGGAGCACCTGGTGCATCTGGATGAGCTTTGGGCCGAGCACCTCGGGGATGATGCGCCGCTGCTGTTGCCGGTTCGCAGGCAATTGGCGCAGCGATTGGAGCGGGCAGTGCAGGACGATACCCCGGTGGCGGGATTGAGCGGAGTTATCGAGCAAGTCAAGCAGGCCGCCAGCCAATTGCGCAAGTCCGAAGCGGCGGTGGAGAGCGAAAAGGACGCCCACAAGGTGCTTCGTACCTTGCAGGAGCAGGCCCGCCCGCTCTGTGCCTGGTGGCTGCGCCAGAACGCCACCGACCTGCGCGCGTTGCGTTTGAGTCGGACACTGGCATGGCTGGCACTTGCCAGCTACCCGAATGCCGATAACGAGCAGGTGACCGCGTTGCGCGGGCCCGCTCCCGACAAGCTCAAACGTTATCAGGAGCGCTTTGCACAAGGCCATCACGCAGACCTGGTGCTTGAGCTTGAGGCCAGTCTTGCCGGGGCGATGTTCTGGTTCGATGGTCTGCGCATGCTCTGGGAATGCCTGGAGGTCCTGCAGGCCGACCTGGCCATGACCGAGCTGGAAGTGACCTTCGCGCTGTTGCTGCAACGCTTGCCGGACCTGCCGGAGTTTCGCTTTCACGACGGCGCACCCTTTGCCGACGCAGCCACTCGCGACTGGATCTCCCAGCAGGTTGTCCGTCACCTGCACCGGTCCGAATTACCCGCAGCAGTGATCGATACGAACGCCGAGCCCTGGGCGACCGCGTTGCAGGCGTTGACACCGCGGCTGCGTCAGGACGGACTCAAGTCTGCCATTCGAGAACTCAAGCAAGGCATGCAGGCCGCGCGCAGTGATCGCGCACGTTTTCATTGGCGGCTCGCCCAAGCGCGTCTGTGCATACAGGCGGGCAAGCATGAGCTGGCGAAGATCCAGCTCGAACAGCTTGACCATGAACTGCAACGCATGGGCCTGGAGCGCTGGGAGCCGGAGCTGGCCCTGGAAGTGACGCAGCTCCTGCACCGCTGTTGCGACCTGCTGCCACAAAACCATGCCGTGCGCGAACGCAAGGAAGACACCCATCGCAGGCTGTGCCTCTTCGATCTGGAAGCGGTACTTGAATAGGCTTTCGAGCCACTTGAAAAAGGAGAGACACCATGGCCAAAGAAGGTTCGGTAGCCCCCAAGGAACGTATCAACATCACGTTCAAACCCGCCATCGGCGGGGCGCAGGAAGAAGTCGAGCTGCCATTGAAACTGTTGGTACTGGGCGATTTCACCCAGCGTGAGGATGTGCGCAAGCTTGAAGATCGCAAGCCCATCGCAATCGACAAGAACACCCTGGATGACGTGTTGGCCAAGCAGGCATTGAGCTTGACGTTGAGCGTGCCCAACCGTTTGCAGGAGGAGGCGGGCGTCGACGAGTTGGCCATTCAGGTACGCATCAACGGCATGAAGGATTTCAACCCTGCGAACCTGGTGGAGCAGGTACCCGAGTTGCACAAGCTGATGGCCCTACGTGAGGCACTTGTGGCGTTGAAGGGGCCATTGGGCAACACCCCGAGCTTTCGCAAGGCTATCGAGCAAGCCCTGGCCGATGACGAGTCCCGCGCACGGGTACTGGCGGAACTAGGGCTGGACAGCCCCGACGCCTGACATTTTCCAGTAAAAGGACACTGACCCCATGACGACACAACCGCATTCGCTGCCGGCACAACTTGCTGATCAGTACAGCATCCTCGATAACATCGTTGCCCAGACATTGTTGAGCGCCGACGACGACGCCTATGACATTGCCAAGCGCGGTGTATCGGCGTTCATCGAAGAGTTGATCAAGCCCCAGAACCGTGGCGAGCCCGTCAAGAAACGCCTCGTCGACCGGATGATCGCCGAGATCGACACCAAGCTCAGCCTGCAGATGGACGAGATACTGCACCATCCCGACTTCCAGGCGCTGGAAGCGTCCTGGAAGGGGTTGCAACTGCTGGTCGATCGCACCAACTTTCGCGAGAACATCAAGATCGAACTGCTGAACGTCTCCCGGCAAGACCTGCTGGAAGATTTTGAAGACTCGCCGGAAGTGACCCAGTCCGGTTTGTACAAGCACATCTACAGTGCGGAATACGGGCAGTTTGGTGGTCAGCCGGTGGGCGCGATTATCGCCAACTACTTCCTATCCCCCAGCGCCCCTGATGTAAAACTGATGCAGTACGCCGCCAGTGTAGCCTGCATGGCCCATGCGCCATTTATCGCAGCCGCCGGGCCGGCGTTCTTCGGCTTGGAAAGTTTCACCGGTTTACCCGACCTCAAGGACCTGAAGGATCACTTCGAAGGCCCGCAATTTGCCAAGTGGCAAAGCTTTCGCCAAAGCGAAGATGCGCGCTACATCGGCTTGACCGTGCCGCGATTCCTGCTGCGCACGCCCTATGATCCGCTTGAGTGTCCAGTCAAGACCTTTGCCTACCAGGAAAACGTGGTCAACAGCCACGAGCACTACCTGTGGGGCAACACGTCCTACGCCTTCGCCACGCGCCTGACTGACAGTTTCGCGCGGTTCCGCTGGTGCCCGAACATCATTGGCCCGCAAAGCGGTGGAGCGGTGGAAGACTTGCCGTTGCATCACTTCCAGAGCATGGGGGAAATCGAAACCAAGATCCCCACCGAAGTACTGGTGTCCGACCGTCGTGAATACGAACTGGCGCAAGAAGGCTTCATCGCCTTGACGATGCGCAAGGGCAGTGACAACGCGGCGTTTTTTTCCGCCAGCTCGGTGCAAAAGCCGAAACACTTCGGGCTCAGCCCCGAGGGCAAGGAAGCCGAGCTGAATTACCGCCTGGGCACCCAGTTGCCATACATGATGGTGGTCAATCGCCTGGCCCATTACCTCAAGGTCCTTCAGCGTGAGCAATTGGGTTCATGGAAGGAGCGCACCGACCTGGAGCTGGAACTCAACAAATGGATTCGCCAGTACGTCGCCGACCAGGAAAACCCCAGCGCTGAAGTCCGTGGGCGACGTCCCTTGCGGGCGGCACGCATCGTCGTCAGTGATGTCGAGGGTGAGCCCGGCTGGTACCGCGTCAACCTGAGTGTGCGACCGCATTTCAAGTACATGGGCGCTGATTTCACGCTATCCCTCGTCGGCAAGCTCGACAAAGAATGAGCAGGTACCAAGAAGTGCGCGGTTATCGAAGCCTGTTCGAGCGCCTCGAGCGTCCGGCGGCAACCTCCGCCAGTAGCGTGACATCTGTCGCGAACCACCTGGGGAAAATGCTCAGTATCCGTGCCGGCAGCGTTCAGACATTGCCGGACTACGGTATGCCCGACCTCAATGATATGAATCAGAGCCTGCATGAATCACTGAGTCAGTCACGTCTGTTGATCGAGCGCTTTATCCGAGCGTACGAGCCGCGCTTGAAGCAGGTAAAAGTGATGATGTTGCCACGGGATCATGACCCGCTGGCGCTTGCGTTCGCTATCGAAGCCACCCTGCTGGTCAAGGGTGTCGCTCAACCGGTGGTGTTTACCGCGCGGCTCTCTGATTCCGGCCGGGTAGAGGTCATGCCTGATGACCTTTAACCGTTACTACCAGAGCGAACTCAGTGCACTGCGACAGCTCGGTCGACGCTTCTCCGAGCGCAATCCGGCGCTTGCTCCCTTTCTTGCGGAGGCGGGTCAGGACCCGGACGTAGAGCGGTTACTGGAAGGCTTTGCGTTTCTCACCGGGCGCTTGCGCCAGAAACTGGATGACGAGATTCCAGAGCTGACGCATTCGCTGATGCAGTTGCTCTGGCCCAACTACATGCGTCCATTGCCGGCGTTCAGCATCCTGCAGTTCGATCCGCTGAAACACTCAGGCCCTGGCGTGTGGGTCGCGCGCGATACACCGGTTGAAAGTGTCGCAGTCAATGACGAACGATGCCGCTTTCGTACCTGCTACGCCACTCAGGTTCTACCGTTGCAACTGAGTGCGCTGGACTACAGCGCCCAGGCAGAGCGGGGCAGTTTGAGCCTGCGCCTGGAGATGAGTGCAGAAGGCAACTTCAGTGAGTGGAACTTCGATCAGCTACGTCTGCATCTGGCGGGAGATCGCTACATCAGCCAGGCGTTGTACCTGAGTCTGTTGCGTCATCTGGAGGGTATCGAGTTGCTGCCTTTCGGTCGGGATGGCTTGCCGGTCAGTGGGGAGGATGGGCAGGCGATATCGCTGCTTCTGGACGCCGATCAGGTTCAGCCGGTGGGGTTCAGCGAGGAGCAGGCACTGATTCCGTATCCGCCGAATACTTTTGGCGGCTATCGCCATCTGCAGGAGTACTTTGCCTTTCCCGACAAGTACCTGTTTGTCGATGTGGGAGGGTTGGGGGTACTGCACCGATTACCTGGCGAACTGCTCAAGCAGGTGTGCGGCGTAGTGTTGCGCTTCCGATTGGGCAGGCCATGGCGAGAACCCGGGCAGCCCACCCTGGATAACGTGAAGCTGTACTGCACCCCCATCGTCAACCTGTTCAAGCATGACGCGGTACCTATCCGCCTGGACGGAAAACAGGACGAATACCTGCTGATCCCTGGTGAGTACTCACGTGGTAACGCCAGTGTATTTTCCGTAGACAGCGTCACGGGTTGGCACCCCGGAGGGCTGGGGTATCAGGCCTACGTGCCCTTTGAATCCTTCGAGCATGAGGGGGATACCGCGCGTTCCCAGGGACCGGCGAGTTACAGCATTCGCCAGCGGCCATCGGCGCAGCACACCGGGCTGGATACCTGGCTCGGGTTGGGCAGCGGTCTGGAGCTGGATCAGCAGACACTGTCGATCGAGCTGACGTGCACCAATCACAACTTGCCTCGACAGTTGCAGATCGGCGACATCAACCAGCCTTGCGAGCAGACGCCGCAAGGGCTGTCGTTTCGGAATATCTGCGCACCGACAGCCAGTTTTATTCCGCCTCTGGACCGGGACTTTCTCTGGCGGCTGATCAGCAACATGTCGCTCAACTACCTGTCGCTGACCGACATCCATGCCTTGAAAGTGATCCTCGAAACCTACGATTTGCCGCGCTACCACGATCGCCAGGCGCAGAAGGTCAGCGAGCGGCGATTGGGCGCGATGCGCTCGGTCAGCCACACAGCAGTCGACCAATTGTTCCACGGCTTGCCGATTCGAGGGTTACGCATTGACTTGACCATCGATCCCCAGGGCTTCCTGGGGGAGGGCGAGGTGTTTGTGTTCGCCTCGGTGCTCAACGAATTCTTCGCGCTGTACGCCAGCCTCAACGCTTACCACGAACTTAGAGTCATCAGCACACAAGGAGACGTGTACCTATGGTCACCACGGATGGGCCAGCAGCCCCCGCTTTGACACAACTGACCCGGGTCATCCGTGAGTACTCGCTGTTTCAGGCGGTCCTGCGGGTCATCAAGCGTCTGCGCGATGCCCATCCGTTGCTGGATGACGACACGCTGTACGACTTGCTTGAGTTCCAGGCCAACCCGGGCCTGGGTTTTCCCGGTCACGATATCGACCGGGTGGCGTTTTTTATCGAGCACGGCCAGTTGCGTGCGCGTTTGCGTCTTAACGTACTGGGCCTGTGTGGTGCGGGTTCGCCATTGCCAGCGTTTTACGCTGAGCAGGCGTGCGTCGATGAATTGGGTGGCAACGCAACCCGGGATTTCCTCGACGTGTTCCATCACCGTCTGCAACGGCTGATGCTGCCGATCTGGCGCAAATATCGCTATCGGGCGTGTTTCCAGGCAGGCGCCCGTGATGCCTTCTCCGAGCAGATGTTTGCGTTGATCGGGTTAAGAGGGCCGCAGGTCCGCAGCGCCACGCAACTGAACGGCAAGCGACTGTTGCCCTACCTGGGGTTGCTCAGCCTGCGGGTGCATTCTTCGGCCTTGATCGAGACGGTGCTGCGTTACTACTTCAAGCACCGCCGTTTGTTCGTCGAGCAATGGGTCCTGCGCAGCGTGGTCATCGCCGAATCACAGCGAAATCGGCTTGGCGCCGCCAACAGCACCCTTGGCCATGACCACGTGCTGGGCAGCCAGGTGGCTGATCGCAATGGCAAGTTCAGGGTGCATCTGCAGGGGGTGGGGTGGGACCGATTCCATGGTTTTTTGCCGACCGGCGCGGACTACCCGCTGCTGTGTTCGTTGGTGCGCCTGACGGCGCGGGACCCTTTGGACTATGACGTGCGTCTGGTCATGGCCAAGGAAGAGATCCGGCCGCTGCACATCGGCGAACACAACGTCTGCCGCCTCGGCTGGACCAGTTGGCTGGCGCATGAGTGCGCCGACGGTGTGGTCATTGTGCCAGGCAACGCTTATTAGGGATGAATCAGGATGATGAATGTGGACCTGCAACAACTTATCCAGGCATTGACCCCCCAGGCCCGCAGTGACCTGGAGCGTTCCGCCGAGCGCTGCGTCATGCGCGGCGGCAGGGAAGTGCTGGTGGAAGACCTGCTGTTGACCCTGCTGGAGCATCGCGATGGCCTGCTGGTGCGGGCGCTGAAGGATGCCGGTATTGAAACCGCAGAACTGCAAGCCACGCTGCAACCCAAGGGGGAGGCCAGTGCGTCACGCAATCCGGTGTTTGCCCAGGCACTGGTGCAATGGCTGCAACAGGCTTCGATGGTTGCTCATTTGGAATTGCGGCACATTGAAATCGATCACGGCGCCCTGTTGCTGGCGCTCTTGCGCCATCCGCTGCAGCACGCGGGCAGCGCCTATCAGGTTTTTCTGAGCCGGCTGGATGCACAGCGTGTGCAGGCGTTCGTGTCGAGTCAGGCGCCTCGTACAGACCCTGCGCCGCAGGGCGAATCACTGCTGGAGCGCTTCACTCACGACCTGACACGCCAGGCCCATGAAGGGCGTATTGACCCGGTGTTATGTCGTGACGTTGAGATCGGCCAGTTGATCGACATACTCATGCGTCGACGCAAGAACAACCCAATCCTGGTCGGTGAAGCCGGAGTGGGCAAGACAGCCGTTGTCGAAGGCCTCGCGTTGCGTGTGGCCACTGCACAGGTGCCCGAGTCTCTCAGGGAGGTGCGGCTACTGACCTTGGACATGGGCCTGCTCCAGGCCGGTGCCAGTATCAAAGGCGAGTTCGAGCGACGCCTGAAGGGTGTGATCGATGAGGTCAACGCCGCGGTGAAACCGGTGATCCTGTTTATCGATGAAGCACACACGCTGGTGGGGGCGGGTGGGCAGGCGGGTGCGTCCGATGCCGCCAATCTGCTCAAGCCGGCGCTGGCTCGCGGCGAGTTGCGCACCATCGCTGCAACGACCTGGACGGAATACAAGAAATACTTTGAAAAAGACCCGGCATTGGCGCGGCGTTTCCAGCCTGTTCGGGTCGGAGAAC
The DNA here is from genome assembly GCF_900113815.1 of Pseudomonas sp. NFPP04. Classification (NCBI taxonomy): domain Bacteria; kingdom Pseudomonadati; phylum Pseudomonadota; class Gammaproteobacteria; order Pseudomonadales; family Pseudomonadaceae; genus Pseudomonas; species Pseudomonas sp. NFPP04. The sequence continues at coordinate 471,888 of NZ_FOQS01000004.1, read as the reverse complement.
CCAGCGTCGAGCAAGCGATCTCGATCCTGCGCGGATTAGTCCCGGTGTATGAGCGCAGTCATGGTGTTTACGTGCGCGACGATGCGGTGGTCGCGGCGGCGCAGATGAGCGCCCGTTACTTGGCCGGGCGTCAGTTGCCCGACAAGGCGGTAGATGTGCTGGATACCGCTTGCGCTCGTTTGAGCACTCGCCGGGAGACCGCGCCTGAGGCGTTGCAACACCTTTATGCAGAACAGGCGGCGGGGGCGCGGCAGCGTCAGGCATTGAGCCGAGACCGGGACGAAGGCTTTCCCGTGGACGAACAGACCTTGTACGCGTTGAACCTGCGGATGGAGGCGCTGGACGGCGAGCGCCTGGACCTTGAGCAACGCTGGCTTGCACAGCAGCAAACCACGCAGCAGGTGTGCCCCCGCCTGGTGGCTCAGGTCATCAGTGCATGGACGGGGATCCCGGTTGAACAACTGGCACTTGAGCACAGTGAACAGGTACTGGGGTTTGCCGATGCGCTGCGCCTGCGCATTCTCGGCCAGGAGCAAGCGGTGCAGGCCCTGGACCGCAACCTGCGTGCCGTTGCTGCGGGGCTCAACAAGGCTGATGCGCCGGTCGGCGTATTCCTGCTGGTCGGCCCCAGTGGCGTGGGCAAGACTGAGACGGCGCTGGCCATTGGCGACCTGCTGTATGGCGGTGAGCGCTTCGTCACCACCCTCAACATGTCGGAGTTCCAGGAAAAACATTCCCTGTCTCGGTTGATTGGCGCACCGCCCGGTTATGTCGGTTTTGGCGAGGGCGGCGTGTTGACGGAAGCTGTGCGCCAACGCCCGTATTCGGTAGTGCTGCTCGATGAGGTCGAGAAGGCCGACCCAGAAGTGTTGAACCTGTTCTACCAGATTTTCGACAAGGGCCTGGCCAATGATGGAGAAGGGCGGGAAATCGACTTTCGCAACACGCTGATCCTGATGACGTCCAACCTGGGCAGTGAGTGCATCGGGCAATTGTGCGCAGGTGGCGGGCGACCTGACGTGCGAACGCTGCATGAGGCGATCCTGCCGCAATTGCGGAACCACTTCAAAGCCGCGTTATTGGCCAGGATGCGTGTCGTGCCGTATTACCCGGTCACGGGTGACGTCCTGCATGACCTGGCAAGGCTCAAGCTCGAACGCCTGGGGCAACGCTTGAGTCTACGCAGTCTGGCATTCAGTTACACGTCGGAGCTGGTTGAACACATGGCCGAGCGGTGCGCCCACGATGACAGTGGCGCGCGTTACGTCGATCAATGGATCGAGCTGCATTTGTTGCCGCAGGTGGTCGATCGGCGGTTGCAAGCCATGGCCCGAGGTGAGCCTGTGTCACAGGTCCATGCCCGGCTGGCGGCTAACGGCGTTCCAACCTGTGAGTTCAGCCAATGAGAGAGGATCGGCTGCTCACCCTGCTGCCCCGTTCGGCGGTCTGTGCCGATGCGCTGCTTGACGGGTTCATCCGCCTGGGCAGCGCGGACGACGCAGCCACTCTCCCCGGTTTGTGTGTCGCCGCAGCGGCGCGACTGAGCGAGTGTGACCTCAGCCAATGGTACTGGCGCAACGAATCCACTGGCCGGCTTGAGTTGATCGCCCAGCATTTGCACGGCATGCCTTGCCCTGGCGATCCGGCCTGTACCAAGGATTTCCAGCATGAACAGGTGCTGCACTACGTGCTCAACCAGCAAACTGCCCTTAGCCTGGAAGAACACTCAGGCAGCATTTACGAGTACGGTTTCCTGCCGGTCATGGGGGCCCCCTGGCAAGCGTTGTCATGTGTGCCGTTGTTTGACCGAGGCAAGGGCATCAAGGGGGTACTGCTGTGTGCCAGCCAGCATCGGAAAAACCTGCAGGGCTACACCGCCGCCTTGAGCCAGTTGGGCAGCCTTGCCTTGATGCAGCGCGCTTTACTGCAGTGTCAGTGTGCCACTGGATGTGTTGCCCAGCCTCAGGCTTACATGCCGGCGCCACGTTCAGCGTACGGGTTGATCGGCAGCAGCATGGCTATGGACGAGACGTATCGTTTGATCGGCAAGGTCCTGCATACCCCCTACACCGTGTTACTGCGTGGCGAGACCGGTACGGGCAAGGAGGTCGTGGCGCGGGCGATCCATTCTGCGGGGCCGCGCAGGAGCAAAGCATTTGTGGTGCAAAACTGTGCGGCGTTTCCCGAAGGGCTGCTGGAGAGTGAGCTGTTCGGTTACCGCAAAGGTGCTTTCACGGGGGCCGAGCGTAACCACGCCGGGCTGTTTGACAGCGCGGACGGCGGCACGCTGCTCCTCGACGAAATCGGTGATATGCCGCTGTCGCTGCAGGCTAAATTGCTGCGGGTCTTGCAGGAGGGCGAAGTGCGTCCGTTGGGCGCCAGTAAGGCCCACAAGGTGGATGTACGCATCATCGCCGCCACCCACCGTGACCTCGCCACCATGGTCGCCCAAGGCAGTTTTCGCGAGGACCTTTACTACCGGCTTGCGCAGTTTCCCATCGAACTGCCGCCCCTGCGTGAGCGCGACGGCGATGTGTTGCTGTTGGCGCGGGAGTTCGCGCATCAAGCCTCTGCCGACCTCGGGCGTGTGCCGGTGCAATGGTCGAGTGCAGCCCTTGATCAACTCTCGGGTCACGCCTTCCCCGGCAATGTCCGCGAACTCAAGTGCCTGGTGGAACGTGCGGTGCTGCTCTGTGACGACGGTGTGATCCTGCCGGCACACCTGTCCTTGCCGGTGCCGGCTGCCACCGGGGCAGTCGATGCGACGCTGCGCCAGCGCCTGGAGCGGGTAGAGCGGGTATTCCTGATCGATTGCCTGCACAAGAACCGTGGCAATCGCACCCGTACCGCACGTGAGTTGGGCGTTGCGCGGCGCACGCTGCTTTACCGCCTGGCACGCTTGAAAATCCCCGTGGGGGATGTCCGCGAGGAGTGTTGAGCAGGGAACGTGCGGGCCGCTTATTTTCATGGGAGATACCTGATGCCTTTTCATCCGTGGCAAGCCCTGGTGCTTGCGCTGTGTTTGTTGAGTGGCTGTAACGCCAATTATGTCTTTGATGACGCCGACTACCGTCCGTTGGGTGACCCCCACGCGACTCGTCGTGGGCACTGAACAGGGGGGCTGCTGTCATGCAATTGATGTTTGAACTCTGTAGCACCGCAAACGGGGAGCCGCCTGAGCGCAAGACATTTGACGGTGTCGGTGGCGTGATCGGACGTGGGTCGGGTTGTGACTGGGTGCTCCCGGATGCCAACCGTCTGATTTCCAGTCACCACGCTCTGGTCAGTTTTAGAGAGGGCCGCTATTTCCTGACGGATATCAGCAGCAACGGTATCGGTGTGTCGGGCAGTATGGAGCGCTTGTGCAAAGGACAGGCACGGCTCATCAGTGACGGCGATGTGTACCAACTGGGGTTGCTGGATATCCGTGCCCGCCTGGTGTTGCAGGCAGGGCAGGGTTTTGCTCGGCAAGACACGATTCCAGACGACGCGTTCCTGGGGCTGGATCCTGTCGACGCATTGGATCGCGAGGTACGGCTCGGCAATTCCTCAGCAGAGCTGGACGCGTTGGACACAACGCCACAGGCACCTTTCGAAACCTTGCGTCAGGGCACGGTGGAGCACGATCACCTGGTCGTGCCGCAATGGGCTGAGCCGGCCAGAGACGTCGTGTCACCTGGCCCTGTCACACCACCACCTGCAACCTCGGAAGCATTCTGGGCGCAGTTCGCTCACGCATTGGGCATGCAGGTGGACTCGCTTGATACGCCGGGGCGCGAAGCCCTGGCGATCAAGGTGGCGGGCCTGTTCAGACAAACCCTCGCAGGGTTGCAGCAAAGCGTGCGAACCCGCGATGAACTCAACAGCGAGGTCCACGGCTTACTGGCGGTTCCGCTGCTCAATACCCGCAATCCGTTGAAAGACTGTGCCGACAGCCATGCCGCCCTGGCTTTTTTGCTCGGCGCCGATGAATCCTGTCAGTTCTCTGCCGAGCAAGCGGTCGACCAGGCGTACCGAGACTTGCAGGTTCATCAACTGGCTCTGGTCGTGGCCTGTCGGGCTGCCATACGCGGTGCATTGGCAGCCTTTGCGCCTGGGCACTTGCTGCTGCGCTTCGAACGTGACGGCAAGTCACCCAGGTTCTTCAGCGATGGCGCCCATTGGCGGGCCTACCAACGTCATTATCGGCGACTGACTGAGGACGAGCCCCTGGATGAGCAGGTGCTGCGTCATGAATTTTGCAAAGCCTACGAGGAGCAGGTACGCCTGGTCTCCACCCTTCACGCGGGGTACGCAGGATGATTGGCCGGTCTCGGGTCGCGGTTTCATTCACGCTGCTACTGCTGGGGTTGCTGGCGGGATGCAGCACCCTTTCACCTTTTTCCACCCTGACCAAGCTGGACCTGACTTTGACGGCCAGCGACGAGGTCAACCCCGACCTTCACGGTCGCCCCTCGCCCGTGGTGGTGCAATTGCTGGAGCTGCGGCATCCGGTGGCTTTTGAAAACGCCGATTTCTTCAGCCTCTACGGCCGGGCCGAACAGGCACTGCCCAAGGATTGGGTCAGCGGCGAGGAACTGGAACTGCGTCCCGGCGAACGGCTGGCGCTCAAGCTGAGTGTCGAGCCGCGCAGTCGCTATGTCGGCGTGCTGGCGGCCTATCGTGACTTGCCCCATGTGCAATGGCGATGGGTGCTGCCTGTGGCTCCCGGACAGTTGACCCGTGCCGACATCGTGCTGGACCAGACGGGTATCCGGATGGCGGCACCTCAACCTGACAGGACGGAGGACTGAGATGCAGATCCATAACGTTATCTGGCAAGAGGGCATGCTGCTGAGGCCCCAACACTTGCAGCACAGCGACCGCTACTACCATCGGCAACTCAACCACACCCGGCTGCTGAGCAGTGATGCCTGGGGTTTCCTGAGCCTGGAAGTCGATGTGCAGTACCTGAAGCTGGGCAAGATTGTGGTGAACCAGGCCACCGGAGTGCTACCGGACGGCAGCCTGTTCGAGCTGAGCGGCACCCTGGAACCCCTGATGTTGCAGGTGCCTGCCAATGCAGGCAGACAGGCTGTGTACCTGGCGCTGCCGCTGGCGACTGACAATCAGGTCGAGGTGCGTTCGAAGGAGCAACGCGATGTCCTGGCGCGTTATGTTGCCTGTGATACAGAAATCGGTGACTCCACTGCCGGGGTCGACTCCCGTTGCCAGATCAAATGCGCGCGCCCGGACTTGCGCCTGATGCTGGGCGAGCCGCCCGGTGACGCGTTCTACGTGAAACTCCAGGTTGCCCGTGTGCTGGATTCGACCCAGGACGGCGGCGTGAGGCTGGATGCGGATTTTGTACCAACGTTTATCTACCTTCAGGGCTCGGGGTATGTGGCGTCTTGCATCAACGAAGTCACCAGCCTGCTGGCGACCCGTGGCGATGCGATTGCAGCGCGCATCCAGGGAAACGGCGCTAGCGCCAGCGCACAGGTCGGCGACTTTTTGATGCTGCAGTTGATCAATCGTGCGGAATTGAGATTGCGTCACTACCTGAGCCAGACCCAGGTGCGGCCGGAGGTGGTGTATCGGGAGTTGCTGTCGATTTTCGGTGAGCTGTGCACCTTTTCCAACGACAGCAAACGGGCGCAAGTTCCGGCGCATTACCGGCATGGCGATCAGGGCGCGAGCTTTCGTGGATTGATGGAAGGCCTTCGTGCGGCGCTGTCGCTGGTGTTGGAACAGCAGGCGGTCGAGTTGACGCTGCAACCACGGCAGTACGGGGTGCTGGTATGCCCGGTGAGCGACCTCAAGTTACTCGGTACAGCCACCTTCATCCTGGCGGCCACTGCCCAGTGCGATACGGAGGAACTGCGTCATCGACTGCCGGCCCATCTCAAGATCGGACCGGTGGAGCGCATCCGCGAACTGGTCAACCTGCACCTGGCCGGGATCAAGGTCAAGCCGTTGCCGGTAGCGCCGCGGCAGATTCCGTTCCATGCCGGCAAGACCTATTTCATGCTCGAACTCAGCCCCCGTGACATTGCGCAGTTGGAGCAATCAGGTGGTTTCGCCTTCCACGCCAGCGGCGAGTTTGCCGAGCTGGAACTCAACTTCTGGGCTATCAGGAACTGACGTCATGACTATGGACAGTGAATACCTGCAAGACGAAAAAACCGTGTTGCTTGACCGTGAGGGTCTCGGACCGGCGCACGCAGCCGTTACGGACTTCCCGTCGCCGCCACGCTTCGAGCAACTGGAAGACCGCATGATCTATTGCGCCCAGATGCAAGGCATACGGCACTTCAAGAGTGGCCCCAACGTGCTGTTGACCGCGGCCTGGGAACTCTTGCTGCAAGTGGTCCAACTCAAGGCCAGCCCCGGCCGGGAAAGCCTGCCGGCACTCAATGAGGAGTTTTCCTCGGGCATCACCGCGTTCGAGGCCTATGCCTTGTATCTGGGGGCCGATAATAGTCAGGTGATGTCGGCGCGTTACGTGCTGTGCAGCGTCATTGATGAAGCCGTGGTCACTACGCCGTGGGGCGGCCGTAGCGACTGGTCGAAGACCAGCCTGCTCAGCCGTTTCCACAACGAAACTTTTGGCGGTGAAAAATTTTTCCAGTTGCTTGAGCGTTTGTCCCGTGACCCCGTCAAGCATGTGGCCCTGCTGGAATTGATGTACCTGTGCCTGTCCCTGGGGTTCGAAGGCCAATACCGTGTCATGGAGCGGGGAAGGGCGCAGCTCGAAACTGTGCACGACGCGGTGTATCGCCAGATCAGGCACGTGCGCGGTGATCAGCCGCCGTTAACCCTTGTATCCGGCGCCGGCGGGACCTCTCAGGCACGGATACGCATTGTCTCGGCTACCTGGGCCGCAGCCTGCGTGCTGGCGTGTCTGCTGGTGGTGTATTCGGGGTTCGCCTGGATGCTGGGCCAGGAGCGCAGGGCGACGTTGCACGCTTTCCAATCTTCGCTGGCAGAGCCGTCTCGGACGCCCTTGTAACGCTGGGAGCAATGAATGAACGCATTCTTCAGACGCGTGGGCAAGGTGCTGCGCGAGAGTTGGGTATGGAGCCTGTTGCTGGTGCTGGCCGGTGCGCTGCTGGTGTGGTTTGTCGGGCCGTTGCTGGCGGTAGACGACTACCGTTTCTGGCAGGGTTCGACGGCCCGTTTGTTGACCATCAGCGCAATGCTGCTGTCATGGGGGTTGGCGATGGTGGTTGTGGGGGCACGTCGCTCCGCGCGTTTGGATCAGCCTGGGCAGCTGGAACATCTTCAGCAGCAGGGGTTGATCAATGACGAAGTGGTGCAGGTGCGCAGGCGCTTCAAGGAAGCGCTGCAGACGTTGAAAACCTCACACCGCTACGGCGAGCGCAGTGAGCGTTCGCGCCAGGAACTGCCCTGGTTCCTGTTGATTGGCGAGCAGGGCAGCGGCAAGACCGACTTGCTGGCCGCTGCCGGGTTGCCGACGGCGCTCGACCGGACGCACGCGATGCCGCCAGGCGCCACCTCTTACTGTGACTGGTGTTTTGCCGACGACGCGGTGGTGGTCGAGATGGCAGGTCGATACCTGAGCCAGCCCGACCACAGTGTCGATGCAGCGGGATGGTCGACAATGCTGGACATGCTCAAGTCATGGCGCAGGGCACGGCCGCTCGATGGCGTGGTGGTGACGCTGTCAGTCGATACGCTGTTGCGCAGCAACGAACACGACCTGGAGCTTCACGCGCGCCATGTGCGTAACCGCTTGCAGGACATCCAGCAGTCACTGCAGGTAGATGTGCCGGTTTATCTGGTGCTGACGCAGCTTGATCGGCTGGCCGGGTTTGCCGAGTTCTTTGATGCGCGGCAGGGCGATGCCGCGGAAGGCTGCCTGGGTGAGCGCCTGGTGTCAGGCATGGCAGGCACTGATACCGCCGAGGTGCGCGAAACATTCGACGCCTTGTTGCAACGTGTGGGTGCCGAGCTGATCCCGCGCTTGCATCAGGAACGCAACCTTGAGCGCCGAGGCCGCATGCTAGGCTTTCCTCAGCATCTCGCTCGCCTGGGCGAGTTCGTCTGCCTGTTTATCGAGAGTACGTTTGCCGCCCATCGCTACCAGCGAATCAACGGCTTGCGCGGGTTCTACCTGACCTGTGCGAAGACAGGTGATGCGCGTGCCCATTTTGCCCAGGGCCTGTTCAATCGGGTGATTTTTGCCGAGGCCGGTCTTGCCGGGCTGCGTACCCCGGAGCGACAGCGCATACGTCGACGCCACGGGTTGATGGCGCTGGCCGCCTCATTGGTTGTGGGTACGGCAGGGGCGCTGTGGGCGCACAGTTATGCACTCAACTATCAGCGGCTGGTGCAACTGCGGGAGCTGATCAACCCCAAGCCTGTAGGCCAACCCGAAGCGGACGCCAGCCTGGCGTTGCTCGCGCTGTTGGACAGTCGCCTGGCGGCCACGGGAGTGTTTCCACCGGCGGCGCAGGTACCTTGGGTTGAGCGGGGCGGCTTGTATCAGGGCGAGTTGAGTCGGCCATCATTGAACAGCGCCTACGAACAAGCCCTGCATCAGCAATTGCTCCCCTACGTGACCCTGCGGCTCGAACAACAGGTACGTGACAGCCTGGGTGATCGCGAGCAGTTGCTGGACAGCCTTCGCGCCTACTTGATGCTCAACCTGCCCGAGCGACGTGATAAGGCCTGGTTGGCCGAGCAAGTGGCGGGGCTGCGGACTGTTGGGTACATCGAGGATGCATCGACACACAAACGCCTGCACGAACACGTTGCACGGCTCGTTGAACAGGGTTTTTTGGCCCCGCTGAATGATGAGTTGGTCGCCCAGGCCCGTCTGGTGCTGCGCGGCGAGCCAATGGTAGAGGTGGTCTACCGGACACTGCGCGAGCAAGCTCGGCACCTGGAACCCTTGCGCCTCGCGGAAAGCCCGGCGTTTTCGAGGGTTGAGCCCCCCATTCCGGGTTTCTATACCCGTAAATACCTGCAGTTTTTCGAGAGCCAGGGGCCACAGTTGGTCAATGCCATCGCCCAGGATAATTGGGTGCTTGGGGAGGCCGCAGACCTCAGCGTCGTGGACTTGCGCAAGCTAATACTGGAGCTGGAACAGCGTTACTTCAGCGAGTACGCCGACATCTGGAGTGATGCGCTGGGTCGAGTCAGGCTGCTGGAAAGCGACGACCTGAGGCACGATGCGCAGCAGCTCGCGAACTTGACTTCCGCCCAGTCGGCGCTGGTGTTGCTGTTGCGGCAAGTGCGGGAACACACGCGACTGCTGCCGACCCATGAGCGGTTTGGAGCGGTGAGCCAGCAGGTCGCTGAGCTGGGCACGCCGGTGTCCGGCTTGCTCACCCGAGCCTTGCCGCGCCAAACACCGCCGGATACTGCCCGGCGCGCATTGCTGCGTCGTTTCGAGCCCTTGCACCAATTGCTGGATGAAGAGCTGAACCCGACGGCCGAGTTGACCCAGGCCTTGCGCCTGTTGGATGAGTTGCACTTGCAAGTCTCGACACTGAACCGTGACAGTTCGCCCGAGCACGCGGCATTCAAGATGGCCCGGCAACGCATGGATGGACAGCAGCCGCTGTTGGGTAACCTGCGTGACGCTGCTGCTCGCTTGCCGCAGCCGCTCAAGGGCTGGTTGGACGGGATTGCCGAGCAAACCTGGCGCCATCTGCTTGATGACGCCTATGGGTATGTGAACCAGCGTTATCAGAGTGAGGTGTATGGCTTTTATGTGAAAGCCATCCGGCACCGCTACCCCTTCAATGCCGACGCCGGCAGCGATGTTGCCCTGGGTGATTTCCAGTCGTTCTTCAAACCACGGGGGGTGATGGAGCACTTCTATGACAGCTACCTGCGGCCGTTCGTCAGTGTCGAGGGGAGCCGCTATCGTTTGCGTGGCCTTGAGGGCCGCAGCTTGCCTGTTTCACGTTCGTTGCTCGACCAGCTGACACGCGCGCAGGTCATTCGCCAGGGGTTCTTCAGCGCAGACCAGGGGAATTGGGCCGTTCTGTTCACGCTGGCGCCCTACAGCCTGGACCAGGCCGTCAACCGTGCGACGCTGCGGGTGGGCGATCAGCAATTGGAATACCGTCACGGTCCCATCGTGCCGATGGCGTTCCATTGGCCGAGTGATGCGGACAATGGGCGCAGCAGCCTGGTACTGGAGCGCGGTACCGAGCGACCGCTGGGCATTGAAAAAGACCGGGGAGCCTGGTCGTTGTTCCGGCTTTTCGAACTGATGCAAAACGAGCCGGCCAGCGGCAGGGATGCACAGATACTCAAGGCCGACCTGGCCGGCCTGCGTGCCAACTACCTGCTCACCAGCCAACGCAGCCCCAGCCCGTTTCAGATGGCCACATGGCGCGGCTTCCGCCTGCCGGAGCAGTTGTGAACCGCGCGCACCCTTGGCGAAGTGCTGGCCGCACGGCGCAAGGCAAGCGTCGTGCGCGTAACGAGGATGGGTTCCTCGATTGCCCGCAACGCGGTTGCTGGGCGGTCGCCGATGGAATGGGAGGGCACCATGCTGGGAATGTGGCCAGTCAACGGGTGGTCAGCAGCCTCGCGGCGCTGCCAGGCCAAGGCAGCTTCGACCAGCGGGTCGAGGCCGTACAACGCTGCCTGCGGGGGCTCGACAGCCAGTTGCAGGCGGCCGATGGCCTGGCACGCGTCATGGGCAGTACGGTGGTTGTCCTGTTGCTTGAGCGTGACCGCGCGGCGTGCATCTGGGCAGGGGACAGCCGATGCTACCTCTGGCGAGGGCAGCGTTTGTATCAGCTGTCCAGGGACCACTCCCTGCAACAGCAACTGATGGACAAGCAGCATGTGAGCCTGGAACTGGCCCGCGCTCATCCAGACGCCCGTGCCTTGACTCGTGCCATTGGCGCCGGAAAACCGCTGAGTCTGGAGATACTGGAACTGCGTCCCCATCCAGGCGATGTGTTCTTGCTGTGCAGTGATGGCTTGTACCAGGGGCTCAGCCACCGGCAACTGGGGCGTGCGATGAATGCCGGCACGCCCGGGCAGGTAGTGGAGCGGTTGTTCAGCGACGTGTTGCGTGGACCTGCGCTGGATGACCTCACTGCGGTGGTGGTGCAGCCATGAACGCCGCAGCCGGTCCGCCGAACCTGCTTGCGGGACGCTACCAGCTGGAGCGAATTCTCGGTTCAGGGGGCATGGGGGTGGTCTATCGTGCCCGGGATCTGCTGCATGAGGCGTTTGGCGAACCGGACGCGCGCGTGGCGCTGAAGCTGTTGGGTGAGACGCTCTGTGCGTCCACCGACGCCCACGTGTTGCTGTACAGCGAGTTCGCCCTGACCCGGAGCCTGCGACATGAACATGTGGTCCGGGCCTTTTCGTTCGAGGTCGACACGGCGCACCAGCTGGCATTCTTCACCATGGAAGTGATGCCCGGCCTGACCCTGGACCGCCTGCTCCCGGAATGTCCGCAAGGGATGGCGTGGCAGGCGCTGCAACCCATCGCCCTGCAACTGCTGGATGCGCTGGCCTACACCCACCGACAAGGAGTGCTGCATGGCGATGTGAAACCGGCGAACATCATGCTGGGGGAGCAGGGGATACGGCTGTTCGATTTTGGCCTGGGGCATGCTGAAGCGCAGGCAAGGGCCGGATTGCCCGGCCTGAGCCGCAGTCGCCTGAATGCCTGGACCCCTGCGTATGCAGCGCCGGAGCTGATGGCCGGAGGGCTTCCCTCACCCCGTGCCGATCTGTACGGGGTTGCCAGTGTGCTCTATGAGTTGGCCGAAGGACGGCGCCCCGGCGAACGTCAGCAGCATCAGCCGCTGCCGAGGCCGAGGCAGTTGCCCAGGCATTGCTGGCCTGCAGTGTCTTCGGCTCTGGCGATGGATCCTGAACAACGCACGGTGTCGGTCGCCGAGTTGCGCGAAGTGCTGGGCTGCGGGCGCCGTCTCTGGTTCCTGGGGTAGTGCGTTAGCCGGGCAGGTCGTGCAGTTGGCAGTACTCGACCCAGCTCAGGCCCGCCATCTGTGCCACCTCCTTGTGTACCTCACGACGCTGGGCTTCAAAGGCCTCACAGGAATCGGCGGTCAGTTTGAGGGTCAGCTCCCAGGCAAACAGGCCCTGGCGTTCAGCTTGCGCTTCAAAGGCTTCATGCAAGCGTTCCGCGCGGTACTGGGCCAGGGTTTCGCCCCTGGCCTGGGCAGCCAGCGGATTCAGGGTATCCAGTTCGGCGGCGACATCGGGGTGTTCATCGAGGAATCTGTCCAGCGCGCGCTGGTGGTTATCACCGGGTTGTGACAAAGGCTTACTCCAAACACAGGTCAGGGGGAGGGCGGATAGGCGTCATTGAAGCAGATTGAGCGATTGGCCTGGATCATAAAACTCAACTGTTTGGAAAAAACAGGGCCTGGCCTGTTATCCGATTCGGAAATTCACCCAGATGAATGGCAAAAGGCTTTCGCTCATTGGGCCAGGACGTGTAGCGTTAGCCGGTGCTTCCAGCCCTGCCTTGCAGGGACAGTGGGCGATGGGCAGAGGGATGGGTCATGGCGCAAACGCTGTTCAAGCTTTTCTTCACCCAACGCCTGGCTGCGTTGGCCAGCACTGAATCGCTGCGGGCGATCCGCGAAGGGCTGTTGTGGATCCTGCCTTGTCTGCTGGTCTCGGCGGGCTTTCTGATTCTGTCGGAATGTGCTCGCGTCCTTGGCTTCCACGCGCAGGTGGTGGCGTTCCTCGCCGGCCTGCACAACCAGATCAGTTCCGTGATCCCGCTGCTGGTGGCCGCGTCCATCGGTTACATGCTGGCGATCCAGCATCGCCTGCCCCAATTGCCCGTGGCATTCCTGTGCCTGGCCCATGTGGTGGTGGCGACATTCATCCTGCGGGACTACCCCAGGGCCTCGGCCACCTTTGTGCTGTTTATCGCCATTGCCTCGCCGCTGTTGAACGTTCCCGCAATTGCCTGGCTGCACCGCTACCGCTGGACCCGTCTGGTCAACGAAGACCTGGTGGGGCACAACCTGCGGGGCACGATCAATATGGTGCTGCCAGGCGCTATCACCGCCCTGGCATTGGTGGTGGTGCTGTCCTTGTTGCTGCAGATTCCGTATGTGGCGCAGTTGCAAGGCCCCCAGGTGCTGGACGCGCTGGAGTCGCCCTACGGCAGCGGCCTGTTCGTGACCCTGATGAATTCGCTGCTGTGGTTTTTCGGCATCCACGGCGTGTACGCCATGCAACCGCTGTTCGATGTACTGGACCAGGTCGTGGTGCTGAACAGCACGGCCCTGGCGGCGGGCGAGCCGGTCAAATATGTGTTGAACAGTGGCCTGTTGGGCAGCTTTGCGTTTATCGGTGGCTCGGGCGGTGCATTGTGCCTGTTGCTGGCCATCCTGCTGTTCTCCAGGAGCCAGTCCATGCGCTTGTTGGCGGTGGCGAGCCTGCCGCTGTCACTGTTCAACGTCAGCGAGGTGCTGCTGTTCGGCTTGCCGATCATCCTCAACCCGCGTTTGTTCATACCGTTTCTGATCGTCCCGGCGTTGAATGCCATGCTGGCGTTGACGGTGGTGCAGATGGGCTGGGTGTCGCCGGCGGTGGTCAGCGTGCCGTTCACCGCGCCGGTGCTGCTCAATGCCTATCTGAGTACCCACGGCGACCTGGCGGCGGTGGCGCTGCAAGTGGCGCTGCTGGGCCTGGGCACCCTGGTGTACGCGCCGTATGTGCGGGCGATCCATCGCCAGGCCAGTGAAGGGGGCACGGTGTACCTCAAGTCCCTGGACATGACCTTCCGTGGCCTTGAAGAAAAGGGCCGGCTGCGCGAGCTGGACCCGGTACTTGCCTCCCACAAGACCCTGGCGCGCCAGGCCGTGGAACTGAGCCGCATCCAGCAGATCAGCGACTATGAGTTCTACCTCGAATTCCAGCCGCAGGTCTCGACCCGCACAGGCCTGTGCACCGGGTGTGAAGCGCTGATGCGGGCCCGCGACGCCCAGGGCACGGTGCATTCGCCGTGGGAATTCCTGCAATGGCTGGCCCAGGCGCGGTTGATGCCGGATGTGGATGTGTGGGTAGCATCCCAGGCGGTTCGCCAGTACCAGAAGTGGCAGAAACTCGGTTTTGCCCTGCCGATGACCATCAATATTTCCAGCGCGACGCTGACCGACGCCGCCTTCGGCGAACGCCTGGTGGAGATTCTGGCCCAGGCCCATGGGCACGTATCGGTCGAGATCACTGAGGATGCCCTGGTCAGTGATATCCAGGTCACGCGCCAGACTATCCAGAAGCTGCAGGCCATCGGTGCCAAGGTGTATATCGACGACTTCGGCACCGGCTTTTCGGCCCTGAGTTACCTGCACCAGTTCCCGGTGGACTTCATCAAGATCGACCGCAGCTTCGTGGTGGCCCAGCATGACCCCAAGGGCGCCCAGGTGATGACCGGCATGCTGCGCTTCTGTGAGGCGCTGAACCTGGGCGTGGTGGTGGAAGGGGTGGAGACTGCCGAGCAGTTGGCCTTCCTGAATACCGGCACCGAATTGATTATCCAGGGCTGGTATTTCAGCAAGGCGCTGCCGGGCGATCAGTTGGAAGGGTTCGTACGCGAACGCGCCGCCTTGGCGCAGGCTTAATACCCGCGCTGGGTCTGCTCGATCTCCTCGACCAGGCCATCGATCCCGGCCAGGCGCGCCCGATTGTCGTGGTCCCAGGGGTGAAAGCCGGGTTTGAAGTAGTGCAGCCACGGCACCAGCATTCGTGGGAAAACACCCTTCGGCCCATACAGAAACTTCAACATGCGCCAGAAACCCTTGAGGTGCCCACCCGACTTGCGGTCGGCAATCAGCAGGCGCAGGTGAAAGTCGAACACCACCAGCCAGAAGAACACCGTGGTGGTCAGCATGGTGCCGGTGCGCAGCAGATAGCGCTTGGGGCCGGGCTTGATCACGCGGTTCCATACATCGAACGCCACGGCCTTGTGTTCGGTTTCTTCCAGGGCGTGCCAATACCACATCTGCTGATAGCCCTTGAGCGAATTGCCGAAGCGCGACGGGTCGCTCAACAGGATTTCGGCCAGCATCGCCGTGTAGTGTTCAAGGGCAATGGTCACCGCCAGGTTGAAGGACGCAGGCAGGTGTTTTTTCTGCCAGTCGAGGATGAACTTCAAGCGCCGGTCCAGCGTATGTGCCGGCAACCCGGCGGCTTGCAGCAAGTCGTTGTAGGCCACGTGTTCGCGGCTGTGCATGGCCTCCTGGCCGATGAACCCCTGGATCTCTTTTTTAAGCGCAGGGTCGTCGATGTCCTGGCGATAGTGGCGCACGCTGTCCATGAAAAACAGCTCGCCCTGGGGAAACAGCAGCGACAGGGCATTGAAGAAATGGGTGATGAACGGGCCCTGTTCATGCCAGTCCTTGATGCGCTCGGCGGGCAGGGCGAAATGGATGTCACGGCGGATCGGCAACATAGTGCGTGCTCCTGTTCAGAGGTGGGGCTCGTCGTTGGTTTCAAATACCGGCGTGCGCGGCTTGGGCGCCATGCGCTTGCTGGCGAACACCACCAGGGCTTGATAGGCCGAGGGCAGGCAACGGGCGAGCAGGTCGAGGAAATACGCGTCGCGGCCGATCAGCACGCGGCGCTTGTTTTTGCGCACGCCGTGCAGGATCACTTTGGCGGCCTGGTCGGCGTCGGTGATGAACAGCTTTTCGAAATCGGCGCGGGCCTGCTGTTCGCTGTGGATCAGGAAGCCCGTCATGTTCGCGTCGATACGGCTGCTGCGGCAGATATCGGTGCGGATGCCACCGGGGTGCACGCAGGTGGCCGACACGCCGCAGCGTTGCAGGTCCAGTTCCTGGCGCAGGGATTCGGTGAAACCGCGCACCGCGAACTTGGTGGCGTTATAGCCGCTCATGCCGGGCTGGGCGAACAGACCGAATACGCTGGACGTATTGATCACATGGCCTTCGCCCGAGGCTTTCAGGTATGGCAGAAATGCTTTGGTGCCGTGCACCACGCCCCAGAAGTTGATACCGACGATCCATTCCAGGTCGGCATAGTCCACGCCTTCAACCGTGCTCGACAGAGCCACCCCGGCATTGTTGAACACCAGGTTGACCTGGCCGTGATCGGCCACGCAGCGTGCGGCCCACTCCTCCATGGCCTGGCGATCGGACACATCCAGTACCTGGGTGGTGACCGACACGGGGGCCAGGGTCGAGGTCTTGATCAGCGCCAGGGTCTGCTCCAGCCCCTGGCTGTTTTTATCTGCCAGCGCCAGGTGGCAACCTTCACGCGCCAGGGCCAATGCCAGGGCGCGGCCCATGCCGGATGCGGCGCCGGTAATTGCCGCTACGCGGCCATTGAATGACTTCATGACAGGCTGCCCTCCGGGGTGGAGTGGGGGGC
This sequence comes from Pseudomonas sp. NFPP04, assembly GCF_900113815.1. NCBI lineage: Bacteria > Pseudomonadati > Pseudomonadota > Gammaproteobacteria > Pseudomonadales > Pseudomonadaceae > Pseudomonas > Pseudomonas sp. NFPP04. The sequence continues at coordinate 455,532 of NZ_FOQS01000004.1, read as the reverse complement.
CGGCACGGGGCGGCTGGGCAGGTTGACCGGCAACTGGTCGACCACGTAATCCTTGAGCGCAAACTGGCGGGTGACCTGCTTGAAGCGCCAGGTCGAGCCGGGCCACAAGGTGGTGTTCCTGCCGGTGCGAGGGTCGAGGTACCAGCTCTGGCAACCGCCGGTGTTCCAGATGGTGCGCTTGAGCTTGGCTTGCAACTGTTGGTTGTAGGCGCTTTCCACGGCCGCCTTGACGTCCACCGTGGCGATGCGGTGCCGCTGCATGTGCTGGAGGGCACCCATGATGTAAGTCACCTGGGCTTCGATCATCAGGATCATAGAGTTATGCCCCAAGCCAGTGTTGGGCCCGACGATCAGGAACAGGTTGGGATAGCCAGGCACCGTGGTGCCCTTGTAGGCATGGGCGCCGTCTTGCCAGGTGTCCATCAGGTCCACACCGCCGCGCCCGATGATGCAGTCGCGGGGCAGGGGATCGCTGGCCTGGAAACCGGTGCCGAAGATCAGGCAATCGGCCGGGTGCTTGATGCCGTCGGCGGTGATCACGCCGTCGGCTTCGATGCGCAGCACGCGATCGGTGACCACCTCGACATTGCTGCGCGACAAGGCGGGGTAGTAGTCGTTGGAGATCAGCACGCGTTTGCAGCCGATGGTGTAGTCCGGGGTCAGAGTCTTGCGCAGGGATGGGCGGGCTACTTGTTTGTGCAGATGACGCAGGGCGATTTTCTGCACCATTTTCATCAGTCTTGGGTGCAGGGCAAAGCCCACCACGCGGCCTTCCAGCGCCCAGTAGAAAGCACCGCGCACCAAGCGCTGAGTGAAGGGCAGGTGCTTGAACAGCCAGCGCTCGAAAGGCGTAATCGCCCGGTCGGGCTTGGGCATGATCCACGGTGGCGTGCGCTGGAACAGGTCCAGGTGGGCCACTTGCGGCGCGATCTGCGGTACGAACTGAATGGCACTGGCGCCGGTGCCGATCACCGCGACGCGTTTGCCTTTCAAGGAGTATTCATGGTCCCACTGCTGGGAGTGGAAGCGCTTGCCCTTGAAATGATCGAGCCCCGGAATATCCGGTAACGCCGGACGCGACAGGCCGCCCATGCCCGACACCAGCACCCGCGCACTGACCTGGCGGCCACCGCTGAAGCTCAATTGCCAGCGTTGCAGGTGCTCGTCGAACACCGCCCGCTCCAGGCCCATGCCGAAGCGCAGATAGGGCGCCAATCCAAAGCGCGTGGCGCATTGCTCCAGGTACGCACGGATCTCCGCCTGCGGCGCGAACTGCCGCGTCCAGGCCGGGTTGGGCGCGAAGGAAAACGAATACACATGGGACTGCACATCACAGGCGCAGCCCGGGTAATGATTGTCCCGCCAGGTGCCGCCGAGGGTGTCGGCCTGTTCGGCGATAAAGAAGTCGGTGAACCCGGCTTCCTTGAGCTTGATCGCCATGCACAGGCCGGCAAAGCCGGAACCGATGATGGCGATGTCGATTGAATCACTCTGGGCATTCATAAGCAGTCCCTCGTGGGCATCGGATGTGCTCCTTTCTTGTTTTGTCTTTTGGATAGAACACCATTGCAAAGAAAAATTGAATTACTTATTTTAAAAAAGATTTTAAATAATCTACCTGAAAATATCGCCTACGCTAGTCCCAGGTTCCTCATGTGCCATTTGTCCGACGGACAGGCACGCCGTTCGGGTCCAGGGTGTGGACGATGGCCGAGGCCTTGATCAATTCCGGTCAGGTCGCCGGCAGCAGGGATGCAGAGGACCGAGCTATGGCTGTTGAATGGGTTATCGCTGCGGCTGTGTTGGTAGGCGCGAGCGCCGTGTTGTGGGGATTCAGTACGTGGATGACGCGGCGTATCGAAGCCGCCGTTCCGATCAACGGACGCTTTCTGGAGGTGAACGGCGAGCGCTTTCATTATTACGAGGAAGGCAAGGGGCCGCCGCTGGTGATGATTCACGGCCTGATGGGCAGCAGTCGCAACCTGACCTATGCCTTGTCCGGTCAGTTGCGCGAGCACTTTCGCGTGATCAGCCTCGACCGACCGGGGTCGGGCTATTCCACGCGCCATAAAGGCACTGCCGCAGACTTGCCGGCCCAGGCGCGTCAGGTGGCGGCTTTTATCAATACGTTGGGCCTGGATAAACCGCTGGTGCTGGGGCATTCCCTCGGTGGGGCGATTTCCCTGGCGCTGGCCCTCGACCATCCCCATGCGGTGTCGGGGCTGATACTGGTGGCGCCCTTGACGCACCCGCAACCGACCTTGCCACTGGTGTTCTGGTCACTGGCCGTGCGGCCTGCCTGGCTCAGGCGCTGGGTGTCGCGCACCCTGACGGTTCCCATGGGCCTGTTGACAAGACGCTCGGTGGTCAAGGGCGTGTTCGCACCGGACAGTGCCCCGCAGGACTTCGCCACCCGTGGCGGCGGCCTGTTGGGCATGCGTCCTGACAACTTCTATGCGGCCTCCAGCGAGATCGCCCTGGTCAACGACCACCTGCCGGACATGGTCAAGCGCTACCCGCAGCTGACGCTGCCCATCAGCCTGATCTACGGCGCACGGGACAAGGTGCTGGACTTTCGCAAACACGGCCAGGCCCTGGCCGACAAGGTGCCCGGCCTGAAGCTGCAAGTGGTGGAGGGGCGCGGGCATATGCTGCCGATCACCGCCACCGAACGGGTGGCGGAAGCGGTGCAGCAGTTGGCCAAGCGTGCGCGGCCAGCACAAACCGCCGCGATCCTGCACCCGCCGTTTGCCTTGGCGAACAAATAATCGTGGCCCTCGTTGCGGGTTGGACCGTCCGAAATGCTTGCCCTAGAGACCTGACCAAACAGCTGAAAAAGAGACTGCCCGGTCACGTAAAAAAGGCTTCGAAAAAGTAGTTGACGACCTAACGATTCCGCGCTATTTCTTTAAAAAAATATTTCAATGTTTATTTTGAAATGATTTTTGAAATGCCTAAGAGCGAATAAAAATGAAAAAAACGTCTTTTATCGCATGGTTGATTTCCTGGAGCACTCAGCGCTCCCTGAACCTGTTTCCTGCCCCCATGACACGGAGGCTGCCATGAATCAGACCCTGGCAGCCCCAAGCATCTGGACCGACGGCAAGCGTCACCTGTGGTGGCTGGGCATCCTGCCCCTGGCCACTCCGTTGCTCTCCGGCGCACTGGCCATCAGCACCGGTACCCAGCAACTCTGGTGGGTCGGTGTACTGGTCATCTTCGGCCTGATCCCATTGATCGATGGCTTGCTCGGTGAAGACGTGAGCAACCCGCCCGAATCCGCTGTCGGCCACCTCGAATCACAAAGCTACTATCGCTGGATCGTCTACACCGGCGTGGTGTTTGTCATCTCCTCGGTGGTGATCACCGGCTGGCTCGCCGCGGGCGGAATCGACTGGATCATCCAGGGTGGCCTGTTGCAGGCTGCCGCGAACCTGGAGCCGTCCAGCTGGCTGTCCCACGCCGCCAGTTACATCACCGCACGTACTCAACTGCATGGCGAACCGAGCTGGTTCACCTACCTGGGCATGGCCATGTCGACCGGCGCCGCCACTGGCATCGCGATCAACACGGCCCATGAATTGGGGCACAAGCCCAACCCGCTGGAAGTGTTCCTGGCCAAGGTCACCCTGGCACCGACCTTCTACGGGCACTTCTACACCGAGCATAACCGTGGCCATCACGTGCGTGTGGCGACGCCGGAAGATCCGGCCAGCTCGCGGTTGGGCGAGAGCTTCTGGGCCTTCCTGCCACGCTCGGTGTGGTTCAGCGCCCGCTCGGCGTGGAACCTGGAGCGCGAACGCCTGCGCAAGCTTGGTCTGCCGGCCTGGCACTGGCAGAACGGCGTACTCAGCGCCTGGATGTACAGCGTGGTCTTATGGGGCGCGATGATCGCCTGGTTGGGCGCGGCGGTGATTCCGTTCCTGATCATCCAGGGTATCTACGGCTTCTCGCTGCTGGAAGTAGTGAATTATGTGGAGCACTACGGCCTCAAGCGCCAGAAGTTGCCCAATGGTCGTTATGAACGTTGCTCGCCACGGCATTCATGGAACAGTAACCGTATTGTCACCAATATCTTTCTGTTCCAACTTCAACGGCACTCTGATCACCATGCCAACCCGACCCGTAGTTATCAATCGTTGCGCCACTTTGATGAGTCACCTCAACTCCCTTATGGCTACGCGAGCATGATTGTCTGGGCCTATGTACCGTACTTGTGGCGGCGGCGCATGGATCATCGCGTACTCAATCATTACGCCGGGGATATCACCCTGACCAACCTTCAGCCCTCACAGCGGTTGAAGTACCTGGAGAAGTACAGTAACAGCGCCAAGCCGTTCTAAGTTCAAGTAACCGGTTGTTGGCGTACTCGGGGCCTGCGTGCCGCGCAGGCTGCTTTTGCCCAAGGTTTACAAAACGAGTTGCAATACAGTGGTTTGACCCGAACAAAAATAATTAAAGGGAAGGACGTACACCATGCAATCACCTGCCAAGTTCACCACTCACATCGTATTGGCCGCGCTGGGCCTGATTGCCTATCACCAGGCCCAGGCTGCGCGCATCGAGCCGGCGGGCAGCGCCTTTACCGCCCAAGGCCCCATCAGCTTCTCCAAGGGTGCGCTGATCAGCGCCGACTGCACCATCAAGGTGGCCGGCAAGGTCGCGGCCGATGGTTCTTCGGTGAATGTCGACAAAGTGGAATTCGACGGCGGCCTCAAGTGCAGCCGCGTGGAAGCCATCAACTTGCCGTGGGTGTTAGTCGCCAAAGACACCAAGAGTGGTTCCATGTCGAAGATCAGCGTGGACGTGCATGCATTCGGTCTGGGCGGAAAGTGCGGACCTTCGACGGCTGATGGCACTTGGGATAACGCCACCGGCAAGTTGGAAGCCGCCAATGTACCCATTGGCGAAGACTGCAAGATCAAGACGGTGTCGATCAAGATGCCGCCGAACTTCAAAGTTGTTGAATAACCGTCGGATGTTACAGCGGTAATTGAATTGAAATTTGGCTGGAAAGGGAAGTTCTGCAGATTCACCGTGACCTCTCGTTCATGGCCATTACCCCCGGCGAAATGACTTCGCCATAACATGTGAGGAAAAACAATGAAAAGCTTGAAAACCCTCGTATCGTTGTCTGCTTTGGCTGTTTGCATGGGTGCTGCTTCGATGGCGAACGCGTACAGCATCAGTCCTGTAAACACGAGCTTCACCGCGCCAGGCACCATCTCGGTGAAGTCGCCTTCGTCCTTCCAGGCCACCGTTAACTGTGGTGCCACGTTTACCGGGAATGTCGATGCGACAGGCGTGGCCAAGATCACTGGCGTCGCGGTCACCGGTGGCGGCCTGTGCGCGCTGCCGAAGATCACCGGTTTGCCTTGGACCCTGACTGCCACGGGCCCTGCCGCCGGTTCGGTGACAAACGTCGGCTATACCATCGCCAGCTCGATTCTGTACCCAGCCTCCAATTGCGGCCCTTCGACTATAACCGTGGGCTACAGCGGTGGTGTGCTGACCGCTGCCAACCAGACCCTGAGTGGCAGTTGCACCGTGGTGAGCCTGAGCGTCACCCCATCGCCGACGTTGACCATTGTTCCTTGATGGTTGTTTGAGAACAAAGGGCTGATCACCCCTTAAGAAGACAAGCGTCTCTGTTGAGGCGCTTGTTGAGGGGCGCCAGGTGTTCCCTTGAACGTGGAGTGTCCATTTATACCGAGTGAACGCTGTCATTAGTTCAGAGAGGAATACGTCAAGTGCAAAAGACGACTGTGATCGCACGTGTTTGTTTGCTTGATTTAGTTCTGTGGCAGTGCCGATGGCCGCCTATTAACGTGAGTATTGGCAATGGCCCCGATGGTCTTGATGTTTCAGCAACCCATCAAATGCCGGCTGGCGGCGGTACGGTGGTATAGATGAGTGTCGAAGTGTCCAACGCTATTTTTATTCCTTGAATAACAGTTCACGCTCATATCAACCGTCACACAGGGAAGAAAAGGTAATGAAGAGTTTGATAGCACTCGTAAAGGCAGGCTCGATAGTGTTGTGTCTTGGCCTGGGAGCGGTTGCCAATGCGGCGTCTTTCAGTCCACCCGGCGCGATTTTAACGACCAGTTCGGGCGGGACTATAACCATTAAATCCGCGTCGACATTTGGAGCTGCGGTCAACTGCAGCTTCGCATTTACAGGCGTGGTGGAGCCAGAGGGTGCAGGGCTGAAAATCAACACCGTGTCACTTTCCGGAGGGGCGATCTGTGCCCTGTATCAGCCCACTGATTTACCCTGGCGGTTGACGCCTACCAGCATCGCCACTGGTCAAATCACCGGCATGGCCTTGACCTACGCGACGACCTCTCCCGCGTGGCCTGCGACTCATTGTGCTCCATCCACCGTCTCTGTCTCGCTGGCTAATACACCTGGCGGCTTGAGTGTGGGCGCGAGCAACCAGCCACTTACAGGTGGCTGCACCATTGTCAGCCTAGGCGCCGTGGCCCCAGGTATTACCGTGCTTCCCTGAGCGGGATGCACAGCAAATCAGGAAAACCAAGTAGCAACACGAGTCGGCTGGGGCCGACTCAGTGAGATAACAATAAGGAGTGCCGTATGAATAATAAAAAACAACAGGTACAGGTTCTGCTGGGCTTGGCATTAATGGGAGGGGTGATGGCTGCCGCGCCTGTACACGCCGGCGGTTTCTCTACGCCTACTTATGGGGCACCTGGTTGGGGTCGGGCCTTTGCTGGCGGTTCGTTGTTCAAGAACGATCCGAGTTCTGCGTACAACAACCCGGCAGCCATGGCTTTCGTAGAACATAACGTTGCGCAGTTTACGGTCGATTACGCGCGCATCAAGATCAAATACAAGGGGAGCGCCAATGATTACAAAGGCGACCCTATTGCCAATATCCCAATTGGGGACAACGGTTTTCCCGATATATCGGCGGCTGCGGTGAACAACAACGATGGGGGACAAGGCGGGTTTACGGCGTGGTTGCCGACAGGGTTCATGGTAATGCCACTTGGCGACCGCTTCGCTTTCGGTTTGAGCCAGGTGGTGCCCCAAGGCATGCGTTCGACATGGAATGAGGACTCCAAATTCCGTGATTTTGCCGTAGATACAAAGATCGAAACCGTTGGGTTGACAGGCTCTCTTTCATTCAAGGTCAATGATCAGTTTTCCATTGGTGGCGGTTTGATTGTTCAGCACAGCAAAGGTTTTGTGAGCCAGAACATCGATTTGTTTTCCGCGGCTTCCCTTTCCAACAGCCCTGAGCTGAGTGGTGTCCAATTTCCCTCAGGCGTGGGGGGCGCGCTGATGCGGGTCAAGGTCGACAATATTTCGACAGGCTGGTTTACCGGTGTGACCTGGAAACCGACTGATCAAGACACCTTGGGCCTTAACTATCATGCCAAGATCAAGAACAAGATGACGGGCAAGTACAATATTCGGGCGGACGCGTATAACAATGCCTTGATGACCCAACCCAGCCCGATAGGTGGCAACGGAACATTGGTTGAAGTGGCTTACCCAGGCCTAAAACTGTTCCCCGATGGTGCCCATGCCAGCACCCAGCTCGATATTCCGGCCACGGCTGGCTTTGACTGGGTGCACCAATTCAACGACCGCTTCACCTTGGGCGCGAGTGTGGTGTGGACGCAATGGTCATCGTTCAAGGATCTCACGCTGAAGTCTGGCGATATCAATATCGTCTCTATTCCTTACAACTACAAAGATACGTGGATGTATTCGGTCGGTGGCGACTTCCGCGCTACCGATGAGTTGACCCTGCGTGCCGGTGTCGCTATTGACCAGACGCCAACGCGTAATTCGACCCGTGATCCACGGATTCCGGACGGCGACCGCACCTTCCTCTCACTCGGAGCCGGGTACGATGTGAAAGCGATCAAGGGCTTGAGTTTTGACGTGGCCTACTCCCACCAGTTCGTACAGGAGGTCAAGCTGAAGACCAAGAACGTCGATCGCCTGGGGGGCGCCAGCCTCGACGGTAAAGCAGAATCGTCGGGCGATGTGGTCAGTCTCTCGGCAACCTACGCGTTCTGACGTTAAGAGGATGATGGAGAAGGGCATCAAGCGCATCTTGCTGCCCTTATCTGTGAGCGTCCTCCTATTCAGGAGTGATGAGCTCTTCACTATCACTTGAGCAGGCTGACGGGTTCAGCCGCTATTTTTTCGCCAATTAATTAAATAAAAATTTCAAAATAAAATTTGAATTTGCTTTTCCGAGTTTGTAGTGTGGCTTTACGCCGCCGCTCATTTCGAGCTGCATAGTGTTTGCCACGCCCTGATCGAGTAGAGGTATCCCCATGGTTATCTGGTTATTGGTGGGTGTCGCAGCTGCGATTGCCCTGGCGTATCGACAAGCCGCTGCCATTCACTGGCTGGGCGCTGGCCTGATCTGGCTGGCAGTCGGTTATCTGTTCAACGTGGTCGCCGGTTTCGGCATGACCGTCGCGGCGCTCCTGGTGCTTCTGCCTGCAGTGCTGATGACCATCAAACCCCTGCGCCGCACCTTGCTCACCAGCAAGGCTCTGGCGCTGTTTCGTACAATCATGCCCGCCATGTCCGACACCGAGCGCGCGGCCATCGAGTCTGGCACCGTGTGGTGGGACGCCGAGCTGTTCAGCGGCAAGCCTGACTGGCAGCGCCTGTTGCAAGCCGCGCCCGCCAGCTTGAGCGCCGAAGAGCAGGCCTTCCTCGACAACGAAGTGGAAACCCTGTGCGACATCGCCAACGATTGGGAAACCACCCAGGTCTGGCAGGACATGTCCCCCGAGGGCTGGCAATACACCAAGGACGCCGGGTTCCTCGGCATGATCATTCCCAAGCAGTACGGCGGCAAAGGCTTTTCCCACTATGCGCACTCGCAGGTGGTGATGAAGCTGTCGACGCGCTGCTCGGCGGCGGCGATTTCGGTGATGGTGCCCAATTCCCTCGGCCCGGCCGAACTGCTGCTGCACTACGGCACCGACGCCCAGCGCAATTACTACCTGCCGCGTCTGGCACGGGGGGAAGACATCCCGTGCTTTGCCCTGACCAGCCCGTATGCCGGCTCCGATGCCGGGGCGATTCCCGATCTGGGCATCGTCTGCAAAGGGATGCATGAAGGCGAGGAAGTGCTGGGCTTCCGGGTGACCTGGGACAAGCGCTATATCACCCTTGGTCCGATCGCCACGGTACTCGGCCTGGCGTTTCGCGCAGAAGACCCGGACGGGCTGCTGGGGGCGCCGGGTTCGCTGGGCATCACCTGCGCGTTGATTCCTACGTCTCACCCAGGCGTCAACAGCGGTCGCCGCCATTGGCCACTCAACGCCGTGTTCCAGAACGGTCCTACCACCGGCAAGGATGTGTTCATTCCGCTGGAATGGGTGATCGGCGGGCGCGAACAAGTCGGCAACGGCTGGCGCATGCTGATGGAATGCCTGGCCGCCGGGCGCGCGATTTCCCTGCCATCGGCCAACGTCGGCCTGGGCAAGGTCGCGGTGCGCGGCACGACCGCGTATGCGGCGATGCGTAAACAGTTCGGCCTGCCCATCGGCAAGTTCGAGGGGGTACAGGCGCCCTTGGCGCGCATGGCCGGGCACCTGTATGCCTGTGATGCGGTGCGTAAGGTGTCGGTAGCATCCCTGGATGCCGGTGAAAAACCTTCGGTGATCTCGGCCATTGCCAAGTACCACGTTACCGAACGGGCGCGGATCATCGTCAATGACGGCATGGACATCGTCGCCGGCAAAGGCATCTGCATGGGCCCGAATAACTTCCTGGCCCGCGCCTATCAGCAAAGCCCCATCGCCATTACGGTGGAAGGCGCGAACATCATGACGCGCTGCCTGATCATCTTTGGCCAGGGCCTGATCCGTTGCCATCCCTATGTGTTCCGCGAGATGGAAGCGGCGCGCAACCCTGATCGGCGCAAGGCGCTGGAAGCATTCGACAGTGCCATGTTCGGCCATGTGAGTTTTGTGCTGGCCAACACCGTGCGTGCGGTGGTGCATTCCCTTACAGGCGGCCGGCTGATTTCTGCTCCCGCCAAGACCGACCCCGCGCTGGCGTCCTACTACCGCCAGGCCAATCGCCTGTCGGTGGTGCTGGCATTGGTCTCGGACATTTCCATGGGCGTGCTGGGCGGAGCCCTCAAGCGCAAGGAAAGTATCACCGGGCGCCTGGGGGATATTCTGTCGCAGCTGTACATCCTGTCCTGCGTGCTCAAGCGCTTCGAGGATGACGGCCGGCCCCAGGCGGATTTGCCGCTGGTGCACTGGGCGGCCCAGGACGCCTTGCTGCGCGCCCATGAAGCACTGGCCGAAGTGCTCGACAATTACCCGTCGAAAGCCGCCGCCTCCGTGCTGAAGGCCTTGACGTTTCCCTTCGGCATCCCGCTGCGCAAACCGTCGGACCGCCTGCTGGCCCAGGTGGCCGATGTGGTGCAGACGCCGGGGGAAACCCGCGATCGCCTGCTGGCCAATTCCTACATTCCGCGTCCGGAAATCGACAAGCTGGCCTATGGCGAATTGGGCTTTCGCCTGTTGCCGCAAGTGGAGCTGATCGAGGCCCGGCTCAAATCCGCCGTCAAGCAGGGCCTGATCGAGCCGATGCCGATCTCCGCCACGGCGTTCACGACCTGGCGCGTCAAGGCGCGGGCACTGGACCTGATCAGCGACGATGAAGACACCTTGCTCGGGCGTTATGTGGAATACGCCGACCACGGCATTCAGGTGGACGACTTCCCGCAGGACTTCGGCTTGCTGGAGGCGTTGCAACAGCGCAAGCAAGCGCTGGAGCCGACGACGAAACGTCGCGCCAGCCAAAGTGAAAACGCCTCGGTCAATTAGGAAAAAAACCAATCAATGTGGGAGGGGCAATCCCCTCCCACACAGACCGGGTTTACACGGCATGTATGTGTGGTGAGTGAATCTATCTATGAGTGACAGCTACCTCTCGTTCGTCAATTCCCCCTGGGGCCGTCGCCTGGCCCAGGCCATGGGTTTACCGCAACCGTTGCCGCTGCAACGCCATCGCAGCGGCCAGCACGGGCTGGTCAACCCGGTGATCGTCGCTGGGGCAGGGCGCCTGACCACTGAAGTGCAGCGTGTGTTCGCGGGCACCGACACGGTCACGGCCACCCCGGCCACGCCCAAGGCACCGTCCACGGTCAAGGTGCAGGGCGCAGTGTTTGACGCCAGCGCCGTGGCCAGTCTGCAGCAGCTGGACGAGCTGTATGAATTCTTCCACGCCAACGCCAAACGCATCGGCCACCATGGCCGTGTGGTGGTGCTCGGCACTGCGCCGGAACATTGCCAGGACTTGCCCCAGGCCATCGCCCAACGCGCCCTCGAGGGACTGGTGCGTTCGCTGGCCAAGGAGCTGCGCCGGGCGATCACCGTGCAGTTGATCTACGTGGCGCCTGGTGTCGCAGGCGCGCTGGACAGCAGCCTGCGTTTCTTCCTGTCGCGCCGCTCGGCCTATGTGTCCGGGCAAGTGGTGCGCTTGGAACAACCGGTAGATGGCCAGGTCACGGTCAACTGGGACAAACCCTTCGCCGGCCGCCGCGCCCTGGTCACCGGCGCTTCCCGTGGCATCGGCCTGGCGATTGCCCAGGTGTTAGCCCGGGAGGGCGCGCATGTGGTGTGCGTGGACGTGCCCCAGGCGCAAGACGCATTGCAGCAAGCCGCCACCAGCGTTGGCGGTTCCGCGTTGCCGCTGGACATCACTGCCCCGGACGCTGCCGGCTTGTTGCAGGCCCACACCAGCCAATACGGCGGGTTTGATGTGGTGGTGCACAACGCCGGGATCACCCGTGATAAAACCATCGCCAAAATGCCCGAGGCGGCGTGGCGCAGCGTATTGGCCGTCAACCTCGACGCACCGTTGCAACTGAGCCAGGCGTTGCTGGACAACCAGGGGCTCAATCCCGGCGGGCGCATCGTGTGCGTGTCGTCGATCTCCGGCATCGCCGGCAACCTCGGTCAGAGCAATTACGCCACCTCCAAGGCCGGTGTGATTGGCCTGGTGCAAGGCCTGGCACCCCATGCAGCGGCGCAGCAGGTCACGGTGAATGCGGTGGCGCCCGGGTTCATCGAGACCCAGATGACCGCAAAAATCCCGCTGATGATCCGTGAAGCGGGGCGGCGCATGAACTCGATGTCCCAGGGCGGTCAGCCGATTGATGTGGCCGAGACCATCGCCTGGCTGGCACACCCGGCTTCCGGCGGGGTCAATGGCCAGGTTGTACGCGTGTGCGGGCAAAGCCTGCTGGGGGCCTGAGCCATGGACTATGTGACGCAGATTATCGACCCGCCGCCATCGCGCACCCGCTTGCTGCTGGATGGCGTGCGCGCCTTGCGCAAACCCAAACTCGGCGGCGCACCGGTGCTGCCCAGGGAGCGCCTGGTGCGCGCGGCGGCCGAGTTGTCCGGCGCCGGCATTGAGGCCTATGGCCGCGCCTGCGGTTTTCGCCGCGAGCAGGGTGTGCCGTTGTCCTATCCCCATGTGCTGGCGTTCCCGCTGCACCTGATGCTGCTCACGCGCCCAAGCTTCCCGTACCCGGCCAGTGGCATGGTGCACCTGGCCAATCGCATTCGCCAGCACCAGCGCCTGCACCCGGGCCAGGCGTTGCGCCTGGAGGTGTACGCCGAGCGCTGGGTCGCCCATCCCAAAGGCCAGGCGCTGAGCATCGCCACCCGTGCCTACGGCGCCGACACCCTGGTCTGGGAGAGCGACAGCCTGTACCTGCGCCGGGACGTCAAGGACCCGGTCGGCCAGCCGTGGGACGACGTGTTGCCGTTGCAGGAGGAGGGTCTGTTGCGCACCCAACGCTGGGTGTTGCCCGCCGACCTGGGCCGGCGTTTTGCCAAAGTGTCGGGGGATTTCAACCCGATTCACACCTCGCTGATCGGCGCGAAACTCTTCGGTTTCCGCCGCGCCATCGCCCATGGCATGTGGACCCTGGGCCGGGCGCTCGCCGCCCAGCAACCGCCCGGCGGGCTGGACCAGGCCGAGGCCCATTGCGACTTCAAGCTGCCGGTCTTCCTGCCCGGCCAGGTAGCGCTGTGGAATCGCCCCGTGACCGGCCCGCGCCGTGAATTCGAAGTGCGCAACTTCGCTGGCGACAAGCCCCATATGCGTGGCCTATTCATTTGGAATGAGAGCGTTCGATGAGTGACTACAGCTTCAACCCGCCGCCGGCTCGCCGCGTGGCGATTATCGGCGGCAACCGCATCCCGTTTGCCCGCTCCAACACGGTGTACGCCCACGACAGCAACCAGGACCTGATGGTGGCCGCCTTGCAGGGCCTGGTCGACCGTTACAACCTGCACGGCCAGCGCCTCGGTGAGTTTGCGGCCGGGGCGGTGATCAAGCACTCGCGGGATTTCAACCTGGCACGTGAGTCGTTGCTCTCTACCACCTTGTCCCCGGACACGCCGGCCTACGACGTGCAGCAAGCCTGCGGCACCGGCCTGGAAGCGGCCTTGCTGGTGGCGAACAAAATCGCCCTGGGCCAGATCGAGGTGGGCGTTGCTGGCGGTTCCGATACCACCTCCGACGCACCGATCGGCATCAACGAATCCCTGCGCCACACCTTGCTCGCTGCCAACCGCGCCAAGGGCATGGGCGCCAAGTTCAAGACGTTGCTCAAGGTTCGGCCGTCGATGTTCTTCAAACCATTGCTGCCGCGCAATGGCGAGCCACGCACTGGCTTGTCCATGGGCGAGCACTGCGAAGCAATGGCCAAGCGCTGGCAGATCAAGCGACTGGCCCAGGATGAGTTGACCCTCACCAGCCATCAGCGCCTGGAAGCGGCCTACAAGCGCGGCTTCTTCGACGATCTGATCAGCCCCCATCGCGGGCTGGCAAAGGACAACAACCTGCGCGCCGACGCCAGCCTGGAGAAACTCGCCGGCCTGGCCCCGGCCTACGACCGCCAGGACGGCACGCTCACGGCGGGCAATTCCACGCCGCTGACCGATGGCGCTTCGGTGGTGTTATTGGCCAGCGAGGCGTGGGCCGCCGAACACGGCTGGCCGGTGCTGGCCTACCTGCGTACCGGCGAAACCGCCGCGGTGAACTTCGTCGACGGCACCGAAGGCCTGTTGATGGCCCCGGCCTACGCAGTGCCGCGCATGCTCCAGCGTGAAGGTTTGAGCTTCAACGACTTTGATTTCTTCGAGATCCACGAAGCCTTTGCCGCTCAGGTGCTGTGCACGCTCAAGGCCTGGGAAGACGCCGATTATTGCCGCGAGCGCCTAGGCCTGGAGGCACCGCTGGGGGCTATTGACCGCGCAAAAATGAACGTCAACGGTGGCTCACTCGGTTGCGGCCACCCGTTTGCGGCCACCGGTGGCCGCCAACTGGCGGCGCTGGCCAAGCTCATTCACGAGAACGGGGGTGGGCGCGGCCTGATTTCCATCTGCGCGGCGGGCGGGCTGGGCATTACCGCCATCGTCGAAAAGTAGCTCTATCAAAAACAACAACAAGGAGACTGCCATGAACGCTGTAAGCCTGGAACACACCGAACGGGTCTGGTTGAACGCTTACCTGCCTGGCGTCCCGGCGGATATCGATGCCGGTATCGAGGACTATCCGTCGTTGCGCGAGGTGTTCCTGGAGCACCTGGATAAGTTTCGCGAGCGGGTCGCGTACGTCAGCATCGGCACCGAAATGACCTATGCCGACTGGCAGGTGCAAGGCTACGCTTTTGCGGCCTGGCTGCAGGGGCAGGGGGTCAAACAGGGCGACCGCGTGGCGCTGATGATGCCCAACTGCTTGCAGTACCCGATCTGCCTGTTGGGCACGATCCTGGCCGGTGCGGTAGTGGTCAATGTCAACCCGCTGTACACCGCCCATGAGCTCAAGCATCTGCTCAAGGACAGCGGCGCAGAAACCGTGGTGATTTTCGAGAACTTCGCCCACACCCTGGAAAAAGTCATCACCGGCAGCAGCGTCAAGCGCGTGGTGATCGCGGCCATCGGTGACCTGCTCGGCACCTTCAAGGGCGCAGCGATGAATTTCATCCTGCGCCGTGTGCAAAAACAGGTGCCGGCGTTCAACCTGCGCGGTTCGGTGCGCTTCAACCAAGTGCTGAAACAGGGGCGGGCACTCAACCATTTTCCAGTGGGGATGCATCTGGACGACCTGGCGTTTCTGCAATACACCGGCGGCACCACCGGCGACGCCAAGGGCGTGATGCTCAGCCACCGCAATATCATCGCCAACCTGCTGCAGGCCAAGGCGTGGGTGGGGGACCAACTGGACCAGGACAAGCAGGAAACCAACGTCACCTTGCTGCCGCTGTACCACATCTTTTCCCTGACGGTGAATTGCCTGATGTTCATGTGCCTGGGCGGGCGCAACATCCTGATCGCCAACCCACGGGACGTGAAACGGGTGCAGATGATCCTGCGCAAGGAGCGTTTCAACGGCATTGCCGGGGTCAACACATTGTTCAACGGCTTGCTGGAGAACAAGGAGTTCTGTGCGCGGGACTTTTCCGACCTGCGCATGGTGATCGCCGGCGGCATGGCCACCCACACGGCGGTGGCCAAGCGCTGGAAAGAAGTCACCGGGCTGCCGATCATCGAAGGCTACGGCCTGACCGAGTGTTCGCCGGTGGTGAGCATCAGCCCGATCAACATTGCGCGCATGCGTGAGATGGAGTTCACCGGCAGCATCGGCGTGCCCTTGCCGTCGACCTGGGTGCGCTTCATGCGCGAAGACGGCGAACTGGCCGACATCGGCGAGCAGGGCGAACTGCAAGTGCGCGGGCCGCAGGTGATGCAGGGCTACTGGAAACGCCCTGAGGCGACCGCCGAGGTGCTGGACGCCGACGGCTGGCTGTCGACCGGCGATATCGGCGTAATGGACGAGCGCGGCTATATCCGCCTGGTGGACCGCAAGAAGGACATGATCCTGGTCTCGGGCTTCAACGTGTACCCCAATGAAATCGAGGATGTGGTGGCGCTGCATCCAGGCGTGGGCGAAGTGGCGGCGATTGGGGTGGAAGATGGCGTGACGGGGGAGAGGGTGAAAATCATCGTGGTGCGCAAGGACCCGAACCTCACGCAGGAGCAGATTCTGGCGCATTGCCGGGAGTACCTGACAGGGTACAAGGTGCCCAAGTTCGTGGAGTTCCGTAGCACTGAACTGCCCAAGACCACCGTCGGCAAAGTACTGCGCCGGGCCTTGCGCTGACCTCGAATTGTCTATGATCCGAATGTGGGAGGGGGCAAGCACCCTCCCACAATCGACCTGTGCTGTGTTTCAGACGGCGTTCACGGTTACCCAGCGCTCTTCTTTGGCCGCCACGCGAATCGCCGTTGCCAGTCGCTCAACCTCCCACGCTGCTTCAAAGTCCGTGCCATCCGCACCTTGGCCTGCCAGCGCCAGAATCAACTCCTGCACCTCCAGCGTCTTCAGTTCGTTGTACCCCAGTTGATGCCCCGCCGCCGGGCTGAACGCCGCATAACCCGGCAGGGCAGGGCCGGCGAGCAAACGCTGGAACCCCTCCTGACCCACGCGGCACACCTGCAATTCATTCAAGCGTTCCTGATCGAACGCCAGGGTGCCTTGCGTCCCGCTGATCTCGAAACTCAGGTGGTTCTTGTAGCCGTGCTTGAGCCAACTGCTGCTGACGGTGCCACGTGCGCCATTGGCGAAACGCAGCAGGGCATGCACCTGGTCATCCACGGCGATGGATCTCAGCTCGGCGCTGCCTTTGACGGCAGGGCGCTGGCCATGGACGGTCTGGGTGTCGGCGCACACGCTCAGCACATCCCCCACCAGATAACGGGCCATCGACAACAAATGACTGCCCAGGTCCGCCAGGGCGCCACCGGCATGTTCGACTTCGCACCGCCATGACCACGGGGAGGCCGGGTCGGCCATGAAGTCCTCGCTGAACTCGCCCTGGAAGCTGATGATTTCGCCGAGCTCGCCGCTGGCTATCATCTGCCGCGCCAGTGTGATCATCGGGTTGTGCTGGTAGTTGTAGCCGACCCGCGTCACCACCCCGGCGGCACTGGCGGCGCGGCGCATGGCGTCGGCCTGTTCCAGGCTCACGGCCAGGGGTTTTTCGCAGTACACCGCCTTGCCCGCGGCTATCGCGGCCATGGCCATGGGATAGTGCAAATGGTTGGGCGTGGTGATAGCCACCACATCGACGCTCGGATCATTGATCAGCGCCTGCCAATCGCCATGGGCCTGGGTAAACCCCCAGGCGGTGGCACAGCGCCGGGCGCGTTCGCTGTCGGCATCGGCCAGGGCGGCCAGCTTGAGGTGTACCGGCAGTTCGAATACCGCACGGGCGTTATTGAATGCCAATGCATGGGCGCGGCCCATGAAGCCTGTGCCGATCAAGCCGATTCCGAGTTCACGCATCGCCGTGGTCCTTTGGATTATTGTTTTCAGGAAGGCTATTAATGGAATAAAAATTCCTTAAATTCAATAGATGGAATAAAAATTCATTTGTGCGCTGGCAATCACCCCGGCGAATGCAGCTACATTCACCATGGGGCCAAATGCCTTCAGTTAACAAAAGATAACGTAGCGCCGATTGTCAGACGATTCGAAAGCCCGATAGGATGGCCCCTGCTTCCTCCAGGCGCTCTAGATTGCAGGTTCCAAGGCCCCGGAAGGCGAGCGATAACAATAATAAATGGGAGAAGGGTCTATGAGTGAGCCTGTCATGGGTTGGGTTGTCTGCCGCCCACGCGCCGCACGCAGGGTTGCGATGCTGGCCGCAGCGCTCTCGCTGTTTGGACTGGGGGTAGCGTCAGCCGCGTTGTCGACCTCCGTCCAGGCCGCCGGCGATACCACTTTTGCGATTGAATCCCCCAAGGCCGCCAAGGGCCTGATGATCGACGTGGTCCACGCAGGCAAGCGCCTGGTGGCGGTCGGTGATCGCGGGCACATCCTCTATTCGGACGACCAGGGCAGCACCTGGACCCAAGCCAAAGTCCCCACCCGGCAATTGCTCACGGCGGTGTTTTTTGTCGATGACAAGCAAGGCTGGGCGGTCGGCCACGATGCACAGATCCTCGCCAGCACCGACGGCGGCGCGACCTGGAGCCAGCAGTATCAGGACCTCAAGCGCGAAGCGCCTCTACTCGATGTGTGGTTCAACGACGCGAACCACGGCCTGGCCGTGGGCGCCTACGGTGCGCTGATTGAAACCACCGACGGTGGCAAGACCTGGAATGACGTCAGCGACCGCCTCGACAACGAAGACCAGTATCACCTCAACGCCATTGCCCACATCAAGGATGCCGGCCTGTTCATCGTCGGCGAGCAGGGCAGCATGTTCCGCTCCAGTGACGACGGCCAGACCTGGGAAAAACTCGAAGGCCCCTACGAGGGTTCGTTGTTTGGCGTGATCGGCACCGCCCAAGCGCAAACGCTGTTGGCCTACGGCTTGCGCGGCAACCTGTACCGCTCCACGGATTTCGGCAGTACCTGGGAACAGGTCGAATTGAACGCGGCGCGGGGAGCGCTGGAGTTTGGTTTGTCGGGCGCGGCGTTGCTGGATGACGGTGCCATCGTCGTGGTGGGCAACGGCGGCAGTGTGGTGGTCAGCCATGACGATGGGCTGACCTTCAGCGTGTTCAACCGTCCGGACCGGATTTCGCTGTCGTCCGTCACGGCGGCCGGCAACGGCAACTTGATTCTGGCCGGGCAGGGTGGGGTGCGGGTTGCCACGCCGACTGGCGCCGAACTGCTCCTGAAATAAAGAGCCAAAATAAGAAGAAGGCGGGGAACCATGAGCAGTCATCACAACGATAAAGCGACCTTTCTTGAGCGCCTGATCTTCAACAACCGCCCGGCAGTGATCGTGATCTGCCTGCTGGTGAGTATTTTCCTGTTCTGGCAGGCAACGTTGATACGCCCGTCCACCAGCTTTGAAAAGATGATCCCCCTCAAGCACCCCTTCATCGAAAAGATGATGGAACACCGCAACGACCTGGCCAACCTGGGCAATACGGTGCGCATCTCGGTGGAGGCCAGGGACGGTGATATTTTTACCAGGGAGTACATGGAGACTCTGCGGCAGATCAACGACGAGGTGTTCTACATCTCCGGCGTCGATCGTTCGGGGCTCAAGTCGCTGTGGAGCCCCAGCGTACGCTGGACCGAAGTGACCGAAGAGGGGTTTGCCGGCGGTGAAGTGATCCCGCAGAGCTACAACGGCTCGCCGGAAAGTCTCGATCAACTGCGCAACAACGTGCTCAAGTCTGGCCAGGTCGGGCGACTGGTGGCCAACGATTTCAAGTCGAGCATTGTCGACATCCCGCTGTTGGAGTCCTACCCGGACCCGCAGGACCAGGGCAAGTTGCTGGCCCTGGACTACCGCAAGTTCTCCCACGAACTGGAAGACAAGATCCGCGACAAGTTCGAAGCCCAGAACCCCAACGTCAAGATCCACATCGTCGGCTTCGCCAAGAAGGTCGGTGACCTGATCGACGGCCTGGTCATGGTGGTGATGTTCTTCGGCATCGCGTTCGTTATCACCCTGATCCTGCTGCTGTGGTTCACCAACTGCCTGCGCAGCACAGTCGCCGTGTTGAGCACCACGCTGGTGGCGGTGATCTGGCAGCTGGGGTTGATGCACTTCTTCGGTTTCGGCCTTGATCCCTATTCGATGCTGGTGCCGTTCCTGATCTTCGCCATCGGGATCTCTCACGGCGTGCAGAAGATCAACGGCATCGCGCTGCAGTCCAGCGAGGCGGACAACGCGCTGACCGCCGCCCGGCGCACCTTTCGGCAACTGTTCCTGCCGGGGATGATCGCAATCCTGGCCGACGCCGTGGGCTTCATCACGCTGTTGATCATCGACATCGGTGTAATCCGTGAACTGGCGATCGGCGCGTCCATCGGCGTGGCGGTGATCGTGTTTACCAACCTGATCCTGTTGCCGGTAGCGATCTCCTATGTCGGTATCAGCAAGCGCGCCATCGCCAAGAGCAAGAAAGACGCGAATCGCGAACATTCGTTCTGGCGCCTGCTGTCGAATTTTGCCAACCCGAAAGTCGCGCCGATCTCCATCGCCCTGGCGCTTGTCGCCTTTGGCGGCGGCCTCTGGTACAGCCAGAACCTGAAGATCGGCGACCTTGACCAGGGGGCGCCGGAGTTGCGCCCGGACTCGCGCTACAACAAGGACAACAACTTCATCATCAGCAATTACTCCACCAGTTCCGACGTGCTGGTGGTGATGGTCAAGACGAAGGCCGAAGGTTGCTCGCGCTATGAAGCCATGGCGCCCATCGACCAACTGATGTGGAAGATGCAGAACACCGAGGGCGTGCAGTCGGCGATTTCGCTGGTGACCGTGTCCAAGCAGATGATCAAGGGCATGAACGAGGGCAACCTGAAATGGGAAACCCTGTCGCGCAACCCGGATGTGCTGAACAACTCCATCGCCCGTGCCGATGGCCTGTACAACAACAACTGTTCCCTGGCGCCGGTGCTGGTGTTCCTCAACGACCACAAGGCCGAGACCCTCGACCGTGCGGTGCATGCCGTGCAGGACTTTGCCAGGGAAAACAACAAGGACGGCCTGGAATTCATCCTCGCCGCCGGTAACGCCGGGATCGAAGCGGCCACCAACGAAGTGATCAAGGAGTCGGAACTGACCATCCTGATCCTGGTGTACCTGTGCGTGGCGACCATGTGCATGATCACCTTCCGCTCCTGGGCCGCGACGCTGTGCATCGTGCTGCCGCTGGTGCTGACCTCGGTGCTGGGCAACGCGCTGATGGCATTCATGGGCATCGGCGTCAAGGTCGCGACCTTGCCGGTGGTGGCCCTCGGCGTGGGGATTGGCGTGGACTACGGCATCTACATCTACAGCCGCCTGGAGAGCTTCCTGCGTGCCGGTTTGCCGTTGCAAGAAGCCTATTACCAGACCCTCAAGTCCACCGGTAAAGCCGTGCTATTCACCGGCCTGTGTCTGGCGATCGGCGTGTGCACCTGGATTTTCTCGGCCATCAAGTTCCAGGCCGACATGGGTCTGATGCTGACCTTCATGTTGCTGTGGAACATGTTCGGTGCGCTGTGGCTGTTGCCGGCCCTGGCGCGTTTCCTGATCAAACCGGAGAAACTGGCGGGGCAGAAGGGCAACTCGCTGTTTGCGCACTGAGTCGCCGCCTCCGAAAAAGCCGCACAGGGTGCGGCTTTTTTGCGGGTTACAGTTTCAGGAACAGTTTCTCATCCAGTGGCTTGCCAATCTGCGCACGGACAAGATCCACCGCCCCGGCAGAACCCGGCTCGTTGACCAGGTCTTTCTGGGTCAGGTAGCGCTGGGCGGGTATCTTCAGGTGCGCCGCCGTGTACGTGTCACGCGGTGCGCCGGGTTGTGGGTAGTGAAAGTGCGCAAACCACAACGGCTCCACAGTGCCTTTTTTCCTGACCACGTACTCGGTGAAGACGTCGCCGCTTGCGGTGGGTGTATCGCGCTGCACCAGGTTGATATCGACGAAGCCGTTGCGCCAGAGGAAGTCGACATTCTCCGGCTTGGGTTTCACTGCGAAATAACCATCCGCCGCATATTGCCGTGCTTTGCGCTGTAGCTCATCCGCCTCGTTTCTCCAACGGGCCACGAGCTCAGCGGTTTCCGGACGCGTTCCCTGGTGGTGCTCGGCTTGCTGGGCCAGTTCTCGCAACTTATCGGCGCGCTGTTGCAGCATATCGTGCCAATCCAATGGATCAACGGTGTCCCGGGTTTCGGGTTTCTCGAGTTTCTTTTTCTGATGCTTGATCGACGCCTCTTTCTGCGCGGCTTCCACCATCACTGTGGCGGCTTCCTCTTTGTAGGTCGCCAGTGATTTCGGCGGACGAGGAAGCTGGGGGGCGGACGGTTGTCCCTCAACTATCTGAACCCATTTGCCTTCGGTGACATGTTCGCTGTAGCTGGCGAGGGTCTCCCCCGTCTGGGGATCTTTCACGTCAATGATGTTGAACGGCGCAGTCTTGGGTTCACGCAAGGTGCCTGTTAGTGTCTTTTTGTCACGGGTTTTGAACACCCGCTGTTTCTTTGTTTTGGGCGGGCGTTTCTTGCTCGCGGGTCGGGGGGGCGTCAGTTGCAGTTCTTCCCGGACGACATCGGCCAGATCACGTTCGGCAGCGGCGATGAATTCGTTCAGGCGTTGGTGGAATACATTTTGGTACTCGGGACGGCACAGCTCAGGGCTTGTTTCAGATAGGGCAGTGCTGTCGTGCAGGCTCTGTTTGTAGGTGTCGATGATGGTTTGCAATAACGCTTTGCGTTCATCGAGCGTGTAGCCGCTATATTCGTGCAGATCCCTAAACGCCCGACTCACTGCGTCCAGTGACGTTGTGTGAAAACGATTTGCATAAAACTGAGCGTCTGACCCCTCTGCGATTCTGGCAAACCGGTTGACGCTGAGTATCTTGAGCGTCTTCAAAAGTGTTAACTTTTCTTCGAGCGCTACGATGATCGGAGGCCGCGTTGTTATGCGGTCAAGGTAATGATCGACTTCTGTGGCGGCGAAGGAGGAGTCATTGCGCCACTCTTCTTCCAACGTCGCGAAGGCTTGCTTGGCCTGCCACAGTTTTTCACGGTTCTGGTAAATCGCTTTCGTCCCTTCGATGACTCTTGGGTACGCAGCTGCGGAACCCGATCGAAGCTCTTGAACCAGCTCGTTCATGGGCTCGCCATGAGCGGTGTGCGCCTGGCTCTCTCGGAGCAGTCGTTTGTAGACGATAATCGAGTTATTCAGCGCTTTTGACATGCTCATATAAAGCAACGAACGTCGCATCTTGTTTTCCAGGAGATCATCGATGTCAGCAAATTTTTTGGGCCGGAGGACTTCGATGGCATTTCTGCCATGCTGCAGAAATTCAGCAAGGTAGGGTTCGAGCTGGGTGAGATGTTGGTCGATCTTGCTTTTCAGTGCTTCCGTGGTACGCAGTTGTTCTGCATATTGAGCGTCAAAACGTCCGCTCGAAGGGTCCGTTCGGGTGAGTTTCCATAGCGTTATGAGTTTCTTTCTGGCACCTTCGTAGCCAACCAGGTCTTTGTCGCCAACCAGGTCTTTGTTGAGCTCATTGAGTGTTTTGAGATAGCTATCCGAGGCCATCTTCACTTTGTCAGTTTGCTGATCGAACTCGGCCTCTTTCAGCGCCTCTGCCCTGAGGTTTTCATCCATCTTACGTGCGATGCCGCCTTTGGGCATGCCCCCCCTGAGCTTGGGGCTGAGGTCGAAATCCCAGCGGCCGGCGTCATCGCGCTTCAGGGGCGGCCCTGTGCGCGCCTTGTCCTGCTGATCAATCACGAACACCCCGTCCAGGTCCCGTGCCACGCGGAACCACAGGTTGCCAATGTGCGCATGCAGTTTGTCATCAATACGGTACAGGCCTTTCAAGCTCCCTTCAGTGATCGCCGTGCCCGGTTCGGCAGGGGCGGGTACGCTGAATGTCTGCACGTGTGCCCATTGGGCAGGGCTCAGGTCTCGCGGGCTGGAATAGGCGAAGTCAAACGCCCGTTGGCTGTCGATGAATCCGGGGGCGGACGCGGGGTCACCCTCTTCGACCAATATTTGCGAGGGAGGACTGACGGCATCGGTGCGACGTAGCGCAATTTCGACTTCCGTGCGTTGTGCAAAAGGCACGTCACCCACGGGGCGGACCGGCTTGGTTGTGACGGCGGTGTGGCTCAGCAATGTGCCGACATTGACCAGCAGATCGACCATGTTGGCGGCCGGATCACGGGTATTCGGTTCACTGCCTTCTTTGATGTCGTGCTCGAGGCTGGCCAACTGCATCAGCCAGCCAACCATCGCGCCCGGGCCGCGTAAAACGGGCAGCAGTGTGTTGAACAGCAGCCATCCCAGCTCCTTGCAGGACGCCCAGCGACTCTGGGCGTCGGAGGTGGATTGGTTATCGGCCAGCGTCACCAGGCTGCGAGCGTTGGCGTTGAACAAATATTGCATCAGGTCGCCGTTCTGTACATCGTGGTGCAACTGCTGTGCCGCCGGGTAACCACCGACCGCCAAGGTGGTGGGAGCGGGCTGGCTGGGGGCGTCGAATTCGTTGAACACGCCGTAACGGGCGATGTTGGGTGTCTTGAACCCGCCGTTACCGTAGATCGCACGGGTTTTTTCGTCCGGCAGCCAGGCCAGGATGCGCTGTTGCAGCGTGCCGGGTTCCTGGATCGCGGCCAGCAGCGCATCGCGGCTGGGAAACTCTTGCAGGCTCGGGGACAGTTGCGGGCCGTACAGGATGTGCGGGCCTTTCGCGGGGTCCACGGGCTCGATCAGGAACATGTTGGCGACCACATCCGGCGTGGCCCCCGGCTTGCGCAGGAACGCCAGGGGACGCACGGTGATTTCCTGGCCGTCGACCCGGCGCGCGCCGGCGCCGGGTTGAGCAATGGCTTCGACAAACTGGTAGCCTTTCGCGCTGATCCCCGCTTGCCCCTTCAACTTGAGTTCCAGCGCCTGCATGGCCAGTTGGATCGGCACTTGCTCGCAGAACAGTGCGGCACGTTCCCGGGCCTGGGCAGTGTCACTGAGCAACTGCTGGTTGAGCAGGGCCGGATAGTGCTGGCCGATGTCGACTTTGCTGATCAGGTCCTTGAGTGTCTGCGCCATCTGGGGATCGTTCACCGGCTGTCCGCGCAAGCGAATATCCATGGCTCCCTTGGGCAGCCCCGCGAGATTCTCCAGCGCCATGTCCACCAGGCTCATCCTGACCGGTTCGATATAGCCGCTGCCCATGTTGCCCACGGGGACTTTGAAGGTGATTTCCAGGTCCTTGGCGGTGTAGCCCTTGGGTGCCAGTTCTGCATCGAGTTGTTGTTCGGCGTAGGTGCGCAGGTCCGGGATGTCGGTAAGGAAGGTTCGGCCCTGATGGCGTCGCACGCTGCTGGCCAGGTCCAGGATATGGCGTTGGTAGGCAAAGCGCTCGGCTTCGCCGGCCTTTGCCAGCCAATCGGGCAGGTTGCGCTTGAACTGCTCCAGCCGGTTGGGCGGCAACTGCGAAGTCGTGCTGAACCACGCGGCGGTATCGGTGGCTTGGGAAAACAGTTGTTCAAGATCGGTCCCATTGCCCTGGGCGGGGAGCTTGATTGCATTGAGGTTCTGCAATTGACGGTCCAGGAGAATGGCGGCCTGGATATCGAAGATGTTGCCGTCCGGCTCCACGCGCTTCCAGTTCAGGCGGTCGAAGCTGAACTGCGCGCCGAGCTGACGCTCCCAGGCCACGGCAAACTGCTCCAGGGACTCATAGGGCGTGACGACGCCCGCGCTCGTCACTTGCAGAACGACGGTATGGCCGTCGACCTCGTGGGTGATCAACAGGTCCGGGCTCAGCACGTCAGCGCGGGTCTGGCCGTGTTTCAGGATAGAGTCGAGGGTGAATACCTTGGCGGCGTTCGCGCCGTGGACCTGGGTTCGTTCACGGGTATCCGGGTAGCGCGTGACCTGATCCAGGGTTGCGCGCTGCCGCTCATCCAGGCCGGGCTGCTTGAGGCCGGCGATACGCAGGGTGTCGCAGAGGGTGTCGCTGAGCCACCGCCAGCGGCTGACGGAAGCGCCTGCTCCCGTGGCCTGCACGAAGGCGTCCTGGCCCCAATACTGGCTCAGTGCTTGGGCGTAGGCATCCTTCAGGCAGGATTTCAGGCTGCCGATGGCCAGCTCGACGGTCTGCGTATCCAGGGGCGTTGCACGATTGCCTGTGCTGTCGACGATTTTCAGCGTGCTGCCGCTGGTGGAGTCGACCCACTTGCACGGCTCGCCGTAGCGGTCGCTAAAGTCCAGTTCGGCGCCGGATGCCAGATGTTCAAGCACCAGGTCCACCAGTGGCCTGAGCCGGTACTGCAGCGGATCGGACTGTGTCGCCACTGCCACGGAGGTCTTGTCACTGTCGAACTCCAGTGTGGGGTATCGATGCCTCACGGCTTCATTCAGCAGGGAGGCCACCACCGAACGTACCGTTGGCCGTGTTGCGAATTGGTCAGCCACTACCCGGGCGGGCGAGTCATGCGTTACTGGCGTGCCTGGGGTGAGCTGAGCAAGGAACCTTGATCCCGGGCCTGGCAGTGGAGGACGGGCACGTCGGGGGTTCGCCGCTGCGGTTGGCCGCTCCAGTGGGGGAGAGTGTGTGACGGGCACCTGGCTGACGATGGCCGGCAACGTAGGGCTGAACAGGGCGGAACTGAGTCGATAGGCGCTGTGTACTGATGGCATGAAGGCACTTCCTTGGCTTCAGGTTGATAAGCGCCTGGAAAAGTACAAGCTCGATGCAGCGAAGGTTTCGAAAAAGCGTTTTGAACTGTGTCGAGTCGCCGCCGACACGTTTGCCAAGCCTTGTCGTACCGCGCTTGAGCGCGCCTGTTTCAGTGTGTGAACAGACGGCGCCAACGGGTACGTGACCGCCACGTCGACCGTCGTACCCGCTGGCGACCACGCTAATACCCCATCCTCTGGTCAGCCGGCCTTGTTCACGCCTGAACACCCTTGGGCTTGGGCGCTATCTTGAGGAACAGGTTGTCCAGCGGTGGAGTGATGAGCACGTAGACGATTTTCGTCACGGGTTCGCTGCCCGGGTCTTTCACGCGGCTCAGGTAATCCTGCACATGGGCCTTGAGCAAATCCTTCTGGGTGAGTTTGCGTTGCTCCGGCAATTTCAGATGGGCCCGCGTATAGCCATCGGGCGGCGCGTCGGCGGTGGCGTAGTGGAAATGGGCGTACCACAACACCACCGGCGGTTTTTGCGCCTTGTCGTACACCGCGTATTCGGTGAAGAAGTCTCCACTGAGGGTCGGGCGTTGCGGGTCGGCCTGGCTCGTGAGGTTGATATCGATCTGCTGGTGGTCCCAGAGGTAGGCGACGCTTTCCATTGTCGGCCACTGGCGTTTGTAGGCATCGCTGCAGATGCGCTGTGCCCAGCGATTGATGTCCTTGGCTTGCGCCAGGCATTCGTCAATCAGGTTCTGGGCCGTGGGTGCATCGAGATGGTCGCGTTTGATTTCATTGGCGAGTTGGGTAAGTTTTTCGGCTTGCGCGTTGAGCAGCGTGTCCCATTCGCCGGGATTGGCATCCTGGCGAGTGAGGGGGTTGTCCAGTTTCGCCTGGTCCGCCGCGACCAATTGCTCCAGGTCCTGGCGTTGTCCGATCAATCCCTGGGCTTCACTCTTGAGGGTCGCGAGTGAGCGAAGCTGCGGGGCCGGCGTCGAGGTGGTTGCCTCGTCGATGGGGGCCCAACCGTCCGTATGCTGGTTATACGAAGCCAGGGTCTTGCCCAGCAACGTGTCGGTGATGGTGATGTGTTCCTCGCCGTTATGCGCGTCGGCGGGCTTGAACTCTCCGATCAGGTATTCCTTTTTGCGGGTCTTGAACACGCGCTTTGCCGGGGGCTTGGCACGCAGTGTCTTGGACAGTGGCAGTTCGACCTTGAGGTCTTCCTGTTCTCTGACCACCGCCTCCAGTTCGTTTTGCGCCAACGCCCTGGCGAATTCGAGGCCCTTGAGCACACGTTCGGCTTCGGGCCCCAAGGCATCGGGCTTCAGCGTCTTGAGGGCCCGCAGGGCGAACTCGGCCTGCTGGTATTTATCGAGAACTGTCTCGTAGACATTGCGTTGCTCGGCCAACGGGTATTCGGTACTGCTGCGTACCTCGATGTGGGATTTCAGGCCTATGTCCAGCCCGCACACCTGATAACGCGCCTTGTAATACCACTGCAACGCAGACAGTGATGAAGGCATCTTGAAGCGTAGTTGGCTCAGGCTGGCAAGCAGTTCCAGCGCGCTGAGCTTGAGGTTGTCGGAGAAAAACAATTCAACGATTGGAATGCCTGCCAGCAGTTCCTGCCGTACCGCGCGCGCTGCAGCGGACGCTTGTCCCAGATGCTGGAGGGTGGCTTCCATGGTGGCGGAATGCGCGGCCATGTGTTCGAGGTAGTCGATGTAACCGGTGACCATCCGCAGGTTTTCGTCGACGAGGGTCAAGTCTCCCGCGACGATTCGCGGTTGCATCCGTTCGTGCCATGCCGCCAATGGCTCGCCCGCCTCGGTAGCGGTATGAAAATCCAACGCTTCCAATTGCATCTTGTGGAGGAACAACTGTTGGTTCCAGAGCTCTTTCAGGATGGTTGACGCATTGATCAGGGGCAGGTCGGCAATGGCGGCGGCCTCCAGCTGGCGGGTCAAGGTGGCCAACTCAAAGCGCACGGGCAGGGATTCGGACAGTTGAGTTTCGAGGTGCTGCAGCAATACACCAAACTGGTTGCGAAGGCGTTTGTACTCGGAGATTTCAGTCTGTTGGCGTATTTCCAGGTCTGGACGCTGGGTTTGCGAAGCCTTGAGCAGCAGATCCTGAATGATTCGCAGGGTCTTGAGTTGTTTCTCCAGGCCCTTGAGGGCGGATGCCAGTTGCGCTCCTGCCTGATCAATGGGGACCATGAGGTACTGCGCCTCCTGAGCGAGCTGGAGCAAGCGATCCTTCAACCTTTCGTTCTCAAGTTGTTTTTCATGGCGCAGCTCCTGCAACCGCTTGCGTCCGCCCCCCTGCAACTTGAGACCACGGTCCAGCGTCCAATGGCCGTTGCCGTCGGTTTTCAGCTTGATGCCCGGGTGATCCGGTTTGAGCGGGTGAATGATAAAGACTTCACCGAAACCCGGCACGATGTTGACCCTGAACAACAAGCCTCCCACCGAGGCATGCCATTGGTCGTTGATCTTGTACAAACCCCGATAGGGCCCGAGATTGACCGGTTCGGGAGCCGGCGTGGGCCAGGGCACATTGACGGCCCGCAGTCGCTCGAAAAGCGCCGCCGAGGCGCCATCGCCGGCCAGGGAGCGATCAAAGTCCAACAGCGTGCGACCACCCCCCGGTGGCTCGGAAGGCAGGCCGACAGCGCCTCGTTCAACCACCGCCGGCCTGATCAGACGCTGGCCTGGCAGTGGGTGCTTGAAGGGCAAAGGGATCGTGGCCTGTTCATCGCGCTGGGATTCTTCGTGCGACGCGCCGGTCGATCCGTGATGCAACATCGCCATGCCGATATTGAGCAGCAGATCAATCCACGCCAGCTCCCTGGCTGTGGGATCGGCACTCTCCAGTGCCGGCAGGTCCTTCACTACGCCATGCATGGCCTGCATCAGCCAACCGACTGCCGCCATGGGGCCGCGTACAACCAGCAGCAGGGTGTTGAATCCCAGTTGCAGGCCTTCAAGGATAAGCGCCCAGCGGCTTTCACTGTTGGAGGTCGACTCCCTTTCGGCCTGGTCCACCAGTTGCTGTGTTTCACTGCCGAACAGATATTCCATGAGGCTGCCGTTGCGCAGCGCCAGGCCTATTTCATCGTTGCTTTCGTCGTCGGCACCGGCCAGCTCGGCGGGCTTTGGCACGCTGGGCAGGTTGTCGAACTCCGAGCCCATGCCGATGCGCACGTAGTGAGGCTCGTTGAAACCGCCGTTGCTGTAGACCGCCCTGGCCTGGTCCGGCAACCAGGTCAGTACGCTCTCCTGCAGGTCGCCGGGTTGCACGATGGCCGCCAGCAACTGCTGGCGATTGGGGTATTCCAGCAGCGCCTCGGCATAGGCCGGTCGATACAGCAGGTGCGGTCCCGACTGCGTGTCGCGGGGTTCGATGACGAACATATTGCGCACCACATCCGCGGTGGCGCCTGGCTTGCGTACAAAGGCCAGCGGCCGGATGACAATATCCTCGCCATTGACCCGGCGCTCCAGCGGGTTGGGGTTGACCAGCGCTTTCACACACTCGAAACCACGCTGGGTGAGGCCGGCTTCGCCCTTGATCAAACGCTCCAGTGCCTGGGTTTTCAGATGCAGGGGGCGCAGTTGCTCGAACAGGCGTTGACGTTTGCGTGCCGCTTCGGTCTGCCCCATCAGCTCCCGGCGCAGGTAAGCGGGGTAGTTTTTGCCGATGTCGACGCGCTGGACCAGTTGAAGGAGGTAGTCGGGTGTCAGCCAGGCTTCGATCGCGCGGCCTTTGACATGGCGTATTGTCATGCGGCCTTTGGGGCGGCCGGACAGGTTCTTCAGGGCCAGGTCGACCAGGTTCATGACGACCGGTTCGACGTAACCGCCTTCGAGGATACCGACCGGCACATGAAAGGTCAGTTCCAGATCGCCAGCATCGTAGCCGGTCGCCAGCGCTTCATGGGTGCAGGCGCGCAGTCCGCCCTGGGCAACCGCACGGTCCATGCACAGTTGCTGGTTCACATGCGCGGTGGCATAGCCGCGCAGTGTTTCCAGGCTATCGAAGTCGGCGTCGCCAAGGGTCTGGCGCTTGAGGCTGGCGTTTTCCAGCAGGGTGTGTCGGTAGGCCAGGCGGTTGGCGGCGCTGGTGGCTTGCAGATGATCCGGCAGGGCGGCCTGGATGGCCGCCACCGTTGCCGGCGACGTGGCGTTTGATGGCGCCAGCCACTGCGCAGGGTCGGTGGTGACGGCAAACAGGCGTTCCACTGCTTGCCGCGTGGATTGGGCGGGAAGCTGGAGAGTCGCGAGATCGTCCAACTGCTGGTTCAGGATGAGCGCCGCTTGCACTTCGAAAATATTGCCGTCGGGTTCGTACTGCTGCCAGGTGATGCGCTCGGCCATGAAGCGCTGTTGCAACTGCTCGCCCCACGCCTGGCCGAAGGTTTCCAGGTCGGGGTAGGTCTGGATCTCACCGTTCAGGCGAAAAAGCAGTGCTTGCTTACCGCGCACCACCAAGATCTCGGTGCCTTGTACGGTCAGCCGCTTGCCGGCGCGTTGCAAGTGGGTTTCCAAGGTGTAGGCGTGGACCTCGTTGGCGGGGGCGGGGCTGAGCGTGCGCGATGCCCGGTCGGGATAACGGTTCAACGCGCTGAGTATTTCAATGTGCTGGGCAGCGAGGCCGGTCTGGCGTGTGGCGACCTCGAGCAACACACCTTGCAGCACATCGGCCAGCCACTTCCAGCGGACGCTCCCTGCGTCGCTGTCCTGTCCCCAGTACGCAGCCAAGGCTTCTTGAAAACCGATGAACAGCACCCGTGGCAGCTCCCGGATGAGGGCTTCGATAACCCGCAGGTCGAAGTCGCGGCGCTCTCCGTTCTCATGAGAACCGAGCCGGGTGCCAGTGGCATCGCTCAGGTAGCAATCCAGGTTCTGGCGTGCCGTCAGCTCGGGGAAACTGCCGTCGGCGATATGGTCCAGGGCAACGTCCAGCAACGGCAGCAGGGCGCGGCCGCCGCCTTCGCGGGGGACGGCCAGCCGAAGGTCGGCGACGGGCAGTGTCAGGGGCGGGTACTTCTCCACCAGGTGGGTGCCCAGCATTTGCGCGGTGACGGTGCGCAAAGTGGGGCGCCCGAGAAATTGCGCTGCAATCGCTTGTCGCGTGGGGTTTGCCGCTGGGGCGGGGGGCTGTACAGGCATGTGGGTTCCTTGATGTCGGATAAGAGTGCGTCCTTGCAAGGTAATGCCCAGCGTTGTCGCCATGCGGTAGCCCGCTATGGTTTTAGGCCCTGGCGGCAAACTGGCCTATGATTAGCGCTTTGAACCTGATGAAAGACTGTGATGACTGAGAATTTGCCTGCCGTCCTTGAAACCAGCGACATGCTTGAAATCGATGGGCTGCATGCCTTTGATTTTGAACTCGACAACGAAAAACTGCTGATCACCGCCATGGACGGCCGTGCAGAAAAACGCTGGCGTTTCAGCCTGGAACAGGTCAACGCCGCGACGTTCGATGACACCTTGCAAAGCTGGACCCTTACCGGTGATTCGGGCGAGCACCGCCTGATCTGCATGAGCGCCTTCACCGGCAACAATAACGACGAGGATGAAGCGGATGATGATGCGTAAATTCTGGCCGCTGCTGATGGCCGGCAGCGTGGGAGCGATGTCGGTGCAAGCCGCGCCCGCCGATACCTATGAACTGTTGGTGGGCAGCTACACCGCCGGCAGCAGTGAAGGGATCTATCGCCTGCAGTTTGACAGCCGCACAGGCCAGTTCAGCGGTAAACCGGTGCTCGCGGCCAAAGCGGCCAACCCGTCCTGGCTGACAATCTCCAAGGACCAGAAGCACCTGTTCGTGGTCAACGAGAACGGCCCCGGCCAGAAGGACCCGGTCGGGCGCGTCAGCAGCTACAGCATCGATCCGCAGACTCGCCAATTGACCCTGATCAACCAGGTGCAGAGCCTGGGCAACGAGCCGACCCATTCCAGTTTGGCCGCTGATGGGCGCTACCTGTTCGTCGCCAACTATTCGGTCGTGGAGGACCCGGGTGGCAGCTTGGCGGTGCTGCCGGTCGATGCCACGGGCAAGCTGTCGCCTCCGGTGCAACTGAGCGGGCACCCGGCCAGCCGCGTGAACCCTGAGCGCCAGGCGTCCAACCATGTGCACTCGGTGGTGTCGTCGCCGGATGGCAAGTACGTGTTTGTACAGGACCTGGGGGCGGACAAGCTGTTTGCCTACCGCTACGACCCCAAGGCCAACCATGAGCTGCCATTGACCCCGGCCAATCCGGCCTCGGTGCAACTGCCGCCAGGCAGCGGCCCGCGTCACCTGTTGTTCAGCGCCGATGGCAAGCACGCCTGGCTGACCACCGAGATGAGTGCGCAGGTGGCAGTGTTCGACTACAAGGATGGCCAGTTGACCCAGACGCAGCTGGTGGACTTCGCCGCCGGCCAACCGGTGTCCGACAAGGCCGGTGCCGCGTTGCACGCCTCCAGTGACGGCCAATTCCTCTACGTGAGCAACCGTGGCACGGCCAACCAGTTGCTGGTGTTCAGCATCGATCCGGCCACCGCGCACCTCACGCAATTGCAACGTCGCTCGGTGGACGGTGACCACCCACGCGAATTCAGCCTGGACCCCAGCGGTCGGTTCCTGCTGATCGCCAATCAGAAAAGCAACGAAATCGTCGTGGTCGAACGCGACCCCAAAACCGGCCTGCTGGGTAAAACCGTGCAGAAATTGCCGATCGATGCCCCCAGCGACCTCAAGTTCCTGGTGCGTCAATAAGCCACAGGCCCCGCCGTGCGGGGCCTGACCCTTTCTATTAATTCTGTTAATAGCGGCTACTGTTTCAAAGCATTTCTAAGGTTCAGCCCTCGGGCGTAAGTTTGGTTCCAAGGCCTTCCCCGGCCACTCAACCAAACGAACACAAGGGTTACCGACATGAATCTGAACCTCTTCTCCATCATCGCCGCTTCCGCTGTTTCCGCCACCGTTGCCCTGCCTGCCGCAGCCAGCGTGGAAGTCACCGGCAAAAAATCCAGCACCAGCGCCTATACCCAGAAATACTTGCAACAGAGTGCCAACTTCTACGCCGCACTGGATCACAAGACCCAGCACTAAGCGGTAGGTCACTGAGATCAAATGTGGGAGAGGGCTTGCCCCCGATAGCAGTGGGTCAGCTACAGATTAGCTGACTGATCCACCGTCATCGGGGGGCAAGCCCTCTCCCACATTTGATTGTGCCGGCCTCAGGGTTTTGTCATCACGGCGATAAATAGCGGTGAAGTAAGGACGCGCTGAAGCCAGGCTTGTAACCGTTGATACGGCGTCCCGGCGAACCACTCCCGATCCACATGGGCAAACTGGCGTACAAACGGCGCCAGGGCCATGTCCGCCAGGCTCGGATGCTCTGCCAGCAAGTAGGCGCGTTCCCCCAGCAGGCCTTCCAGCTTATGCAAGAACGCCTCGCCCTCGGCCCGATAATGTTCCATCGGGTGTTCCGGGTAGCGGTCGGCGTACTTGTATCGATCCAAGTGATACTTGAAACCCTGGTCGTTCTCGGCAATCAGTGCCAATACCGCCGGGTCACCCTGCAGCAGCCAATCATCCGGGTCGTGCTGGGCCAGGGCCCATTGCATGATCTCCAGGCTCTCTTCAATCACGCGTCCGTCAACGCTCAGTACCGGCACCGTACCCTTGGGCGACAATGCCAGCATCTCGGCCGGCTTGGCCTTGAGGCTGACCTCGATGATCTGTACGGGCACGCCTGAATAACGCAAGGCCAGGCGTGCCCGCATCGCATACGGGCAACGCCGGAACGAATACAGCAGCACCTCGCTCACTTCACCTCCAGCGTGCTCAAACCATTACCCTGGCGCTTGACCTGGATTTGTACCGGGATGCGTTCGTGCATTTCCTGCACGTGGGAAATCACCGCCACCTTGCGCCCCTGGGCCTGCAAACCGTCCAGCGCGTCCATCGCCAGTTGCAGCGATTCCGGGTCCAGGCTGCCGAAGCCTTCATCGATAAACAGCGACTCGATCTTCAAGGTGCTGGATGCCATCGACGCCAGGCCCAAGGCCAACGCCAGTGACACCAGGAAGGTTTCGCCGCCGGACAACGAGTGCACCGAGCGCAGTTCGTCGCCCATTTCCGTGTCCATCACCAGTAGCCCCAACATGCTGCCGCCGCGCTTGAGGCGATAGCGGCGCACCAGTTGGCGCAATTGCACGTTGGCGTGGTGCACCAGCAGGTCGAGGTTGTAGGCCTGGGCGATCTTGCGGAAGGTGTCACCGGTGGCTGAGCCGATCAGTGCGTTCAGGCGCGCCCAGCGTTGCCATTCGTCATACGCCTTGGCGATCTGTTCGGCAAACGCCTGGTTGGCGTCCTGGCGGCGCTGGTCTTCGGACTGGCGCGCGCGCAGTTCGGCGCAGTGTTTCTCGGCCTCGGCCAACTGTTGGTTGAGCGTGGCCAGGGCGGTGTCCAGTTCATCGGCTTCGAAGTTGCCATTGTGCTGGGCTTGGTGTTCGGCGAGGCGTTGCTCACGTTCTTGCAGCAGGACCCTGGCCTGTTCGACGGCTTTCTCGCTGTGTTGCAACTGCTGGCGCAAGTGGCTGACCTGGGCGTCGTCGTAGGCCAGCAAACGGTCGAGGCCGGCGTCGTCGAGTTCCGGGTGCAGCGCGCGCCAGTCGTGCAGGCGCATGTCGAGGCTGTGCTGTTCGGCCTGCAATGCCTGCTCGCGTTCCTGCTGGGCCTTGAGGTCGGCGGCCAGTTGGATCAGAGCGTTGTGGATGTCCTGCAGTTGTTGGTTGGCGTCGGTTTCGCTCTGGCGTGACTGTGTCACGGCGTGTTCCAACTGTTGCTGCCACTGCTCGGCGCTGGTGTGTTCACCGAGCAACGCGTTGAGTTTTTCCTGAGCCGCTTGCTGTTGGGTCGCCAGTTCGGTGACTTGCTGGAGCAGGGCGTCGAGTTGCTGTTGGCGATGCTGCTGGTGGGTCTGTTCCTTCTCGATCGCCTGTTGACGCTCTTGTTGCTCGGCCAATTCGTCGCGCTGATGGCCCAGCTGTTCCAGGCGCTGGCTGACCTGCTGGTCCAGCTGCATAAAGGTGGCAGCCGGCTCGGCGCGCAGACCTTCCAAGGTGTCTGCGGGCAGCAGGCTGGCGAAGGCACTCAGTTCCTGCTCAAGGCGTTCGCGGTCGCTGGCCAACTCGCGCTGCTGGTCCACCAGCAATTGACGGGCCTGTTGGCTTGCTTCCTGGGCGGCTTGCAGTTGTTGCTGCAGGCGCCCGGCGTTTTGTTGCAGGTTGAGCAGGGCGCCTTGGCGCTGTTCATCCTGGGTGATGCTTTGGGTCAACTGGCCCAGTTGCTGCTCAAGCCAGGCGCTGCGCTTGGCCGGTTCCTGATTGAACAGCGACGCGGACAGCGGGTGTGCATCCAGGCTCGGTTTCAGCGCTTGCTGTTGCGTCGCCAGGTGTTCCTGCTGTTGCAGGTATTCCTTTTGCTGGGCGATCAAACCGCCCACTTCGCCACGCAACTCCGTGAGTTTTTCCTTGAGGGTGTCCACCGCTTTCTGCGCGCTGGCTTCTTCGTTTTCGTCATGACGACCTAGGCTTTGCAGCAGGGCTTCGGGCTGGTGGTACGGGTGTTCGTGGCTGCCGCACACCGGGCAGGGCTGATCGTCCTGCAGCTGCTCGCGCAACTCCTCGACGCTGGCACTGCGGGCCAGGCGCTGGCGTTCCAGCAGTTGTCTGGTCACGTTCAGCGTTTGTTCGGCCACCGTCAGCTCGGCCTTGGTCTGCAAGCCGGTCTGGTTCAACTGCTCGCGTTGCTGTTGGGCCACGGTGAGCTTTTGCGTCAGGCCAGCGGCTTGCTGATCCAGCTGTTGCTGGTGGTCCCACAGGCGCGTCAGGTCTTCGAAGGCACGCTGCTGTTTGCGATTGTCTTGCAGCAGGCTGGCCAGCAATTGGATTTGCTCGGCCACGGCGTGAGGTTCGGCACCGGCCTCCTGGTACAGCAAGTCCAGGGCTTCGCGTTGCTGGGTTAACTGTTCGGCGGCGCGGGTTGCACGTTGCTCCAATTGCGGCAGTTCGGCCTGGCCTTTATTCAGGCGGTTACCGATCAGCATCAGTTGTTGCAGGCGGTCGCGGTAGGCGGTCCACGCATCACTCAAGGGCGCGAGGGCGGCGCTGCGCTCAAGCTCGTTGGCCAGGCGTTGCAGGCGCTCTGCGACTTCGCTCTGTTTTTCCAGCAGGCCGGTGAGCCGGGCCTGGCCTTCGGTGCAGGCGCTTGCGTGTTGCTGTTTGTCCTCGGTGCGCTTGGCCAGCTCTTTGGTCAAGTGGGTGAGGGTGCTGTGTTCGTCGAACGCCTGGCGCAGCAAAGGCGCGGCATCGGCCTGGTTTTTCAGGGCTTGCGCCAAGGCGGTTTGCGCGCTGGCCAGTTGCTGCCGGGCCTGGTCCTGGCGGGCCTGCAATTCGGCTTGTTGCCGCGTATGGGACTGAATCTGCGCCGCCAACGGCGCCAGCTGTGTGCCGAGTTCCGCCTGGCGCACGAACAGATGACGCTGCGGCGCCAACTGTTCCAGGTGGCCCAGGTCCTGGCGTTGCGCGTCCTGGTTATTCCAATCGGCCTGCGCCTGCTGCAGCTGTTCGGTGGCGGCGAGTTGGCGTTCCTGCCATTCGCGCAGTTCCTTGAGCCAGGTGTGCTGAAGCTCCAACTGCTTGAGTTGGGCTTGATGGACCTTGAGTTGCTGCTGCGCGGCATCGAATTGTTGATCGAGCTCGGCACGGGCTTCAGGGGCCAGGGGCACCACGCCGGTGGCCTGGTCCTGCAACTGTTTGTGCGCATCCCGGGCCTCTTTGGCCTTGTCGAAGGCACGCCGGCCCAGTTGGGTGTACAGGGCCGTGTCGGTGAGCTTTTCCAGCAGTTCGCTGCGCTCGTTGTCGTTGGCCTTGAGGAACGCACTGAACTCGCTCTGCGCCAGCAACACGGCGCGGGTGAACTGTTCGAAGTTCAGGCCCAGGGCCAATTCCAGCTGGGTCTTGTATTCGGTTTTCTGGCTGGCCAGCAGTTGGTCGCTGTCCAGGTCGATCAGGCTCTGGCGGCTGTTCTGCAACTTGCCGCTGGCCTTGTCGCGCGCGCGATTGGCTTCCCAGCGCGCGCGGTAGCGGCGGCCACTGACGCCGACAAAATCCACCTCGGCATAACCGCCACCGGTGCCGCGGCGCAGCAGGGTACGTGGGTCACCGATGGAGATGTCGCTGTCGGCATCCGGCATCTTCGCCTGGCCGGTATCACCCAGGCGTGGCACGGCGCCAAACAACGCCAGGCACAAGGCATCGAGCAAGGTGCTTTTACCGGCGCCGGTCGGTCCGGTAATCGCGAACAACCCGGCGCTGGCCAGGGGCTCGGCGGTGAAGTCGATCTCGAACGGGCCGGCCAGGGACGCGAGGTTTTTCAGGCGGATGGCAAGGATCTTCATGGCTGTTCCTCCTCTTGCTGCACTTCCTGGAGCAACACGGCGAAGTCCTTCAAGGTCTGTTCATCCACCTCGCTGCCGTAGCTGTCCTGCCAGGCGCGGCTGAACAATTCCTGAGGCGTGAGCTGGTCGAGTTCGATCAGGCGGTCGTCGCCTTCGTCCTCACGCGGGCCCTTGCCAGCGTACTCGGCAGCGATGCGCACCAGGCGCACAGCCTTGCCTTGCAGCGCGGCTTCGATTTGCTGACGCAGGTCGGGCTGCGGTTCGTCGAGCAGTACGCGCACTTCGAGCCAGGGGTGGCGTTGGGTTTCAGCCAGCAGGTCGATGTCCGGCAACTCGGCCAGGGCCTTGAGGATATCCGCCAGGGGCGCGGCTTCCAGACGTTGCAGGTCGACCGAACGCGGGATCAGGATGGGTTCGACGCTCACCAGGCATTGGCCCTGGAACACCACATCGAGGATCTGGTGCTTGTAGTCGATTTCGGAAAACGACAGTGGGATCGGCGAGCCACTGTAGCGAATACGTTCTTCGCCATTGACCTTTTGCGGCTTGTGCAAATGGCCGAGGGCAACATAGCCGACACTTTTATCGAACAGGCTGGCCGGCAGCGCCTCGGCATTGCCGATGATCAGGCTGCGCTCGGAGTCTTCCGACACCGAACCACCGGCCATGTGCGCATGGCTGATGGCAATCAGCGCCTGGCCTTTTTTGCGCTTGGCATTGGCCGCGGCGATCAGCCATTCATGCACCTGGCCGATACCCCGCAGGTAGTCGTCACCCAGGTGCGCGCCGGTGACTTCCGCCGGGCGCAAAAAGGGCAGCGCCAGGCACCACGCGGCAACCTTGCCTTTGGCGTCGGGCAGCGGGATCAGCAGCCGTTCGGCGTCGAGCTGGCCATCGTCCAGCCACAGCACGCGGCCGAGGGCATGGGTGTGCAGGCGGCGCATCAACGGTGCCGGCAGCTCGATACGTGAGCCGGAGTCGTGGTTGCCGGCGATCATCACGATGGTCAGCTTGGGGTTTTGTTCGTGGGCGCTGATGATGAAGTCATACAGCCGCTCCTGGGCCTTGAGCGGCGGGTTGACCGTGTCGAAGATATCGCCGGCGATGAGCAGAGCGTCCGGCTGATGGGTCTTGAGTTGGCCCAGCAGCCATTCGAGGAAACAGGCGTGTTCGAAGTCGCGTTCCTGGCCGTGGAGGTTTTGACCCAGGTGCCAGTCGGAGGTGTGAAACAGACGCAAGGCGAACTCCGTGGAATAGATGAAAAGGAGGGGAGTTTACCTGTAATGCGACCATGCTGCCCCAGGCGATACAGATTCAATGTGGGAGGCGGCTTGTTCCCGATGGCGGTGGGTCAGTCAGTGCATTTCTATCTGACACACCGCCTTCGCGAGCAAGCCCGCTCCGTGCCAAGGGTTAGAATATTTCTCTGAAAAAAACGCAAAGTAAAATGTTATTAAATGCCGATCCCATAAGTGGGCGGCAGGATTAGGAAACGCCTTACTTATTCCTGCACTAAAAAATGACAGGACTTTCCTTCCAGGATTTAGGAAGCAGCTGGCTTACTTTGATAAAAAAATCATGCAGTCTGGCAAGCGTGGAGTGGTCAAGTAACGCGCTCCTCGTGTGATGCGCTTTTGTGTTTTCTTAATAATGATGGAGACTATTATGAAAAGCCTTATTGCATTGCCGCTTGCTGTATTGATGTTTGTTTCCTTTCAGGCTTCAGCGTTGTGTTTGAATATTGCTGATAGTTATACCGGGATCATGCAGCCCAATGATGAGATCACGGTATATGGTCCATTTAAAATAACCGGTGCCAATGGCTGTTCTGCCGCGAATATCGATGCAACGGTTTCAGCGGGAGGAGCGGGAAGTGCTCCGGCGATTTTTATTGAGCGTGAAGTAGGCTCTTCCTGGAGCAGAGTGTCATTCAGTATCGGCACTAACGCGTCTTACGTGGGGCCATTCGGTACCTATCGTGTACGGCTGAAGAACGAAACCAGTGCGTCTAAATCCTATTCAGGTACGGTAAGATACGGGCGCTAGACGGGCAGGCGGCGCGTCAGGTTGAACCTGGCGCGCCTTGACTCATACGTCAACGTCAAGCGTACTCATTTATTGATAAATCATTACTAGTGGACTTGATAAAGTACGCCAATGCACCAACAGCTTGATTTGCGCTGACCATCCCTTGCAAGTGGTCCATGGCACCGTCTTGCATTGCAACCATTGGTTCACTTTTGAAAAAAGCCCGCGTATCTTCCAGTTTCTCGTTGAATAGCGCGATGGCATTAAATTTTACGTGGGTGTTAATTTGGCGACCATTGGCATCCGATGCACCATCTCCAGAAATGAACATCCCAAAAGCGCGTTGGCTGATCATTCCGTCATCGTAGAGCCTTCTGCCGACTTTCTTAAGCTCATCCGTACTGATTGACGTCATATCATAATCTTTCAAAAACTCCTTAAGCTGACTGATCTTCTCCTGATCGCCAAGCTTCAATGTATCCGCCGCCTCGGAGGCTTCGGTAATGGTGAATGCATTCGTGACTTGCTGCGGATTTTTGATGGTATAAGCATCTGTCTGCTTACTTAATGGCGGATAGGAAACATTCAACGTAATGGCCATTTTAAAAACTCCATTAATCGAAAGCTACATGGTTTTATCGGCCATGCCTGTCCTATCTTGAGTAGTGACCTTGGCTACTTGGGATACAGCGGCGGCAGGCTGGTGGTATCCGCCGCCGGGTCCGGTTCGCGCTCAGCTATCGGAATCGCCTTCACCGCACGCCACAGGTCTTCACCCAACCAGAAATGCCCGCTCTCGCTATACAGTGCACCATTCAAACCGTCCAACGCGTCCGACAGCGGCACAAACCGCGCCGCCATATCCGCCAGGGTTTCCGGCTGTTGCCGCGCCCAGGCGTCAAGGGCCTGGCGGGTGGCTTGGGGGTCGTTGGCCTGGGTGGCGCGTTTAAGGTCGTCGAGCAGCGTGCGCGGGCTCGGGCCGGTCTGTGCGGCGCGCTGCACGGCCGGTTGCCGACGTGCACGCCACCACAGGCCAAAACCCAGCAGGGTGGTGCAGGCCAGGATCAGCGTACTCAGTTGCCACAGCCACAGGCGTTCATCGTCCGGCGCGGTGATCACCGTCGGCGTAGCGGGGGTATCCACGGCCAGGCTCGGGTTGATGGCGACCTGCAAGGTGCGCGCCGGCAGGCTGGTGCGTTCGAGGTGGTCTTCGTGGGTGTTCCACCACACCACGTCCACGGCGGGCAGTTCCAGATTGCCGGCGCGAGTGGGCACCAGGGCCTCGCGGTCTTCGCGGCTGCCGATCAGGCCATGGTCGCTGGTCTGGTTGCCGAGCACCGGCTGGTCCGGGTAACGGCGCAGGCCGTTGATTTCGGTGCTGGGCAGCGCTGGCAGTTGTGCGCTGGAAAGGCCCTCGGCCTTGACCGTAAGGCTGCGGGTCAGGGAGTCGCCGACCTGCACATGCTCGGGCTCCGGGTTCCAGTGTTCGCTCAAGGTCAGGCTGCGTGCCGGCAACCACGGCGCATCGGCGGGATACAGCGCCGGTTTGGGTTTGACCACCAGCGGCAGCTCTGCGGAACTCACGTGGATCAACTTGCCCGGCTTGGTGCCTTGCAGGGTGTTTTCCTGGGGCGGGCGCGATTCCACCAGGGTCGCGCTGAAGGTCTGCGTCGGGATCGCCAACGTGCCGCTGTGCTGCGGGTAGATCGCGTAGCGGGTCTCGATCACGCCGTGGCGGATGCTGTTGATGACCTTTTCATAGGTGCGCGACTCGCCCAACTGCTCCACACGCGCATCGGCAATCTGCAACGGCGTGAGGCTGCTGTCGTCATACAGCGACACCGAGTGGTAGACGCGCACGGTCAACAGCGCCTGGGCCTGGACATAGACGCTGGTCTGGTCGAGGTTGGCCTCGATAAATACCGGCGCCAGCTCGGCAGCGGTGTTCTGGCTGGCGGTCTCCACCACTTGCAGGCTGATCGGCTGGGTCTTGTGTTCGCCCACTTGCAGGGGCGGGATGACCACCGTGCCGTTTTCCCTGGGCAGCAGGGTGATGATCCAGCGCGTGGTGGCGTGGTTGTCGCCGCCCAGCGTGGTGAGTTGGTTGATCTGCCGCGTGCCGCTGACTTCGAACTGCGCATCCAGCGGCGACAGGTCGGGTTTGCCGAACTGAGTGACGTCGCTGGACTCCACCGTCAGTTCCACCGTTTCCCCGGAGTTGACGCGGCTGCGGTCGACGCTGGCGACCAGGCTCGCCGCCTGGGCGTGGCCGGCCGACAAGGCGAGCAGAAGCAGTAGGGTGGTGCGGCGGCTCATCGAGTCTTGTCCTGATGTTGTTGCTGTTCGTACCAGAATTTGCGGCGCAGCAGTTCGCCGGGGTTGTCCGGGATCTCCTGCAGCCATTGCTCCAGGGCCTGGCGATGTTCACCGTCGAGGCTGGCATCGCTAGGCCGCAGCGGTGGGGTGGTGGTCTGTTCGTCGCCCAGTTCGCTGCCCGGTACTTCATTGCCCGCGGTTTGCGGCGTGTTGCCGGGCTTGGTGTCGCCAGTGCCGGCCTCACCCTGGCCTTGGGATGATTGTTCGCCGCCTGTGGCGTTTTGCCCAGTGGCGCCCGGTTGCGCAGTTTGGCCGGGTTGGGTGGTTTCGTCATCCTCGTTTTTTGCCGCAGGAGACGGCTCCGGCTGGGCCTGTTCCTGCATAAGGGTTTCTACCAGCGCTTTGTTTTTCAGCGCCGGTTGCAGGTCGGGCTGGGCTTCGAGGGCTTGCTCGTAGGCGTCGATAGCGGCTTCCAGTTCCCCGGATTTTGCCAGCGCA
Organism: Pseudomonas sp. NFPP04; assembly: GCF_900113815.1. Taxonomy (NCBI): domain Bacteria; kingdom Pseudomonadati; phylum Pseudomonadota; class Gammaproteobacteria; order Pseudomonadales; family Pseudomonadaceae; genus Pseudomonas; species Pseudomonas sp. NFPP04. The sequence goes on along the minus strand of NZ_FOQS01000004.1, from coordinate 413,031 downwards.
TTGCCCCGATTGTAGTGGGAGTAGGCGTCATTGCCTTCGGCAAACAGCTTGATGGCCTCGGCATAGTTGCCGGCCTCGTAAAGCGCCACGCCCTTCCACTGCGGGTCCTGGAAGTGTTCGGCGGCTTCGGCCGGGCGTTTTTTCTTCAGCAGATATTGGCCCTGCTGGTCGGGACGCAGCCACAGGTCTTGCAGGCCGAAGGCGTAGCTCGGTTGCGGTGCAATCAACAGCAGCAACGGCAGGCAGAACAGCCAGCCGCGCCGACCGGCGCAGGCGGCCAGCAGCAACAGCGGCAGGAGCAGCCAGTAGCCCTGGTCGGCCCAGGTGTCGAGGTGCAGCAACTGGCCGTCATTGCGCAGGGTTTGCGGTGGGTCGAGCACGCCGAGCTGGCGCAGGTCCTTGTCGTCCAGCCGCGCAGCGCGGTAGCGGCCACCCATTTCGCTGGCGAAGGCCTTGAGGGTCGGGCTGTCCAGGCGCGGCACCAGGATCGCGCCTTGTTCGTCCTTGAGGAACTCGCCGCTTTCCTGGGTCACCGGCGTGCCCTCGCGGCTGCCGATGCCGAGGATCGACAAACTCGGCGCCTGGCCGCTTTGCAGCAATAGGCGGATGCCCTGGCGCTCCTGTTTGGACAGCGAAGAACCAATCAGCAACAGGCGGCCCTGGCCGAGGCCGCCTTGTTTGAGCAGACCCAGGGCCTTCTCGACGGCCAGGTCGGCGCGGTGGCCGGGTTCGGGCATGATCGAGGGACGCAAGGCCTCCAGCAGGTTGCGGCTGGTGGCCAGGTCGTCCGACAGCGGCACCAGCGTGTGGGCGCTGCCGGCATAGACGACAATGGCGGTTTGCGCATCGGTGCGCGCCTGCAACAGGTCGTACAGCTTGCGCCGCGCCTGCTCCAGGCGGTTGGGTGGGCTGTCGGTGGCGAGCATTTCCGGGGTCAGCTCCAGCAGCACCACCAATGGGTCGGACGGTTTCTGGCTGGACTGCTCGACTCTTTGCCAACTGGGGCCGAGCAACGCCAGCACTGCCAACAGCCAGGCAATGCCCAGTACCACCCAGGGCGATTTGCTCTCGCGGCCGTTGCCACCTCTGAGCAATACCGCGTGGAAGGCCGGCGGCAGGATCATTTGCCAGCGTCCGGCGCGCTTTTGCCGGTGCCACAGATGCCACAGCAGCCAGCCGAGCAACGGCAACAGCAACAACCACCAGGGACGGAACCAGTGCGGCCACAGGTCGATCATCGACGCCTCCGCAAACGCAGGCGTTTGAGGCGCTGGCGCCATTCCGGGTGTTGCTGCAGGAAAATCCCCTTGCTCGACAGCTTATTGAACATGCGTTGCAGGGCGTTGTTCGGCCAACGTTCCTGGATCACCAGCAACATGCTCAGCACCAGCGCGAGGGCCAGCGGCGCGCTGTACAAGGCCAGGGCGGGCCGCGCCTGGGTGGGTTGTTGTTCGACAGGTTCGAGCTTGTCGAGGGTTTGCTTGATCGCTTGCAACTCTTCGCCATCACGTGCTCGGAAGTACTGGCCGTGGGTGGCTTCGGCGATGGCCTTGAGCGCCGGTTCGTCGAGGTCCAGGCTCGGGTTGACGCCAAGGATGCCCAGGGAACCCGTTTGCTCCGGGTCGGCGCCGATGCCGATGGGGTAGATCTTCACGCCTTCTTCGGCCGCCAGGCGCGCAGCGGTCAGCGGGTCGATCTGCCCGGCATTGTTGGCGCCGTCAGTGACCAGGATCAGCACGCGGCTCTGCGCCGGACGCTGGCGCAGGCGTTTCAAGGCCAGGCCGATGGCATCGCCAATCGCAGTGTTCTTGCCGGCAATGCCGATGCGCGCTTCATCCAGCCAGGTGCGCACGGTGCGGCGGTCGAACGTCAGCGGTGCCTGCAGGTAGGCCTGGCTGCCGAACAGGATCAGGCCGACGCGATCACCCTCACGGCCCTCAAGAAAGTCGCCGAGCAGGTGCTTGACCAGGCTCAAGCGACTCACGTCTTCGTCCTGCCAGTTCATATCGGGAAAATCCATGGAGCCGGACACGTCTACCGCCACCAGCAGGTCGCGGCCACTGGCGGCGATGGGCAGTGGCTCACCGAGCCATTCCGGGCGTGCGGCGGCGGTCAACAGCAGAAACCACAGCACCACGAACGGCGCTTGCTGGCGCCAGCCCGGCAGGTTGACGCGGGCGCGGCGGCGGGCCAGGCCTTCGAGGTCGCTGAGGTAGCTGACTTTCAATGCGGGCTCACCGCTGTCGGCGGCGGGCAGCATCAGGCGCATCAACCAGGGCAATGGCAACAGGGCAAAGATCCACGGCCAGGCGAACTCAAACATGTTTGCGAATCCAGGTATCGACCGCTTGGGTCAGGCCGGCGATGGCCTTGTCGTCGAGTCTGCATTCGGGTTTGTAGGCGCCTTCCACCAGCACCATCCAGCGCGTGAGGCCGGCGGCAGGGCAGCGGTTGTCGAGGAACGCCAGCCATTTGCGGCCGTTGAGGGTGTGGCTCTGGCTGTAGGGGTAGTCGTTGCGGCACAGGCGCTTGAGCAGGCCGTTGAGCTGTTGCAGCCAGGCGCCGGCAGGCGCGCCGTCGTAGGGTTTGGGCATCAGCGCCAGTTCCGCCAGGGCGGCAATGCGCAGCGGGTCCAGCGGTTGTTCGGCGCGAGCCACGGGGCGGCGGGCCGGCAGGAAACGGCGCAGGGACCACAGGCCCCAACCGAGCAGCGGAATCACCAGCAGCAACAGCCACCAACCTGGCGCCGGCGGCCAGAAGCCGATGGCGGGCGGGGCGATCAGCGGTTGCAGTTGGTCCAGGCTGCTCATTGTTTTTTAACCGGGCGTTGCGGGTTGAGGTATTCGCGCAGTTGCTCGACCATTTCGCTCTGGGTGCTCAAAGGCATCAACAGCACACGCAGTTTCTGCGCGAGCAGTTCCCAGCGGGCAATGCGCGCTTCGGCCTGGGCCTTGTAGGCCTGGCGCAGGTCGAAGTTGAGTGTGTCCAGTTCCAGCTGGGCGCCGCGTTCGGCGAAGCGCAACAGCCCGGCGGCGGGCAGGGCGTGGTCCAGCGGGTCGGAGATCGGCAGCAGCAACAGGTCGCAGTGGCGTGACAGCAGGCTGAGTTGTTGCTCAGCGCCCTCGGTCAGCGCGCGTTCATCGCAGATTACAATCACCAGGCTGCCGGGGCGCAGCACTTCGCGGCCACGACGCAGGGCCATGCCGAGGGCGTCGGCTTCGGGGCGGCTGTCGGTGTTCAGGCTCTGGTTGACTCGCACCAGGCGGTTGAGCAATTGCAGCAGGCTCTGCTTGCTGCGCCGGGGCTTGATTTCGTAGTGCTCGCTATCGCCGAACACCAGCCCGCCCACGCGGTCGTTGTGGCCCAGCGCGGCCCAGCCGATCAGGCTGGCCGCCTGTGCCGCCAGCACCGACTTGAACATCTGCCCGGAGCCGAAAAACAGCCGGCAGCTTTGCTCCACCATGATGAAGATGGGCCGCTCGCGCTCTTCATGGAACAGCTTGGTGTGCGGCTCCTGGGTGCGCGCCGTCACGCGCCAGTCGATGGTGCGCACATCGTCCCCGGCCTGGTACACGCGCACCTGGTCGAAGTCCACACCCCGTCCGCGCAGTTTGGAGTGGTGCAGGCCGATCAGCGGGCTGCGCTGGCTTGGGGTGGAAAACAGCTGCACTTCGCGCACGCGATGGCGCATCTCGATCAACTCGCTGAGCGTGATGCGGATGCCATCGCCTGCGTTCATGGGTTTCAAGCGACGGCAACGACGTCGAGAATGCGTTGCACCACGCGGTCCTGGTCGATGCCGGCGGCTTCGGCTTCGAACGACAGGATAATGCGATGGCGCAGCACGTCGAACAGCACCGCCTGGATGTCTTCCGGGCTGACGAAGTCGCGACCGGCCAGCCAGGCATGGGCGCGGGCGCAGCGGTCGAGGGCGATGGAGCCGCGAGGGCTGGCGCCGTAGGCGATCCACTCGGCCATCTCCGGATCAAATTTGGCCGGCGTGCGCGTGGCCATGACCAGTTGCACCAGGTATTCCTCCACCGCGTCGGCCATGTACAGGCCGAGGATTTCCTTGCGTGCGGCGAAGATCGCCTGCTGGCTGACGCGACGTTCCGGCTTGGTTTCGCCGTTGAGCGCTTCGCCACGGGCCTGTTGCAGGATGCGTCGCTCCACGGCGGCGTCGGGGAAGCCGATCTTGACGTGCATCAGGAAACGGTCGAGCTGGGCCTCCGGCAGGGGGTAGGTGCCTTCCTGTTCGATGGGGTTTTGCGTGGCCATCACCAGGAACAGCGGCGACAGGTCATAGGTACTGCGCCCGACGCTGACCTGGCGCTCGGCCATGGCTTCCAGCAGGGCCGATTGCACCTTGGCCGGGGCGCGGTTGATTTCGTCCGCCAGCACCAGGTTGTGGAAGATCGGGCCCTGCTGGAACACGAAGCTGCCGGTTTCCGGGCGATAGATCTCGGTGCCGGTGATGTCGGCGGGCAACAGGTCGGGGGTGAACTGGATACGATGGAACTGCGCTTCGATCCCTTCGGCCAACTCTTTGATGGCCTTGGTCTTGGCCAGGCCTGGCGCGCCTTCCACCAGCATATGGCCGTCGGCGAGCAAGGCGATCAACAGGCGATCGATGAGTTTTTCCTGGCCGAGAATCTGCGTAGAAAGAAAGGTTCGCAGCGCAAGCAGCGCTTCACGATGTTCCATCGATGACGGTTCCTGGAGAGATGAGCCTTGGCGTTGTGAAAAATGCCAAGACCTGGGGCGTCTACTTTAAAGCATCGAGGGGGGTGGCGACTAACGGCGTGACGGGTATTTTTGGCAAATCTTGTAGGAAATGTGTGTGGGAACGCGGTCGATGTGGGAGGGGGCTTGCCCCCGATAGCAGTGGGTCAGACGCAGATGCAGGAACTGGTTCGCCGCTATCGGGGGCAAGCCCCTCCCACATTTGATTGTGGGTGCCGCTTAAATTCGGGTGAAAGTGCCGGTGCCTTTCAGGATGTTTTGCAGGGTTTGCTCGACTTCGGCCATATCCGACGCCGCCGTGGCGTGGGTAATCTCCAGCTGGTCCTTGCCACCCAAGGCATCGGCATCGCCGGCAGCCAATTCGACCAGCAGGGTAGTGTCACTCAGCGTGACCTTCAGCCCATCCAGCGTCGAGGGCTCGTAATCCCAGGTCAACTCCACTTCGTCTTCATCCGGGTAGCGGGTGAGCATGAACATTTCGCCGTTCTTGCCGTGGCAGCAGAGCATGGCCATGTTGTCTTCTTCGTCGTCGCACGGCGTGGCCATCAGGGCGTCGGTTTTCAGTTGCAGCATGGGCAATCCTGTCTGGGGTAGGGCGTAATGCGCGCAATTGTGCCATTGCGGCGAATTTTGTGCTGCTTCCTGTGTCATACCCCGTGCATGACCTGGCGGGCAATATCGGTCATTTCTGATACTCGCCGGCGTGGAAATAGGCGGTTTTTATCCCGGGAATGATGGGTTGCCCAAGTCGCAACCCGGCACCTGCTTGCCGATGACCGAATATGTCGCAGCGTCGCAAGCAGCTGGCTTCCCACACTCGTTAAGCTGCACAACGGATGTGCATGAGCCTGGCGCCTGACCTGCCCGTCGTACCGTCACCCGGCAAGGTGCACATCTTATGGAAGTTGTATGTGACCTCATTGTCTTGTCCAGCTTCACCCACCTGTCACCCTGATTCGTTTATGGTGCTTAACTCGTCACCCAGCGAACAGCGCTGACGGTCTCCCCGCAAGGGGATAACACGCGACGCTTCCATCAATAACAAGCCCAAGCGGAGTACCACAGATGGCGTTTTTCACCGCAGCCAGCAAGGCCGACTTCCAGCATCAACTGCAAGCGGCACTGGCGCAGCACATCAGTGAACAGGCACTGCCACAAGTGGCGCTGTTCGCTGAACAATTCTTCGGCATCATTTCCCTGGACGAACTGACCCAGCGTCGCCTTTCCGACCTGGCCGGTTGCACCCTCTCTGCGTGGCGCCTGCTTGAGCGCTTTGACCATACCCAACCGCAAGTGCGGGTCTACAACCCCGATTACGAACGTCATGGCTGGCAGTCGACCCACACCGCGGTCGAAGTGCTGCACCATGACCTGCCCTTCCTGGTGGACTCGGTCCGCACCGAGCTGAACCGCCGTGGCTACAGCATCCACACCCTGCAGACCACCGTGCTCAGCGTACGCCGTGGCGCCAAGGGCGAGTTGCTGGAAATCCTGCCAAAAGGCACCCAGGGCGAAGGCATCCTGCAAGAATCGCTGATGTACCTGGAAATCGATCGTTGCGCCAACGCCGCCGAACTGAACGTGCTGAGCAAAGAGCTTGAGCAGGTGCTGGGCGAAGTGCGCGTGGCCGTGGCCGATTTCGAACCGATGAAAGCCAAGGTCCAGGACCTGCTGGCCGGTATCGATGCGAGCCAGTTCGCTATCGACGGTGAAGAAAAAGCCGAGATCAAGAACTTCCTGGAATGGCTGGTGGGCAACCACTTCACCTTCCTCGGCTATGAAGAGTTCGTGGTACGTGACGAGGCGGACGGCGGTCATATCGAATATGACGCCGGTTCCTTCCTCGGTCTGACCAAGCTGCTGCGCGCCGGCCTCACCGCCGACGATCTGCGCATCGAAGATTACGCCGTGGCCTACCTGCGTGAGCCAGCCGCGCTGTCCTTCGCCAAGGCCGCGCACCCGAGCCGCGTGCACCGCCCGGCCTACCCGGACTACGTGTCGATCCGTGAGATCGACGCCGACGGCAAGGTCATCAAGGAACACCGCTTCATGGGCTTGTACACCTCCTCGGTGTATGGCGAAAGCGTACGGGCCATTCCATACATCCGCCGCAAGGTCGCGGAAATCGAACGTCGCTCGGGCTTCCAGCCCAAGGCGCACCTGGGCAAGGAGCTGGCCCAGGTCGTTGAAGTGCTGCCCCGTGACGACCTGTTCCAGACCCCGGTCGACGAGTTGTTCAGCACTGTGATGTCGATCGTGCAGATCCAGGAGCGCAACAAGATCCGCGTGTTCCTGCGCAAGGACCCGTACGGTCGTTTCTGCTACTGCCTGGCCTACGTGCCACGCGACATCTATTCCACCGAAGTGCGCCAGAAGATCCAGCAAGTATTGATGGATCGCCTGAAGGCCTCGGACTGCGAGTTCTGGACCTTCTTCTCCGAATCCGTGCTGGCCCGTGTGCAGCTGATTCTGCGGGTTGATCCGAAGAACCGCCTGGATATCGACCCGCTGCAACTGGAAAAGGAAGTGGTGCAGGCCTGCCGCAGCTGGCAGGACGACTACTCCAGCCTGGTGGTGGAAAGCTTTGGAGAAGCCCACGGCACCAATGTGCTGGCGGACTTCCCGAAAGGCTTCCCGGCCGGTTACCGCGAGCGCTTTGCCGCGCACTCGGCGGTGGTCGACATGCAGCACTTGCTCAGCCTCACCGAAGCCAATCCGCTGGTGATGAGCTTCTATCAGCCGCTGGGCCAGGTCTCCGGCCAACGCGAGCTGCATTGCAAGCTGTACCACGCCGACACCCCGCTGGCGCTGTCCGACGTGCTGCCGATCCTGGAAAACCTCGGCCTGCGTGTGCTGGGCGAATTCCCGTACCGTCTGCGTCATGCCAATGGCCGTGAGTTCTGGATCCATGACTTCGCGTTCATCGCCGCCGAAGGCGTGAACCTGGATATCCAGCAACTCAACGACACCCTGCAGGACGCGTTCGTGCACATCGTGCATGGCGACGCCGAGAACGATGCGTTCAACCGCCTGGTGCTCACCGCTGGCCTGCCATGGCGCGACGTCGCGCTGCTGCGCGCCTATGCCCGTTACCTCAAGCAGATCCGCCTGGGCTTCGACCTCGGTTACATCGCCAGCACCCTGAACAACCACACCGACATCGCCCGCGAGTTGACCCGGTTGTTCAAGACCCGCTTCTACCTGGCGCGCAAGCTCACCGCCGACGACCTGGAAGACAAGCAGCAACGCCTGGAGCAAGCGATCCTCACCGCCCTGGACGATGTCCAGGTGCTCAACGAAGACCGCATCCTGCGTCGCTACCTGGACCTGATCAAGGCGACCCTGCGTACCAACTTCTACCAGACCGACGCCAACGGGCAGAACAAGTCGTACTTCAGCTTCAAGTTCAATCCGCACGCGATCCCCGAATTGCCCAAACCGGTGCCGAAGTTTGAAATCTTCGTGTACTCGCCACGGGTTGAAGGCGTGCACCTGCGCTTCGGCAACGTCGCCCGCGGCGGCCTGCGCTGGTCCGACCGTGAAGAAGACTTCCGCACCGAAGTGCTTGGCCTGGTGAAAGCCCAGCAAGTGAAGAACTCGGTGATCGTGCCGGTGGGGGCGAAGGGCGGCTTCCTGCCGCGTCGCCTGCCTCTGGGCGGCAGCCGTGACGAGATCGCGGCCGAGGGCATCGCCTGCTACCGCATCTTCATTTCCGGCCTGCTGGACATTACCGATAACCTCAAGGACGGCGCCCTGGTGCCACCGGCCAACGTCGTGCGCCATGACGACGATGACCCGTACCTGGTGGTGGCGGCGGACAAGGGCACCGCGACCTTCTCCGACATCGCCAACGGCATCGCCATCGACTACGGCTTCTGGCTGGGTGACGCGTTCGCCTCCGGTGGTTCCGCCGGTTACGACCACAAGAAAATGGGCATCACCGCCAAGGGCGCATGGGTCGGCGTGCAGCGTCACTTCCGTGAGCGCGGCATCAATGTGCAGGAAGACAGCATCACCGTGGTGGGCGTCGGCGACATGGCCGGTGACGTGTTCGGCAACGGCCTGTTGATGTCCGACAAGCTGCAACTGGTCGCGGCCTTCAACCACCTGCATATCTTCATTGACCCGAACCCGAACCCGGCCACCAGCTTCGTCGAGCGCAAGCGCCTGTTCGAGCTGCCGCGTTCGGCCTGGACCGACTATGACACCAGCATCATGTCCGAAGGCGGCGGTATCTTCTCGCGCAGCGCGAAGAGCATTGCCATCTCGCCACAGATGAAGGAACGCTTCGACATCTCGGCCGACAAGCTGACGCCGACCGAACTGCTGAATGCCTTGCTCAAGGCGCCGGTAGACCTGTTGTGGAACGGCGGTATTGGCACTTACGTCAAGGCCAGCAGCGAAAGCCACGCCGATGTGGGCGACAAGGCCAACGACGCCCTGCGCGTCAACGGCAACGAGCTGCGCTGCAAGGTGGTGGGCGAGGGCGGTAACCTCGGCATGACCCAGCTGGGTCGTGTGGAATTCGGCCTCAATGGCGGCGGTTCCAACACCGACTTCATCGACAACGCCGGTGGCGTGGACTGCTCCGACCACGAAGTGAACATCAAGATCCTGCTCAACGAAGTGGTGCAGGCCGGTGACATGACCGACAAGCAACGCAACCAGTTGCTGGCGAGCATGACCGAAGAAGTCGGCAACCTGGTGTTGGGCAACAACTACAAGCAGACCCAGGCCCTGTCCCTGGCGGCGCGCCGTGCCTACGAGCGTGCTGCCGAGTACAAGCGCCTGATGAGCGACCTGGAGGGTCGTGGCAAGCTGGACCGCGCCATCGAGTACCTGCCGACCGAGGAGCAGCTCACCGAGCGCGCCGCGAACGGCAAGGGCCTGACCCGTCCGGAGCTGTCGGTGCTGATCTCGTACAGCAAGATCGACCTCAAGGAAGCGCTGCTCAAGTCGCTGGTACCGGATGACGAGTACCTGACCCGCGACATGGAGACCGCGTTCCCGCCGAGCCTGGTCGCCAAGTTCGGTGAGGCCATGCGTCGCCACCGCCTCAAGCGCGAGATCGTCAGCACCCAGATCGCCAACGACCTGGTCAACCACATGGGCATCACCTTCGTGCAGCGACTCAAAGAGTCGACCGGCATGAGCCCGGCGAACGTGGCCGGCGCGTATGTGATCGTGCGTGACATCTTCCACCTCCCGCACTGGTTCCGCCAAATAGAAGCCCTGGACCACCAGGTCTCCGCCGAGGTGCAACTGGAGCTGATGGATGAGCTGATGCGCCTGGGTCGTCGTGCTACGCGCTGGTTCCTGCGCAGCCGTCGCAACGAGCAGGACGCTGGCCGTGACACCGCGCACTTCGGTCCGCACCTGGCGGCGCTGGGCCTCAAGCTCGACGAACTGCTGGAAGGCCCGACCCGCGAAGGCTGGCAGAAGCGCTACCAGGCCTACACCGAAGCCGGCGTGCCGGAGTTGTTGGCACGCATGGTTGCAGGCACGACCCACCTGTACACCTTGCTGCCGATCATCGAAGCCGCTGACGTGACCGGGCATGACGCCGCCGAAGTGGCCAAGGCCTACTTCGCCGTTGGCAGCGCTTTGGACTTGCCATGGTACCTGCAGCAGATCAGCGATCTGCCGGTGGGCAACAACTGGCAGGCTGCGGCCCGCGAAGCGTTCCGCGACGATGTGGACTGGCAGCAACGCGCGATCACCATCTCCGTCCTGCAAATGGCCGACGCGCCACAAGACATGGAAGCCCGCGTGGCCCTGTGGCTTGAGCAGCACAAGGACATGGCCGAGCGTTGGGTGGCGATGATGGTGGAAATTCGTGCGGCGGTCGGCACGGACTACGCTATGTACGCGGTGGCCAACCGGGAGTTGCTGGACCTGGCGTTGAGTGGTCAGTCTGTGCTTTAAACGTCTGATCCGTCGTTGAAAACAAAAATCCCCGCATGGAATGATGCGGGGATTTTTTATGGGGCCTTCAATGTCGCCAGATGTTCTGGGATCAATGCGGTGCGCCCACGATGATGAAGGGGACGAAGGATTTGAATACGTGTTCTATACGTTCATGCAGGCTGACGCGGATTGCTTCGCTGGCCGAATACTGTTGCGGCGTCATTTGATGCCAAATAGCATCCATGTCATGTTGCAGGTTTTCAGCCGCGAGGGGGTTGGTCAGTTTCGGCAGAACCATGCCCAGCACTGCATAGGCCTTGGCGAAATCCCTTTCAAGTCCGTACGTCCGCGGTGCCACGGTGTGTCGCTGCACGACAAGGGACAGCCCTTGGTTGATTTGCGGCATGCCTGCCAGTGCATACCCATATTCCACCAACGCATCGAGTTGACCCAATAAAGCGAGCTGGACCAGTCGTTGTTGTTTTTCCAGAATGTCTGCGGTGGACGTTTGGGAGAAAACACGCTCAGCCAGCGCCGGCACGCTACCGCCGTCGGCCGCTTTCTGCCGAAGCTCTTCGATCAGTGCGTGACGTTCCACGGCGTTGGGGATCAGTTGCGGAGTATCGTGATAGGCCTCGGCGAGCTCGAATTGCGCTGAAGAATCGTTGAGGGCAACGGCTTTTTTCAACCAATTCACATCCTTGTCGAGTTTAAACAGGAAGCTCATGGCCTGAGTATCTCCGGCCTCCGCCTTGGGGGTGAGTATTTCAGCGGCTTTGCGCAGGGATTGGGTATCGCCCAAACGCATCAGTGCCGGGACGTAGTCTTGAGCCGCCGCCAGCCTCAGCCATTGGCGAGTTTCTTGCGAGGCAATGCGAAAACCACCGTCCCGGCGGGTAACGCAGGTTGCCATTGCGTACTGGGCTTGAGCCTTGCCTTGGGCGGCGGCAATCGTCAGGCATAGCTCGGCTTTGTCATAGCTCTCAAGCGCGAGCAGTTCAAAGCCGATCTTTGTCGCGATCTCATTCAGTTGTCCCAGTGATCCATTGATTGTTTCACCCAGTAGGCTTTTCTGCGCATTCAGCTGTGTGAGCAGCGCGAACAGCGCAGGCATGGTTTGAGTATCTACATACATGATGATGACCTGTGATTAGGCACTTTAGTTGTGCAGACACAGGGTATGGAGCAGGTCGGTATCCGGGCGGTACATACCTAGGGGGTGAGGGGCGTCGTCATTGATTCAGTTGTCTTTCCAGGTGATTCAGGTGCAGGGTCATCAGGTTGACGGCGCGGGTGACGTCCTGCTGTTCAATGGCGTCGGCAATTGCCCCATGCTCCTGCCATGCGCAGTAGGTACAGGCTTGCGCTTCATAGCGAGCGATTGCGAGTGACGTGAGCGGCACCAGGCTGTTGAGGAACTGTGCAAGCGGCTCGTTACCGGCGATCTTTGCCAGCTGCAGGTGAAACTCCCCGGATAACCGAATCGCCGGCCCACGCTGGTCGCGCTCGATGCATTCGCGCTCCCTGGTGATCAAGTCGCGCAACTGGCGTATTTTCGCGGGAGTGGCTTGGGCGCAGGCCAGTTGCACCACGGTGATTTCCGTCAGTCGCCGCGCTTCCAGAATTTCCCGGGTCTGTTGTGCGTCCGGTGCTGCCACCTGGGCGCGCTGGTTGGGGCGCAGGATGATCACTTGCTGATGGGACAGCTTGGCCAGGACCCGGCGGATCACACTGCGACTCACACCAAAGGTCTCGCCCAGGCCTTCTTCGGTAAAACGGCTGGCTGGGGCAATACGCTGTTCGAGGATGGCGTCGAACAAGCGCGGATAGATGTCATCCACTGAAGGCTTTTTACCGGCGACCAGGCGCAGGGTCGGGAGGATAGGGTCGTAGTGCAAGGCGTGGGCGGTCATGGCCTGTCTCCAAAAAATCAGCTGCCCAGATGGTCGTCCGGGATGTTCAAGCGAATACCCATGCGCAGGCCTTCCCGAAGGATGTGCCGCCGCATCTCGGCACTGGCCAGGGCGCTGTTCTTGTTGCGGATGGCGCGTACTACGGCTTCGTTTTCCTGCAGGCGTTCGGCCAGGTGTTCGGGCGAGTTGCGCAGTACCTGGGCGCTTTGCTTGAGGGCATTGCTGGTCTGTTGCACCACGTTCTGGAAGATCGGGTTGGAGGTAAGGGCGAACAGCTCTTCGTGAAAGCCGATGTAGGCGTTCATGCCGGCTTCGGCGTCGCCCGCGTCGAGGGCTTCGCGCATGTCCATCAAGGTCAGGCGCAGTTGGCCGACTTCCTTGCTGCTGATGGACTGCGCTACCAGGCCGACAATGAAGGGTTCGAGGGTGTAGCGCAGTTGCAGGATGTCTTCCAGGCTGGCGTCGGCTACCGCGTCGCTGGATTGCGGTTCGCTGACGCTGGTTTCCAGCACCACTACGCCTTTGCCAGGCATGGAGCGCACAAGGCCGAGGGTCTCCAGCACGATCACCGCTTCACGCAGGCTGGGGCGGCTGATGCCCATCTGTTCGGCCAGTTCGCGTTGGCCGGGGAGCATTTCACCCCGGCGCCACTGACCACGCGCCAAGGCGGCGCGGAGTTTTTCTACGACTGAATTGACGACGGTTGAGGTGCTGATCACGTCGTGCGTCTCCCTGATCTTGCAAATGGATGTGTGGGAGAGGGCAAGCCCCCTCCGACATTTCAGAACTCTTGATGCGCCGGTAATACCGGCTTCTTGGCCTGGAAGGCATAGCCTTGCTGACCGTCCAGCACCTTGTTGGCGCGCTGGATATCGATGTCTTTTTCCCAGCGAGCAATGGCCACGGTCGCCACGCAGTTGCCGATCAGGTTAGTCAATGCACGGCCGATGCCCATGAACCAATCCACCGCCAGCACCAGCACCAGGCCCACCACCGGAATCGCCGGGATCGCGGTGAGGGTCGCCGCCAGGATCACCAGCGCCGACCCCGGAATGCCGTGGGCGCCCTTGGAGGTGATCAACGACACCAGCAGGATCGTCAGCAGGTCGGTCATCGACAGGGGTGTACCAGTGGCGTTGGCGATAAACACAATGGCCAGGGTCAGGTAGATCGAGAACCCATCGAGGTTGAACGAATACCCCGTTGGAATCACCAGGCCCACGGTGGAACTGCCAATGCCCAGGTGCTCCAGCTTGCGCATGATCTGTGGCAGCACGGCGTCAGAGGAAGCGGTGCCCATCACGATCAGCAGTTCTTCACGCAGGTACTTGAGCAGCGGCAACATGCGCAGGCCCGACAGGCGCATCACCACGCCGAGGATCAGTGCGACAAAGGCAAGGCACGTCAGGTAGAACAGGCCCACCAGGCTGCCCAGGTGTTGCAGGGAGTCCAGGCCATAGGTGCTGGTGGTGAAGGCGATCGCGCCGAACACACCGATCGGCGCCAGGCGCACGATCATGCCCATGATGCGGAAAATGATGTGGCTCAGTTCGTTGATCAGTCGCGAGATGCCCGACGCCGCTTCGCCCACCAGGTTCAGCGCGCTGCCGAACAGCACCGAGAACAGCAGCACTTGCAGCACGTTGTTGTCGGCAAAGGCACCGATGACCGAGTTGGGAATCAGGTCCATCAGGAACTGACTGGTGCCGCGGATGTGCTGGCCCTTGTCGGCCAGTTCATTCAAACCAGCGGAGGACAATTGTTCCAGATGGATATTGGCGCCTTGGCCGATGCCGGTGCTGAAGGCCATGACCAGGCCGATCACCAGCGCGACGGTGGTGAGGATCTCGAAGTAGATCACTGACTTGAGGCCGATGCGTCCGACTTTCTTCAAGTCGCCGGCGCCGGAAATGCCGCTGACCACCACGCAGAACACGATCAGGCCGATCAGCATTTTGATCAGCTTGATAAAGCCGTCACCCAGGGGTTTGAGTTGCGAGGAGAATTCGGGAAGGGCCAGGCCGCAGGCGATGCCGAGCATCAGGCCAATCACGACTTGCAGGAAAATCGAACGCGAGCACCATCTGAGCATGGGAGGGATCTCTATTCGGTGCCCTGGTGGTTCCAGGGCTTAATTGTTGTGGTCTTACCGGTAAGTCCAGTGCGGGGCCAGTCTACGCCCAGTATTTTTGAAATCACAAGCAATTATTTGGCGGTTGACAGGTCCCGGTCTGACCAGTTGGTCGGTAACGGCGATGCTTGAGCGGTTGGCAGGGCGGAATTTTTTTCGCTTATCATCCGCTGCTCGGCACATGAGGTGATGGATGGACACACCAGGACTGACCACTGACGACACCGGGCAGACCCACTGCACCTGGCGCACGGCGGCGCCGGAATACCCGCGTTACCACGACGACGAATGGGGCGTGCCGGTGGCGGATGACATTCAGCTGTACGAGAAGATCTGCCTGGAGGGCTTTCAGGCGGGCATGGCCTGGATCACCATCCTGCGCAAGCGCGAGCAGTTCCGGGTGGCCTTCGAAGGCTTTGATTTTCGGCGGGTGGCGCAGTACGGCGAAGCAGATATCGCGCGGTTGATGCAGGACCCGGGCATTGTGCGCAATCGGGCCAAGATCGTGTCCACGATCAACAATGCGCGCCGGGCGTTTGAGCTGGTGGATGAGACCGGTTCGCTGGCGCGCTGGTTGTGGGCGTTCGAACCCGATGAGGATGAACGGCCGGCGGTGGTGGACATGGCTTACTGGACGGGCAATCCCACGTCGCCGGCCTCGGTGCGATTGTCCAAGGCCTTGAAGAAGCGCGGTTGGACGTTCGTGGGGCCGACCACGATGTATGCGTTGATGCAGGCGATGGGCATGGTCAATGATCACCTGGAAGGCTGTGCTTGTCGCGAGCGGATCGAAGGCCTGCGCCGCCAGTTCAAACGCCCCTGAGTCACTGACCGATACAAATCAAAATGTGGGAGGGGGCTTGCCCCCGATGGCGGCGTATCAGTAGCAGATTCATTGGCTGACACTCTGCTATCGGGGGCAAGCCCCCTCCCACCTTCCTGATTTGTGGCGTGGTGGGTTACTTGGGCAGAGGGGTAAGCACTTCGGCCTTGTCATCCAGCACCATCACCACCAGCAACCTGGCCGGCTCGGTCTGGCTGGCATTGCTCGATTCAAAGTGGCGGGAACCCGCTGGCTCGTAGAACGACTCGCCGACCTTGTAGGTTTTCGTGGGCTCGTCATTCACCCGTGAAGTGATCGCGCCTTCCAGCACATAGGCGACGGCGGTGCCGGTGTGGCTGTGGGGCACGGTGGCCTGCCCGGGGGCGTAATCGACGGTGAGCATGAGGGTTTTCTTGCCCGGGACATTGGCCAGCGCATGCTCCTGCAGGACCTTGATCGACTCCTGGTTGTACACCGGTTCGTGAGCAAAGGCGCTGAGCGAGGCGAGCATCAGGGAGGCGGCGAGCAGTCGTTTCATGATGAGGTTTCCGAGTAGTTCGAGACCTCTTCACCCTACGCCGCGGGGCCTGAGTGACCAATGACCAATCCGGCGGAAAATCCGCTAGCCAATCTGCTGGAGAATATCGCGGACCGTATCCAGCGCCGGGTCGATGTCCAGGGCCTCGATGGCACCGAAGCCGATGATCAGGCCTGGACGTACCGGCGCATCGTGGAAGAACACATCCAGGGGATACAAGCCCACTTCTGCCTGGCGCGCGAGCTCCATCAGCAGCGGCATGTCCACCGGCACCTTGCACAGCGCCGCCATGTGGAACCCGGCCACGGTCGGCACCGCTTCGAACCACGGCGACAGATCCCCCGCCAGGCGCTGCAGGATCCGCTCGCGGCGCCCGGCGTAGATCGTGTGGCAGCGGCGGATGTGCTTGAGCAGGTAGCCCTCGCTGATGAACTTGGCCAACGCCCACTGGGGCAGGGTGGAGCTGTGCTGGTCGGTCAATTGCTTGGCCTTGAGCACCGCGCCGTAGATCGCCGGCGGCAGCACTGCGTAGCCCAGGCGCAACTCGGGCAGCAGGGTTTTCGAGAAGGTGCCCACATAGGTCACCACACCACGGGTGTCCAGGCTTTGCAGCGAGTCGGTGGGCCGCCCCTCATAGCGGAATTCGCTGTCGTAATCGTCCTCGATAATGATCGCGCCCAGCTCGAACGCCCGCGCCAGCAAGGCTTCACGACGCGCCAGGCTCATGGGCATGCCCAGGGGGAACTGGTGGGAGGGCGTCACATAGATCAGCCGTGTGCCGTCGGGAATCAGGTCGACCCGGATGCCCTGTTCATCCACCGGCACGCTGGCGACCTGGGCGCCCACCGCCATGAACATCTGGCGGGCGGGGCTGTAGCCGGGGTCTTCCATCGCCACAACGCTGCCCGGTTCCAGCACCACGCGGGCAATCAGGTCCAGCGCCTGTTGCGCGCCGTTGGTGACAACGATGTCGCTGTCGCGGCAGTTGACGCCACGGGAGAACGCGATGTGCCCGGCGATTGCGCTGCGCAGCGCCGGCAAGCCTTCGGGTTGGCTGTAGAAGCCACTGTTCTGGGCAATGCGCCGCAGCGCGTCCTGGGTGCAGCGGCGCCATTCATCCAGGGGGAACTGGTGGCGGCTGGTTGCACCGCCGATAAATTCGTAGCGCAAGGTGCTGTCGCGGGTGGGATGACGCATGGGCGAGGGCAGTGCCTGCCATTTCGCCAGGTTGGCGGCGCAGGCCAGGTCGGTGGCGGTTTGCACGCGATTCGTCTGTGGCGCCCACGCATTGACGAAGGTGCCACGGCCAATCTTGCCCACCAGCAGGCCTTCATAGGTCAACGTGGCGTAGGTGTCGGACACGGTCTTGCGCGACACGCCCAATTGTTCGGCAAGCAAACGGCTTGGCGGCAGTTGCGCGCCGGCGGCCAGGCGCCCGGAGCGGATGGCATCGCGCAGTTGCTGGTACAACTGTTCGGCGAGGTCCTTGCGACCGTTGATCACCACGTGCAGTTCCATGAGTTTTCCCAAAACTACGATCTGCGCCAAGGTTATGCGCTCACGCGGCCCGCTCAAAATGGTTTCTCGATAAACCGCGCGATTGGCTATAGGGCTCATGCCGTAAGGGTTTTAGGCTGGGATGCCACTTCGGAGAAACTGCCCATGGAACCTCGCCTGGATTACTACACCGCCTCACCGCTGGCTATCAAGGGCATGCTGATGTTGGAGGCAACCTTGTTCAGCCTGTCCATTGAACAAGAACTGTTGGAACTCGTCCGGATTCGCGTCTCCCAGCTCAATCACTGCGCGTTTTGCGCGGACATGCATGGTCAGGCTGCGTTGAGCCGGGGGGAAACCCCGCGCCGGCTGCTGGCGTTATGTGTGTGGCGCGAATCACCGTTTTTCACTCCTCGCGAAAAGGCCGCACTGGCCTGGATCGACTCGATCACGACCCTGGCGACATCCGATGTGCCCGACGCGGTCTATCACAAGCTGCGCGAAGCGTTCACCGAGCAGGAAGCGGTGGACCTGACGATGGCCGTATCCACCATCAGCGGCTGGAACCGCCTGGCGGTTGGGTTTCGCCAGCTGCCGCGCAATTGACGGTGATTCCCCAGGCTTTACGTATGCACCTCAGTCAGGTCGCAGCAAAACCTCAGTATCGATGCACGGCGGGCAGTGATTGCCGGCGCTGATAATACTGGAGTGCTGGGTATGGAAGTCCCTCGACACGAGAGCGGGGTACGTCAGCAGGCGCTGATGGCACTGGATGAGGCTCACGGGCCGTTGCGCATAGGCGAGAGAGTCGTTCACCGTCACGTGCTGGACGAGATGGGGGCGCAGATAGGGGGAGTTCCTCTACCTGCGCAACGCTTGAACATCATGCAGGCGGACCAGGGATTTATCGATCAGCTCACGTTTTCTCCCCATCACCTTACCAGGCATCTGACGGCTGTCGACGGTGAAGCGGCGGGCGTGGTCACCAACGTGTTGTTTGAGTTGGCATCGTTGCGCTCGGAGTGGGCACCGCCCTTGCTGGATCGAAACGACGCGTCAGATGTCACGCTCAACAAGCTCGACCGGCTGTTGCGCTCGGTACAGAAAGTCAACCTTAACGACGTGAGTGCCGTGGACAGCCTGCCAGGTTGGGCCGACAAAGTTAGAAGTGGCAGCTATCAGTCTTTGGGTACGGGTCTTCAGCTTTACGGTTTCTACAGCGCAATACGCGGGATCGGCGAAGCGATCCGCACAGGAGACACCGGCGACTTGTTGTTTGAGGGGGGCGCCTTCTCTGCCGAGGTTATTTCCTTGGGGCTGGAGTTGGCACTGGAGCGTGCGGGCACGAAGATGATGAGTGCTGCCCATTTGGCCTACGGTGGCTTTCGTGCCTCCAATGCCGGGTTGCGCTTGCAGCGCGGGGCAGGGTTGATCGCGTCGATATTGACCTTGCCCTTCGATATTGGCCAAGCGGTCATTGCCTTTAAGAAGGCGCTGCAAACCGAAGGCAAGGTGGCGCAGGACCACTACGTCGAGGCGGGTTTCAGTCTTGCCGGTGCCACGTTGAGTATTGTCCTTGGGGTCGCCACGTTGGCCGGGTTCAGTGCGGCTGGCCCTTTGGGGCTGGTCGCTTCGGCGTTGTTGATCATCGGTGCGCGGGTCTACGCCGCGGCCCGCGTGGTGGATGACATCGATGATTACATCGAGCTGAGTACCCACGAACGGCTGCGTACCGGCTGGTTCTCGTTTATCGGCGTCGAGCTGGATGAGAGCGTGCTGGATCGCTACAAGATCAGTCGAACCCACAGTACCTACGCACAAAGCCTCAGGGCACAGGCCCGTTCGTTGCTGGACGGCGAGTTGAAGGACAGTGTGCAGGCCGTCGTCAATGGTCGATTTGAAGTCCATTTGCAAACGACTCGACATTGGAAATATCAGTGGGATGAGGCTGCCGGAGAAAGCGCTTACAAGGAGGCCCGCGAACCGGTCATTCGTGAGGTTGATGACTATTTCGATGCGCGCAAGCAGGGCGCCCTTGAGTCGTTGCCTGAGGCCGACTGGGGCGTCAAAGGTCCCGAAAAAGGCGTGTTATGGCTGCTGGGTGGCGGTAATGACACCGTGCTGGGCGTGCCGGCCAGCCCGAACCACTTCCGCTGTTCAGAAGGCAGGAAGTACCTGGTGGGCGGAAGCGAGGACGATGAGTTTATATTCGATGTATCACCGCACACTTTTTCAGTCGAGGGTGAGCAGACAGGCGCCTCAACGTTGATTGGTGCGGGTGGAGTCAACACGCTGAGTTTCGTCGGAGACCTGCAGGGGCGAGCCGAACTGGGGTTTAACGTGAACCTGGGGGCAGGCACTGTGCATTTGATTACTGATAACTCGCGTAACGGCATTAACACCATGGGGTTGTTGGGGGTTGAAAACCTATCGACCCTGGCTGGCGCCTCCAGTGTGGCGACGGGTAGCAATGACGCCAATCGATTTGTCCTGAGCGGTTACCAGGACGAGGTCGACGCCCAGGCTGGTGATGACCAGGTGCTGATTCAGCGGGGTAACGCCAACGTCAAGGGGGGAGCGGGCGCGGATTACTTTGAGATTGCTGAGACTGCGAACACGGTGGTGATTGAGGAGGATGGCCAACAGAACAGTCTGATTCTTTTGAAGTGGGCCTTTAGTCGCATTCAGCGTTGGTGGATCGCGGGGAATGATCTGAAGATGGCCTGTGTCTTCGGCCGTGACGGTGAATTACCGGGGCCTTCGGTCACCCTTAAGGACGTCTATGCGCTGCGCGAAAACAAGCGTTACGTGGTCAACAGGCTGTTCAGCTTTTTGACTGTGGACGGTTATCGATTGATGCCCTTGCTGGCTGATGAGCTGGACACACAAGGCGATGCTCAGGTGAGCATGGAGGTCATCGTGCCGCCGGCTCCTTTCACGGCTCCCACTATTCTAGGGCCGGGGCAGTCCATTAGCGTGGGCGCAGGTAATTGTGATTATTTCGTCAGTCGCGGTTACGGTACAACGGTCATTGATGCATCAGCCTGTAAAGAAGGCACTCGATGCTGTCTTTATATCGATTACGACAGCTCGGAAATTGCCAATGTTTACACGGCCTATGAAGTTACTACTCGACGCGTCAGTAATTTTGATTATCTGGATTACAGTGGCGCGCAGATAAAATTCATCATGGGCAATGGTCGAGCGGTGTGCCTGATGAAGTACGCTGCGCAACAAGTGGGTGTGTGGACCAGTCTCGGTGGCGCATTGCAAGGGAGCTCTCTCAAAGTAAGCGCAGAATACTGTGTGGTGATGCGCGATGGCGTTTCTTATCGTTTGCTGGCGCCCCTGCAATCTTATGTAAACGATCACGCACGCCCAGGGTACAAATTCATGGATGGCATGCCCTCACGGGTACTGAGGCGCGGCCACTACCCGTTTTTCAGACCGCGTCAGGCCAAGAACATCCATCTGACCGCTCAATCACAACGAATCGAGTTGAATGAGCCGCCCCATCAGTCCGCCTGTAACCTGAGCGGCGCCGGGGGGATATATGACGTGCATTTGACTTCTTGGGCAATCATTGCGCTCTCAACGCCTGGTGCTGCCGATAAAGTCTCTGATGCATCGACCTGGAATCTGATGTGCGCCGGGTTGGTGGAGGACATTGACCTGGATAACATCATTGTGAGCTCGGGGCATATCAGCATCGGCAGTGCCTTGGTGCGGGTTCCCATGAACAACAATCCGGATATCCCCGTGGAGAACATAAGGATCTACGCAAAAAGTGGAGCTTGTTTTGATGTCAGGTTGGATATCAATAAAGTATTTTTGTTTAGCGTGGCTGCCACGCCGACCCATTCTGTGCAGGGAGTATTGAAAATGTTAAGGCAGTGTCGGCAACGCAGTTCGGTATTTACGCCCACTGTCTTGGTCAAAGGAATAAGTATGGCGGATGGGGCGCCGGGCGATATTTATTATGATGTTATTGCTGACTGTTGGCGGGTGGGCGCGGACAACACTCGGGAAGTTATATCTGATCAGTTGAGTATTTAGAATCAAGGCCATAGCGGGCTTCGGTATTAATGGTCATTTGTTTAAGTGTGCCTCATGTAAAACATAGTCTAAGGATATTCTATGAAGCAATTCACTTCACCTTCCGCGACTTGGGTTCCAGGGCGTGGTGTCGGTCGGCCAAGCGGTGGGGCGCCACACGCTCGTACCTCATTTTCTTCAATCGATTTTGCCTCGGGTCCCAGGCCGCCAGAGGCTGTCCTGGTCGAGGTAGAAGACTCCCACGGGCACCAGAGCGCAAGCTACAGCAGCGTCACGAACCTGCAGACTGCGCCCCCTGCGCCCCACGGCGCGTTGATCGCTCCCGAGGGCGACCCGTTACCTGCTCCGGACCCTGCCACCGGATTGCGGGAGTACGAGTCGCGTACGTTCATTAACTTGGATGATGGGAGCACTGTTCCGGTCGTGCGGGACCCGAGCACAGGGGAGTGGCATGAACGGCCACCGGGCTCGCGCCTGGCCCGTGGTCCTGCGCTTCATTGGACGGCCCACACCGGCACGTGGCGCAGCAGCTCACCTGGCGGGTCGTCTTCTGGCTCATCACCGAGCATCAGTCATAGCTCATCCAGCGCCTCAATAAGTCACAGCGCCTCGACACCATCCCTTACCCATGCGATGAATAATGTGAGCTTGGCGAGTGCTACGCGTATCGATCCGGATTGGCACTTCAACCGCTATACGCTTCAAGTGAGCAGTGCTGTGAACCGTGCTGTTACGTTCCCTGGGAAAAGGCCAGTGATGATGGGGGATGAGCGATATTTCATTGACGTAAATTTTGGAAACTCATCAGGCGCGGTTCCCTCTGCGCCGCCCACCCTGTTTTCAGTCAATGCCAGAGGCCATCTCACCACCGCAGGTCGTGTTGAATCCAACGGTTTGTATCGCTTGAACGATGGAAGGCATTTCCTTCCCGTTGGAACCGATTTTTGCCGTGTGGAGTTCGATAGCCGCCAACTACGCTGGAAGATCCTGGACAGCCGTGGTCTGGGTGCGCCCGATATCCTTATAGAGATGGGGGGCGCGTCTGACACGTGGGTCCCGATGATGTCCGTTGATAACGTCGTGGGCTTGTTTCAGTTGGGGCGGAATGACATGGGGTATATCGGGCTGGCTGGTCCGGTTGACCTGGTCAATAACAGCCTTGATCGGCGTGTCTATACCTACATGCAGAGCTATTTGCGGCAAATAGTAAGCACTGATTCGACCATTCGCCTAGCACCGGTTGGGCACAAGGGGGCCCTTGTTGATGACTACATTTGGCGCAATGGTTACCCCTATGACTGTCTCACTTCGATCTATTCAGCAAAGGCAGCGGGCCTGCCGTTGCCGCCGGGAATGCCGGTGTTTGATGCGTTTCAAGGGCTGGCAACGGTTGGGTGTTCGGAAAACGCCAGCTTCAACATGACACGCGTCAGTCGAGAGATGCGGCTTTGCTATCCGGACAGAACGCGCTCGCCGGCAGAGGATCAGTTGCTGAATGCCTGGAAACAAAAGCGCGACGCCAAGGACAATAAGGCAAAAGGCGATCTGAACGAGCGAATGTATGAGGCCCGACTGACGGAGGACGGCTACACGTTGCTGGCAGGAGGAACATACGGCGGCGGGCAGAACGGTCTGGATCGGGTGTTCGAAGGTCCGGCCGGGCATATCTACATCTTGGAGGCCAAACATGTCAGTTCAGCCAGAGCGGGTGAGCTCGGTGACGTCAGTTTAGGATGGACTTCCCACGCACGGCAGATGACAGACCGGTGGGTTAGCAATGTATTGGCGTTGTCGGACGCCTCAACGCCAGCTGCAAGGGCTGTCTCAGAGGCTTTGACTCGCGGGCAATTATTCAAATTGCTAGGGGTGACGACCCAGGAGGGCAAGCTCATCCTGTTCAAGATCGATATGAGCTTGATCGATGTCTAAGTCCGCGTCACGTGGCGGTGAGAGCGAGCATGCTCGCCCTCACGCGGGCACTCAGGACAGGAAACCACCATCCACATTCAGTGATACGCCCGTGGTGTAGCTGGACGCGTCACTGGCCAGGAACAACACTGCACCGGCCATCTCGCTCGGCTCGGCCACACGCTTGAGCGGGATCTGGGCCAGGGCCATTTTCAGGATCGAGTCGTTCTTGACCAGGGCCGAGGCGAACTTGGTGTCGGTCAGGCCCGGCAGCAGGGCGTTGCAGCGAATGCCGAACGCCGCACATTCCTTGGCGAACACCTTGGTCATGTTGATCACGGCGGCCTTGGTCACCGAGTAGATGCCCTGGAACACACCCGGCGAGATCCCGTTGATCGAGGCGACGTTGATGATGCTGCCGCCGCCGTTCTCGCGCATCAGCTTGCCGGCTTCCACGGACATGAAGAAGTAGCCACGGATGTTCACGTCCACGGTCTTCTGGAACGCACCGAGGTCGGTGTCCAGCACGTTGCAGAACTGCGGGTTGGTCGCGGCGTTGTTGACCAGGATATCCAGGCGGCCGAACTGCTCGCGGATACCGGCGAACACCTGGGTGATCTGCTCCATTTCACCGATATGGCAGGCCACGGCCGTGGCCTTTCCGCCGCCGGCGATGATCGCATCGGCGACGTGCTGGCAGCCTTCCAGCTTGCGGCTGGAGACGATCACGTGGGCGCCTTGCTGGGCCAGCAACTTGGCGATGGCCTCGCCGATGCCACGGCTGGCGCCGGAAACGAATGCGATCTTGCCATCGAGGTCGAACAGGTGGGTCTTGGACATAGCGGTTCCTTAAAGGGACGATTTGCTGATGACGTTCAGGCTCATCTGCTCGAGCAGCTTGTTCATGTGAATGAACTGCGCAAAGCGTTTGTCCTGGGTCTGGCCATGGAAGAAACGGTAGTAGATCTGCTGCACGATGCCGGCCAGGCGGAACAGGCCGTAGGTGTAGTAGAAGTCGAAATTGTCGATCTGGATGCCCGAGCGTTCGGCGTAATAGTCGACGAACTCACGGCGAGTGAGCATGCCGGGGGCGTTGCTCGGCTGGCGGCGCATCAACTGCACCGGCGCCGGGTCCGCCGCTTCGATCCAGTAGGCGAGGGTGTTGCCCAGGTCCATCAGCGGGTCGCCGAGGGTGGTCAGTTCCCAGTCCAGCACGCCGATGATCTGCATCGGGTTGTGCGGGTCGAGGATCACGTTATCGAAGCGGTAGTCGTTGTGCACGATGCTGGACGTGGGGTGATCGGCCGGCATCTTGTCGTCGAGCCAGGCGCGTACGGCTTCCCAGCTTGGTGCGTCGGGGGTCAGGGCCTTTTCGTAGCGGTCGCTCCAGCCGCGGATCTGGCGCGCCACGTAGCCGTCGGGCTTGCCCAGGTCGGCCAGGCCGCAGGCGTGGTAGTCCACCTGGTGCAGTTCCACGAACTTGTCGATGAAGCTTTTGCACAACGCCTCGGTCCTGGTCGCATCCAGGCCCAGTTCGGGCGGCAGGTCGGAGCGCAGGATGATGCCGTTGACGCGCTCCATCACATAGAACTCGGCACCGATCACCGACTCGTCAGTGCAATGCACATAGGCCTTGGGGCAATAGGGGAAACCGTCCTTGAGCTGGTTGAGAATGCGGTATTCGCGGCCCATGTCATGGGCGGACTTGGCCTTGTGGCCAAAGGGTGGGCGACGCAGCACGAATTCCTGGCCGGGGTATTCCAACAGGTAGGTCAGGTTCGACGCGCCACCGGGAAACTGGCTGATCCTGGGCGTGCCGTCCAGGCCCGGGATATGGGCCTTGAGGTAGGGATCGATCAGGCTGGCATCAAGCTCTTCGCCTGGGCGAATCTGGGTCGATTGGTCGTTCAGCGCCATGCTTATCCCTTCTGCTTATTCTAAAGGCCTCGGACTATTTCCTAATCTAATGCGCACAACCGCCCAGCGACAAGGTCGGGGCGGCTTAATAGGTTAGCGTGTTGGAGGATGATCAGCGTGCCTGATCGGTCATTTCGTAGGCGGGGGCAGGGCAACCGGAGTGAGCACCGGGCGGCCGGCAAAGTACTCCACCAGGTTGTCGGCCACGCGCTGCACGGTGTCATGGGCCGCTTCCGGCGACAGCCCGGCCACGTGGGAGGTGAGCACGGTATTGCCGAGTTTCTTGAGCGCGTCGGGCACCTTGGGCTCATCGTCGAACACATCCAGCGCGGCGCCACCGATGCGACGCTGCTCCAGGGCGGCGACCAGGTCGGCGGTGACCACCACGCTGCCACGACCGATATTGACCAGGTAGCCATTCGGCCCCAGGGCATCCAGGGCGTGGCGGTCGATCAGGTGGCGGGTGCTGGCACCGCCCGGCGTGGCCAGGATCAGGAAGTCCGAGGTCCGCGCCAGTTCAACGGCGGTGGCGCAGTAGGTGTAGTCCACATCGTCACGGGGCTGGCGGTTGTGATAGCTCACTTGCATGCCGAACCCCAGGGCGGCGCGCTTGGCGATCTCCATACCTACGGCGCCCAACCCGAGAATGCCCAATTGCTTGCCGCCCAGGGACGGGCGCATCACTTTGGGCCATTCGTTGCGACGCACCGCAGCGTCGGTCTGCGGGATGCCGCGCACCAGCGCCAGCAGCAACGCCATGGCGTGATCGGCCACCGACGGCGCATTCACCCCGGCGCCGTTGGTGACCACGATCCCGCGATTGCTGGCGGCCTGCAGGTCGACGTGTTCGTAGCCGGCGCCGATCACGCAGATGATTTCCAGCAGGGGCAGGGCGGCGATTTCCTCGGCGTACAAGCCCAGCGGACCACGGGTCAGCACCGCCTTGATCTGGCTGCCGTGGGCCTTGATGGCTTCGGCGCGTTCGGCGGGTGTCGGCGCGAGGATCACATGAAAGTCATTGCCCTCGATGATGGGCAGGTATTCGTTGATGGTTTCAACCAGGACCAGAACAGTGGCGGTCATCGGAAGGCTCTTCCTGAAGGGTTTGAGGGGAGGAGTATGCGGTATTTGTGCGGTCAGAAGCGGGTCTCGACTGCGCTTGCCCACCGCCGGAAGCGGTCGTGGTGGTACGGGTGAGGGACGAACCGGAAAAAGTTCATGGCCTGGTCATGCCGGGACGTGGGAAGGGCTGTCAACGGGCAGGAGGGCATTTCTTGCAGCCTTCAGGAACTCGTCCGACAGGCTATTGCCCCGTGTCGCACGTGCCAGGGTCACTGCGCCCACCATCATTGCGTACTGGGCCAGCATGGCTTGACGGTCACCGTCCTCGAGTTGGGCGAAGATCTCCAGGGACTTTTCAACGCCTTCTATAAACGTGCGCTGCAAAGCGGTATCGGCCGGTTCATGGCACATGTCCGGGGCGAAAGCCGAGACCGGGCAGCCGTCGCCGGGGTTGTCGCGGTGGGTGGCGGTCAGGTAGGGCCCCAGCACCGCCTGGCGCGCGGCCTGTTGATCGTCGCTGTGCTCGATTTTGGCCTGCCAGCCCAGGTTGGCGTGCTCGAATGCCTGTTGGCAGGCTTCGGTGGCCAGGGCTTCCTTGGAGGCGAAGTGCCCGTAGAATCCGCCGTGGGTCAGGCCGGCAGCAGCCATCACGTCTGACAGGCTGATACCGTGCAGTCCGCGCTCACGAAACAGGTGCGTGGCGGCCTCGACGATGATTTCGCGGTTGAGATCGGCTTGTTTGCGGGAGACGCGAGGCATGGCGGGGCTCTCTGGATAAGCGGCGGGCGTTGTGTGAAAACTACAGTAACAGCCGTGATTCTAAAATAGATTGGTACGGGAATGTATATTCTGCCTTCAGCCACAGGCCCCGAAAACCGCCGTCTACAGCCGCCCCTGCGGGCTTGCACCGCACCACCGTTCCTCAGCTAAGTCTTTGCTTCTTCAGAAGAATCCCGGACAATCCGGCCCCTTCTATGGTCGGGGCGCTGCCTGTCAGGTTTTTCTGACTCGTCCCGGCCGTGTAAATGCGGAGATCCGACCGGATGAATGATCAGGCCAATAGCGTCGACGAACGCTATGCAACGACACCTGCAACCCTCACAAGCTGGAGCCGCCAGGACACCACCTGGATGCTTGGCCTGTTCGGTACCGCCATTGGCGCCGGTACGCTGTTCTTGCCGATCAACGCGGGCCTGGGCGGCTTCTGGCCCCTGGTGATCCTGGCGCTGCTGGCGTTCCCGATGACCTTCTTCGCCCACCGTGGCCTGACCCGCTTCGTGCTGTCCGGCCGTGAAGGTTCCGACATCACCGACGTGGTGGAAGAACACTTCGGCATCAAGGCCGGCGCGCTGATCACCTTGCTGTACTTCTTCGCCATCTTCCCGATCCTGCTGATTTACAGCGTGGCGTTGACCAACACGGTCGGCAGCTTTATGGAACACCAATTGCACATTGCGCCACCGCCCCGGGCGATCCTGTCGTTCGTGCTGATCCTCGGCCTGCTGGCCGTGGTGCGTTGCGGCGAGCAAGTGATCGTCAAGGCCATGAGCCTGATGGTGTATCCGTTCATCGTCGCGTTGCTGTTCCTGGCGGTGTACCTGATTCCGCACTGGAACGGCGGCATCCTCAGCACCGCCAGCGTCATCCCCGCACCGTCCGCACTGCTCAACACGTTGTGGCTGGCGATCCCGGTGATGGTGTTCTCGTTCAACCATTCGCCGATCATCTCGGCCTTTGCGGTGGACCAGAAGCGCCAGTACGGCGCCCACGCCGATGAGCGCAGCTCGCAGATCCTGTCCCGCGCGCACCTGTTGATGGTGGTGATGGTGCTGTTCTTCGTATTCAGCTGCGTGCTGACCCTGTCGCCGGCGCAACTGGCCGAAGCGAAGGCGCAGAACCTGTCGATCCTGTCGTACCTGGCCAACCACTTCAATAACCCGACCATCGAGTTCGCAGCGCCGTTGATTGCGTTCGTGGCGATTGCCAAGTCGTTCCTGGGCCATTACATCGGCGCCAGTGAAGGTCTCAAGGGCCTGGTGCTGAAGACGGGTCGTCGTCCGCAGGCCAAGCGTCTGGACCGCATGACGGCGGCGTTCATGCTGGTGGTGTGCTGGATCGTGGCGACGTTGAACCCGAGCATCCTCGGCATGATCGAGGCGCTGGGCGGTCCGATCATTGCTTCGATTCTGTTCCTGATGCCGATGTATGCCATTCGCAAGGTGCCGGTCATGGCCAAGTACCGGGGGCAGGCGTCCAATGTGTTCGTCACGGCGGTTGGCCTGGTGGCGATTACTGCGGTGGTCTATTCGTTCTTCGCTTAAACCTGACGCGGTAAAAATGTGGGAGGGGGCTTGCCCCCGATCGCGGTGTCTCAGTGCCGGATTTATTGGCTGACCCACTGCTATCGGGGGCAAGCCCCCTCCCACATTTGTACTGCATTCCAGGCATAAAAAACGCCGCGTACCTCACGATACGCGGCGTTTTTTCACATCAACACCTTAGGCTTGAATCACCGGGATGTTGGCGCTTGCTGCGATCTTGCGGAACTCGGCGATCTGGTCGAAGTTCAGGTAGCGGTAGACGTCACTGGCCATGGTGTCCAGTTTCGCTGCGTAGCCCATGTACTCTTCGACGGTCGGCAGGCGACCCAGGGTAGAAGCTACCGCTGCCAGCTCGGCCGAAGCCAGGTAGACGTTGGCGCCGTCACCCAGACGGTTCGGGAAGTTACGGGTCGACGTCGACACCACGGTCGAATTCGGCTCAACACGTGCCTGGTTACCCATGCACAGCGAGCAGCCCGGCATTTCCATGCGCGCGCCAGCCTTGCCGTAGATGCCGTAGTAGCCTTCTTCGGTCAGTTGGTGAGCGTCCATCTTGGTCGGCGGCGACAGCCACAGACGGGTTGGCAGCTGACCCTTGACCTGCTCCAGCAGCTTGCCGGCCGCACGGAAGTGACCGATGTTGGTCATGCACGAACCGATGAACACTTCGTCGATCTTCTCGCCGGCAACGCTCGACAGCAGGCGGGCATCGTCCGGGTCGTTCGGTGCGCAGAGGATCGGCTCGTTGATGTCGGCCAGGTCGATCTCGATGATTTCGGCGTATTCCGCGTCGGCATCGGCTTCCATCAGCTCAGGGTTCTTGACCCAGGCTTCCATCGCTTGGGCGCGACGTTCCAGGGTGCGTGCATCGCCATAGCCTTCACCGATCATCCAGCGCAGCAGGGTGATGTTGGAGTTCAGGTATTCGGTGATCGACTCTTTCGACAGCTTGATGGTGCAACCGGCAGCCGAACGTTCAGCCGAGGCGTCGGACAGCTCGAAAGCCTGTTCCAGCGTCAGGTCGTTCAGGCCTTCGATTTCCAGGATGCGGCCGGAGAAGGCGTTCTTCTTGCCTTTCTTCTCTACAGTCAGCAGACCCGACTGGATCGCGTAGTAAGGAATGGCATGAACCAGGTCACGTAGGGTGATGCCAGGCTTCATCTTGCCTTTGAAGCGCACCAGGATCGATTCCGGCATGTCCAGTGGCATCACGCCAGTGGCTGCGGCGAACGCAACCAGACCGGAACCGGCCGGGAACGAAATGCCCATCGGGAAACGGGTGTGGGAGTCACCACCGGTACCCACGGTGTCCGGCAGCAGCATGCGGTTCAGCCAGCTGTGGATGATGCCGTCGCCTGGACGCAGCGATACACCGCCACGGGTCATGATGAAGTCAGGCAGGGTGTGGTGGGTGGTCACGTCGATCGGCTTTGGATAGGCCGCGGTGTGGCAGAACGACTGCATTACCAGGTCGGTCGAGAAGCCCAGGCACGCCAGGTCTTTCAGTTCGTCACGGGTCATCGGACCGGTGGTGTCCTGGGAACCCACGGTGGTCATCTTCGGTTCGCAGTAGGTGCCAGGACGAACGCCTTTGCCTTCTGGCAGGCCGCACGCCTTGCCGACCATTTTCTGCGCCAGGGTGAAGCCTTTGCCGGTGTCGACAGGCGCTTCAGGCAGCTTGAACAGGTCGGTTGGGCCCAGGCCCAGCTCGGCACGGGCCTTGTCGGTCAGGCCGCGACCGATGATCAGCGGGATACGGCCACCGGCGCGGACTTCGTCCAACAGCACCGGAGTCTTCATTTCGAAGGTGGTGATGACTTCGTCGGTGCCGTGTTTGCAGACCTTGCCAGCATGCGGGTACAGGTCGATCACGTCGCCCATGTTGATGTTGGAAACGTCGAATTCGATGGGCAGTGCGCCGGCATCTTCCATGGTGTTGTAGAAGATCGGGGCGATCTTGCTGCCGAAGCAGAAGCCGCCAGCGCGCTTGTTCGGCACGTACGGAACGTCGTCGCCGAAGAACCACAGTACGGAGTTGGTCGCGGATTTACGCGAGGAACCGGTACCGACCACGTCACCGACGTAGGCGATCGGGAAGCCCTGGCCGCGCATTTCTTCGATCTGCTTCATCGGGCCGGTCTTGCCTTGCTCGTCCGGCACAATGCCTTCACGGGCCATTTTCAGCATGGCCAGGGCGTGCAGTGGGATGTCGGGACGGGACCAGGCATCCGGCGCAGGGGACAGGTCGTCGGTATTGGTTTCGCCGGTCACCTTGAATACGCGCAGGCTGATCTTGTCGGCCAGGGTAGGGCGGTTGCGGAACCACTCGCCGTCAGCCCAGGACTGGATCACGGCTTTGGCGTGTTCGTTGCCGTTCTTGGCTTTTTCGGCCACGTCGTGGAACGCATCGAACATCAGCAGGGTGTGCTTGAGTTGGGCGGCGGCGACGGGAGCCAGTGTGGCGTCGTCCAGCAGCTCGACCAGGGTCACGATGTTGTAGCCGCCTTGCATGGTGCCAAGCAGTTCAACGGCGCGTTTCTTGTCGATCAGGGGGGAAGTGGCTTCGCCCTTGGCCAGGGCAGACAGGAAACCGGCCTTGACGTAGGCAGCTTCGTCAACGCCTGGTGGAATGCGGTTGGTGATCAGGTCAACGAGGAATTCTTCTTCGCCAGCCGGAGGATTTTTCAGCAGCTCGACCAGGCCTGCGGTTTGTTCGGCGTTAAGCGGCTGGGGAACAATACCCAGGGCTGCGCGCTCTTCGATATGTTTGCGGTAGGCTTCAAGCACAGTTATTACCCTCATCAGTGGTCCCACGGGACGCTCATCCAGAAATGAACGGCACGCATGCGCTCGGGGGCTTTTTGGGCCGCAAAGCCAGCGCTGCCGGCATTCCTCACAGAAGCTGCTTTCAAAGTTTTACGCCTGCAGAACGGAGCTGATGAGGGTTGGCGAGGGCTTTGACCTACCGAGTCAGGGCCCGCGCCAACACCGTTCTGAAGGAACGACTGTGCTCGTGACGCTTTGAAAACAGCTTCCAGCGGATTATTGGCGCCTTACAAGGCCGGATGATTCTACGGCAAAAAATTTCTAAAGGTAAGTTGCCTGACCAAGTTTGCTGGGTGATCACGCTTAGACAAAGGGCTAACATGGCGCATTGTTTTGCTGATCTGCGTGTCGTTACCCATGTCCAACCAAACCATCAAGACCCCCTGCGTCGGCCTGTGCTCCACGGTTTACGGCGATCTGGTGTGCCGTGGCTGCAAGCGCTTCCACCACGAAGTGATCCAGTGGAATGGCTATAACGAGGAAGAAAAACGCGCGGTCTGGCTGCGATTGGAGCAGCTGTTGGTGCAGGTGATGGCCGGCAAACTGGAGGTCTTCGACCCCAAGACCCTGCGCGGCCAGCTGGAACAGCGCAAGATCCGCTTCGTGCCGCACCAGTCCGAGTACTGCTGGGCCTACCAGTTGATCGCCCGGGGCGCGCGGGTGATTTCCAACCTGGAGGCGTATGGGATGGTGCTATTACCGGAATTTCGCGATTGGCCGTTGCCGGACCTGCGCGATGCGATTGACCGTGAGTTCTTTATCCTGTCCGAGGCGCATTACCAGCGCTATATCGCGCCGGGTCTCCTGCGCGATGTGTTTTCCACCTGACAACGGATAACCCCGTGGGAGGGGGCTTGCCCCCGATGGCAGTGTGTCAGCCCGGGATTTATCAACTGACACACCCTCATCGGGGGCAAGCCCCCTCCCACTTTTTATCTTCATTGTTTGAAAGGTCGGCATCAGGCCTTGGTGGCCTGCTCCACCAGACGGTCCATCACTTCGTCAGGTTTCAGCACCAGCACATCACTCTCCAGGGCATCCAGCACCACCTCTGCGGTGTTACCGATCAGCGCCCCGGAAAGACCTGTGCGCCCCACGGTGCCGATGATGGTGACCGCCGCCGGCAATTGGTGGGCAAGGTAGGGGATCAGTACATCGGCAGGGCCTTCTTCAATATGCAGGTGCTTGTCATCCACATCGAACTCAGCCTGGAACGTCCTGCATTGCTCGCGATACCGCGCCTCGATGGTTTCCTTGAGTTGGAACGTCGGGTCCGCCGCCGACAGCATCGGTGACGGATGTGCGCTGATCACATGCAACTGCGCCTTGGCCAGGTTGGCGATATCAAAGCCATGGTCAATGATCGAGTTGTGCAGCGAACGGTGTTCGCCATCGGTATTGCCTACGTCGATCGCCGCCAGGATCTTTCCGCCGGTCCAGGGTGTAGACGTCTTGACCAGCAATACCGCGCTCGGGCAATAGCGCAGCAGCTTCCAGTCCGCCGGCGTCAGCAGGGCTTTTTTCAGTGGACTGTCCGGGAAATGCTGTTTGATCACCAGCCCGCAGCCTTCGGCCTGCTGCACGTCGATAATGGTTTCATGCAGGCTGGTATTCCATGCCTGCTCGGTGCTGACGTGGTAGCCGTCTTCCTGCAGTCCCGCCTTGAGCAGCGCCAGCAGCGCCGAGTGCTCATGCTTCTTGTCGCAGACCAGCAAGTGCAGGTGTGCGTCGGTGACCCCGGCGATCAGCTTGGCGCGCTTGAGGGCCAGGCTTTCCGAATGTTCGGGTTCGATGACCACCAGAATGCTGCGGATGGCTTGCATGATCGGGATCTCCATAAAAAGGGCGGGGCCTGGAACAACTATAGTTGCTGGCGCGCGCACGTCATGTTGATGCACATCAAGGCCGGTGGCTGGTGGTCTGCGGCGGGGTCGGTATAATCGCCGGCCTTTTGTGATCCTTTTGCCCGTGAGCCCGATGAACCTGCCAGAAATCCACGAATTCCTCGGTTGCCGCACCCCTGATGCCTGGGTCCAGGCCGCGCTGGCCGATCAGGAAACCCTGCTGATCGACCACAAGAACTGCGAATTCAAAGCCGCCAGCACCGCCCTGAGCCTGATCGCCAAGTACTACAGCCATGTCGACCTGATCAACATCATGTCGCGCCTGGCCCGCGAGGAGCTGGTGCATCACGAGCAGGTCATGCGCCTGATGAAAAAGCGCAAGATCGAGCTGCGCCAGCTGCATGCCGGGCGCTATGCCTCGGGCTTGCGCAAAGTGGTGCGCAGCCATGAACCGGTGAAACTGGTGGACACCCTGGTGGTCGGCGCCTTTATCGAAGCGCGCAGTTGCGAGCGTTTCGAAGCCCTGGTGCCGCATTTGGACGAAGAACTAGGCAAGTTCTATTTCGGGCTGCTGAAGAGCGAGGCGCGGCACTTCCAGGGTTACCTGAAGCTGGCGTACCAGTACGGCGACGCCAAGGACATCGCCCAGGTGATCGAGCGGGTCAGGGCGACCGAGCAGGGCCTGATCGAGTCACCCGACATCGAGTTCCGCTTTCACAGTGGCGTGCCAGCCTGAGGCCACGGCCACACCGAGCAATGCGGCGATCCCGGCCAACAGCAGGATCACCGCCTGCGTCCCCAGCGGCGCCGCCAGCAACGCCACCGCGAGACCCGCCAAGGGTTGCGGCAGGTTGTTGAGCAGGGTGATCACGCCCACGGTCTTGCCGAAGTCCTGCGCGGGGATCACCCGCTGGCGGGTGCTGCGCAGGTAGACGTTGAACATCTTGTCGAAGCCGGTCACCAGCAGGAAACCCACGGCATACAGCCATACGCCGGGGCTTGCGGCCATGATCAACGCCCCCACCCCGATCATCGAATACGACAAGCCACCCAGCACTTTCAACGGCAGGCCGGCCCGGGCCAGATAAAACAGAATGCCGATGGTCACCAGTGCACCCGCTGCCTGCAGCAGGGCATAGGCGTCCTTGTCTGCTGCAAAGTGGCCGGTGACCATCGCCGCCGATGTGGCCAGGGTGACGCCAATGATCAGGTTCACCCCCACGGCCAGGGTGATGATCCGTTTCAAGTCCGGCAGGCTGCGGATATGCCCGAACGCAATCTTCAGGGGTTGTAGCCAGATATCCTGATGCTGTTCGAAGGTTTCCAGGTGCGCCGTGCTGGAGCGTTGCCACGCGCGCATCGCCAGGTCGGCCAGTACAAACAATCCGGCCACCCCCAGCACCACCCAATGCCAGGCCCAGACTTCCAGCATCAGCGCCGCCACCAGCGGCCCCAGCACCAGCCCGCTCTGGTCGGCGATCTGCGAGTAGGAGAGGGTCTTGGCGTAGCTGTAGTGCGCGAAGATGTGCGGCATCAGCACTTCCCGCGCCATGATGCCCTGGGTCGTCAGCACCCCGCACAACGCCGAGAGCAGGACAATCCAGTAGAGGCCATCGAACACCCCATGCAAGACCACCGCGAGCACACACGCCAGCGCCCGGTAAACCTGGCTGATCTGCAGCAGGCGCACTGGCGCGAATTTATCGCACAAGGCGCCACACACCGGGAACGCCAGGTAACGCGGTAGCGACTCGACGAAGAACGCCAGCCCGGCCCAGGCTACACTCTGCGTGGTCTGGAATACGATCAGGGGCACGATGAATAGCAGGATCTGGTCCGCCAACCGCGAGAGGAACAGCGAAACAAAGAACGCCAGGTAATCCTTGCGCATACAACTCCCTGTGGCTGGCGTTAAAGAGTGCGGGGTATTTGTTAAAAACTCTTAAAAGCATGAAGCTTCGTCGGCAACGGCTGGCCAGTTGCTTAAGTTGGGCAGCTTGCCACTTATAATGCCCGCTCTTCAATCTGCGTCTGCACACTGAGAACTTATGGAAAACCTGGGGCTGGGCAAGGTCTTGCTCGTTGAAGACGACGAAAAACTCGCGGGGCTGATCGCGCACTTCCTGGCGCAGCATGGCTTCGAGGTGCGCGTGGAGCACCGGGGCGATGAGGCCCTTGCAGCGTTCCTGGCGTTCAAGCCGAAGATCGTCGTGCTGGACCTGATGCTGCCTGGCCAGAGTGGCCTGCATGTGTGCCGTGGGATCCGCACGGTATCTGACACGCCGATTGTGATCCTGACGGCCAAGGAAGATGACCTGGACCACATCCTGGGACTGGAGTCCGGTGCCGACGATTATGTGATCAAACCGATCAAGCCGCCCGTGCTGCTGGCGCGCCTGCGTGCCCTGCAACGGCGCCAGGCCCCGGAGCCGACGGTGCGCGGTGCCCTGGCGTTCGGGCGGTTGGCCATCGATCGCAGTTGCCGGGGGGTCAGCCTGGGGGATGACAAGATCGATCTGACCACCATGGAGTTCGAGCTGTTATGGCTGCTGGCCAGCAACTCAGGCACGATCCTGTCCCGCGATGACATCCTCAACCGCATGCGCGGTATCGCGTTCGACGGCCTCAACCGTAGCGTCGACGTGTACATCAGCAAACTGCGCAGCAAGCTCAACGACAACCCCCGTGAACCGGTGTGCATCAAGACCATCTGGGGCAAGGGCTACCTGTTCAACCCGTTCGCGTGGGAGGCTTAAATGCTGCGGCTGTTTCTGCGCCTGTATGTGATCCTGGCCCTCGGTCTGGCGGGGGCGATCTGGCTGGTCAACTACACCTTCGACGAGCTGCTGCCCGAAGCCAACGAAACCTATAACCGCGAAGCCTTGCGCGGCCCGGCGTATGCCCTGGTGGAGCAGCTGCGTCCGCTCGGCGCCGAGCAACGCCAGGCCCGGCTGGCCGAGTTGCAGCCCCATTATGGGCTGCATTTGAGGTTGGTCCAGAAGGACACCCAGGCGCTCACCGAACGCGAGACACAACTGCTGGCCGCTGACTTGCTGGTGGTGCGCGGTGATTTCATGGAGTTCCTCGCCAGCATTGACGGTGGCCCGCAGTTGCTGGAAATCAAACTGCCGGAAGAGCCCAAGTGGCTCTACCTGTGGGCCTATGGTTTTCTCGGGGTGTGCCTGGCGATCGTTCTGTATTTCTGGGTACGCCCACACTGGCGCGACCTGGAGCATATTCGCCTGGCCGCACAACGCTTCGGTGACAACGACCTCGGTTCACGCATCCTGCTGCCGCGCCGTTCCACCGTGCGCGAGCTGGCGGGGCACTTCAATCAGATGGCCGAACGCATCGAAAGCCTGATCGCCAACCAGCGCGAACTGACCAACGCCGTGTCCCACGAGCTGCGCACGCCGATTGCGCGCCTGTCGTTCGAACTCGACCAGCTCAAGCAACAAGTCGACCCGCGTCTGCGCGGCGAACTGATTGCCGACATGTATGCCGACCTGGGCGAGCTGGAAGAAATGGTCTCCGAACTGCTCACCTACGCCAGCCTGGAGCGCGGCGCCACCCAGGTCACCCGCGAGCGCATCGAGGCCCACAGTTGGCTCGACAGTGTGATCGGCAGCGTGGCGCTGGAGGCCGAAGCCGCCGGTATCCAGTTGTCGTTGCGCACCTGCGAAGTGGACTACATCCAGATCGAACCGCGTTTTATGGCGCGGGCGGTGATCAACTTGCTGCGCAATGCCATTCGGTATGCCGAGCGGCGTGTGGAAGTGTCGCTGGTCAAGTTCGGCAGTGGCTATGAAGTGCGGGTGTGTGATGACGGCCCAGGCGTGCCGGAGGAAGGCCGCTCGAAGATCTTCCAGCCCTTCATGCGCCTGGACGACAGCCGCGACCGTCGCACCGGTGGCTTCGGCCTGGGCCTGGCACTGGTGCAGCGGGTGTCGCAGTGGCACGGCGGCCAGGTGCAAGTGCAGGATTCGGAATGGGGCGGCGCGTCGTTCCGGATGACCTGGGCGTACGCCGAATAGCGCTTTTACATTCAATGGAGATCCAAGTGTGGGAGGGGGCTTGCCCCCGATAGCGATATGGACTGATGCACCGCCATCGGGGGCAAGCCCCCTCCCACCTATCCAATCAGAACGTGTATTCCAGCACGCCCATCACCGACGTCTGCAACCGTCGCTCCACAATCGGGCTCTTGCCCGCTTCATCCGCCAGGTACTGCACATCCAGCAAGGTCGAGAACTCGGTGTGCTCGCTGATCGGCAGGCTCCAGGCCAGGTTCAGGCCATTGCTGATATTGCCGGCACCGGCCTTGTAGGCCTTGAAGCGGTTGCGCGCGGCTTGGCCGGTAGTGACGCCGTACCAGGTCTGCATATAGTCACGGTCGCCAAAGTGGCTGTTGATGCTGGCATCGACGGAGCCATAACGCCCCTCGTACAGCGTGGTGCCCAGACTCAATTCCAGATGGGTGAACGCCTTGCCGCTGTCCTTGTGGTCATCTTCCTTGAGGGCGTGTTCCAGGGTCGCGCCGACAATGGCGCCGCCGAGATTGTAGTGGGCACTCACGCCCAGTTGCGGGCGTGACTTGATTTCGCCCATGCCCTTGAGGCGCTTGGAGCCCAAGTGCAGGGATTCGTTCTTGTCCTTGCGCGATGCGCTGGCGCCGACATACGCACTGAAACTCAAGGCGTTGCCTTCGTAGCCCCAGCCCAGGCCCTTGTCGGTATCGAGGAAAATTCCCCAGGGGCTGACAATGGCGCCGCCGAACACCGGGGCAGTCATGCGCTCGTCACTGCCGCTGTAGCGCGGCAGATTGGCCACGCCGGCTTTGAGGCTGTAGGTCCAGTCTTCGGCCAGTGCTGCGTCGGCGCCTGCCAGCAAACACAGCGAGGTGAGGGACAGGCAGAGGTTTTTGGGGCTCATCAGGGTTTTCATGTCGGTCAGAAACTCAAGGGTGGATGGGTACGTTTGAAGGAGTAGCCCGAGGCGCTCAGGCCGTTGACCTGGCGGCTGACGGTGTCGCCCAGGCCATAGCCGTTGCCGGCGAGCACGGCATGGGCGTTGTCCACGGGCAGCAGGATGTAGTCGGTCAGCGGCTCGTCGTGCAGTTGGCCGCGAATCACCAGGAAACCTTCTTCCAGGCGCACGCTGATGCCGCTCAACGGCGCATCGGGCTCGTGGGTGTTGAGCACTTGGTAGGTCCCGACGGTGTCGGCCCAGGCCATGGGCAAGGGTGGCGGGTCGATGCGTTCACCGATGGCGATGCGCTGGCCGTGGCTGCGCGCGGTGAGCATCTGCCGGCCCTGCACGGTGATCACATCCAACTGCACGCGGCCGAGTTCGCCGAGGTCCTTGAGCCAGAACCCCAAGACTTTCTTCTGCGCGCGCAGCCAGCCGTGATCGTCACGCAGCAGCTCGAAGTCGTAGCCGGCCAGTTCACCGCGCAGCCGACCGGCGTCGTCCCGGATGCGGAAGACGCCCCAGGCGGTGGCGTAAAACCCGGACAGGCGCTGGCGGTCGACGGCGGCCGGCACCTGGCGCAACTTGAGCCCGTGGCGGGGCGCCTGGCAGTCTTCGCTGCACACCGGCTCGCCGGTCTGCGCCTGGAGCATCAGGCGCAGGGTGTCGGTGGTCAACGTGGCAACCAGGTCTTCGGCGTTGCTGTCATTGGCCATGATGATCACCGCCAGTTGCTGGTCTGGCAGCAGGGTCAACTGCGCGGCGAAATCATCGCCGCCACCGCTGTGCTGATAGGTGCGCACCCCAGGCCCGACCGGCTCGTCACCGCACGGTGCGAGAAACCAGGCCAGGCCGATCCGGCAATCGAAGTCCAGGGCGTTGCCGGTGTTTTGCTGGGTAAACATGTCATCGATGGAGCGCTGGTTCATTACCCGGTTGCCCTTGTACAGGCCCTCGGCGAACAGCATCTGCACGTAATGGCTGAGGTCCTTGGGGCTGGCCCACAAGCCGCCGGCCGCCAGGTCACGCACCTGCGCGTCGGTGCTGGCGATACCGTCCTGATAGCCCTGGGCGCGATAGCTCACCTGTGCGGCGGTGCCGATAAAACTCGCCTGGTTCATCTCCAGCGGCTTGAGCAGGCTGTGTTGCATTTGGGCCTCGAACGCTCTGCCGCTGCTGCGCTCGATCGCCGCGCCGACCAGCGCATAACCCAGGTTGGAATACGCCACCTGGGTGCCGGGCGGTGTACTCAGCCAGACGCCGGACAGGCGCATCGGCATCTGCCCCATGGCATAGCTGTTGCGCAGGTCGCGCAGGTGCTCGCTGGGCAGGCCGGATTGATGGCTGAGCAGGCGGCGCAAGGTGATGTCGCGGTCGGCGGCCTGCTGGTCGGTGTGGAAGCGCGAGCGCACGTAGAACTCGCGCAATGTCTGTTGGATCGGTGCATCCAGCGCCAGCCGCTGCTGTTCAACCAGTTGCAGGGCCGCGCTGGCGGTGAGCAGCTTGGAGATCGCACCGGCGCGAAACGCCGTGTTCGGCGTCACCGGCACGCCCAGTGTTTTGTCGGCCAAGCCGAACCCAGCGGCCCAGATCAACTCCTGGCCATTGACCAGGGCAATCGACAAACCGGGCACGTTGGCCTGGGCCATGTCCCGAGGGATGCGGGTTTGCAGGTAGCGGATGATCGCGCTGTAGTCGCCCTTGGGGATCGGCGGCGGGGCAGAGGCTTGCCCATGGCAGCCGATGCTGCCCAGCAGGCAACCGAGCAATGGAATACCGCGCAATGTGCGAAGCATGAAGAGCACCCGGCAGGTGGTTTGGATGCTCGAATGCTAGGGGCGTGGCGCCTGGGGGTCTTTGACAGCTTTGTCGAGAAACTGTCAAAGAGTGTTAACGGGCCAGCCCATGCCGCTCATGCCACTGGGCAATGGATTCTTCGGGATATTCATTGAACTGCTGATCGCCCTTGCGCAACGTGACCTCCACCCACGGCGCCTTCGACCCCAGCATCAAGTGCGTATGGTCCGGCGGCACCGGCAATGGTGTGTCGATGGCCGAGGCAAACGGGTGGATCAGCTCCGGCCATTCCGGGCTGAACACCCACAGCGCGCTGCCGCACTGCGAGCAGAAGTGCCGCTCGGCGCTACTCGCATGGGCACGGCTGGCGCCTTCGGGCTTGAGTCTGGCGTGGTAGATCGTAATGGATTTGCGTCCGCGCACCTTCAAACTCGCGGTGTTACCGGCCAGGTTGATCGCGTAACCGCCACCGCCCTGGGTCTTGCGACAGATCGAGCAGTAGCAGCGCTGGTAAG
This sequence comes from Pseudomonas sp. NFPP04, assembly GCF_900113815.1. Taxonomy (NCBI): domain Bacteria; kingdom Pseudomonadati; phylum Pseudomonadota; class Gammaproteobacteria; order Pseudomonadales; family Pseudomonadaceae; genus Pseudomonas; species Pseudomonas sp. NFPP04. Next base: position 372,265 of record NZ_FOQS01000004.1, on the reverse strand, counting down.
GGTAGGGGTGGGCACTGGTGAGGCTGAACGTGACGGCGCCGCAATGGCAGGATCCTTCGAGCTGCATGGGCTGACTCCTTTGGCAAGGTGACTGATCAGCTTAGGCGTTTTCCGGCATCAGTGTGGCAATCAACGCCCGAATGGTGCCGGGTAACGCCTCCAGCTCCCGCACCAGGATGCTGCGCTCGCGGATTGCCCACGGCTCATCCAGCTTCACCGCCACCAGTTGCATGGTGCGGCTGTGGCGTACAGCGGCGGACTCGGGAATGATGCCGATGCCCACGCCGGCTTCGACCATCCGGCAGATCGCCTCGAAACTCGACACCTGGATGCGCAGCGACAAGTGTTTGCCCAGCCGCTCGACGTGTTCACGCAGGAAGCTCAGCAAGGTGCTGCCTTCATGCAGGCCGATGTGCTGGTAGGCGAGGGTCTGTTCCAGGGTGACTGAGGGTTGTTGCGCCAGTGCATGCCCCACCGGCACCATCAGCACCAGTTTATCCGTGCTGAAGTGCAGCACCTGCAACCCCGAGGCTTCCACGGGGCCGGCGATGATGCCCATGTCGCTGGTGCCATCCAGCACACCACGCACGATGTCGCGGGACAGGCGCTCCTGCAGGTCCACCGTTACGCCAGGGCGCTGGGACAGGAAGCCCGCCAGCACCTCTGGCAAGAACTCGGTGACCGCCGTGGTGTTGGCAAAAATGCGGATATGCCCGGCCGAATCCACGCCGTATTGGGTGAATTCGCTTTTCAGGTAATCCACCTGGCGCATGATCAACCGCGCATGGTGCAGCAGGCGCTCCCCGGCCGGGGTGATCTCCACGCCACGGCTGTCGCGGTACAGCAGGCGGGTGTCGAGTTGGCCTTCGAGGGCCTTGATCCGCGCACTGGCGGCGGCCGGCGAGAGGAACGCGCGCTTGGCGCCCTGGGTCAGGCTGGGGGATTCGGCGATGTGGATAAACAGGCGCAGGTCGGCCAGATCGAAGTGCATGCAAGACTCCCGGGACAGGATGGCGGCGTTCAGCATAACCGAACGCTGGTTTATTGAAATGCAAATTCCCGGAACGGGTGCGTCCTTGCATGATCCGGGGCAGACACTCACTGCCCGAGGACCTGCACCCGATGAGCGCCACCGATTGGATCGGCCGAAGCGAAACCGCCCACGACCACCTCAGCCATAACCTGCTCAAGCGTATTGCCGCTACCTTCGGCGAAGCCGTGCCCGAGGATGGCGCGGATATCCCGCCGCTGTGGCAGTGGTGTTTCTTCCAGGACCCACTGCCGGAAACCGCCCTGGGCAGCGACGGCCACCCGGCCCGTGGCGGCTTCCTGCCGCCCGCCGACAATCGCAATCGCATGTGGGCCGGTGGGCGCATCGAGTTCCTGCATGCCCTGCGTGCCGGTGAGGCGGCGACCCGGGTGTCGACCATCACCCAGGTCGAAGAAAAGACCGGCCGCAGCGGTGCGCTGCTGTTCGTCACCGTGCGCCACGACTACTCCCAGCAAGGCCGCCTGGCGATCCGCGAGGAACAGGACATCGTCTACCGCGAACCCACGCCGCCCAAATCGGGCAGCGGCGAGGCGCTGGAGCAGGGCGAGTGGTCCGAAACCGTCGACCCCACGCCGACCCTGCTGTTTCGCTACAGCGCGGTGACCTTCAACGGCCACCGCATTCACTACGACTACCCCTATGTCACCGGCACCGAAGGCTATTCGGGGTTGGTGGTGCACGGGCCGCTGATCGCCACCCTGGGCCTGCGTGCGTTCTGCCGCGCCCGTCCCGACGCCACCTTGCGCCGGTTTGCCTATCGCGGTGTGCGCCCGTTGATTGCGCCGCAACCTTTTGAAGTAGGCGGGCGCGTCACCGAGACCGGCGTAGCCCAACTGTGGGCCGGCAATACCGATGGCCTGGCGCAGCAAGCCCAGGTGCATTTCGAATAATCCAAGAACAACAGGCGGAGAGCCGCAGATGAACCCGAATGACAACGAAGAACTCAATGCCATCCGCGACGGCGTGCGCGCCTTGTGCGCTGAATTCGATGCCGCTTACTGGCGCCGGATCGATGAAGAGAAGGGCTTCCCCGAAGCCTTCGTCAAGGCGCTGACCGACGCCGGCTGGCTGTCGGCGATGATCCCCGAAGAATACGGCGGTTCCGGCCTGGGCCTGGCCGAAGCTTCGGTAATCCTTGAAGAAGTGAACCGCTGCGGCGGCAACTCCGGCACCGTGCACGGCCAGATGTACAACATGTTCACCCTGTTGCGGCACGGCAGCGAAGCGCAGAAACGCTTCTACCTGCCCAAGCTGGCCAGCGGCGAATTGCGCCTGCAATCGATGGGCGTGACCGAGCCCACCACCGGCACCGACACCACCAAAATCAAGACCACCGCGATCAAGCGCGGCGACAAGTACGTGATCAACGGCCAGAAGGTGTGGATCTCGCGGATCCAGCATTCCGACCTGATGATCCTGCTGGCGCGCACCACGCCGTTGGCCGAGGTGAAGAAGAAATCCGAAGGCATGTCGATCTTCCTGGTGGACCTGCGCGAAGCCATCGGCAACGGCCTGACCGTGCAGCCCATCGCCAATATGGTCAACCACGAGACCAACGAGCTGTTCTTCGACAACCTGGAGTTGCCGCTGGACAGCCTGATCGGCGAAGAGGGCAAGGGTTTCAAATACATCCTCGACGGCCTCAACGCCGAACGCACGTTGATCGCCGCCGAATGCATCGGCGACGGCCGCTGGTTTATCGAAAAAGCCAGCGCGTATGCCCGTGACCGCGTGGTGTTTGGCCGGCCCATCGGGCAGAACCAGGGTGTGCAGTTCCCGATTGCCGAGGCGCATATCGAGATCGAAGCGGCGGACCTGATGCGCTGGCGCGCCTGCGAGGAATACGACAGCGGTAAACAGGCCGGCGCCAGCGCCAACATGGCCAAGTACCTGGCGGCCAAGGCGTCCTGGGAGGCGGCCAATGCCTGCCTGCAAACCCACGGCGGTTTCGGCTTTGCCTGCGAGTACGACGTGGAGCGCAAATTCCGCGAGACGCGCCTGTACCAGGTGGCGCCGATCTCCACCAACCTGATCCTGTCCTACGTGGCCGAGCACTTGCTCGAACTGCCACGCAGCTTCTGAGGGCCCGACCATGAGCCATACCCAAGCCTTGTGTCGCTTCCTGGCGGACCTGCACTACGCACAGTTGCCCGAAAACGTCCTGGCGCGCACCGAAGATTTGTACCTGGACTGGCTGGCCTCGGCGCTGGCGAGCAAGGGCGCGCATCCGATTCCATTGTTCGAGCGTTATGCGCAGAAGATGGGGCCGAGTAACGGCCCGGCGCAAGTGATCGTCAATGGCGCCGGCAGCAGCGCCTACTTCGCCGCGTTGGTCAACGGTGCTTCGTCGCACCTGGTGGAGCAGGATGACCTGCACAACAGCTCCGTGTTGCACCCGGCCACCGTGGTGTTTCCGGCTGCCCTGGCCGCCGCCCAGGACCTGGGCAAATCCGGCCGCGACTTGCTGCTGGCCTCGGTGGCCGGCTACGAGGCTGGTATCCGTATCGGCGAATTCATGGGGCGCTCCCATTACCGCATCTTCCACACCACGGCCACCGTCGGCACGTTGGCGGCGGCGGTCGCGGTGGGCAAGCTGCTGGATTTCAACCAGGAACAATTCATCAACCTGCTCGGCAGCGCGGGCACCCAGGCCGCTGGCTTGTGGGAGTTCCTGCGCGATGCCGCCGACTCCAAGCAACTGCACACCGCCAAGGCGGCAGCGGATGGCTTGCTCGCCGCATACCTGACGGCGGATGGGCTGACGGGGGCGCGTAATATCCTGGAAGGTGACCAGGGCTTGGCGGCGGGCATGTCCAGCGATGCCGAGCCGAGCAAGTTGTCCGCTGGCCTTGGCAGTCGCTGGGCGCTGCTGGAAACCTCGTTCAAGTTCCACGCCTCGTGCCGCCATACCCATCCGGCCGCCGATGCGCTGCTGGACCTGATGCAACGCGAACGTCTCGCCGCCGCCGATATTGCCCGCGTCGAAACCCGCGTGCACCAAGGCGCGATCGATGTGCTGGGGCGCGTGAACGTACCGACCAGCGTGCACCAGGCCAAGTTCTCCATGGGCACCGTGCTGGGCTTGATTGGCGTGCATGGCAAGGCCGGTCTCACCGAGTTCCATGAGCTGGCATTGACCGATCCAGCCGTCTCGGCTTTTCGCGACAAGGTCAGCATGACCCTCGACCCCGAAGTCGACGGCGCCTACCCGCAACGCTGGCTCGGCCGCGTCACCGTTACCACGCAGGATGGCCGCACGCTGCATGGCGCTATCGACGAGCCCAAGGGCGATCCGGGCAACACCCTGAGCCGCGCGGAGCTGGCGGATAAATTCCAGCGGCTGAGCCTGTTCAGCGGCGCCCGCACACCGGCCCAGGCCAACGCCCTGATCGAGAAGGTCTGGAATTTGCGCAACGCCACGTCCATGGCCCACTGGCTCTGAGGAACTGTCATGACTAACCCGAGACCGCTGGACGGCATCACCGTTGTCAGCCTGGAACATGCGATTGCCGCGCCATTCTGCACACGCCAGTTGGCAGACCTGGGCGCCCGCGTGATCAAGATCGAACGCCCCGGCGCCGGCGACTTTGCCCGTGGCTACGACGAGCGCGTGCGCGGCCTGGCCTCGCATTTCGTGTGGACCAACCGTTCCAAGGAAAGCCTGACCCTGGACCTCAAGCAGGACGAGGCAGGCGATATCCTCGGCACCCTGCTCGCCGATGCCGATGTGCTGGTGCAGAACCTGGCGCCCGGCGCGGCGGCGCGCATGGGCCTGTCGTTCGAGGCGCTGCACGAGCGTTTCCCACGGTTGATCGTCTGCGATATTTCCGGCTACGGCGAGGGCGGGCCGTACGAGAAAAAGAAGGCCTACGACCTGCTGATCCAGAGCGAAGGCGGTTTTCTCTCGGTGACCGGTGGCCCTGGCGACGACCAGATGGCCAAGGCTGGTTGTTCCATCGCCGACATCTCGGCAGGCATGTACGCCTACAGCGGCATCCTCTCGGCGCTGCTGCTGCGCGGCAAGACCGGCAAGGGCAGTCGCATCGACGTGAGCATGCTGGAAAGCCTGGTGGAGTGGATGGGCTACCCGATGTATTACGCCTTCGACGGCGCACCGCAGCCACCGCGTGCCGGCGCTGCGCACTCAACGATCTACCCCTATGGGCCGTTCCCCACTGGCGATGGTGGCACCGTCATGCTGGGGTTGCAGAACGAGCGCGAATGGGCGGCGTTTTGCGACAAGGTGCTGCTCACGCCTGAACTGGCGGCGGACGAGCGTTTCAGCGCCAACTTCAAGCGCTCGGCCAACCGTGAAGTGTTACGCCAGATCATCGTCGACCGCTTTGCGCAATTGGATGCCGAAGCGGTGATCCAGCGCCTGGAGGAGGCGCAGATCGCCAGCGCCCGGGTCAACGATATGCAAGGCGTGTGGGACCACCCGCAACTCAAGGCGCGCGACAGCTGGCGTGAGGTCGACAGCCCGGCCGGTCCGCTGCCGTCGCTGTTGCCGCCGGCCCGCAATGCCGCGTTCACCCCACGCATGGACGGCGTTCCGGCATTGGGTCAACACAGCCAGGACATTCTCGATCAGCTCGGTTACTCCGGCGATGCCATCGACAGCCTGCGCGCGCGCGGCGTTATCTGAATAAGGAATTGTGTCATGCCAAAGCCATTGGTGCGTTCGGCGTTGTTTGTACCCGGTAGCCGACCGGAACGATTTTCCAAAGCCCTGGCCAGTGGGGCCGATGCGGTGATCGTGGATTTCGAGGACGCGGTGGAAGAGCCGCTCAAGCGCCAGGCGCGGGATAACCTCGGGGCGTTTTTGACGGCGAACCCCGCTGCCCAGGTGTGGGTGCGCATCAATGCGCCGGAACATGCCGAGCATTTTGAGGATGTGGCGTTCTGCAAGGCCCATGCGAATGTGGCGGGGGTGTTGCTGCCCAAGGTTGAAAGTGCCGCGCAGGTGGCGGTGGTTGCCGCCACCGGCAAAGTGATCTGGCCGATTATCGAAAGCGCCCGTGGCTTGTTGGCTGTGGCCGAGATCGCCCATGCGCCGCAGGTGCAGCGCCTGTCGTTTGGTGGGCTGGACCTGGCGCTGGACCTGAACCTGAGCAGCAACTCCCCGGCTGCGCAGTTCGCCCTGGACCAGGCGCGCCTGGCGCTGATCGTACACTCCCGCGCCGCCGGGTTGGTCGCGCCGTTGGACGGCGTCCACCCGGCCATCGATGACCCGGAGGGCCTGCGCCGTTCGATCCGGCATGCCTATGAAATGGGCTTTGCCGGGGCGTTGTGTATCCATCCCAAGCAGGTGGCCGTGATCCATGAAGCGCTCGCACCGAGCGCCGCAGACCTGGCCTGGGCGCAGCGGGTGGTGGACGCCGGCGCCCATGGGGCAGGGGCCTACCAGATCGATGGGCAGATGGTGGATGCGCCGGTATTGCTGCGTGCACAAAGGTTGTTGGCGGCCCAGGCGCAGCGTTCGGCCACTCCGAACGCAGGTATCTAAAATTCGAAATTCACTACACGCGTCACATCAGGCACCTTGCCTTACAACACAACAATAAGAAGGTAATTTTCCATGCTCAAGCTCTCCCGGGCGCTGCTGTGCGCCGCCACCTTGTTTGCCGCAGGCCTGGCTCAGGCGGCGGACCCGATCGTGATCAAGTTCGCCCATGTGGTGGCCGAAAACACCCCCAAAGGCCAGGGCGCGCTGTTGTTCAAGAAGCTCGCCGAAGAGCGTCTGCCCGGCAAGGTGAAGGTCGAGGTGTACCCGAACTCGTCGCTGTTCGGCGATGGCAAGGAGATGGAAGCGCTGCTGCTGGGCGACGTGCAGATGCTGGCGCCGTCCCTGGCAAAGTTCGAGCAATACACCAAGCAGGTGCAGATCTATGACCTGCCGTTCCTGTTCAATGACCTGGCTGCTGTCGACCGTTTCCAGGCCGCCCAGGGCAAGGAACTGCTGACCTCGATGCAGGACAAGAACATCCTCGGCCTGGCCTATTGGCACAACGGCCTCAAGCAATTGTCCGCCAACAAAGCACTGCATGAACCCAAGGACGCCCGTGGCCTGAAGTTCCGCGTACAGGCCTCCAGCGTACTGGAAGAGCAGTTCAAAGCGATCCGCGCCAACCCGCGCAAGATGAGCTTCGCCGAGGTGTACCAAGGCCTGCAGACCGGCACCGTCAACGGCACCGAGAACACCTGGTCGAACTATGAAAGCCAGAAGGTCAACGAGGTGCAGAAGTACTTCACCGAGTCCAATCATGGCCTGATCGACTACATGGTGATCACCAACGCCAAGTTCTGGAACGGCCTGCCACCGGACATCCGCAGCACCCTGGAACAGATCATGGTCGAGGTCACTGTCGAGGTGAACAAGCAGGCCGAAGCGCTGAACCAGTCGGCCAGGCAGAAGATCGTCGACGCCAAGACCAGCGAAATCATCGAACTGACCCCGGAACAACGCCAGCTTTGGCGCGAAGCCATGCGCCCGGTGTGGCAGAAGTTCGAAGGTGAGATCGGGGCTGATCTGATCAAGGCTGCGGACGCCTCCAATCGGTAACCCGCAATGTGGGAGGGGGCTTGCCCCCGATTGCGGTGTGTCAGCTTGCCCATCTGTCTCTGACCCACCGCTATCGGGGGTAAGCCCCCTCCCACATATCGATATCTCATTTGCTTTCGCGAGGTTTTGCCATGCAAACGCTAAGGCGCGTCTGGGAGCACCTGGAGGAAGGTTTCATTGCCTTCCTGCTGGCCGCCATGACCCTGGTGACATTCGTCTACGTCATGCTCAACAACATCTACACGCTGTTCTTTGCCCTGTCGGACAAGTGGGCCTTCAGCAGCACCTTCTTCGGTGCCCTGGGCGACCACACCATGACCTGGGCCCAGGACATGACCTGGAGCGTGGCGCTGACCAAGGCCATGTTTGGCTGGCTGATTTTCTTCGGTATTTCCTACGGCGTGCGCACCGCCGGCCATCTGGGCGTGGACGCCTTGGTCAAGCTGACCAAGCGCCCGGTGCAACGCGTGCTCGGGATGTTCGCCTGCCTGTGCTGCCTGGCCTATGCCGGGCTGTTCATGATCGCCAGCTACAAGTGGGTCAGCGCGGTGATGACCGCCCATATCGGCGCCGAAGACCTCGACCAGTACGGCATCGACGTCGGTGACATCGTGATCATCGTGCCCATCGGTTTTGCCATGGTGTTTATCCGCTACCTGGAAATTTTCTACCGCATCCTTACCCACCGTCAGGTCGGGCTGGGTTTGGCCGACGAGGCCGGTGAGGCCAGCAAATTGGCCGGCAGCCATGAGGAGCGTCACTGATGGCCGTGCTCTGTCTGTTTCTGTTGTTGTTCGTGTTCATGTTCCTCGGCGTGCCCATCGCGATTTCCCTGGGCCTGTCCGGTGCGGTGTCGATCCTGATGTTCAGCCAGGACTCGGTGAGTTCCCTGGCGATCAAGCTGTTCGAGACCTCCGACGCCTACACCTTCCTGGCGATCCCGTTCTTCCTGTTGTCCGGGGCGTTCATGACCACCGGCGGGGTGGCGCAGCGGCTGATCGACTTTGCCAACGCCTGTGTTGGGCATATTCGTGGCGGCCTGGCGATTGCGGCGGTGTTGGCGTGCATGCTGTTTGCGGCGCTGTCCGGTTCGTCACCGGCGACGGTGGCGGCGGTGGGGTCGATTGCCGTGGCGGGCATGGTGCGTTCCGGTTACCCGAAGGAGTTCGGTGCGGGGATCATCTGTAACGCCGGCACCCTGGGCATCCTGATCCCGCCGTCGATTGTGATGGTGGTGTATTCGGCGGCGACTGAAACCTCGGTCGGCAAGCTGTTCATGGCAGGGGTAATTCCAGGGTTGCTGCTGGGCCTGATGCTGATGATCGCCATCTACATCGTCGCACGCATCAAGAAGCTGCCGGCCCAGCCCCGGGCGACGTTCCGCGAATGGCTGACCTGCGCGCGCCGCGCCTTCTGGGGCCTGTTGCTGCTGGTGATCATCCTCGGCGGCATCTACAGCGGCATGTTTACCCCGACCGAAGCGGCCGCGGTGGCGGCGGTGTACTCGGCGTTCGTGGCGTTGTTCGTCTACAAGGACATGAAGCTGCGCGACTGTCCCAAGGTGCTGCTGGAGTCCGGGCGCCTGGCAATCATGCTGATGTTCATCATTGCCAACGCCATGCTGTTTGCCCATGTGCTGACCACCGAACAGATCCCCCAGGAAATCACCGCGTGGGTGATCTCCGAAGGGCTGACGCCGATTGGCTTCCTGATCATGGTCAACGTAGTGCTGCTGGTAGCGGGCAGCTTCATGGAGCCGTCGGCCATTGTGCTGATCCTGGCGCCGATCTTCTTCCCGATTGCCATGAAGCTGGGCATCGACCCGATCCACCTGGGGATCGTGATGGTGGTGAACATGGAGATCGGCCTGGTGCACCCGCCGGTGGGGCTGAACCTGTTCGTGACCTCGGCGGTGACCGGGTTGGCCCTGGGGCAGACCATCCGCGCGGCGATGCCGTGGCTGATGATTCTGTTGGTGTTCCTGATCATGGTCACGTACTTGCCGTTCATTTCGCTGGCGCTGCCGCATTGGCTCGGTATGTAACCCAACGTGCAGGAGCCGGCTTGCCGGTTCCTGCGGGGCGTGTGCATCAGTGGTCCAGCGCACTCAGGATCGCATGGGCCACTTTCACCCGTTCGGCATTCGGGTAGTTCTTGTTGGCCAGAATCACCACCCCCATGTCCTTGCTCGGCACATAGGCCACATAGGCACCGAACCCACGGGTCGAGCCGGTCTTGTTGTACAGCACGTTGGCCGGCTGCGCCTGGGCCGGGGCCAACCATTTCACCGTGTGCGGCTCCATGGCCATCGGTGTGGAGTTGCCCTCCATCAGCGCTTGCAGCGTGATCGGGTAGGGGTAGTACTCCCAGCCCAGGCCCTGGGTCATGCCGTTCACCGTGTAGTAACCGGTGTGGGTGGTGGCGATGGCCTGTTGCAGCGGTTTCTCCAGGGTTTGCGGGTGCATGTTCAGCATCACGTAATGCGCCAGGTCCTGGGTGCTGGTCTTGATGCCATAGGCTTCGCTGTCCAGCGCGCCGGGGCCGACGCGCACGGGTTTCTGGTCCTTGTCGTAGCCTTGGGCGTAGGTAGGGATTTTGTCTGCCGGCACGCTGACATGGGTGTTCGTCAGGCCCAGCTTGGGCAGCAGGGTTTTCTCCATGGCGACGTTGAACGGCTGGCCCAGGCTTTGCGCACTGAGGTAGCCGAACAGGCCAATGCTGGGGTTGGAATACAGACGCTGTGCGCCTGGGGCGTAAGTGGGTTTCCAGTGCTGGAAATAATTGAGCATGGTGCCGGCACTGTCGGCGGCATCTGGAAACTGCAGCGGCAGGCCGCCAGGGGTGTAGGTGGCCAATTGCAGCAGGCTGATGCGGTCGAAGGCACTGCCCTTGAGTGCGGCCAGATGCTGGCTGGCCATGTCCGACAGCTTCAGCTTGCCGCTTGCCGCAGCGTAGCCGCCGAGGGTGGCAGTGAAGGTCTTGCTCACCGAGCCGATCTCGAACAGCGTGTCTTCGGTCACGCGTTGTTGCATGTCTTTGTTGGCGACGCCGTAGTTAAAGTATTGCACCTTGCCCTTGTTCACCACCGCCACCGACAGGCCGGCGATGCCTTGCTGCTGCATCAGGGGTTCGACGCTGCTGTCTACGACCTGGCGCAGGTCGGTGGCGGCCATGCAGGTGCCGGAGCTGATAAATAAGGCTGAAATCAGGAAATTTCTGACGTTGGAATTCATGGTTATTCGCTTCCATGTAAATGATGCACTGACGATCGGGGCCTGCGCAGGCGTGGCAAATCTAGTCAGGTTCGGTTCCTTCGACAAACGATGATATCTTGCAGCTGCCATTAGAAAATCTAGGGTAGGACATGCTGCGTTCCCATTTGCCCCTCAACGCCCTGCGCGCGTTCGAGGCGTCGGCCCGCCATTTGAGCTTTACCCGGGCGGCCATCGAGTTGTGTGTGACCCAGGCTGCGGTCAGCCATCAGGTGAAAAGCCTGGAGGCGCAACTGAATGTCACCTTGTTCAAACGCCTGCCACGAGGGCTGATGCTGACGCGCGAAGGTGAAACCCTGCTGCCGGTGTTGCGCGAGTCCTTCGACCGCATTGCTCACACCCTCGGCCAATTTGAAGGCGGGCATTACCGCGAGGTCCTCACCGTCGGTGCGGTCGGCACGTTCGCGGTCGGCTGGTTGCTGCCACGCCTGGCGGATTTTCAGCAGCGCTACCCGTTTATCGACCTGCGCCTGTCGACCCACAACAACCGTGTCGACGTGGCCGCCGAAGGCCTGGATTACGCCGTCCGTTTCGGCGCCGGCGCCTGGCACGGTACGGATGCCTGCGAACTGCTGGAGGCCCCGCTTACCGTACTCTGCATACCGCAACTGGCCGAACAGCTGCACGCACCGGCCGACCTCTTGAAACACACCTTGCTGCGGTCCTACCGCGCCGATGAGTGGAACCTGTGGTTCCAGGCTGCCGGCTTGCCCGCCGACACCCTACTGCCGCGCAGTATCGTGTTCGATTCCTCGCTGGCGATGATGGAAGCGGCCTTGCAAGGCCTGGGCGTGGCCTTGGCGCCAGCGATGATGTTTGCGCGGCAACTGGAGAGCGATGTGATTCGCCAGCCGTTCGATGTCGGCATCACCACCGGCAGTTACTGGTTGACGCGCTTGCAGTCGCGGGCCGAGACGGCGGCGATGCTGGCGTTCAAGGGCTGGTTGCTGGATATGGCTGCGGAAGATTGAAACGCTTTTTTTGAAACATAATGAAACATTTGTCAAAGGCCAGCGCTCTACCGCAACACCTGCACTGAGTTTTTCCATGAAGATACCGCGCCCCTCCGCCCGCCTGCCGCACCTGACCCAACTACGCAACCTGAAAATGGCCCGCTCTGCCCACGCCTACGTGCGCGGCAGCACCGTGCAATTCTACGAATGGCTGCACAGCCAGAGCGGGCGCCGCTTGCCCCATGGCCCGGCGATCTGGATCTGCGGCGACTGCCACGCCGGCAACCTGGGGCCTACCGGCGATATCAAGGGTCGCATCGATATGCATATCCGCGACCTTGACCAGACGGTGATCGGCAACCCGGCCCACGACCTGGTGCGCCTGGCGCTGTCCCTGGCCACCGCCGCACGCGGCTCGGACCTGCCCGGCGTCACCACCGCGCGCATGCTCGAAGAAATGATGGTGGGCTACGAACAGGCGTTCCAAGACAAGCCCGACGAAGCGCCGCCGCGTCCGTCCCAGGTCAAGGCGGGCATGCGCAGCGCCGTGGCGCGCACCTGGAAGAACCTGGCGCGTGAACGCATCGAGAACGCTCGCCCGAGTATTCCGCTGGGCAAGCATTTCTGGTCGCTGTCGCGGGCCGAAAAGCACGCGCTGCAAACGCTCTGTGCCTCCGCGGACATCCATCAATTGGTGACGTCACTCAAAGGCCGCCCCAAGGACGCCAGGGTCGAGCTGCTGGATTCGGCCTATTGGGTCAAGGGCTGCAGCTCCCTGGGCCTGCAGCGTTATGCCGCCTTGCTCGGCGTGGGCGACAAGGACGAGCAGGAATATTGCCTGATCGATATCAAGCAGGCTGTCGGCGCGGCGGCGCCCCGTGTGGCACGGGCGAAGATGCCCAGGGACAATGGCCGCCGGGTGGTGGAGGGTGCCCGTCAACTGTCACCGGGTTTGGGGGAGCGCATGGTGGCGACGCGGATGCTGGACAACGGTTTCTTCATCCGCGAACTGCTGCCCCAGGACATGAAGCTGGAATTGGACGAATTGAGCGAGATCGACGCCATGCACGCCGCCGGTTACCTGGCGCGGGTGGTGGGTGTCGCCCATGCCCGGCAGATGGACCGCGACACCCGCAAGGACTGGATGGCGGTGTTGCAGGAGAACCGTTCCAGACAGCTGGATGCGCCGTCGTGGCTGTGGACCAGCGTGGTGCAACTGGTGGGGAGCCATGAGCAGGGTTATCTCGACCATTGTCGGCGCTATGCACTGGAACATTGAGCCCGTCCCTGTGCGCCCCGCGCTCAAACCAGGTATTTGCGGAACCAGCCCAGTGTGCGCTCCCACGCCAGGTTCGCCGCCGCTTCGTCATAACGCGGCGTCGAATCATTGTGGAAACCGTGGTTGGCCCCCTTGTAGATGTACGCCTCATAGGTGGTGCCGGCTGCTTTCAAGGCCTTTTCATACGCCGGCCAGCCTTCATTGATCCGCGTATCCAGCTCAGCGTAATGCAGCATGATCGGCGCCTTGATGCGCGGTACGTCCTTGGCTTCCGGCTGGCGTCCATAGAACGATACGGCCGCGCCCAGTTCCGGGTAGGCCACGGCCGCCGCATTGGTCACGCCACCGCCATAACAGAAACCGGTAATGCCGACCTTGCCGGTGCTGCTGTCGTGGTGCATCAGCCATTCGATGGCGGCGAAGAAGTCGTTCATCAACTTGGTCGGGTCGACGGTCTGTTGCAGTTCCACGCCTTTTTCGTCGTTGCCGGGGTAGCCGCCCACTGAGGTCAGGCCATCTGGTGCCAGCGCGATAAAACCGGCCTTGGCCAGGCGCCGGGCGACGTCTTCGATGTAAGGGTTGAGGCCACGGTTTTCATGGACCACCACCACCGCCGGCAATTTGCCCGCCGCCTTGGCCGGGCGCACCAGGTAGCCGCGCACGCTGCCGTTGCCTGTGGGCGACGGGTAGGTGATGTAGTCGGCGACGATGTCCGGGTCGGTGAATTTCACCTGTTCGGCCAGGGCGTAGTTGGGGCTCAGGGCCGCGAGCAGGACCGAGGCGGTGAGGCCGCCGAAGGTGAACAGGGCGGCGCGGTCGAGAAATTCGCGACGGTTGAGCTTGCCATGGGCGTAGCCGTCGTAGAGTTCCAGCAGTTCGGGCGCAAAGTCTTTCGCGGTGAGACGAGTCATCGGTGCAGTCCTCGATTAGCGGTGGCCATCAATGTAGACCAGGATCAGCTGTCACGGCCATGGGCGGCGGCGGCCAGTTGGCCGGTGTCGACGCGCACGAAGATCGAGTCGCCTACGGCGGTCAGCACGTCACCGGCGTACACCTCGCAGATCACGCGGGTTTTGCGCCCCACGTCGCCCTCGACACGGGCGCGCAGCGTGAGGGTGACGCCCATGGGGGTCGGCTTGATGAATTTGATGCCCAGGTTGCCGGTCACGCAATCGATGCGCGGCAGGCTGCCGGGTTCGCGGTGTTCGGCGCGGTAGTGGTAGGCCATGGCGGTCCAGTTGGAATGGCAGTCCACCAGCATCGCGATCAGGCCACCGTAGACCAGATCGGGCCAGCCGCTGTACCTGGCCTCGGGCAGGTGTTGGGCGACCAGGTGGATACCGTCCGCGTCCCAGCGGCTCTTGATATGCAGGCCATGGGGGTTGCTGCCGCCGCAGCCGTAGCAGATGCCTTCCGGCGCGGTGGTGTCCTGGAGCGAAGGGGCGTGCATGCAGCGTCCTTATTGTTGTGGGGCGACTACTCTGTTTAGCAGGACAAACGCCCGATGGGAATAAATCCCTGGTATGAAGTGTCAGCTCGATACTGTGTCCTTACCTGTTGCGGAGTGCTGCATGAAACCTCGAAAGTCCCCGGTCGCCGTCCTCGCCTTGATCCTTGCCTATGGTGCCGGCGCCCAGGCGGTGGAGTACAAGGACGTCAACCGCACCGCCAGCCAGATCAGCTTCACCTACAAGCAATTGGGGCAGCGGGTATACGGCACCTTCAGCGACTTCGAGGGCACCTTGACCTTCGATACGCAACAGCCGGAAGCCGGGCATGCCTTGCTCAGGATACAGCTCGCCAGCATCGACGCCGGCAGCCCGGACGCCAACGATGAGCTGCAACGCGCCTCCTGGTTCGATACCGCGACCTACCCGGTGGGCGTGTATGAATCCACCGGGGTCAAGGCGCTGGGGGGTAACCGCTACACGGTCAGCGGTAACCTGACAATCAAGGGCACCACGCGGCCGGTGGACGTCGACGTGGTGCTCAAGGAGCAGGGCGGCATTGGTGTGTTCGACGGCGAGTTCATCCTCAGGCGTGGCGACTTCAAGATCGGCGAGGGCGAGTGGGCCGGCAACAGCGTGGTGTCCAATGACATCAACATCAAGTTCAAGATGGTCGCGCCGCAGCGTTAACGGGCGAACTTCTTCGCGCCAGCCACACAGCCGATCACCGCGACGGTGACCAGCACCATGCCCAGGCTGACCTGCTCATGCAACAGGCCCGCCGCCAGCGCCAGGCCGAAGAAAGGTTGCAGCAATTGCAACTGGCCGACGGCGGCGATCCCGCCCTGGGCCAAGCCGCGATACCAGAACACAAAGCCGATCAGCATGCTGAACAACGCCACATAGCCCAGGCTGAGCCAGGCGGGCAGCGTGATATTGCTGAAGCTCGTGGGCGCCAGTATCAGGCTCAGTGGCCCCACCACCGGTATCGAGACCACCAACGCCCAGCAGATCACCTGCCAGCCGCCGAGGCTGCGTGACAGCTTGGCGCCTTCGGCATAGCCCAGGCCGCAGACCAGCACCGCCAGCAGCATCAGCAGGTCGCCGGCCGGCGCGGCGCTCAAACCCTGGGCGAAGGCATAGCCCATCACCAGCACACTGCCCAGGATCGAAAACAGCCAGAACACCGGGCGCGGACGCTCGCCGCCGCGTAGCACGCCAAACACTGCGGTGGCCAATGGCAGCAAGCCGATGAACACGATGGAGTGGGCCGAGGTTACGTATTGCAACGCCAGGGCGGTGAGCAGCGGGAAGCCGATCACCACGCCCAGGGCGACAATCGCCAGGGGCATCCACTGCTGGCGGGCGGGGCGTTTTTCCTTGAACAGCCACAGCAGCAACACGCCCAGCAGGGCGGCGATGGCCGCGCGGATCATGGTGAGGAATACCGGGTCGAACTCCATCACGGCCAGGCGCGTGGCGGGCAAGGAGCCACTGAAGATCACCACGCCGATAAAGCCGTTGATCCAGCCTTGGGCGCTGGTATTCAAGGTGTCGAGAGAGGAGGTGCGTTCCATGATCAGGCGTCCGGACAAGGAGGGGTTGCGTTGCGGTCATCCTAGGGGTGAGGATTGAGACAATCAAAAAATTGTCATGGATACAGCCCAATGCCCCGTGCCCGCTACAAGTCGTTGGTCGATACCTTTGCCCAAGCCATCCGCAGCGGAACCATGTCTCCCGGCACACGCCTGCCAACCCACCGGCAACTGGCCGCCGAGCATGGCCTCGCGCTGGTCACCGCCAGCCGGGTGTATGCGGAGCTTGAGGGGATGGGACTGGTCAGCGGTGAAGCCGGGCGTGGCACCTTCGTGCGCGAAATCTCGCTGCCGCCGGGGCAGGGCAGCGGGCAGATGACGGTGGCGCCGGGCATGCTCGACCTGAACTTCAATTACCCCTCGTTGCCGGGCCAGGCGGATATGTTGCGCATGGCGTTGCGCCAGTTGGCGCTCTCCGGCGACCTCGAAGCCCTGTTGCGTTACCAGCCCCATGCGGGCCGCTTGCATGAGCGCGCAGCGTTTGCGCGGCATTTGCTCAGTCGAGGGTTGAGGGTGGACGCCGAGCAGGTGCTGCTGGTCAGCGGCGCCCAGCACGGCCTGGCGGTGACGCTGATGGCCTTGCTCAAGCCTGGCGATGTGATCGCCGTGGATGCCTTGACCTATTCGGGGTTCAAGGTGCTGGCCGAGACCCTGCACCTGGAAATCGTCGCGATCCCGGTCACCCCGCTGGGGCCGGACCTGGATGCGCTGCACAAGCTGTGTCGCAAGCGCCCGGTGCGCGCGGTGTACAGCATGCCAACCCTGCACAATCCATTGGGCTGGGTGATGGACATGGCCCGGCGCGAACAACTGGTGTCGATCGCCCGTCAGCACAATCTGATGATCATCGAAGACGCGGCCTACGCGTTCCTGGCCGAAGACGCGCCGCCGCCGCTGGCGACATTGGCACCGGAGCGCACGGTGTATGTGGGCGGGCTGTCGAAAAGTGTCGCGACCGGGTTACGTGTCGGGTTCGTCGCAGCGCCAATGGAATGGGTAAAACCACTGGAGCGCACCCTCATGGCCACCACCTGGAACGTGCCGGGCGTGATGAGCGCCATTGCGGTGGCCTGGCTCGAAGATGGCACGGTGGCGCAACTGGAAGCACAGAAGCGCCAGGATGCCCAGGCGCGGCAGACCTTGGCGGCGCAGGTGCTGAAGGGGCTGGCCTACGTGAGCCATCCGTCCTCGTATTTCCTATGGTTGCCCCTCGGGGAAGAGGCGCGGGCCGATCAGGTGGCCATGAGCTTGCAGCGCGAGGGCATTTCCGTGTCCACCGCCGAGCCGTTTGCCGTTTCGGCCCATGTGCCCCACGCACTGCGCCTGGCCTTGGGCTCGGTGGCGCTGCCAGCGCTGCGCGAAGCGCTGTTGACGGTGCGCAAGGGGGTGGCGTGGTGAGCCGGTTTCAGCGGCTCACCGCTGGGCATCAGTACTTGTAGGCCTGACGTCCGATCAGCAGCCATTTGCCTTTTTGCTTCTGCCAGACCTGGAAGTTGTCGATATCGGTGGGCACTTCAACGCCACTGTTCACCGCCAGGGCATGGAAGTGGTTGCGCACCAGTGCGGTGTCGCCTTGCAGGGTGATGGTCTGGTTTTGCATTTCCAGGGTCTTGAACGCGCTGGTGTGGGTTTCCAGGTCAGCAATGAATTGGTCTTTGTTCTGCACCTTGCCGCTGGAGTGGCCGTAGGTGAGCTTGTCGGAGGTCAGTGCGTGAAGCTGCTTGAGGTCCAGGTGCAGCATGGCCTGGGTCAGTTGGTCGACCGCTTGGGCCACGTCCTTTTCGGCTGGGGCAGGCGCTGCGGCGACATAGCCGCTGAACAGGCACAGAAAACCGATCAACACTTTGACGTTTTGCATGGATGTTTCCTTATTGTTGTTGGGGGCTGGCACGACGGGTTAGGTCGTCGTACAACCATGCAATATTTCAGATGGGGAAGGAAAGTGAAATTTTGAAATATCCTGAAAAGCTTCGGCTTTATGGCGTTATAAATAGATCTTGTGCTTATGTGATGTCCTAAGACATCAAGCAATGCACGCCTTGCTTCCTGCACGGGTAGCACATCGCTATGCTAGCGCCGAAACCCCACGGCGCCCGGGAGACAACATGGATTTTGACTGGCACAGCGACCCCATCACCCGCACTACCCCCGTCACCCCGCACTACAAGAACACTCAGAACGTTCGCCGCTTCATGCTTGAACACTGCGGCCCAGGGTTCAAGTTCGACCGGCCGTTCATGGCCTGGATTCGCAACGACAGGCCCAAGACCCTGGGCGACGTGGTGGATGAGTGGCAACGTCGCAACGAGGAAGCACGCCCATGACCCGCGACGAAAAATACCAGGCCGCCCAACTGCGCATCGGCTATCAGTTGAATGAGTTCAAGATCGGCGGCAACTACACGCCGCTGGTCCGCGATGGCAACCACCTGTATATCAGCGGCCAGATCCCGCGTGTCGGCGATGCCATCGTGCTGCCGGGCAAGGTCGGTGACAGCCTGACCCTGGCCCAGGCGCAAATCGCCGCTGGCATCAGCGCGTTGCGCTGCCTGGGGTTACTCCAGCAAGCCCTGGGTTCGCTGGACCAGATCAAGGCCATCCCGCGCATCACCGTGTACGTGCGCAGTGCCGAGGATTTTGATCAGCAGAGTGAAGTGGCCAACGGCGCGTCGGACCTGTTGCACGAGATTCTCGGCAGCGCCGGGGTGCATACGCGGACGTCGATCGGCGTGATGCAGCTGCCGAAGTCGGCGGCGGTGGAGATCGACATGATTGCGCTGGCGCACGGCTGAGCGAGCGATGATTACCCACGGCACGGCAATCCTGTTGATTGCCGTGCCCCTGCCTTGAGTTAGAGTGCCGGCGTACGCGGCGGCACCAGGCGCTTGCTGCCGGTCGACTCATACGCCGACGCAAACCGCAGCAACGCCGAGTCATCATAGGCGCGCCCGGCAAACGTCAGCCCCACCGGCATGCCGATATCGGCCATCACGCCCATGGGCACGGTGACGGTCGGCACGCCCAGGTGGCGGATGGCAAGGTTGCCGTTGGCCACCCACACGCCGTTGCTCCAGGCGATGTCGGCAGAGGCTTCGTTCACATCGGCGTCAGCCGGGCCTACGTCGGCCACGGTGGGGAACAGCACGGCGTCGAGGCCAAGCTCGTCCATCCAGTCTTCCAGGTCGATCCGGCGCGTCTGTTCCAGGCCGCGCAGGCCATCGGGGACGGTGCTGATCCGGTCCCACGGGGTGATGCCACGCTGGGCCATGCGCACGTACTCGTCCATGCCGGCGGCCAGGTCGTCTTCGCGGTTGGGCAGGGTGCCTGGGTCGTGGGGGAAGATCTTCGGCCCGTCCACATCCGCCAGGCGGTTGAGCGCTGGGTCGTCGTTGGCGCGCAGGAAGTCATCGAAGGCCCACGCCGAGAGCTCCCACAGTTCATCGTGCAGGAATTCCTTGGACACCAGCCCACGGGTAAACACGGTGGGCGCGCCGGGGCGGTCGCCTTCGCAGTTGGACACCAGCGGGAAATCCACGTCGATCACTTCAGCGCCGGCCGCCACCAAGGCTTGGCGGGCGTCGTTCCACAGGTCGATAACGCTGGCGCGGGTGTTGATCTTCTGCCCGGTGGGGCCGCCGATGCCGGGTTTCTCGCTGGTGCCGGCGTCGGGGTCGGCATTGATGTACATGCGCGGTACGCCAAAGCGCTTGCCTGCGAGGGAGGCCGCGCTCACGGCCAGGTCAGCGTAAGACGCCGGGCGCACCGAGGCGACGCTCGGGATCGGCACCCAGGGCTGCAGGCGCCACAGGTCGCCACGGGTGTCCGGGTCTTCGGCCACCACCACATCGAGCACTTCCAGCAGGTCGGCCATGGTGCGTGCGTAGGGCACCACCACGTCCATGGTGGGTGTGAGCGGCCAGTTGCCGCGCACCGAAATCACCCCCCTGGACGGCGTGTAGGCGCACAGGCCGTTGTTGGACGCCGGACCGCGCCCGCTGGACCAGGTTTCTTCGGCCAGGCCAAAGGCCGAGAAACTGGCTGCCGTCGCTGTGCCGGCACCGTTGGACGAGCCCGAAGCAAACGGTGCCGTCAGGTAGTTGGCGTTGTACGGGCTTTCCGCCCGACCATAGACGCCACGCTGCATGCCGCCATTGGCCATCGGCGGCATATTGGTCTTGCCCAGGCAGATAGCGCCGCCGGCGCGCAGGCGCTCGATGGTGAACGCATCGCGTTGGGCCACCAGGTCGGCAAACGCCGGGCTGCCGGAGGCCGCCGTCAGGCCCTTGACCAGGTAGCTGTCCTTGGCGGTGTAGGGAATGCCATCCAAAGGCCCCAGGGTTTCGCCTTTGGCCCGGCGCGCATCGGACGCCTCGGCTTCTTCGAGCGCCCGTGGGTTGCGTACCACCACGGCGTTCAAGGCCGTGGCGGTCTGCGGACCGTCATAGGCATCGATCCGCGCCAGGTAGGCTTCTACCAGTTCAACGGCCGTGGTCTGGCCGGATTCAAGCGCCGCGCGCAATTGGGCAATGGAGACTTCGGTAACTTGCATCAGGTTTTTTTCGCCGCCTTCAGGTGGGGGTATGGCGGCAGTCTACGTACAGATATTTCACAAAACCAGCGCGGCATAACTCGCATAAGCCGCGCGCATCACCTGCCAGGTGGCATCGTCGGCGGGAATCAGATGTTCGATGCGCAGGGAGGAAAGGGTGATGTCCTGGGGCATGCCGAAGGTGGTGAAGGTGGAGAGAAAACTCAGTTCGCCCCGGCTTGAGCGGATGCGCGTCAGCACCAGCGGCGGCATGTCGGCGGGCAGCTCGGTGCTGGCCGGCGTCGGTAAACGCGCCAGCAGGGCGGCCAGTTCAGGATTGCCCAGCGCCTCACGGGTGGCGCGTTGCCAGGCGAGAGTGCGGACCTCGTTGGCGTTGATCAGGTGATCGCCCAGGCCGCCCGACCGCAGCAGCGTGGTCAGCAGGTTCAAGCCCTCGGCTGAATCGGACGGGATGCCAGCCAGATCAAACAACACGGCGGTGCTGGCATTCGCTGCCAGCACTTGCCACTGGTTGTCCAGCAGGATGGCCGGCGCGGGGTTGTTGGCGTGCAGCACATGGCTGACCGCTTCGCGGATCGCGGCCATCGCCGGTGAGGCCAGTGGCGTGGCGCTGTAGCGCGGAGCGTAGCCAGCGGCGAGGAACACGCGGTTGCGCTGGTCCAGCGGCGCTTCCAGTGCCGTCAGCAGGTTGTGCAAGGTACCCGGGCTCGGCTTGGCGCGTCCGGTTTCGAGGCAACTGAGGTGGCGCTGGGAAACACCGGTGATCAAGGCCAGGTCGAGCTGGCTGAGCTTGGCTTGCCGGCGCAAGTGGCGCAGGTGTTCGCCGGCGGTGGCAGGGGTGTCCATGGCGGGATCATGACCTCCGAGGTCATTGCGAGGGGCCGAACCTTATCACTAACGTGGGCCTTCATCACCCCAAGGAAGAGCCCATGAAAAGATCCTGTGTTGCGCTGGCCGGTTTGCTGCTGTTTTCGTCGTACACCCTGTTCACGCTGCTGACGGCCGAGCAGTCGCTGCTGGCGTTCGGGCGCGAATTGATGTCGCGACCGGACACCGCACAAGTGGTGATCGACCTGTATTTGATGGCGCTGCTGGCGTGTGTGTGGATGTATCGGGATGCGCGGCGGCGGGGGCGGTCGGTGGCTTCGCTGGTGCCGTATTTTGTGCTGACGGCGGTGTTTGTGTCGGTGGGGCCGTTGCTTTATCTGGTGGTGAATGGGCTTGAACCGTTCAGCGAGAAGACCGTTTGACGCAAACTTCCTCTGTTGAGAGGGCTTGTTGTGGCAAGCCCGCTCGCCACAACAGATTCGTTCGGCTCAAGGGTTGAGGAAGGCCTGGTAGTTGTCCTTGGTGATCTGCTGATAAAGAATGGTCAGCTCAGGCGTGTACGGCTCCTTCTTCACCATCTTCACCGCCAGGTCGATCGAGCCCACGGCCTGGCCCTTGTTGTCCTGATACACCGTCACCAGCAACTGGCCTTTCTTCACCGCATCCAGCCCGGCAGCCCCACCGTCGCTGCCCGCCACCAGGATGTCCTTGCCCGGCTGCATGCCCGCCTGGCTGATCGCCATGGCCGCGCCGATCGCCATCTCATCCGCGTTCGCCGCCACCGCGTCGATTTTGCGCCCGGATACGATCCAGTTGTTCATCAGGTCAATCGCTTTGCTGCGCTGCCACTCCGCGCTCTGTTCCTCGACGATCTTGATGTCGGGATACTCCTTGAGCACGGTCTTCACCCCCAGCGTCCGATTATGCGTGGCGTTGTTGGACAGAAGCCCGAGCATGATCGCCAGGTTGCCCTTGCCACCCATTTTCTCGGCCAGGTAGCGCATCTGGATTTCACCGGCCTTGACCTCGTCCGAGCCCACATACCCCACGCCCGGTGGCAACTGCTGGGCATCCGGGCGGCGGTTGACGTACACCAGCGGCGTCTTGGCTTGCTGGGCGTTGGCGGTCATTTTTTGCGTGGCGGCAGTGTCCACCGGGTTGACGATAATCGCGTCCATGCCCTGGGCGGTGAAGTTCTGCACCTGGTTGAGCTGGCGCACCACGTCGCCCTGGGCGTCTTCGAATTGCAGGGTCACGCCGGGCAGTTGCTTGGCGTGGGCGGCCATGTAGTCACGCATCTGCGCGAGGAAGACGTCGTCGACCTGGGCGATGCTCACGCCGATACGGATGTCGGCCAGCGCCCAGGGGCTTATCGCCAGGGTCAGGAGTGCCGCAAGGAGTTGCTTCTTCATGATGGTGCTCCGTTGTTTTTGTTGTTGTTGAAACAGAGGGTTCACGCCTGGCGCTTGGTCCGCAGTTGCTCCACGGCAGCGGCAAACGCCGGGAATGGCCAGCGTTCGTCGAGGGCTTGCTGCATCAGTTGCTGCCCGGTTTGCGGGGCCAGGCCCTTCAAGGGCGGGTCGGTGTCGAGGTTGGTGGGGAAGGAATAGCCGTCGGCGGTGCAGGCGATCACCGCCGCCACGGCCTGGGCATCCAGTGCGGTGTTGTCCAGCAAGGCCGGGTACACCGCCAGCATCATGCGGTCGCGGTCGAGGGCTTCCATGGGCTTGCCGAACGCCGAGGAAATCTGCAACAGGTTGGCCATGCGTTGGCGGTCGGCTGTGCGGTTGGTGCCGGCGGCATGGAACAGCGCCGGGTTGAAGAACAGCAGGTCGCCCTTGTTCAGCGGCAGTTGCACGGCGTGCTGCTGGAAATAGTCGATAAACTCCGGACGCCGCCACGCCAGGTAACCCAGGGCGTATTGCTGGGAAAACGGCAGCAACTGAGTCGGGCCGGTTTCCAGCGGCATGTCCGAGTGCGCCACCGCGCCTTGCAACGTCAGGTACTGGGACAGCAGGTGCAGGGGCAGGGGAAAGCGCTCCACTACATCATTGGTCTGAAAGCCCAGGTGGTAATCGCGGTGCGGTTGCTGGGCCTGGCCACCGGGATGCACCACGTTGACCTGCGCCGTGACCTGATAGCTCGGCCCCAGCCACGCCTCGGCAATCAACCCCAACAGCGGGTTGGCGTAGTACTCCACAAACGACGCCGGCGACTGCAGCGCGGCTTTCTGCAATGAATTCCAGATGCGCCCGTTGCTGCCGGCCTTGGCGAAGTGATCGGCCGCCACGCCCTGCGCCGCCTCATGGGCGAAGATCGCCTCGAACACCTGGCTGTGGCGGTCGACCACTTCCAGGTCTTCATAGGCCCGGCGCACCACCATCACCCCGGGCCCCTCGCGGAACAGGCGGTGCAGTTCATTCATCACCGCCAGGCGGTCGCTGTTGCGCAGGGTGTGGGCCTGATAGATCGGCACATTGCTCTGCACTTGAGCGCAGAGAGGGTAATCCTCTCGGCTCACGCGTTGCGCACAGATGTCATTGAAATCCGCCAGGCGCACGGCCTGTTCCGTCACGAACGCCGACATCACACACCTCCCAGCGCCTGATTCGGTTGCGGGCTGCCGCCGTCGGTACAGCCGACCACGCCTTGTTCCAGGTCGATCACCGAGCCGGTCATCATTCCCGACTCGCTGGACAGCAGGAAGGCCACGCTGCGCGCCACTTCTTCAGGCTTGAGCAAGCGCCCGAACGGCTGTGCGCGCTCGGCCTTTTCCAGCCAGCCATCCTGGGCACCGTGGTACTGGCGCTGGATGTCATCTTCGTGGGGCGTGTCCATCCAGCCGATGTTCAGGCCATTGACCCGGATGCGATTGCGCAGGGCACTGAACGCCACATTTTTGGTGAGGATCGCCAGCGCGCCCTTGGACGCGGCATAGGCACTCAGGAACGATTGCCCGCCGTGCCCGGTGACGCTCTGGATATTCACCACCGCGCCTTCCACGCCGTTGCTGATCATCAGCTTCAGCGCCTCCTGCATCAGGAAAAACGGCGCCCGCACATTCACCGCCATCAGCCGATCAAACAGCTCGGGCGAGGTGTCCAGGATGGTGCCGCGATCCGACATCCCGGCGCAGTTGACCAGCCCATGCAAGGTGCCGAAGTGGGCACGCGCCGCATCGATGATCGCGCGGCAATCCTCGACCTGCTCCAGGTCCGCCTCGACAAAAAACGCCGGGCAATCCAGCTGGGCCAACTGCCGCACCTGCTCTTCACCCTGGGCGCGTCGTCGCCCGCAGATGATCAGCCCGGCGGCGCCACGTTGCGCCAGGGTACGGGCGACCGCCGCGCCCAGGCCCTGGGTGCTGCCGGTGACGACAAAGTATTGGCCGCTGAACGACGTGGCGAGATCGGTGTTAGGCATGCAGTTCTCCAGGAGTTTTTGTTGTTGTGCATCGTCCGGCTCGACGCCGGACAAAACTGAGACTAGCATTGCAAAACCTCAGTAATACCCAAAAAACACCTCAAAAACACCTCATGCGAGGCTCCATGCTCGAACGCGCCAAACACTTCTCCATCAAGCAACTGGCGATGCAGGCCGGCGTCAGCAAAGCTACGGTCGACCGCGTCCTGCATCAGCGTGGCAGCGTGCATGCCCAGACCCGGCGGCGTATCGAGCAGGCGCTGGAGGAGTTGGAGTCCCAGGAAAAAAACGGCCTGGCGGTAGGGCGCACGTTCCACGTCGACGTGATCATGCACACGCCCAAGCGCTTCAGTAGCGCGGTGCAGACGGCGATTACCGCACAACTGGGCAGTCTGGCGCCGTTCCGCATTGCCCCGCGCTTTCACCTGTTCGAAGAGATCGAGCCCCAGGCCATGCACGATCAACTGCTGCGCTGCCTGGATACCGGCAGCCAGGGCGTGGTGCTCAAGGCCGCCGATGAGCCTGCGGTGAACCTGGCGGTCAAACAACTGATCGCGGCCGGGATTCCGGTGGTGACCCTGGTTACGGACCTGCCGCAAAGCGAGCGCATCGGCTATGTCGGCATGGACAACCGCACCGCCGGCCAGACCGCTGCCTACCTGATGTCGCGCTGGCTGCCGACGCAGCCCCAGGACGTGGCGGTGGTGATTGGCAGCGAACTGTTCCGTGGCGAAGAAGAGCGCGAGATGGGCTTTCGTGCCTGGCTGCGTGGGCGTGCCGCGCACCTGCGAGTGCTGGACGTGAGCGGCGGCTTTGGGGTGTACGACCGCACCTTCGAGCGGGTGACCCAGGCGCTGCAACAGCATCCCGAGCTCAAGGCGGTGTACAGCGTCGGCGGCGGCAATCGCGCGATTGTCGACGCGTTCGCGGCCCTGGATCGGCCACTGGAGGTGTTTATCGGTCACGACCTTGACGAAGAAAACCGCCAATTGCTGCGCGAAGAAAAGGTCGCGGCGATCATCGATCACAACCTGCAGATCGATGCCCGCCACGTGTTCCTGCACATCCTGCACTACCACCGGCTATGGAAGGCCGGGCCGATTGCACCGTCCCAGGTGCAGATCGTCACGCCGTTCAACCTGCCGGACTGAATCTCCCTCAATAACAACATCAGGAGTTCGACCATGCTGAGAATCGCCGTCCTGGGTGCCGGGCGCATCGCCAGGATCCACGCCGCCAATGTCGCCGCCCATCCCAATGCCACGCTGGTGCTGGTGGCCGACCCCTGGCGCGAAGGGGTCGATGCATTGAGTACCCAACTGGGGTGTGAGGCGGCCTACGATTGCGCCGCGGTGCTTACCCGTAATGACATCGACGCCGTGGTGATCGGTACGCCCACCGACACCCATATCGACCTGCTGCTGGCGGCGGTTGCCGCAGGCAAGGCGGTGCTCTGCGAAAAGCCCATCGACCTCGATATCGTCAAGGCTCGTAGCGCCGCCCAAGCCGTGGAGCGCCAGGGTGGCCGGGTGATGCTCGGCTTCAACCGGCGCTTCGACCCAGACATGCTGCGCCTGCGCGCAGCCCTCGACGCCGGGCAGATCGGCGCGGTGCGCCAAGTCATCATCACCAGCCGCGACCCCGGCCTGGCCCCGCGTGACTACCTGGCCCACTCCGGTGGCATCCTGCGCGACATGACCATCCACGACTTCGACACCGCCCGCCACCTGCTCGGCGAAGAACCGGTGGAAGTCAGCGCCATCGCCAGCCGCCTGGTCGACCCCGCTCTGGCCGAGATCGACGACTACGACAGCGTGATGGTGCTGCTGCGCACCGCCTCCGGCAAGCAATGCCACATCAACTGCTGCCGCCAGGCGGTGTACGGCTACGACCAGCGCGTCGAAGTCTCCGGCGCCACCGGCGTGCTGCTCACCGACAACCACCGCCCCAGCACCCTGCGCCACTGGAGTGCCGAACACACCGAGGCGCTGGAGCCGTTGCAGCACTTTTTCCTGGAGCGCTATGCGGATGCGTATCGCAATGAGCTGGCGCAGTTCATCGACGCATTGAACAACGGCACAGCATTACCCACCAGCGTGCGGGATGGGTTGTATGCGTTGCATTTGGCGGAGTGTGCGTTGGAGTCGGTGAGGACTGGGCGTGGGGTGGCGGTCAGTTACGACCTTTAGCCAAAGGGGCTGGCGCCCGTGCGGTCGACGAGGCGAATGCTATCGCGCCCACCGCGCTTGGTTTCATACAGCGTGGTATCGCCTTGCTCGATCAGTGCCGTCAAACTCCGCGGCGGCTGGTCGAACAGGTTCGCGCCAATGCTCAGCGTCACCGGCGCCGGCGTGGTGAAGTGCTGTGCGGCCAGTTGCTGGAACTGGTCGCGCAGGCTGCTGCCCAGTTCGACAATCTGTTCGGTGGACGCCGGGTTCAGCAGGATCACGAATTCATCCCCGCCCAGGCGGGCGGCCAGTGCGCCTCGGGGCACCACGCTGCGGATCATCTCGCTGAGGGCGATCAGCAGGCGGTCGCCGGCGCTGTGGCCGTGAAGGTCGTTGACCGATTTGAAGTTGTCGATGTCGATCAGCAGCAGGGCGCCCGGTTGTGCGGGGGATACCTGGGCGAGCAGGCGTGGTGCGCGCAGGTCGAGGGCACGGCGGTTGTAGAGGGCGGTGAGCGGGTCGCGCGCGGCGAGGCGGGCGATCTGCTGCTCGCGGCGATAGCGTTCGGAGCCGGTCATCGACAGTGCGATGAGCATGATCGCCATGGCGCCTTCCACCAGGGAGATCTGGATGATCTCGCCCTTGAAGGCGGCGAGGTCGATCAAGGTGCCGGGTATCAGCACCGACAAGGCCTTGGCCACATAGAACGCGCCATGGATCAGCAGCACATAACGCAACTGCACCGCGCCGATGCTCAGGGACTTGCCGTGGGGGCGCAGCAAGAAGCTGGCGCGCAGGGTCGGCAGCGCCACCAACAGGGACTGCACCGCCAGCATGGCTTTGGACCATGATGGATCGGCCGGCAACATCAGCATGCCCAGCCAGACCAGCAGCATCAGCAACCACACGGGCGACAGCCGCGTTTGGGTGAACCGCGCCACACCCAGTAAAAACAGGAAGTGCGCGGTCACCAGCAGGCCGTTGGCGAACCAGATGCCGATCATCAGGTAGCCATTGAGGCGCAGCAGGGCGAGGGTGGAGCCGACGGTGATCGTCGCGAAACCGGCGCTCCAGCACAGCAGCGAAGGTTCGCGCACACTGCGCCATTCAACGGCCAGGTACAGGGCGGCAGCGGCTGCCAGGGCAACGGTGAGTGCCAAAATGGTGGGAGGGTCGAGCGTCATGTCTTGCCGGGTCTGCCTGGTGTGCGTTTAGAACCGGGATTGTAAGCGCACACGCAGGTTTTTCAGAGCATTCCGTGTGATGGCACACGGCCGGGCGATGTTCGGCAGGTCAGGCGCCCTTGGTCGAGGGCAGCAAGATGGTCAGGATGCCCACCAGTGGCAGGAACGAGCACAGTTTGTAGACATACTCGATGCCGTGGGTGTCCGCCAGCAGGCCGAGCAGCGCCGCGCCAATCCCGCTGAAGCCGAACATCAGGCCGAAGAAGATCCCGGCGATCATGCCCACATTGCCGGGCACCAATTCCTGGGCATACACCACGATGGCCGAGAAGGCCGATGCAATGATGAACCCGATCACCACGCTGAGTACCGCCGTCCAGAACAGGTCGACGTAGGGCAGGGCCAGGGTGAACGGTGCCGCGCCGAGGATCGAGAACCAGATGACTTTCTTGCGGCCGATCTTGTCGCCGATCGGCCCGCCGGCGAAGGTGCCGACGGCCACGGCGCCGAGGAACAGGAACAAATACATCTGCGAGCTTGCGACCGACAGCTGGAATTTCTCGATCAGGTAGAAGGTGAAGTAGCTGGTCAGGCTGGTCATGTACCAGTACTTGGAGAACACCAGTACGGCCAGCACCACCAGGGCAAAGGTCACGCGGCCTTTGGACAGGCCATGGGTGGCTTTGCCGCCTTGCTTGAGCTTGAACAGGTTGAGGTGGTGGCGGTACCAGCGGCTCAAGCCATACAGCACCAGGATGGCGAACACCGCAAACAGCCCGAACCAGGCGATATGGCCCTGGCCGTAGGGGATGATGATCGCCGCTGCGAGCAGAGGGCCCAAGGCGCTGCCGGTGTTGCCGCCGACCTGGAAGGTCGACTGCGCCAGGCCGTAGCGCCCGCCGGAGGCCAGGCGCGCGACGCGGGAGGTTTCCGGGTGAAAGGTCGACGAGCCCACGCCCACCAGGCCCGCCGCCAGCAGGATCGCTGGGAAGCTGCCGACAAACGCCAGCATCAGGATGCCGACCAGGGTGCACACCATGCCCGCCGGCAGCAGCCAGGGTTTGGGGTGGCGGTCGGTGTGATAGCCGATCCAGGGTTGCAGCAGGGAGGCGGTCAACTGGAAGGTCAGAGTGATCAGCCCGACCTGGGTAAATGTCAGGCCGTAGTTGGCCTTGAGCATCGGGTAGATCGATGGCAGCACAGCCTGGATCAGGTCATTGATCAAGTGGGCCAGGGCGCAGGCACCGAGGATGCGCATGACCAACGGGCTGGCCTGGGGTGCAGTGGTTGCAGCGGCGGGTGACGCGGTAAGGGTCGACATGCAGGCATTCCATACAAGGCAGCTAATCAGAGGCGGCCACTTCTTAAGGTGGCCATCCATTACAAAATGATTCGGCGTTCATGCTAGATTTGTCAGTAATGCCTGTCTCGCGCAATTGGGGCGGCAACTGTCGCAAAAAGGGCGAAATGATCAAACCTCTGAACGAATTTCTCCAGGAAATCAACGAAGGCGCCTGGGCTGTCATCAGTTCCGCCACCGATTACCCCGAAAACTGGGTGATCCCCGACCACAGCCACGAGAAGCATCAACTGCTCTACGCCATCGAAGGCGTGATGGTGGTGTACTCGGCGCTGAACCAGTGGACCGTGCCGCCCAACCGTGGCATCTGGATGCCCGCCGGGCACGTGCATTCCCTGCGTTGCGTGGGCACCCTGAAAATGCGCAGCGTGTTTGTGCGCCCGGATCGCTTCCCGAACATGCCCGGCGAGCCGAAAACCGTGAGTATCTCGCCGTTGCTGAGCGAGCTGATCAAGGCGTCCGTGAGCCTGAAGCCGCCGTACGCCGAAGACTCGCGGGATGCGCGGATCATGCACCTGATCCTCGACGAACTGGCGATCCTGCCGGCGTTACCGCTGTCCTTGCCGCAGCCCGCCGACCCGCGCCTGCAACGCATCTGCCTGGCGCTGCAGGAAGAGCCGGGCGATGCCTCCACCGTCGCGGACTGGAGCGAGCGCCTGCACCTGGACCAGAAAACCATCCAGCGCCTGTTTCGCAAGGAAACCGGCATGACCTTCGGCCAATGGCGCCAGCAGGCACGTTTGCTGCTGGCGCTGGAGCGCATTGCGGTGGGCGAGAAGGTGATCGATATCGCCATGGAGCTGGGTTATGACAGCCCGAGTGCGTTCACCAGCATGTTCAGGAAACAGTTTGGCAAGACACCGAGCCATTTTTTCCGCTAGCGCCGAGCAGCCCGTTGAACGTGTCGATATCCAGCGGCCGACTGAGGTAGTAGCCCTGGCCTTCGTCACAGGACACCGCCCGGAGCATCTCCAGGTGCCCGGAGGTCTCGATACCCTCGGCGGTCACCGTCAATGCCAGGGCACGCCCCAGGCCGACGATGGCCTGGATGATCGCCTTGTCATCCTCACTGTCTTCCAGGCGGCTGAGGAAGCTGCGGTCGATCTTCAACCCGTCGAAGGGGAAGGCCCGCAGGTAGCTCAACGAGGAGTACCCGGTGCCGAAGTCATCCATGGCAATACGTATGCCCAGGCGTTTGAGGGTGTGCATTACCGCCAGTGCGCCCGCGGCGTCTTCGAGCATCACGCTTTCGGTGATTTCCAGTTCAACCCGCGCCGGATCGATCCCCGACGTCTTGAGGGCGTTGCGAATGCGCTCCACCAGGTCGCCACGCTTGAACTCCGTGGACGACAGGTTCACCGACACAAACAGTGCTTCGGGCCACTGGGCGGCGCAGGCGCAGGCGGTTTGCAGTACCCAGTCGCTCAGCGACAGGATCAGCCCTGACTCTTCGGCAATCGGTATGAAGGTGTCGGGTGGAATCAGCCCGCGCTGTGGGTGCTGCCAGCGCACCAGCGCCTCGGCGCCGACCATCCGCCCATCGGCAATGCGATAGCGTGGTTGGAAGTGCAGGCGCAGTTCGTTGTGCTTGATTGCAAAACGCAGGTCGCTTTCCAGGCGGCGACGCTCGATGATCCGTGCATTCATCTCCCCTGAGTAAAACCGCCAGGTGTTGCGGCCAGCAGCCTTGGCTTCGTATAGCGCGATATCGGCATAACGCAGCAGTTCGGTGGCTTCGCTGGCATCGTCGGGGGCCAGCACGATGCCGATACTCGCGCTGACGAACACTTCCTGCTCACCGATCCTGACCGCCTGTTCAACGGACTCGATCAAGCGCAGGCACAAGGACTCGACATCGTCCTGGGTCCCCGCATTCGTGAGGATCATCACAAACTCATCGCCACCCACCCGGGCTACCAGGTCGCCGTGGCGCACGCAATCGGCCAGGCGGGTCGACACTTCGTTGAGCACGTGGTCGCCCGCGGCGTGCCCGAGCAGGTCGTTGACCGGTTTGAAGCGGTCCAGGTCCAGGCTGAGCATGACCAAAGGCTGCCCCGACGCCGGCAGTGCCTTGAGCTTGTCGTCGAGGAACGCTTGCAGGCGCGTTCGGTTCGCCAGCCCGGTGAGTGCGTCGTGCTGAGACAGGAATTCAATGCGGCGCCGTGCTTCGACTTCCTCGGTCACGTCGGTGGCGGTTCCGCGGAAACCGCCACAGGGCATTTGCCTTGCCGCGAGCCGTGTGGTGCGTTCCTGGCCGTGGGCGTCGACGTAGCGGCATTGCACGCTGAGGTCCGCGGTACGGCTGGGGGTGTTCAGCCATTGCGAAAGCGCGCCGGCTTCCGTGTCCAGGAGCTCGTTGATGGCGGCGCCGATCCAGGTATGACGGGCCAGGCCGGTTACATTCTCGAAGCGCTCCGACAAGTACGTGAAACGCCAGCCGGCGTCGATTTCCCAGACCCAATCGGAGCTGGCTTCCACCACATCGCGAAAGCGCGCTTCACTGGTAGTCAGGGCATTCTGGCTGTCTAGCAGCGACGCATGGCTGGCATCCAGGGCCAGGGCAGCGGCACTGGCGCGGCGCAGGATCACCCAGGTCATCAGGCATACCAGCAATGCGGCCAGGCCCAGCAGCGGCAAGCCAACACCCATCAACCGCACGCCTGGGCGCGCCGGCTGCCAATGCAGGCTGCCGGCTGCACCGTTTTCGCCCAGGGGGACCAGCAAGGTATTGCCGACCTCATCGGCGCTGGCGATATGCAGTTGATTCACCCCGAAATCATTGCCGATCAGGGCCAGGTGGGCGCTGTCGAGAATGTCGACAAACACCAGTACCGACGCGGGGCGCCCATCCACCTTCACCGTGGGGTCGGTGCCGGGCGTGATGGCGGCTGCGGCCACGAGTGCCGGGCTGCCGCGCACGTTGATGAAGGCGGTGACCGGCGTTTCCTGTTCGGCTCCGGCACGAGCCTGCTCGAGGACCTGCGTGATGGGCTGGGCGAGCCAGTCGCTGAGGTCAATGGGTTGCAGCTTGCCTTCGATTACGGCGTACACCGTGCTGTTGGCGTCGTTGACCACAAACAGCCCCTGGAAGCCGAAATCCTGGAACAGTGTGGCGCCGACGTTGCCGCGACCGTAGGCCCAATCGGTGTCCACCTTGAGGTGCAAGTGCTTGTAGGCGTCGCTCCAGAAGGCGTAGTCCTTGACGGTCACCCGCAGGGATTTTTCCAGGGACTGCACGGCTTTACGCGTGTAAAACGCGTTTTCCTCTTGCTCGGCGTGGTCCAGGTCATGGGCCAGGTAGATCAGCGAGTAGGCTGCTGCTGCAAATACCAGGACCAACAGGGCCGTGAAATTGAACAGTGAGGTCCGTGTCAGCGACAGGCTGGTGCGGTTGGAGAGCGTTCGGGTGATCGGGACGAGAGTGTTCGGCATTGTTTCCCGCAGGGCAGCGCTGCAAGTCAGGGGTATCCCTGGTTATCGGCGGCGCTGCTGGAAAACTGAACGCTCAGGTATCGCTGGTCGTCAGGTTGGCGAAAAAAATGCAGCCGATCAGCCGAGCAAACAGGCTGAGGGTTTCCGGCAGGTTGGGATCTTCGAACAGCATTGCCCGCGAATCCAGTGCACACAGCGCGCCGAACAGACGGCCGTCGGGCAGGAAGATCGGTGCACCGGCATAGCTCTCGATGGCGTATTGCTTGACCACCGGACGTGCGGCGAAGCGGCCGCTCTGGCTGATCTGCGGGATGAACAGGGTCTGTGGGTTGATACAGAACTCGCTGCACAACGTTGTTTCCAGCTCAAGCACGTCATCGACATGAATGCCCATGTCGACGGTGTCATGCACGGAGCAGACCACCCATTCCAGGTCGGTGAATTTGGCGATGCCGGCGAAGCGCATGCCGGTCAGGCGGGTAACCAGTTGCAGGATGCTGGTGGTGGCTTCTATTTCGGCAATGGCGGCGCGTTCATCTGCGCTGAGCAACGACTGTGGTGCGGTGACGCTTGGAACCATGGTTGAACTCTCCAGAAACATGGCGGCGGGTGGGGCCGCCATGCAGGGTCAGGCTTCAGTTGATACGCGGATGTTGCTGCACCAGGGTCTGGCGCTTGGCTTCCAATTCGGCAATCTGCGCGTCGATATCTTCGATCTTCTGCTCGATGTTGTCGTGATGTTCCTGCAACAACTCCTTGGCTTCTTCCATGTCCGACGCCGCCGGCGCTGCGCCACGCAATGGCTTGTTGGCGGTTTCCTTCATGGTCAGGCCAGTGACCAGGCCGACCACCGCAAACACCATCAGGTAGTAGGCGGGCATGTACAGGTTGTCGGTGCTTTCCACCAGCCAGGCCACGGCGGTCGGCGTGACGCCTGCGATCAATACCGAGACATTGAACGCACTGGCCAATGCACTGTAGCGCAAGTGAGTGGGGAACATCGCGGGGAGTGTGGAGGCCATTACGCCGATGAAGAAGTTGAGGATCACCGCGAGGATCAGCAGGCCGGCGAAAATCAGGCCGATCTTGCCGCTGGTGATCAGCATAAACGCCGGAATGGACAGGAACAGCAGACCGATACTGCCAGCGATGATGAACGGCTTGCGGCCGATCTTGTCGCTGACAAAACCGATGAACGGCTGCACGAACAGCATGCCGACCATGATCGCGATGATGATCAGCACGCCGCTGTTTTCTTTGTAGTGCAGGTTATGGGACAGGTAGCTCGGCATGTAGGTGAGCAGCATGTAGTACGTCACGTTGGTGGCCGCGACGATGCCGATGCAGGTCAGCAGGCTGCGCCAGTGCTTGGTCGCGACCTCCTTGAACGAGACTTTGGGGCCGTGGGTCAAGCCTTCGCGGTCGCCCTGTTCCATTTTGTCCATGTGCTGCTGGAACGCCGGGGTTTCCTCCAGGGCGTGACGCAGGTACAGGCCGATGATGCCCAGGGGCAGGGCAAGGAAGAACGGCAGGCGCCAGCCCCACGACTCGAAGTCGGCTTCGCCCAGGATGCTGGAAATCAACACCACCACACCGGCACCCAGCACGAAGCCGGCGATGGAACCGAAGTCCAGCCAGCTGCCGAGGAAGCCGCGCTTGCGGTCCGGCGCATACTCCGCGACGAAGATCGACGCACCGGTGTATTCGCCACCCACCGAAAAACCCTGGGCCATTTTGCACAGCAACAGCAGGATCGGCGCCCAGATGCCAATCGAGGCGTAGGAGGGGATCAGGCCGATGGCGAAGGTGCTCAGGGACATGATCACGATGGTCGCGGCCAGGACCTTTTGCCGCCCGTATTTATCACCCAGTGCACCGAAGAACAGGCCACCCAGGGGACGGATCAGGAACGGCACGGAGAAGGTACCCAGTGCTGCGATCATTTGTACGCTGGGCGAGGCATCGGGGAAGAACACCTTACCGAGCACATAGGCGACAAACCCGTAGACGCCAAAGTCGAACCATTCCATGGCGTTACCCAGGGCGGCGGCGGTGATCG
This sequence comes from Pseudomonas sp. NFPP04, assembly GCF_900113815.1. Lineage (NCBI taxonomy): Bacteria > Pseudomonadati > Pseudomonadota > Gammaproteobacteria > Pseudomonadales > Pseudomonadaceae > Pseudomonas > Pseudomonas sp. NFPP04. Next base: position 337,103 of record NZ_FOQS01000004.1, on the reverse strand, counting down.
CCTTGCGGACCTTGGTGTCGTCGACGATAGTGATGTCTTTCAATCCGATGGGCTTGACGCTTTTCTTACGTAATTTCATGCGGGGCACTCTAAAGCAGAACAGGGGAGGCGCCATCACTGCGATGGCACCGCTCTGTCACTTCAGATACAAGCGGACATGAAATAATTCACCACTCTTTGCGTTTTTTTGCAGATGGATTGAACTTTGTCCCTCCACACACGAGTTATGCGAATGCCAGCCGCCCATTCCCGCCTAGTCTACCGCCAGCCGCAGCCGGGCGACCTGCAGCGATTGTTCGCGATCTTCGGCGACCCGCAGACCAACCTGTTCAACCCATCGGGCCCCATGGCCAGCCTGGAGGCGGCGCAGCGTCTGCTGGATCACTGGCTTGAACAGTGGGCGACCCAAGGGTACGGCTGGTGGGCGATTGCACGGCGCGAGGCGCCGGAGCACATCATCGGCTTCGGCGGTATCGCGCCGCTCAACTACCTGACCGAGCGGCGCATCAACCTGGGTTACCGTTTTGCGGTGCAGGCCTGGGGGCAGGGCTATGCCACCGAGTTGGGGCACGACGCGTTGGCGCTGGCATTCGACAGCCTGGGGTTGCCCGAGGTGTTCGGGCTGGTGCGACCGGATCATGGGGCCTCGATCCGGGTGCTGGAAAAGATCGGCATGCAGCCTTTTGGTGTGCTCGACGATGTACCGGGCAAAGCGCCCAGCCTGGTCATGCGTATTTGTCATCCTACAACTGTATTTACCTGACCTTTTAAAAACCCACGTAGAACCTCGATAAACGGCAATCTTTCAGATTGACAGCCGGTAGGCGGCCCGATATAAAAGTCGCAGTTGTACGACGACATATGACGTTACATATGTCCTACCTAACAAAAATAAAAAGTGATGCCATGAACTTGAACGAGCCCATCCACGCTCACCGCGTTGGCCAAGCGGTAGGCAACTATCGCTGGACCATCTGCGCGATGCTGTTCTTCGCGACTACCGTCAACTACCTCGACCGCCAGGTGCTCAGCCTGTTGGCACCGCAGTTGTCCACGCAATTTGGCTGGAGCAACACCGACTACGCGAACATCGCGGCGGTGTTCCAGTTTGTCTACGCGATCTCCATGCTGTTCGCCGGGCGCTTCGTCGACAAGATCGGCACCAAGGCGGCCTATGTGGTGGCGATTGGCATCTGGTCCACGGGCGCGATCATGCATGCCTTCTCGGTGCCGATGGGCGAGGGCATCGCGGTCATCAGCGGCGCGATCGGCCTGGCGGTGATCCCGGTGTCGATTGCCGGCTTCATGTTGTCCCGTGCGGTACTGGCGATTGGCGAGGCGGGCAACTTCCCGATTGCGATCAAGGCCACCGCCGAATATTTCCCCAAGAAAGAACGCTCGCTGGCCACCGGTATCTTCAACTCCGGCGCCAACGTGGGCGCGATCCTGGCGCCGATCTGCGTGCCATTGATTGCCGGTCTGTGGGGCTGGGAAGCGGCATTTATCGTGATCGGCGGGCTCGGCTTCGTGTGGGTCGCGGTGTGGATCGCGCTCTACCGCAAGCCGGAGGAGCAAAAACGCCTGTCGGCAGCAGAACTGGCCTATATCCGCAGTGACCAGACCGTGCAGCCGTTCACCCCGTCACCGGCCGGCGCCGTGGAGAAAAAAGTCTCGTGGTTCAAGTTGCTCACCTATCGCCAGACCTGGGCCTTTGCCTTCGGCAAGTTCATGACCGATGGCGTGTGGTGGTTCTTCCTGTTCTGGCTGCCCACCTACCTGTCGGCGCAGTACGGCATGAAAGGCGCCGATATCGTCATGCCGCTGGCGGTGCTGTACAGCATGACCATGGTCGGCAGCATTGGTGGCGGCTGGTTCCCCAGCTACTTCATGGCGCGCGGCGATGCACCGTACGACGGGCGCATGAAAGCCATGCTGGTGATCGCACTGTTCCCGCTGGTGGTGTTGCTGGCGCAGCCGTTGGGCTATATCGGCTTCTGGGTGCCGGTACTGCTGATCGGTGTGGGCGCCTCGGCGCACCAGGCGTGGTCGTGCAACATCTTCACCACCGTCTCGGACATGTTCCCGCAGAAAACCGTGGCCTCGGTGGTCGGTATCGGCGGCATGGCCGGCGGCCTGGGCGGCGTGGTCATGACCAAGATCGGCGGCTGGGTGTTCGACTACTACAAGTCCATCAACGACATCCATACCGGCTACATGATCATGTTCGCGATCTGTGCGCTGGCCTACCTGGTGGCCTGGAGCGTGATGAAGACGTTGGTGCCGCGCCACAAGGAAATCACTGACCTGTAAGGCTCCACGTCCCGCGCCGCCATGGCGCGGGGCTGTTTCACAGCGGGCGAGCCCAGGTCTGGCTGACCAGGGCTTTGCCGAAGCTGACCATCGGCTCTTCCTCCACCAGCTCGAACCCGGCTTTCTGATACAGCTTGCGCGCGTCGGTCAGAATATCCACGGTCCACAGCAGCATGCGTGTGTAGCCCACCTGGCGGGCAAAACGTACGCACTCATCCACCAGGCGCTGGCCAATACCCATGCCCCGTGCGCTTGCATCCACGTAGAGCATGCGCAGCTTGGCCGTGGTCTGGTCATGACGGATCACGAACACCGAGCCCACCACCTCGCCGTCCTTTTCCGCGATCCAGCAGCGCTCGCACGTGGGGTCATATTCGCGCAGATACTTGGCGACGATCTCCGCCACCAGCGCTTCGAATTCCCAATTCCAGCCGTATTCACGGGCATAGATCGCGGTTTGCTGCTGCACCACGCGGCCCATGTCGCCGGGTTGCGGGTCACGCAGCAGATAGCTGGGCGCGGTGCCTTGCAGCAGGGCCTGGATGCGCTTCATCGCTTCGGTGAGTTGTTGCTGTTGCGGTTCGGGCAGGCTGTCGAGCAGGGCGATGACTTCGCGCTGGGTTTGCTGCTCCAGCGGCGCCAGCACGGCGCGGCCGTGGTCGGTGAGGTGCAATTGCACGGCGCGGGCGTCGGTGGCACAGCGGACTTTCTGGATCAGGCCGCGCTTTTCAAAGCCACTGGTCAGCCGGCTCAGGTAACCCGCGTCGAGGCCGAGCATCTGGCACAGGTCGGCGCTGGTGAGATCACCCCGGGAAGACAATTCGTACATCACGCGGATTTCAGTCAGGGAGTAGTCGCTTTGCAGCAAGTGTTCCTGCAACACGCCGATCTGGTGGGTGTAGAAGCGGTTGAAGCCGCGCACGATGCCGGCGCGTTCGACAAGCAAGGGGGTGGACATGCTGAAATGCTCGAATGGTTGCCTGAGGCAACAATATTGTTGCTTCAGGCAACCATGTCAAACATTTTGTTTAGCGGTTCCGCGTCACGCGCCAAACGGTATTGGCCAGGTCATCGGCAATGATCAGCGCACCTTTCGGGTCCACCGTCACACCCACCGGGCGCCCACGGGTCTTGCCGTCGTCGCCGCGAAAGCCGGTGGCGAAGTCGAGGGGCTCACCGGACGGCTTGCCATTGCTGAACGGCACGAAGATCACCTTGTAGCCCACCGGGTTGTCGCGGTTCCAACTGCCGTGCTCGCCGACGAACACACCATCGGCAAACTGCTCGCCCATCTGCGGGATGGAAAAGTCCACGCCAAGGGCGGCCACGTGGGAGCCCAGGCTGTAATCCGGCTTGATCGCGGCGGCCACCTTGGCTGGGTTCTGCGGTTGAGCGCGTGGGTCGACGTTCTGGCCCCAGTAGCTGTACGGCCAGCCGTAGAACGCGCCTTCACGCACCGAGGTCAGGTAGTCCGGCACCAGGTCCGGGCCCAGTTCGTCGCGCTCGTTGACCACCGTCCACAGTTGCCCGGTGTCCGGCTGGATGGTCAGTGCCGTGGGGTTGCGCAAGCCAGTGGCGTAGGGCTTGTGCGCCCCGGTGGCGGCATCGATCTGCCAGACCATCGCACGGTCGATCTCCACTTCCATGCCGCGTTCGGTGACGTTGCTGTTGGAGCCGATGCCCACATAAAGCTGGCTGCCATCGGCGCTCACGGCCAGAGACTTGGTCCAGTGATGGTTGATCTGCGCCGGCAGGTCGGTGACGGTGCTCGGCGGGCCGCTGGCTTTGGTCTGGCCGTCGGCGTAGTCGAAGCTCACCAGTGCGTCCTGGTTGGCCACGTAGAGTTTGCCGTTGGCAAACGCCAGGCCGTAGGGCGCATTGAGGTTGTCGGCGAATACGGTCTTGAGTTCGTAGGTGCCGTCACCATCGGCGTCGCGCAGCAGGGTCAGGCGGTTGCCGCTCTTGACCTTGGTGTTGCCCTCGGCCTTGATCAGGCTGGCGATCACATCCTTGGGCTTGAGCTTGGCCGCACTGCCGCCACGGCCTTCGGCAACCAGGATATCGCCGTTGGGCAGCACCAGGGTCTGGCGCGGGATCGCCAGGTCGGTGGCAATCGCGGTGATGCTGTAGCCGTCCGGCACCTTGGGTTTCTGTTCGCCCCAGGGCGCAGGTTCGGCGATTTTCATGCTCGGCAACAGGCTGCTTTGCTGTTCCGGCAGCTTGGGATCGGGGCCACGGGCCTGGGTCTTGTCGCCTTCGCCACCGCAGGCACTCAGCAACAGCGCGGCGCTCAATAGGGTCAGGCTGCTGGACGTTTTCATTTGACACCTCCCGAACGCAGGCCGGTCCATGTGGCCGCCAACGTCAGCAGCAAGACAATGGCCGACAGGATCAGGCCGCCGGGCATCGAGGCGTAGGCGTCCTTGGCATGCTGGAAGGCATTGACCAGGCCCAGTACCCAAGTGGCCAACAGCAACAGCACATAGCGAGTGGGTTGACCGGCCTTGTGCTCGGCGCGCAGCAGGTTGACCAGCGCGAACAGAAACGCGAAACCTGCGAACACCAACGCGCCGGCAATCAGCCAGGAGGCGAAGTTGGCCCATTGGATCTGGTAGGTCTGGGTGTAGGCAATGTCGCTGAGCAAGGCACCAAGAAACAACGGCACGGTGCCGGCGAGCAAGGTCGCATGCAGCGGCCCTGGGGCATATCGGTAAACGGGGAGGGTAGTCATACGGGGGCGGCTCCTTGTTGTACAACGCCCCTGGACGGGGCAGCGCATAAGAAGTGAACGTAGCGCCGGTGAGAAAGTTCAGCGTGAAACGTTTCGAAATAGTGGGAACCCGCCTGGGTCGACCCCGGACTAACCCCGTATCATTCGCTCCTTTTTCCTACGCCAGGCGCCTCCATGACTCGCCCACGCATTGGCTTCGCGTGCCAATACAAACATCCCGAACGGCTACTGTCGGCCAGTGCCCAAAAGCTGATCGAAGGTCCGTTCAACCCGCGCACCACCACGTTGCGTTGGATGGACAGCGTTACACAGCAGATGGCCCGGGACAAACTGGTGGAAGTGGTCACGCACAACCTGGCCGCTCAATTGCGCCTGCTGGCGTATGTCGCTGAATTGCCTTCGACCCTGCGCATGCTGCGCTTGAGCAGCGACCTGTTGCCGTTCTACAGCCATGCCAAAGTGGCCAGCGTCTACAAGGACCCGGCTATCGAGCGTCAATTGGTTGAGGGTTTTGCCGCCATCGGTGAGCTGGCCCGCGCCTCGGATATCCGCCTGTCATTCCACCCGGGCCAATACTGTGTACTCGGCTCGGAAAACCCCGGCGTGGTGGAAAACAGCCTCGCCGAATTCGAATACCACGCCGACATGATCCGCATGATGGGTTATGGCCGGCGCTTCCAGGACCTCAAGTGCAACGTGCATATCGCCGGCCGCCTCGGCGTGGAAGGCACCCGCGCCGTGTGGTCGCGCCTGTCGGAGGTGGCGCGCAACTGCATCACGTTCGAGAACGACGAAAAGACCTATGGCCTGGACCATTGCCTGCAAGTCGCCGACCTGGCACCGGTGGTCCTGGACATCCACCACTGCTGGATCAACGAAAACGACTACATCGACCCCCACTCGGAGCGGGTCGCCCGGGTAATTGAAAGCTGGCGCGGCGTGCGACCGACCATGCATTACTCCCAGCCCCCGGAGAGCCTGCAAGAGCTGGGCTTTGATGCCGAACACAAGCTGGAAATGGACGCGCTGTTGCAGGTGGTGTCCAAGCGCGACCTCTACGCCCACAGCGCACAGATGTGGAACCGCTGGACCAACGATTATGCGCTGCAGTTTCTCGACCGCTTCGACATCATGCTCGAAGCCAAGGACAAGAATGTCGCGGCCCTGGCGTTCCACGAGCATTGGAAACGGGGCGTTGTGTGATCAATCCATGGCGGTCATGCTGGCGGGACTGACATAAGGAACCGCCCCATGCCAACCCTGCATTTGCTCTGCGGCAAGATCGCCTCCGGCAAGTCCACACTCGCCAAGACCCTCGCCACTGAGCACGCTGCCATTGTGCTCAGCGAAGACCACTGGCTCGCCACGCTTTACCCCGGTGAAATCCACGCCATTGCGGATTACATCAAATGCGCCCAGCGTATTCGCGGCGTACTGGGCCCCTTGGTGATCAATGTGCTGCAGTCGGGCCTCGACGTGGTGCTGGATTTCCCTGCCAATACAGTGGCCAGTCGCGAATGGCTGCTGGGGTTGGCACACGCCGCCAAGGCCCGGCACTGCCTGCACTACCTGGAGCTGGATGACGCCACCTGTCGGGCCAGGCTGCATGCGCGCAACGCCCAGGGTGAGCATGACTTTGCCGCCACTGATGCTGAGTTTGATCTGATTACCCGCCATTTCAGTGTACCGAGCGAGGCTGAGGGCCTGGTGATCGAGAGGCATCATCCATGAGCCCGGCGCAATCCACGGGGGTGGACGCTGAGGGCTTTATCCTTACGGTTCCCCACGTCCCCGTGCAGCGTGAGTTTCAGCCACTGCTCGAGGCTGTCTGCAACGTGCTCTCGCAACCTGACTTGGGAGTGGACGGCCTTTATCTTTATGGCAGCGTCGCGCGTGGCGATGCGCTGCCGGGCGTTTCCGATCTTGATCTGACGGTGGTGCTATGTGAGCCGCCGACCTCTGCAGTTTTGGAGCGGTTGGAGCGGGTGCGATGCGACCTGGCCGTGCGGTACCCGCAAGTCACCAAGGTGGATTTCGATATCGGCAGCCGCGCACAGGTACTGGCCATCGAAAACGGCAGCAGCTGGGGATTCTGGCTCAAGCACCACTGCCGGTGCGTGTGGGGCAATGATCTGTCGGCGCAGTTCGAGCGGTTTCGGCCATCACTGGATATTGCCCTGGCCGTGAACGGTGACTTTGAAGCGGTGCTCACCGCTTACCTTGGCCGCATCGCACATGCCGCCAACGAACAGGAGCGACTCCGCCTGCAGCGCGAAGCGTCACGCAAGCTGCTCAGAGCCACCCAGATACTCTGCGGTGAGCAGGCATCGTGGCCGCATACGCTGGAAATGCATGTGGCGCTGTTCGTAAAGGAGTACCCATCCAAGATGACTCAGGTGGCCTTCTTTTTGTTCGAGGCCCGGAACCCGAGTGCCGACCGTGAAACATTCACGGCTCGACTTCAGGCGTTCCAGGCCTGGATGGTTGCGCAATCGCGCATTTGAGCGTTTGCCATATGGCGCCAGAGCACTGACTTCCTCAGGACTTGAAGCGCCCCACCAATCCATTCAATTCATCCGACAGAGTGGACAAGCGCCCCGAGTCGTCCTGCGCCGAGTTGGCCAGGCTCTCCACCAGGCGTGCCTCGTCGTAGATCTGCTGGATGTGCCGGTTGATCTCTTCGGCCACGCTGTGTTGTTCCTCGGCGGCGGCGGAAATCTGCAGGTTCTGGTCGCGGATCTCGTTCACCGACGTCTGGATACCTTCGAAGCTGTCCCGCGCACTTTCGATGGATGACACACTGGCCCGCGACAAGTCCAGGCAACTGCCCATCTTCTGGGTGACTTCCTGGGTCTTGTTTTCCAGGGTGCCGAGCAGTTGCTCGATCTCGCCGGTGGAGTCGGACGTGCGCTTGGCCAGGGCACGCACTTCATCGGCCACCACCGCGAAGCCACGGCCCTGGTCACCGGCCCGGGCGGCCTCGATGGCGGCGTTGAGGGCCAGCAGGTTGGTCTGTTCGGCAATCGCGCGGATGGTGCCGAGGATCTGGTTGATGCTGCGGCTGCCAGCTTCCAGTTCGACCATGGCCTGGGACGACTCGGTGAGACGGCGCCCCAGGCGATTGACGTTGTCGGTGGTGACTTCGATCTGCTGCTTGCCCTCGGCCACGCGCCGGTGGCCGTTTTCGGCGGACTCCGCGGCGCCGCTGCAGGAACGGGCGACTTCGTTGGCGGTGGCGACCATTTCATTGAATGCGGTCGACACCAATTCAACGGCCTCGCGCTGGCGTCCGGCCGCCTCGTTCATATTGTGCGCCACCTCGCTGTTGACCTTGGAAGCGTTCTGCAAATTGGCCGACGCCGCGCCGATGTGCTGGATCAGTTGGCGGATCGCCGCGAGGAACTTGTTGAACCAGCCGGCCAGCTCGGCGGTTTCATCCTTGCCCTGTACCTGCAGTTCGTGGCGCAAGTCGCCTTCGCCCTGGGCGATGGACTGCAAGCCGGTGCTGACCTGGCCGATGGGCTTGACGATGACCTTGGAGAACGCCGCCGCGATCAGCCCGAAGATCAGCACCAGCACGCCGACGATGATGGCCGTGAGGTAGGTCATGCGCGTGGCTTCGGCCATGACTTCACGGTGTTCGATCAGGCCGATGTAGCGCCAGCCAAGGCCGGGGGAGGTCCACACGTTGGCCATGTAGCGCACGCCATCGATCACCACCTCGGTGGATCCCTGAGGCGTGTCGGCCAACTGCGCGTAGGGCGCGCCCAGGTCCTTGAGCGGCTTGAAGCTGTGGGCGGCGTCACGCGGGTCCACCAGCACCACGCCGTCTTCGATCAGCATCACGTAGCCGCTTTCGCCCAGCTTGATGCTCTTGACCAGCTCGGTGAGGTTTTTCAGGGAGACGCTGACCACGAACACGCCCTTGGCCTTGCCGTTTTCCAGCATCGCCCGGGCGGTGCCCACCAATGCTACATCGTCCTTGTCGTAGTAATACGCGGGGGTGCGCACGGTTTTGCCGGGGCTGGCCATGGCCGCCTTGTACCAGGGGCGGGTGCGCGGGTCGTATTTGGCCAGTTGGGGGTCATCCGGCCATTTGGCGTAGGTGCCGTCTTCCAGGCCGATGGACAGGATCGCTGCCGCCGGGTGGGTGGCGCCAAAGCGTGCGAAGCGCTCGATCACGGCTTGCGCCTCGGCCGGCAGCGGTTGGCTGGCGGCATCGGCGGCCTGGTAGTTCTTCAGCGTGCCGACAGAAGTGTATACAGGATCAGTGGCCATCTGATCGACGTTTTGCAACGTGCCATCGAAGAACTGGCGAATGTTACCGTCGATCTGGCGAATCTCCCGGGTGCTGCCATCGATGAACTGATCCACCGCCTGGGTCCGCGTGTTCATGACCGAAATCACGGCCACCAGGCTGACCGGAATAAATGCAACAGAGACAAATGCCAGGACCAGCTTATTTTTTATTTTCATCGAGACGACCATCAGCGTGAAGGGCGGCCAAATCGCTGCATTCCTCGATCAGGAGTCAGGCGATTTGCTATCACTGCTGTTTCGGCCTGGCACCGATAAATCTTTAGGGTTTTTTGTACACAATACAAAGTGCATATTGTTCTGTATCCAATCAGTACACATCACGCAGATAACGCTTCTGTTCGCTCATCTGCCGCCAGTACTCTACGGCGCCCTCCACGCCAAGCCCGCCGTGGGTTTGCGCGACCAGGCGCAAGGCCTGGTCGACGTCCTTGGCCATGTGGCTGGCATCGCCGCAGACGTAAAGCCTGGCGCCGTCCTGTAGCCAGCGCCAAAGCTCGGCGCCCTGATCGCGGATGCGGTCCTGCACATACACCTTTTGCGCCTGGTCGCGAGAGAACGCCAGGCTCAGGTGGGTGAGCAGGCCATCGCGCTGCATACCTTGCAACTCGTCCTGGTAGTAGAAGTCGCTGGCGGCGTGCTGCTCGCCGAAGAACAGCCAGTTGCGTCCCTGATGACCCAGCGCCCGGCGCTCCTGCAAGAACCCACGGAACGGCGCGATGCCGGTGCCGGGGCCGATCATGATCATCGGCACCTCTGCGTCGCTGGGCGTGCGGAAGTGTTTCGACGGTTGCACGAACAGCGGCACTTCCCCGTCACCGACGCGGTCGGCGAGGAAGGTCGACGACACGCCTTTGCGCTTGCCATAACGCACAGCGGCCACGGTGAGGTGCACCTCGTGCGGGTACGCCTTGGCGCTGGAGGCAATCGAATACAAGCGCGGTTGCAGACGCTTGAGGGTGCCCAGCAGCTCGTCCGCCGAACAGTCGATGGGGTATTCCTGCAACACATCCGCCAGTTGCCGGCCCCACAGCCAGTCATTGAGTTCGGCCTTGTGCTCGGGGTTGAGCAAGTGCTTGAGACCCGGGTTGGCGCTGCGCTCGGCGATGAAGGCCAGGGTGTCGCTGCTGGGCCGGGCGATTTCGAAGTGCTGGGTGAGGGCCTGTTGCAACGGCACATCGCCGAAGGTGTCGATGTTCACGCAAGTACTGGCATTCAGGCGGGTGAGGTCGAGCAGTTCGCTGACCAGTTCGGGGCAGTTGCGTGGTCGTATGCCCAGGGCATCCCCGGCTTCATAGGTCAGCCCGGAGTCGGCCAGGTCCAGGGCGAACTGGCGGGTTTCCTTGTGCGCGCTGTGCGGGTTGAGATGGCGGTTGAGCAGCAGGCGCGAGCCGTACAGCTTGGTTTTACCGGCGGGAGTCGCCGGTGCCACCGGTTTTGCCGGGTTGAGTGCCTGCTGGAACCGCGCCAGCCAGGCATCCGCGGCGGCTTCGAATTCAGTGTCGCAGTCCACCCGTTCCAGCAGGCGCGTTGCCCCCAGTTCCAGCAGGCGCCGGTCCAGTTGCTTGCCGTGGTTGCAGAACTGCTCGTAGTTGGCGTCGCCCAAGGCCAATACCGCAAAGCGCAACGACTCCAGGCGAGTCTCGGCGGTGCGCAGGCTGTGCCAGAAACCTTCGCCGTTGTCGGGCGGGTCGCCGTCGCCAAAGGTGCTGCTGATCAGCGCCAGGGTGTGGGTGCTTGCCAGTTTACTCGCGGGGAAATCCGCCATCGCGCTCAGTTCCACGCTGATGCCTGTTTCGCGCAGGCGCTTGGCAAAGCGTTCGGCCAGGGCTTCGGCATTGCCGGTCTGCGAGGCCCACAGCAGGGTGACGGCCGGGGAGGGCGCGGCGAGGGGGGCTGTAGGACTGAACAAGCCGGCGAGCAAGCCGTTCAGCCATAAGCGTGACGCCTCGGTCAGCGGCGCAGTCGCCGGCAGGGTCGGTACGCCGAAACCCTGGCGCGCGGCGCTGGTGTGCAAGCCGCTGAGGAAGCCGGCGAGGTAGGTGCGTTCGCTGTCGTTCAGGGGCGGTGGCGATAGGTGGCGGATGCCGGTGATGTCGGCGAAGGCGTCGAGGCGCGACATGGCGGTGTCCTCTGCTACGGGGGAAGGGAGGTCGAGGAACTGGTGGTCGATCAGCTCGACACGGCTGAGGGCGACGGCGCAGCACTTGAACTCCGGCTGCAGGGAAATCGGGTCCACCGCATCATGGGTCACTGCGTTGATCGCCAGGTGTTCGCCGAACACGTCGTTCCAGTGAAACGGCGCAAAGCAGTTGCCCGGCTGCACGCGGTCAGTGACCACGGCGGGCAGCACGGCATGGCCGCGCCGGGAGCGTATTTCGACCCGGTCCTTGTCCTTGATGCCCAGGCGGGCGGCGTCTTCGGGGTGCAGTTCGACGAAGGGGCCGGGGTTGAGTCTGTTCAGGGTGGCGATCTTGCCGGTCTTGGTCAGGGTGTGCCACTGGTGCTGCACACGACCGGTGTTGAGCACGAAGGGAAACCCGTCGTCGGGCATCTCGGCGGGCGGCATATGCGCGCGAGCGAAGAACCGCGCCTTGCCGTTTTCGGTGGCGAAGGTGAGGGTGCCGCCATGACGGTAGCGGATCGGGTTGCGGTGCGCTGCTTTAATCGATGCGCAGGGCCATTGCACAGGGTTTTCACGCAGGCGCGGGTAGCTGGCGCCACGGATGTCGTAGCCGGTCTTGGGGTTCCAGGCCTGTTTGATTTCTTCAAAGACCTCGGCGGCGGATGCGTAGGTGAAGGCCTCGGCAAAGCCCATCTCACAGGCGACCCGGGCGATGATCTGCCAGTCGGGCAGGGTCTCGCCGGGCGCGTCCACGGCCTTTTGCATCAGGGTCAGGTTGCGCTCGGAGTTGATCATCACGCCCTCGGCCTCGGCCCACAGTGCGCCGGGCAGCAGGATGTCGGCGTAGCGGTTGGTCTCGGTGTCGAGGAAGGCGTCCTGGCTGATCACCAGCTCGGCGGTGTGCAGGCCGTTGATCACGGTTTGCCGGTTGGGCACGCTGGCCACCGGGTTGGTGCAGATGATCCAGCAGGCCTTGATCCGGCCGGCGGCCATCTGCTCGAACATCGCCACGGTGCCACTGCCGGCCTGGCGCGGCAGGCTGTCGTGGGGGATTTGCCACAGGTTTTCGATGAAGGCGCGGTCCGCGTCCACCAACACTGAGCGCTGCCCCGGCAGGCCCGGGCCCATGTAGCCCATCTCGCGGCCGCCCATGGCATTGGGTTGGCCGGTGAGGGAAAACGGCCCGCTGCCTGTGCGGCAAATGGCGCCGGTGGCCAGGTGCAGGTTGCAGAGCGCGTTGGTGTTCCAGGTGCCGTGGGTGCTCTGGTTGAGGCCCATGGTCCAGCAGCTCATCCACTCGGTGGCCTGGCCGATCCAGTCGGCGGCTTGGCGGATATCCGCTTCGGCGAGGCCGGTGATGGCGGCGACGTGCTCGGGGCAATAGTCCTCCAGAAATGGCGGCATCGCCTCCCAGCCTTCGGTGAAGTTCGCGATGAAGGCAGGATCGGTATGGCCGTTTTTCAGCAGCAGGTGCAACAGGCCATTGAGCAGGGCCAGGTCGGTGCCGGGGTTGATCGGCAGGAACAGGTCGGCCTTGTCTGCCGTGGCGCTGCGCCGGGGGTCGACCACGATCAGCTTCGCCCCGGCCTTGACCCGGTCCATCATGCGCAGGAACAGGATGGGGTGACAGTCGGCCATGTTCGCGCCGATCACGAAGAACAGGTCGGCGCGGTCGAAGTCTTCATAGGAGCCCGGTGGGCCGTCGGAACCGAGGGACAGTTTGTAGCCACTGCCGGCGCTGGCCATGCACAGGCGCGAGTTGGACTCGATGTTGGCGGTGCGCACAAAGCCCTTGGCCAATTTGTTGATCAGGTACTGGGACTCTAGCGACATCTGGCCTGATACGTAGAAGGCCAGCGCGTCCGGGCCGTGTGTGTCGAGGGTCTGGCGCAGGCGCCGGGCGGTTTCGCTGATGGCCTTGTCCATGCCGAGGCGTACGGGGTCATGGTCGCGGGCCTGGCGCACATAGGCGTTCTCCATGCGGCCGGACTCGGCGATGGCCTGGCCGCAGGTAGTGCCCTTGGTGCACAGGCGCCCGAAGTTGGTGGGGTGGGCCTTGTCGCCGATCACCTTGACCACTTTATTGTGCTCGACCTGCAGGATGATGCCGCAGCCCACGCCACAATAGGGACACACACTGCGTATGTTTTGGTTGGCCATCTGAAACCCGTATAAACAAAAAAGGCGCCTTGTAACCCTCCGTTCAGAACGGGGGTTACACGGCGCCTTTGTCGTGAGAGGGCAGTCTGCGTTGACTGCCTGGTTGGAGTGTTCCTAGCAAGTCACGCGCCAGGTTTTTTTGTGGCAAGCGGGCTTGCCCCGCGTTGGGCTGCGAAGCAGCCCTGATCCAGACGCCGCGAGCTTCCAGAAAGATCGCGGCGTTTTCCTTTAGGGCCGCTACGCGGCCCTACGCGGGGCAAGCCCGCTCGCCACAGAAGGGGTTTGTGCACTTTTATGACGCGAGGTGCACCAGTTGGAGGCGATTACGCGCAGTTTCATCGCCGTTGTTTGGCGTGTGATGCCTTGAGTGCGGGCTTTGTCTTCGCTTGGCACAGACCCTGCAAGCTCCCGATCAACCCACCTCGGTCAACGACGATCGACAACCAGGGCAATAGCGGTGAATCCGGCGCAGTCGCCTGGTCCGAACCGCACAAGAACAGGCAAAGACGCCTGGAACCGCAAGGTTTCAGGCGTTTTTTTTTGCTTTTAAAACCGTGATGAGCGTTGTCAGGTGCTTACTATGAACCCTCTCAAAACCTTGATCGTCGTCGGCAATGGCATGGTCGGCCACCACTGTGTGGCGCAACTGATCGAACGCGGCGCGCTGGCTCACTACCGTTTGCACGTGTTCAGCGAGGAGCCGATGCGCGCCTATGACCGGGTGCATCTGTCCGAGTATTTCACCGGGCGCGATGCCGAGTCGCTGGCGCTGTCCGACGCTGCGCTGTACCAGACGCCGGGGGTGACCTTGCACCTGGGCGTGCCGGTGCTGGAGATCGACCGCGCCCGCTGTGAAGTGATCACCGCCGACGGCTGTGTCGCCTACGACAAGCTGGTACTGGCCACCGGTTCCTATCCGTTCGTGCCGCCGATCGAAGGCGCCGAGGGCGACTCACGCCTGGTGTATCGCACCCTTGAAGACCTGGATGCGATCCGCAAGGCCGCCGCCAATGCCCGACGCGGCGTGGTGGTGGGCGGTGGCCTGCTAGGCCTGGAAGCCGCCAATGCGCTGAAAAGCCTGGGCCTTGAAGCCCATGTGGTGGAGTTCGCGCCGCGCCTGATGCCGGTGCAACTGGATGACTTCGGCGGCCTGGCGCTCAAGGCGCAGATCGAGCGGCTGGGCGTGGGCGTGCATTTGTCCCGTGCGACCCAGTCGATCAGCGCCGGCGCGCAGTACCGCTACCGCATGAACTTTGCCAATGACGAATTCCTTGAAACCGACCTGATCGTGTTCTCCGCCGGCATCCGCGCCCAGGACGCACTGGCCCGCCAGGCCGGCCTGGACATCGGCCCGCGTGGCGGTGTGGTGATCAACGATGAATGCCTGAGCTGCGACCCGAATATCTACGCGATTGGCGAGTGCGCTTGCTGGAACGGCAGCCTGTTCGGCCTGGTCGCGCCGGGCTACCAGATGGCGCGGGGCGTCGCCGCGCTGCTCTGCGCGCAAACCGCCGAGCCGTTTGTGGGCGCCGACATGTCGACCAAGCTCAAGTTGCTCGGCGTGGACGTGGGTTCCATCGGCGACGCCCATGCCCACACGCCCGGGGCGCGCAGCTACCAATTCATCGACGAGGCCAGTGCCAGCTATCGGCGCCTGGTGGTGGATGCTTCGGGCAAGCAGGTGATCGGTGCCGTATTGGTCGGCGATAACAGCTACTACGACACGTTGCTGCAGTACATGCAGAACGGCATCGCGTTGCCGTCCGAACCGGCCAGCCTGATCCTGCCGTCTTCCAGCGGCGCACCCACCCTCGGCCCCGGCGCGCTGCCGGAATCGGCTACCGTGTGCTCTTGCCATAACGTGACCAAAGGCGCGATCTGCTCTGCCATCGACGGCGGTTGCAGCGACCTCGGCCTGCTCAAGTCGCAGACCAAGGCCTGCACCGGTTGCGGCGGCTGCGCCGGGTTGCTCAAGCAGGTGTTCGAGCATGAGCTGATCACCCGTGGCGTGAGTGTCGACAAGAGCCTGTGCGAACACTTTGCCCATACCCGCCAGGAGCTGTACGCGCTGGTGCGCGTGGAAGGCATCGTCGCCTTCGACGAACTGCTGGCCAAACATGGCCGTGGTCACACTGGTTGCGACGTGTGCAAGCCGGCGGTGGGCTCGATCCTGGCGTCGTGCTGGAACCAGCCGATCATGGACCCGTCTCTGGTGCCGTTGCAGGACACCAACGATACGTTCATGGCCAACATGCAGAAGAACGGCACCTATTCGGTGGTGCCGCGTATTCCGGGTGGCGAGATCACTGCGGACAAACTCATTGTGATCGGTGAAGTGGCGAAGAAATATGACCTCTACACCAAGATCACCGGCGGCCAGCGCATCGACCTGTTTGGCGCACAGCTGCACGAGTTGCCGGATATCTGGGGCGAATTGATCGCGGCCGGTTTCGAGACCGGCCATGCGTACGGCAAGTCCACGCGTACGGTGAAGTCCTGCGTGGGCAGCACCTGGTGCCGCTACGGCGTGCAGGACAGCGTGAAAATGGCGCTGCTGATCGAAGACCGCTACAAGGGCCTGCGTTCGCCGCACAAGCTCAAGTTCGCGGTGTCCGGTTGCACCCGCGAGTGCGCCGAAGCCCAGAGCAAGGACGTGGGCGTGATCGCCACCGAGAAAGGCTGGAACCTCTACATCGCCGGCAACGGCGGCATGCGCCCGCGCCATGCGGAGCTGTTCGCCACCGACCTGGATGACGCCACGCTGATTCGCTACATCGATCGCTTCCTGATGTTCTACATCCGCACCGCCGACAAGCTGCAGCGCACCTCGGTGTGGCGCGAGAGCCTGGAAGGCGGCCTGGATTTTCTCAAGGACGTGATCCTGCACGACAGCCTGGGCCTGGGCGCCGAGCTCGAAGCGCAGATGCAACGGGTGGTCGACCGCTACGAATGCGAGTGGGCCAACGCCCTCAAGGACCCGGAAAAACTCAAGCGCTTCCGCACCTTCGTCAACGACAAACGCCCCGACCCGGACATCCACTTCGTCCAGGAACGCGGCCAGCGCCGGCCAATCATGGCCGCCGAACTCAACCTGATTGCCGTCACCGAGGAGATTGCCTGATGAGCCAAGCCACTACCCAACGCAACCTGGCCACCTGGACGCAGGTGTGCCGCGAGCAAGACCTGGTGAGCAACTCCGGCGTGGTGGTGTGGCTGGACGGCGCGCAAGTCGCACTGTTCTACCTGCCGGGCGCGCAGGCGCAGACGCTGTATGCCATCGACAATCACGACCCGCAGTCGGGGGCGAATGTGATCGGTCGCGGTTTGATCGGCAGCATCAAGGGTGACCTGGTGGTGGCGGCGCCTATCTACAAGCAACATTACCGCCTGGCAGACGGGCAGTGCCTGGAGGCACCGGAGCAGCGCTTGCGGGTATGGCCGGTGCGGTTGAACGGTGGGGTGGTGGAGTTGGCGTTGGATTGATGCCGTGCGCGGGCTTGCTGAGGTGAAAGAGCTTGCTGAGGTGAATGGCCTTGCTGAGGTGAATGGGCTTGTTGTGGCGAGCGGGCTTGCCCCGCGTTGGGCTGCGCAGCAGCCCCAATCCCAGCACCTCGGTCTACCTGAAGCAGCGATGTGGCCCTGAGAGAGGGGGCCGCTTCGCGCCCCAACGCGGGGCAAGCCCGCTCGCCACAACAAGCCCGCTCGCCACAGCAAACCAGCAAGTGGATGGCCTCAGGAAATCCCCTTCGTCGCACGCACGGAATCCTCCTTGATGTCCTCGGCAAACTTGCGCATCAACCGCACCAGATTGTCGAAATCGCCTTCCTCCCAGGTGGAGAAGATCGACATACCGATCCTTTCCCGCGCGTCATCGACGCGGTCGGTCATGGCCTTGCCTTTCTCGGTGATCACCGACTCGCGCACTCGGCGGTCGAGTGCGCTTGCCTGTCGCGTAACCAACCCCTGGCTTTCCAGCTTCGCCACCTGCCGGCTCACCGTGGTGTAGTCACGGCCCACGCGGTCGGCGAGTTCGACCACGCCAATCGGCCCCAGGCGCTCGACCAGCACCAGCAACGGAAACAGGGCGCGGTCCAGGGAAATCCCGGCTTCGCGCACCATCGCCTCGTCGCGTTGCGGGCGGTTCATCACCCCTACGATCTCGACCAATGAGCCATGCAGGTCACGCAGCTGGGCGGATATATGTGCCTTTTGCACACTTTTAATTGACACGGTGTTGGCCTCTCTTAATATGTGCGTATTGCACATATAGGTGATCCATATGAAAGCGCAATTGGCTGTCGATGTACTGATTTGCGGTGCCGGTGCCGCCGGCCTGACCCTGGCGATCGACCTGGCGAGAAGGGGCATCAGCTTCCGCCTGATCGAAAAAAACCACCAGCCATTCCAGGGCTCACGTGGCAAGGGTATCCAGCCCAGGTCCCAGGAAGTCTTCGAGGACCTGGGGATTCTCGACCGTTTGATGGCGGTGGGTGGAGTCTATCCGACTGACCGGCGCTACCGCGACGATGGCAGCTACAGCGATGCCGAATTCACTGCATCCAAGGCGCCGACACCGGCCGAGCCCTACCGGCAACCCTTGATGGTGCCGCAGTTTCTGACGGAACAGGTGATGCGCGAGCGCCTGTTTGAGCTGGGCCACTGGCCTGAGTTCGGTTGTGAACTGGTCGGCTTCGAACAGGATGCCGATGGCGTCACCGCCAGGCTGGCCGGCCAGGGCGGCGAAGAAAGCCTGCGTGCCCGCTGGCTGGTGGGGGCCGATGGTGGTCGCAGCTTTGTCCGGCATGCGCTGGCTATCGGCTTCCCCGGCAAGACCCTGGGCGTGCGCGCCCTGGTGGCGGATGGGGTGCTTACCGGCCTGACGCGTGAGGCCTGGCATCGCTTTGGCGAAGGGGATATGCAACGCCAGATTGCGATCTGCCCGCTGGCCGGCACCGACCTGTTCCAGCTTCAGGGGCCGATCCCGGCCGATGGCGACATCGACTTCAGCGCCGAAGGGCTCACCGCGCTGATCGCCCAACGCACCGGTCGCGCCGATGTCCAGGTGCACAGCGTGAGCTGGCCATCGGCCTACACCATGAATGCACGCCTGGCCGATCACTACCGCCTGCGCCGGGTGCTGCTGGTGGGTGACGCCGCGCATATCCACCCGCCCACCGGTGGCCAGGGCCTCAACACCAGTGTGCAGGACGCCTACAACCTCGGCTGGAAGCTGGCAGCGGTGGTGCAGGGCGCCCCTGAGGCTTTACTCGATACCTATGAAGAAGAGCGCCGGCCGGTGGCTGCCTCCGTGCTCGGTTTGTCCACCAGACTGCTGGGAGAAATGCAGCATGGCGAACTGCGCCGGGGCAGGGAAGTGCATCAACTGGACATCGGCTACCCCGAGTCCTCACTGGCGTTGAAGAGCCCCGTGCGTAAAGGCGTTGCAGCGGGCGACCGGGCGCCGGACGCGCCGGTCCGAGGTGCCGCCGGGCAGGCGCTGCGGCTGTTCCATCTGTTCCAGGGCACGCACTGGACACTGCTGGGGTATGGCGTCACGCGTGATTCAGTGCCCGCTTGGCCGGGCGTGCAGGTCCATATCGTTGGGCCTGAGGGAGATGTGATTGACGAGCAAGGTGAGTTTCAACGTGCCTACCAACTGGCGATTGGCGAGTGGGTGCTGGTGCGGCCTGATGGGTATATCGGCGCGATTGTAACGTCCGCGCAACGAGAGGAACTGAAGGCCTATCTGTTGGTTTACGCCGGGATAAGCCCGGCGGCCTGATAACTCTGGATCAGTTCGTCATATAAACTGATATCGAGGCGCGTGCGGGCCGTTTTATGACTGGACGCATGCGCTGCCACATGCCGAAAGCGAGCATGGAGACCTGCGCAAGGCGATTCGCTTGCCGGTCTGATGCGTCATGCTCACAACCTATCCAGGATTTCAGTGGTCTCTACAACCTTGGCATAGTCCATCGCCAGATTGCTCAGCGACAGCGCATGCACATCCTCGGCTGGCCACAGGCGTCCGGACAAATCGGTCTGGTCGAAGGTGTAGCAGGCGTCGGCAACCACCGTCACCTCAAAACCCAGGTTGCCGCCCGAACGTGCCGTGGACTCGACCGAGTTGTTGGTGATCACGCCGACGATCACCAGTTGGCGGATCCCACGCACATGCAGCCAGCGCTCCAGCCCCGTGGCCGTGAAAGCATCCGGGACGTTCTTTTCCACCACGTGCTCATGCGCCAGCGGTTGCAGGGGCGGCTGGAACTCGCAACCCGGTTGGCCCGGCCAGAACACCGAGTCGGGCGAGCGGGATATGTGGCGGATGTGCACCACCGTGCGGTTGGACTGCCGCCACGCCTGCAGCAGGCGCTGTATCTGCGCTTCGGCGCCGGGGTTGTTGCGTCGCCCAAGCTTCGGCTGGTTCATGCCTTGCTGCATGTCGATGATCAGCAGTGCGGCATTGCTGGTTAACGGTGGCATAGCGCTTACCTTTGCTCGTGAGGCTCGCAACATATCAGCCAACCTGGGCGCCCAGACAGCGATTTGTTCGAAGCCGGATAGCCCCGTCGCCACCCGGCGAATATAAACGGTCATGAGGCGTGGGTTTACTGGAAGGCCATTGCTCGAAAAAGGAATACCGGCATGATCCGCAAGGCATTACCCGACGACGCAAGGGACATTGCCCAGGTGCATATCAGCAGTTGGCAGGACGCCTACCGTGACCTGATGCCGGCCGAGTATTTGAGCGGTTTGCAAGCCACCCTGGCGCAGCGTGAATCCTTTTGGATGCGCTCGATTGAAGCGGACGAGCCCAAGGTTTGGGTCGCGGAGGTGGATGGGCAGGTGGTCGGTTGGATATCGGTCGGTGCCAGCCGTGACGAGGAGGCTGCGGGTAAAAACACTGGTGAGGTCATGGCCATCTATGTGTTGGCCGGGTACTGGCAAACAGGCGTGGGGCTGGCGTTGTGGAAAGCGGGCTTGCAGAACTTGATGGTGCAGGGGTACCAGGATTTGACGCTTTGGGTCTTGAGCCGGAATGAACGAGCTATCCGGTTTTATCGCAGGGCGGGCTGTGTCGAGGACATAGGCAGCGAGCGTACGCTCCAGAGGGGCGGTGTCACACTGGAAGAAGTGCGGTATCGGTTGGCTTTTTAGCGCGGGTGTCGGAGAAACTGTCAGTGAAATTTCCAATTGTTGCCTGAAACCGCGATCCTGCTGGTCTCCGGGTATGCCGAACGTGAGGGGCTGGACCCGGATCTTCCGCGGCTTACCAAGCCGTTTCGCCAAAGCGAACTTGCAACAAGCTTTGCCGCGCTTCACGGAGGGTTGAGCGCCTTTACATAGGCGCGAAACATATCAGCCATTCCCTCGGCATACACAGCAATTTTTTCCGTCGTGCGCGGGCTGCACGAGAACTCCTTGCCCACTGAGCTGAGCGTGGTAAGCATCAGGTCGCAGGCCAATGTGCGTGTGTTCTCGGCCACCTCGGGCAGCAGCTCCAGCATGAACGCTTCGAAAGCCTCCCGGCCCGCCGCCCGGACTTCCAGCGCTTCCGGTGCATCGCGATAGAGCGGCGCCGCATCGCTCAATGCCCCGCGCATCTGCGCTTCCTCGCATTCCGACTGGATGAAGGCATGCACCAACGTGCGCAGGCGATCCAGCGGCGCTTCATCGTGTTTCTCCAGGATGTTGCGCAGCATCCGGGTGGTCTGTTGCCACTCATCACTCTGCAAACGGAACAGAATCGCCGCTTTGTTGGGGAAGTATTGGTACACCGACCCCACGCTCACGCCGGCTTTTTCAGCGACCCGAGCGGTGGTGAAACGGGTGGCGCCTTCCTTGGCCAAAACCTGAACAGCCGCTTCGAGAATCGCCGCCACCAGCTCGGTGGAACGCGCCTGTTGTGGCTGTTTGCGCGTGGAAATACACGGGGGCTGATGGCGGGTCATACGGGGCTCCGTAAGCAGGGCGAATGCGAATAGCGAAGGATGGGAATCACTCGCATACTTTTAATGCGACGAATGAGTCGCATCTTAGCCCCAACCCTACGGAAATCCATTATGTCTAGCCTGACCACTGCGCCTTTGGCGCCCCTGATCGAACGTCTTTATACCCAGGCCAGCGCCGCTACCAGCCCCTTGGTGAACTCGGTATCCAAGGAGGAACGCGATCGGCTGATGCGCAGCAAGACCGAATACGTGGCGCTGTATTCGCTGCTCAAGGACCTGTGGCTGCCGGTCTCGCGGGACACCGGCAAGCTGCTCTACCTGTTGGCGCGCAGCAGCAAGGCGCGGGCGATTGTGGAGTTTGGCACGTCGTTCGGCCTGTCCACCTTGCACCTGGCCGCTGCGCTGCGTGACAACGGCGGCGGTGTGCTGATCGGCAGCGAATTCGAAGCCTCGAAGATTGCCCTGGCGCGTGAGCACTTCATCGAAGGCGGGGTGAGTGACTTGATCCATATCCGCGAAGGCGACGCACTGGTCACCCTGGCCAGCGGCCTGCCGGACAGCGTGGACTTGCTGCTGCTGGACGGCGCCAAGACGCTGTATGGCGACGTGCTGGGCCTGGTAGAAAAGCACCTGCGCCCCGGCGCGCTGGTGGTGGCGGACAACACCGATTACTGCCCTGAATACCTGGCCCACGTACGCGCACCGGAGAACGGCTACGTGTCTGTACCGTTTGCCGATGACATCGAACTGTCCATACGGCTCAGCGCCTGCTGAATGCCAACCGCGCTGCAAACACTATGAAGATCATTCCAGTGGTGCGGTCCATCCACTGGATGACCTTTTCCCGGCGCAGGAAACCGGACAGCGGCTGCGTGGCACCCATCAACACCAGTGACCACGCCAGGCCGAGCAGCACATGGATGCCCACCAGGCCGAACGTCCACAGGATCAACGGCTGGCCCTGGGGGATGAACTGCGGCAGGAACGACACATAGAAAATTCCCACCTTGGGGTTGAGCACATTGCCCAGCATGCCCTTGATAAACCAGTTGCCGGCCGGCTTGCCCTGCACCTCGGCGCTGGCCAGTGAGCGGCGCGGACGCATCAGCATGTTCAACCCCAGCCAGGCCAGGTACGCGGCGCCGCAGTACTTGAGCAGGTTGAAGGCGACTTCCGACACAGCGATCAGTGCGCCCAGACCGAAGGCAACCGCTGCGCCCCACAGCAGGCAGCCGGCGTTAATGCCCAGCGTAGCTTGCAGTGCCTGGCGCTTGCCTTCCACCGCCGCGGTCCTGAGCACCAGGGCTGTATCGAGGCCGGGTGTGAGCGTCAGCAGGGTGGCGGCGAAGGTGAAGGCGAGGAGGTTATCCGTGATGGACATGGGCGGGCTTCGTGATTGGGCGGAGGTGAACCCAAGCATACTATGTTGTAGTGAAGGAAATTGTTGTGGCGAGCGGGCTTGTTGTGGCGAGCGGGCTTGCCCCGCGTTGGGCTGCGTAGCAGCCCCAAAACCAGACACTGAGGAATACCTGACACATCGCAGCTCTCATTGATGGGGCTGCTATGCAGCCCAACGCGGGGCAAGCCCGCTCGCCACAGGTCACCGGTTAGCTACAGGACACCGGCTAGCCACAACAAACCGGCTAGCCAGGCGTTCAGCGAAGGCTCAGCGGTTGAACCGCTCCACCAACGCATACTGGGTGGACGCAGTGTTCGTCAGTTCCTTGCTCAGGTCCGTGGATTGACGGGCCTGGGTCGACGTCTGGTCGGCCAGTTCGGCGATGGTGGTGATGTTGCGGCTGATCTCTTCGGCTACCGCGCTCTGTTCCTCGGTGGCGGCAGCGATCTGGGTAGTCATGTCGGTGATATGCGACACCGCCTCGCTGATACCCACCAGGGCCTGGTCGGCTTCGAGTACCCAGGCCACGCCTTCCTGGGCCTGGCGTTGACCGTTCTCCATGCTTTGCACGGCGTTGTTGGACGACGCCTGCAATTGGGTAATCAGCCCGTGGATCTGGGTGGTGGACTGGGACGTGCGCTGTGCCAGTTGGCGCACTTCATCGGCGACCACAGCAAAGCCACGGCCTTGCTCACCGGCCCGCGCTGCTTCGATGGCGGCGTTGAGGGCCAGCAGATTGGTCTGGTCGGCAATGGCCTTGATCACGTCCACCACGCTGCCGATTTCGTCGCTGTCCCGCGCCAGTTGCGCTACGGTCGCGCCGGTTTTGCTGACCACGCTGGACAAACGTTCGATGGCCTCACGGGTGTCCCGTGCCACTTCACGGCCGCGCCCGGTCAGCACATTGGCTTGCTGGGTGGCATCCGCCGTGCGCTGGACGTGGCTGGCGACTTCCTGGGTAGTGGCGGCCATTTGGTTGACGGCGGCCGAGACCTGTTCGGTTTCGACGCGCTGGCGGTCCAGGCCCTTGGAGCTGGCGGTGGCCAACTGATCGGATTGCCCGGCCAGGGCGCTCAATTGTTCGGCACTGTCCTGCAGGCGCGTGAGGCAGGTTTTCAGGCGCGCGGCCTGGCTTTGGAACGCAGTTTCCAGGCGTGCCTGTGGCCCGCTGGCGTCGCTGTACATCTGGGCGATCAAGGCGTCCGAAGTCGAAGGTTCTACGCCCTGCAGCAGGCGCAGTGTGCTGCCTTGGCGCCAGCGTGAGCAGAGCACGCCCACCGGCACCGCGACGGCGACGGCCACGGCAATTGCGAGCGGCGCGTCGAGGAACAGACCGGCGAGGCTGCCGGCCACTGCGGTGGCCACGTAAGGCACGCAACCGAGTGCGGCCGGCAGCCAGGCGTCCTGGCGCGGGACGGCCGGTTTGCCTTGGCTGATCCGTTGATACAGGGCCTGGGCCCGGCGGATTTCATCGGCCGTGGGCTTGACCCGCACCGACTCGAAACCGACGACCTGGCTGCCATCGAAGATCGGCGTGACGTAGGCGTTGACCCAATAGTGATCGCCGTTTTTCGAGCGGTTCTTGACGATGCCCATCCACGGCAGGCCTTGCTTGAGCGCACCCCACATGTGCGCAAACACGGCGGGTGGCACATCCGGATGGCGCACGATGTTCTGCGGCGCGCCGATCAGGTCGGCGCGTTCAAAGCCGCTGATGTCGACAAAGGCGTCGTTGCAGTAAGTGATGACCCCTCGGACATCCGTGGCGGAGATGAGTTTTTGCGAAGGCGCGAGGGAAATCTCACGCTGTGTTACGGGCTGGTTATTGCGCATTCCGACTACTCCCTGGTTGCCCTCAGTCCATCGGCGCCAAACGCAAAAAGGTTAATCCACATTGGCCAATTCGCCAGCCATTGGTCAAAAGCCTGAAACTTCGCGGTGAAACCCCTCATAATGGCGGCCATTTTTGTTTAGCCGTTATTCTGGTGTGCCCCCCATGGAAATCAAGGTCAACTTTCTCGACAACCTCCGGCTTGAAGCCAAGTTCGATGACTTCACGGTGATTGCCGACCAGCCCATTCGCTACAAAGGCGATGGCTCGGCACCGGGGCCGTTCGATTACTTCCTGGCGTCGTCAGCGCTGTGCGCGGCGTACTTCGTGAAGTTGTACTGCCAGACGCGCAATATCCCCACCGACAATATTCGCCTGTCGCAGAACAACATCGTCGACCCGGAAAACCGCTACAACCAGATCTTCAAGATCCAGGTCGAGTTGCCGGCGGACATCTCCGAGAAGGACCGCCAGGGCATTTTGCGTTCCATCGACCGCTGCACCGTCAAGAAAGTGGTACAGGCCGGGCCTGAGTTTGTCATCGAAGAAGTCGAGAACCTCGACGCCGATGCCCAGGCGTTGCTGATGCCGAATTCGACTTCCGAGGGCGGCACCTACATCGCCGGCAAAGACCTGCCGCTGGAACAGACCATCGCCAACATGTCCGGCATCCTCGCAGGCCTTGGCATGAAGATCGAGATCGCGTCGTGGCGCAATATCGTGCCTAACGTCTGGTCGTTGCACATCCGCGATGCGCATTCGCCGATGTGCTTCACCAACGGCAAGGGTGCGACGAAGGAGGGCGCCCTGGCGTCGGCCTTGGGCGAGTTCATCGAGCGGCTCAACTGCAATTTCTTCTACAACGATCAGTTCTGGGGCGAGGAACTGGCCAACGCGCCGTTCGTGCATTACCCGGATGAGCGCTGGTTCCAGCCAGGCCCCAACGACGAGCTGCCGAGCGAGATCCTCGATGCCTACTGCCTGAAAATCTACAACCGCGACGGCGAACTGCGCGGTTCGCACCTGTTCGATACCAACTCCGGCAATGAACAACGCGGCATCGTTTCGCTGCCGTTCGTGCGCCAGTCGGATGGCGAAGTGGTGTACTTCCCGTCCAACCTGATCGAGAACCTCTACCTCAGCAACGGCATGAGCGCCGGCAACACCCTGGCCGAAGCCCAGGTGCAGTGCCTGTCGGAGATCTTCGAGCGTGCCGTGAAGCGTGAAATCATCGAAGGCGAGTTCGCCTTGCCGGATGTACCGGCGCAGGTGCTGGCCAAGTACCCCGGCATCCTCGCCGGCATCCAGGGTCTCGAAGCCCAGGGCTTCCCGGTGTTGGTCAAAGACGCCTCCCTGGGCGGCGAATTCCCGGTGATGTGCGTGACCCTGATGAACCCGCGCACCGGCGGCGTGTTTGCGTCCTTCGGCGCCCACCCAAGCCTGGAAGTGGCCCTGGAGCGCAGCCTTACCGAACTGCTGCAAGGCCGCAGCTTCGAAGGCCTGAACGACTTGCCGGCGCCGACCTTCGAAGGCCAGGCGGTGACCGAACCCAACAACTTTGTCGAGCACTTCATCGACTCCAGCGGCGTGGTGTCGTGGCGCTTCTTCAGTGCCCAGTCGGATTACGAATTCGTCGAGTGGGACTTCACCGGCGAAGGCGCAGACTCGAATGCCCAGGAAGCCGCGACCCTGTTCGGCATTCTCGAAGGCATGGGCAAAGAGTCCTACATGGCCGTGTACGAACACCTCGGCGCCACCGCCTGCCGCATCCTGGTGCCGGACTACTCGGAAATCTACCCGGTGGATGACCTGATCTGGGACAACACCAACAAGGCGCTGTTTTTCCGCGAGGACATCCTCAACCTGCACCGCCTCGACGAGGAAGAATTGCAGGCGTTGGTCGAGCGCCTGATCGAAAGCGAGCTGGACGACTACACGGATATCACCACCCTGATCGGCATCGAATTCGACGACAACACCGCCTGGGGCCAACTGACCATCCTGGAACTGAAACTGCTGATCTTCCTGGCCTTGCAACAATATGAAGAGGCCAAGGAGTGCGTGGAGATGTTCCTGCAATATAACGACAACACCGTCGAGCGCGGCCTGTTCTACCAGGCGATGAATGCGGTGCTGGAGATGGAACTGGACGACGACCTGGAACTGGCCGACTACGAAGCCAACTTCCGCCGCATGTTTGGCGATGAGCGGATGGATGCGGTGATTGGCTCGGTGAAGGGCGATGTGCGCTTTTATGGCCTGACGCCGACCAGCATGAAGCTGGAAGGGTTGGACCGGCATCTGCGCTTGATCGACAGCTACAAGAAGCTGCATGCGGCGCGGGCCAACATCACCTCCGCCTGACGCCTATCTGGCTTTCTGTGCTGAGCAGGTGTGCTGTGGTGAGCAGGCTTGTTGTGGCGAGCGGGCCTGTTGTGGTGAGCGGGCTTGCCCCGCGTTGGGCTGCGAAGCAGCCCTAAAACCAGACGCCGCATTCTGCCTGAAAGAATGCGGCGTTTTTATTGGGGCGGCTTCGCCACCCAACGCGGGGCAAGCCCGCTCGCCACAACCAGGCTGCTCGCCACATAGATCAAGGCAAGCTGTTTATATGAGCGCCAGGGCCTGCGCCAGGTCCGCACGCAGATCCTCCACATCCTCAACCCCCACCGACAACCGCACCAACCCATCGCCAATCCCCAGCTGCGCCCGCGTCGCCGCCGGGATGCTGGCGTGGGTCATGATCGCCGGGTGTTCGATCAGGCTTTCCACACCACCCAGGCTTTCGGCCAGGGCGAAGATCCTGACGTTTTCCAGGAAGCGCCTGGCGCCGGCCAGGTCGCTGTTCAGGTCGATTGAAATCATCCCGCCAAACCCCCGCATCTGTTTGCGCGCCAGTTCATGCTGCGGGTGGGACGCGAGGCCCGGGTAGTAAACCCGCGCCACTTGCGGCTGTTGGTCCAGCCAGGTGGCCAGGTCGAGGGCGTTGCTGCAATGGCGCTCCATGCGCAGGGCCAGGGTTTTCACGCCACGCAGGGTGAGGAAGGCGTCGAAGGGCCCGGCAATGGCGCCGACCGAGTTCTGCAAAAAGCCCAGGCGTTCGGCCAGTTCGGGGTTGTCGCCGACGATGGCAATGCCGCCGATCACATCGGAATGGCCGTTGAGGTATTTGGTGGTGGAGTGCACCACCACATCAAAGCCCAGCTCCAGCGGGCGCTGGATCCACGGGCTGGCGAAGGTGTTGTCGGCCACGCAGATGATCCCGCGAGCGCGGCAGATGCGTGCGATGGCGCTGAGGTCGGTGAGGCTCAGCAGCGGGTTGCTCGGGGTTTCGACCCAGACCATGCGCGTGTCGTCCTGCAGACTCGCTTCAAAGGCCGACAGGTCACTCAGGTCGACAAAGCTGAAGCGGTGCCCGGCGCTGCGTTGGCGCACCTTGTCGAACAGGCGGAAGGTGCCGCCGTACAAATCATTGCCGGACACGACATGGGCGCCGGCGTCCAACAACTCCAACACCGTCGAAATCGCCGCCAGCCCGGAGGCAAAGGCAAACGCCTGGCTGCCGCCTTCCAGGTCGGCCACGCAGCGTTCCAGGGCAAACCGCGTAGGGTTGTGGGAGCGACCATAGTCAAAGCCCTTGTGCACGCCGGGGCTGTCTTGCAGGTAGGTGGAGTTGGCATAGATCGGCGGCATCAGCGCGCCGGTGGTTGGGTCGGGAGATTGCCCGGCATGGATCACGCGGGTGGCAAACGCACTTTTATCGGACTGACTCATGCAAGGGATCTCCGTAGGTGGTTGAGCAGGTCGACGCGGGTGATCAGGCCATGGAAGCCCGACGCGTCGGCAATGATGGCAACCAGGCCGCGATCCAGCTCCGCTTGCAATTGCGCGAGGCTGGCGCTGGGGGCCAGGGTTTGCAGGGACGTGGTCATGGCGCTGGCGACGTTCAGGGTGAAGTGGCTGGCGTCCTGGTGCAGGCCGAGCAGGATATCGGATTCGTCGATCACACCGACCAGTTGCTGGCCGTCCACCAGTACCGGTAGTTGCGAGACATCCGCCAGGCGCATGCGCTGGAACGCGGTGAGCAGGGTGTCGTCGGGGCTCACGCTGATCACGCGGCCGTCCTCGAAGCGCCGCGCAATCAGGTCGCGCAGGTCGCCGTAGTGTTTGTAGTGCAACAGGCCGGCGTCGGTCATCCATTGGTCGTTGTAGACCTTCGACAGGTAGCGCGTGCCGGTGTCGCAGACAAAGGTGACCACACGCTTGGGCGTGGTCTGTTCGCGGCAATAACGCAGGGCGGCGGCGAGCAGGGTGCCGGTGGAGGAACCGCCGAGAATGCCCTCGGCCTTGAGCAACTGCCGGGCGTGATCGAAGCTCTCCTCATCGCTGATGGAATAGGCGTGGCGCACGCTGGACAGGTCGGCAATCGACGGGATGAAGTCTTCGCCGATGCCTTCTACCGCCCAGGAGCCTGGCGTTTCCAGCTTGCCGCTGCGGCTGTACTCGGCCATCACCGAACCCACCGGGTCGGCGAGCACCATTTGCAGTGCCGGTTGCACGCGCTTGAAGAAGCGCGTCAGGCCGGTGAGGGTGCCGGCCGAGCCGACGCCCACCACGATCGCATCCACATCGTGCTGGGTTTGTGCCCAGATCTCCGGCGCGGTGCTGGTTTCGTGCGCCAGGGGGTTGGCGGGGTTGTTGAACTGGTCGGCGAAGAACGAATCCGGAATATCCCTGGCCAGGCGTGCGGCCACGTCCTGGTAATACTCGGGATGGCCCTTGCCCACATCGGAGCGGGTGATATGCACCTCCGCG
This sequence comes from Pseudomonas sp. NFPP04, assembly GCF_900113815.1. Classification (NCBI taxonomy): domain Bacteria; kingdom Pseudomonadati; phylum Pseudomonadota; class Gammaproteobacteria; order Pseudomonadales; family Pseudomonadaceae; genus Pseudomonas; species Pseudomonas sp. NFPP04. The sequence continues at coordinate 307,463 of NZ_FOQS01000004.1, read as the reverse complement.
CCCATGGCCTTGAGGTGCAGTACTTTTTCCGTGGACATCTTGTCGGGCACCACCAGTACCACCCGATAGCCCTTGGCCCGGCCGACCAGCGCCAGGCCCAGGCCGGTGTTGCCGGCGGTGGCTTCGATGATGGTGCCACCGGGGCGCAGGCGGCCATCGCGTTCGGCGGCGTCGATCATGGCCAGGCCGATGCGGTCCTTGATGGAGCCACCGGGGTTCTGGGATTCGAGTTTGAGAAACAGCGTGCAAGGGCCGGTATCGAACCGGCTGACCCGAACCAGCGGCGTGTTGCCGATCAGTTCGAGCACGGCGGGGCGGGGCAGCGTGGGCATGTCGTCACCTGAATACGGATGGGTTGGACAGCAAAAGGCAAAGCCTGGGTTCGACGATAGGCCGGGATCGGTCCGGTCGCAACCGGACGGTCCGCTCGTTGTCTGTTTTTGGCGCATTAGCCGAGCAGGTTCTGCACCTGCTGCAAACGGGCGACAACTGCCACGCTGGCTGCCTGCATCGGTGCGCGCAACTCGCTGCCGATCAAGCCTTGCAGGGCCAGGGCGGCTTTCACCGGTGCCGGGTTGGGCTCCATGAACAGCGTGTTGATCAGCGGCACCAACTGCATGAACGTTGCCCGCGCGTCGGCCAACTGGTTGTCGCGTACCTGCTGGCAAAGCGTCACGAACTGTTCCGTGTTGACGTGCGCCGAGGCTGCAATCGCGCCCGTCGCGCCCAGGCACAGCGCGTTGAAGATCTGCAGGTCTTCGCCACACAACACATCCACCTCACCGCTGGCCAGCAGCGCGAGGGTATTGTCCAGGTTGCCGCCACAGTCCTTGATCGCCACGATGCGTTCGTGGGCGACGATGTTGAGCAAGGTGGCCTGCTCGAACGTGGCGCCGGTGCGGTAGGGAATGTCGTACAGAATGATCGGCACGCTGGAGGCATCGGCCACGGTGCGGAAGAACGCTTCCAGGCCGGCCTGGGACGGGCGGATGTAACTCGGCGCCGGCACCAAAAGCCCAGCCACCGGGCGTTGCAGGATTTCACGCTGAAAGTGCAGCAGCTCAATCTGGTTATAGCCCGCCAGGCCCATCACCACGCGGTGCGCCGGCACCCATTGCAACACCGCATCGAGCACCGCCAATTGTTCCTGCCGACTCAGCGACGCCGCTTCGCCGGTGGTGGTGCACACCATGATCCCGGCCACGTGTTTTTCCAGCAGGTGGTTGACCAGGCGGTGCAGGCCAATGAAATCAATGGCGCCGTCATGGAACGGCGTGACCACGGGAACCCAGATACCTTGAAACGATGACATGCACTTTCTCCTGATGATTGACCGCTTGAGTCACCGTCAGAAGGGCAGGGGCAATTGTGCAAGGGAGAGTAGACCGTCGCGCTCAATGTCCTGTCAGCTCATCTGACGGGACAGCGCGCCCCGGTCACATGAGCGACTGTTTCTTCGATTTGAGGGCGTGCGCAACGCAACCTTGCGCCTTGGCAATCAAGCCAATGACGGAACGGTTAACGCAAGGCATTGCGGACATAAGCTGACACACCCTGAACAAGGCCTCCATCTTCATGGAATATTGCAGAGTGTGTCAACGGGGCTTATTCGAATTTATCGATACGCGAGTCAGAGTAGAAAAACTCGTTCTTGTCGGTGCTCGATTCAAAGAAGTAGGCGTAGTCGGTCAGGAAGTACAGGTGGTTGACGCGCTTGTACTTGTCGTCGTCGGTTCGGCAGGACAATGCCTTGGCGCTGCCCGCCAGTTTCGCGTTGAGTTCGCTGGCCGGCAGTTCACGCTCGACCTGGCAACGGTTGGTCTGCGTGTTGGTGCTGCTGCCGATCAGGCTGTTGAGGCTGGAGCGTACGGTGGTGTAGGTGACGGTCTCGCCCACGGGCAGGGCCTTCCAGTTACCGGTGAAGCTCAGTTGGGTCAGGGTCGAGCTTTCCGCCATGCCCGAACCGCCGTAGGTGGCTTTGGACACCAGGTGGAACAGGTTGCGCCAGCTCACGGCCTGACTCTCATAGCCGTCGCCACGGGTGGCCAGGGCCAACTGGCCGCTTGGTGCGTCCTGGCTGATGAACTGCGTGCTTTGGTTATCGCTGGTCTTGCCACGGTAGTTGCTGGTGCCCGCGAACTGGACGTATTTGAACGAGCGGGTGGGCTTGTCCAGGTTCAACTGGGCGATGGCCGCCAGCACCGCCGGTTGCACCGAGGTCAGGGCAATGGTGGCCGGCGCTTTCATGCGCGGCTTGAACGCGGGCAGTGCGGCGATCTTTTCCGGGCTGACGCAGATTTTGTTGAACAGCAATTCGTAGTCGGCATTGCTGCCAGCGATGTTCTGCGGCGTAGGGAAACTGTCGACCCGGCCGTCGCTGACGCGGTTGTCGGCATCCATGTCGTAGCCGGCCAACTGCTTGTAAGTGCCGCCTTTGCACGACACCGCAAAGTGTTCGCGTTTTTGCGCGTACGGGGCGTTGTAGGGCAGGTCGTTGAGCACCGTCGGGTTGTCGAAGGCGGCCCAGAAGCGCGTTTCGCCGTTGGCGTTCTTGATACTGTTGGCGTCGATCAGCACCTGGTTGTCGCGCTCGTTGGTCTGTACCAGGCGCCAGTCGGGCTTCGGTGTTTCCGCGCAGGCACGGACGAAGGTCTGGTTGGCGGCCAGGGTTGCACGCAACTGCGGCGACAAGCTGCGGGGCGAACTGTAGCGGCCGGCACTGGCGGGGTAGACCCGTTGCGAACCGTCCAGGTACAGCAGGTGCAGTTGCGGCGAGGAACAGGCGGCCTCGACTTGCAACGTGCGGCGCAGGGCGCCCGGATCGCCAGGCATCAACAGCTCGAAGCTGAGCACGTCGCCTTCGCGCACGATGCTGTTTTCCACCAGGGGCTGGGCGAGGGCGCCGGCGAGCATGGTTTCGACCTGGGTTTTCTGGGTGGCGCAACCGGCCAGGGTGGCGATGCCACCGATCAGCAAAAGCGGAGTGATAAAACGCACGAGAGCCTCGTTGAGTCCATTCGGGGATGTCAGGGTGACGGCGGGTGAAGCGGAAACTTTAACGGGATGTTGCAGGCGCCAAGCCTAACCAGCCGGGTGGTCGCTGTACAGCCGTGATGTGGCCGCCGCTGGATATGTGCGCGTCGCAATCGTTCCTGTGTGGTTGCCGCCAACCGGTAGTCTGTGCAGACATTCCGGGAGAAACGCAATGATCCGACGTGCGTGTTTGGCCGCTCTGCTGACTCTGTCCGCCTCGACCGCCTTTGGCGCCTCGACCTACGATCACCTGTATGCCTTCGGTGACAGCTATTCCGACAACGGCGCGGGCGAAGCGCTCACCACACAGCTCGCCGCACAGCACATCAAGGACGCCCAGGCGTTGCCTGGGCCGCTGTACTGGAAGGGGCGCTGGAGCAACGGCCCGACCGCCGTCGAGGGCCTGGCCCAGGCTCTGCACACACCGCTGACCGACTACGCGGTGGGCGGCGCCAAAAGTGGCCACGGCAATTACTACGCCTGGATGATGCCTTCCCAGGACACCGGCGTATTGGGGCAGGTCGCCGAGCACTTGCAGGCTGCCAAGTCCCACAAGGCCGACCCCAAGGCGCTGTACTTCATCTTCATCTCGGCCAATGACTTTTTCGAGTGGGCCGACTTCTCCCACTCGCAAACCCTTGAGGCACTGAGCGAATCGAGCCTGGCGAATATCCGCAAAGCCACTGAGCAACTGGTGGCAGCGGGTGCCCGGCATGTGATGGTGGTGGGCACCACAGACCTCAGCCATGTGCCTGCGGTGGTGCAGGGCAACCAGGTCGACAATGCGAAAAAATACCAGCAGTTGCTCGCGCAGAAACTCCCGGCCGTGCTGGCGCAGATCGGTACGGCGAAGGTCAGCTACTTCGACCACCTGGCTTTCAGCGACACACTGCGCGCCAATCCGACAGCCCATGGTTTCACCGACCTCGATACGCCGTGCCAGGCCACTTATCCGGAGGCTGAACCGGTGTGTGCCAACCCCGACGCGCATTATTACTGGGACGAATGGCACCCCACCCGCAAGGTCCATGCCCTGGCGGCCAACGCCATGCTGGATGCCCGGCCTTAGCCCGCCGCTATCGCCGCCTCAATCGTCGCGATGTCGATCTTTCTCATGGTCATCATCGCGTCAAAGGCGCGCTTTGCCGTCGCCGGGTCGGGGTGGGTCACCGCATCGGTCAGCACACGTGGGGTGATCTGCCACGACAGCCCCCACTTGTCCTTGCACCAGCCGCAGGCGCTTTCCTGGCCGCCGTTGCCGACGATGGCGTTCCAGTAACGGTCGGTTTCGGCCTGGTCATCGGTGGCCACCTGGAACGAAAACGCCTCGGTATGCGGGAAGATCGGCCCGCCGTTGAGGCCGATGCAGGGGATGCCCAAGACGGTGAAGTCCACGGTCAATACATCGCCCTGTTTGCCGGACGGATAATCGCCGGGCGCCAGGTGCACGGCATTCACCCGGCTGTCCGGAAAGGTCAGGGCATAGAAGGTCGCGGCCTCAAGGGCGGTGCCGTTGTACCAGAGGCAGAGCGTGTTTTTGTGGGTCATGATCGGTCTCCACGTGAGAATGGCCCTGTGGAGTTTAGCCGCCCAGTTGCTGCGCGATGGTCGCTTTGTCGATCACCGACCAGACGTGGGCGAACGTGCCGTCGACCACCTCATAGAACACATTTTCGTCGAACGTCACCTGGCGTCCATTGATCGGCAACCCGAAGAACTCGCCCCTGGGCGTGACCTTGAAGTTCAGGCGACTGGCCACGGTCGGTGGGTCGGCCACCAGCAGCTGGATGCGGAACACCAGGTCCGGTATCTCGCGAAAATCCCGCTCCAGCATGGCGCGGTAGCCGGCGAGGCCGACGACTTCGCCGTTGTAGGTCACGTCCGGATGCACGAAGTCACCCAAGTGCTCCCAATCCTGACGGTTCAGGCAGTCGATATAGCCTTGGTAAAAGGCAGCGAGTTCGTCGCGAGTCATGGTTCAGGCCCTGCGCGCCATCAACAACACCGACGCCGCCGCCGACAACAACCCGGCGCAGCAGCAATTGAAGATCCGCTTGCCCCGAGGCTCGGCAAACCAGCGCCGCATATGCAGGCCCATATAGGCGTAGGCACTGATGGCGATCCACTCCAGTCCCAGGAACAGCGCGCCCAGCAGCGCGAACTGCGGCGTAATCGGCTCGCCGGGCACCACGAATTGCGGCAGGAAGGCGGTGAAGATCAGGATCGCCTTCGGATTGCCCGCCGCCACTAAAAATTCCTGCCGTGCCAATGCCCACAAACCGACCTTGGCCGTACCCGCCTGCGCCTCGGCCTCGGGATTCGCGCGCCACAACTGCAACGCCAGGTAAAACAGATACGCCGCTCCCAGAATCTTGATCCCGTAGAACAACAGCTCCGACGTCTGCAGCACCACCGCCAAGCCTGCAGAGGCGAGGGCTATCATGCCGGCAAAGGCCAGCAAGCGGCCAATGCCCGCCAGGCACGAAGTGCGGTAGCCGTAGCGGGTGGAGTTGCTCACGGACAGCAGGTTGTTCGGGCCCGGCGCCATATTCAGGGCGAAGCAGGCGGGGAGGAAAAGGGCGAGGGTGGCGAGGTCCATGGCAGCTCCGGATTCGCGGCGGACGGGGAGGTGTGAGGATAAGGGGGAGTGGGGTGGTTGGACAATGTGCGCGTGGGGGCTGCGATGGCACCCACGCGTGTGAGCCGACTCAGCTTTGGCTTGCAGGTACTTCGTCAGTGGTACAAACCTCAGCCCGTAAGCGTTGCCCAATGATATCCATCAGGTCGCAGCCATCTCGCAAGGGGATAGCCAGCAACTGCGCGAAGTCAGAAAGCACGACGGAATCAGCTTCCAACTCGCTGCGAAAGGCAATGTTTTCCAACACCTGAGTGACGGTGCGAATGCGGTAATCTGCCATCGCTTGCAGTACATCGAGCGGCGCTTCTGAGTCAATGAACAGAGAGGCTGGGACCAGATCGATTCCAGTGAGAGGGATGTAACGTTCCATTTTGAAAACTCCGATAAGTGCAGTCATTAACCGTCACTTAATCGTCGCCAAACGATAGGGTGACAGCTGTACGCAGGTTGGCGAACCGGTATCGGAAAACCCGGCAGACCCGAAGGTCTCCCGCGCACAGCCGCCATTAAGACAGCTTTGCAGGCGTGCAACAGCCTCTACAAAAAAGCGCAGTGCTTCTGCATCCGATAGTCAGGTCGCCAAACCTGATCGCCATGTGGGCGACGGGGCGGACTATAAGCGGCATTGGCTTTTGGGGGCAACTGGAAGGTTGTAAGAGTATGGTGGCGCACAAAGCCGCACATAGGGTCATATTGTCCAGGACTGCTTAGTCTAGAGCCGTATTTCCAGATCAAGCACAAGCTCAAGCAGCACGGGATTGTCCCGTTCTCCTCCAACTATGCGCTGTACGGCGACATGAGCGAACGCGTGATGAGCCTGATCGAGGCGATGGTGCCGGCGGTTGAGGTGTACAGCATCGACGAGGCGTTCGCCGACCTGACTGGTATTGGTGAGTTGGATGCCTTAGGCCGGCAGATTCGTGCCCAGGTGCTACGCAATACGGACGTGGCGGAAGTGTGGGGTGTCGGTCGAAAGATGAAACTCCATCTTGATGCCATGGGTATCAAGTCGGCTATGGACCTGGCTAAGGCCGATCCGTGGACGCTCCGTAAGAAGTTCAGCATTGTGATCGAGAAGACTGCCAGGGAGTTGGGCGGCACGCCTTGCCTGGAACTGGATGAGCCGGATCCTCCAAAGCAGGAGATCTGCTGCAGCCGCATGTTCGGCATGAGGCTGACAGAGCTGCCGCCAATAAGAGAGGCGGTGGCCACCTACATGATGCGTGCCTCTGAGAAGCTCCGCGCTCAGAAATCGCTGTGTAAGAAGGTACGCGTGTGCATCCGAACTGGCATGTTCAATCCGGAGGAGGCGAAGTATGCCAATGGGGTGGTGGTGGATATGCCATATCCCACTGATGACGTGCGGCTGCTTACTCAAGCGGCGCTGGGTGCGCTTGATCGGATATTTCGACTAGGTTTAAGTACAGCAAGGTTGAGGTGATGTTGCTGAACCTCTGCCAGCCTGGAGAGTACACCGATGATTTGTTTGCTCTATCACAGCCGGCGGAGGCGACTGGGGTGATGACGGTCATGGACCAGATCAATTAGCGATGGGGTAGGGGAGCGTTGCGCTCGGCTTGTGTGCCGGCAGATTCTGATTGGGGCATGCGCCGCGATTTGATGAGCCAAAGTTATACGACGAAGCTCGATCAGCTTTGGTCCGTCGCCTGTAGGTAGCGACAGGTTTCGGCCAGAAGCCGTCCTTCGCGCGCCATCGTTTTGGACTCAAATTAACTTTCTGAGGTAAACATGAGCTATCACGTCACACACAGGTACGGCGCCATGAGCTCCAACCCTGGCATACACACGTTCCCTGAGCTTCTTGCCGAACTGAAAACTGGCCCGGAAGATGAGGAACACGGTGATGTTTCGGTGACTGACGAGGCTGACTGGTGCATTTCGGTGAACCTGTCACGAACTGTCACTTTTGAAAACCTAGAGTCCGGAGAGCCTCGCCACATGAAGGGCGTTCCAGAGACAAAGATCTTGGAATTGTGGCGTCTATTGGCCATTGGAGACGTTGCAGCAATCGAGCAGGAGCCGTGGTTGCCTGGTTACCTCTAGGTTGCCGCCGAAGGGCAGCAGTCGGCCATAAGCGGACGTATGCAAGCAACCGCTACCGGCCCTTTACGACAGGCAGCAATTTGCTGGTTAGTGGGGCTTATCCGAGACGAGTATGAGCGGAACAGAAAGGACCGTTCATTACTCAAACTTTAAATCGACTAATCAACACGCCAAAGGATGTGGCCAAGCGCGACAATTCGTAGCTTGAAGCATTGGTTTGATGTGCTCCGGCCGCTGTTTGTGTTGAAAGGTCCTGAATGTTTATCAGATTACGATCAACCTCACGTGCAACCTGAGCCTGTTCTTCAGCGGCACTTGCGATCACGAGGTTCCTTTCACTGATGGTTGAAACACCCTCGGTGATTCGTTCAAGAGCCTGGCCAGCCTCCACGGACTGCGCCCGCGTATCGGCTGCCAGTTCTTTACTTTTATTCATCGCGAAGACGGCTTCATCAGCTCCAGAGCGCACCTGTTGCATCATCGATTCAATGTCCGCCGTCGATGCTTGGGTCCTATGGGCAAGAGCGCGCACCTCATCCGCTACAACAGCGAACCCACGCCCTTGCTCACCCGCCCTGGCCGCTTCGATGGCTGCGTTCAAGGCCAAGAGGTTAGTCTGCTCGGCAATGGCTCTGATCACATCAAGAACTTTAGTGATCTCGTTGATGCGGGTGGCAAGCACCTCAACTTTGGCAGTTGAATTTGAAATCTCCTCCGCCATCAATCCAACTGAATTAACAGCTCTGCGTACCTGATCACGACCTTCTACAGCATTGCGGCTGGCTTGCTCTGAGGCTTCAGAGGCACCCGCCGCATTTCTGGCGACTTCATCCACGGCTGCAGTCATTTCGTTCACCGCCGTCGCAGCTTGCTGAATCTCATCATTCTGCCGCGTCAGGCCGCGTGAGCTTTCTTCAGTAACCGCGTTTAGCTCTTCAGATGCAGAGGCCAATTGGTCAGCAGCGCTGCCAATTTCGCTTACCGTAGTTCGTAGGTTATTCTGCATTTTATCGAGTGCGCTCAGCAGTACACCGACTTCATCTCGTCCACTGATTACAATGTGTTTAGAAAGGTCACCATCAGCCACTTCCTCAGCGCTTCGCAACGCGATGGATAGAGGAAGAGTGATTGAACGCGTGATAATCAGTCCCAAAGCGATGGCTGCTAGGAAGGCAATTATTACACCTATACCCAATATCCAGTAAGCACTCTTTGTCTCGGCCTTTGCTGCATCTGCTACCTCACCGCTTTGGCGATAGTTGGAAGCAACAATAACTTGAAGATTATCACTTACTCCCTTGAATGCCGGCGAGACTTTCTCCTGGAAAATCTTGGTGGCGCCATCAATATCACCTGCCTTAGCTAATTGGATTACTGTGCGTGCATCCTGCAAATAGGCTGGCCAGTTCTTTTCGAACTGATCACCTGCCGCACGCTCGTCATCAGCGAGAGGAGTCTGTCGGTACTCCTTGAAAAGTCGGTCAGCCTCTTTCTCGTTTTCAGACATGGATTGAACAGCAGTGTCAAATTTAAGATCTTCTTTTGCGTACTTGTAGAGTAGAGCAGCGTGTAAAGATCTGGAGTACGAAAAAACACTTGCGCGGGCATTAGCTGTATTATAAACAGAAATTAAATTATTGCTTACAATGCCTTCTATTGCATCTTTTTGTTTAGTGATACCTGAATACCCTAAGAATCCCACTCCTAAGGTGATCATTGCGCACACTAAAAAAGCAGAAATCAGTCGCGAGGAAAGCTTGGTTCTACGTAATGCGTCCATAAGACTCTCAATAATTATTAATTGGTTATCCAATCAGGCTTGGTGCGAGTACTGTGTCGGAAGAAAAAACCATAACTATAATTTTTATTTTATTGTCCTGATAAATGACCTTTTTTAAGGCGGAGGCTGGTTTTTTGATAGTAATCAACAGCTGAACGAGACAACACAATAGAATTTCTATCGAGTCGATAGCGCATGCATAAATGATAGGGTTTAAATAATTTAACCCGGGTTTTAAGCGAATGTAAGCCAGGCGATTGCCTACTTCAACGGCCGTAAAGGGTCGAAAGCAGTCTGTCATACAAGTTTATATTGAGCATCGCCTGGCTTGCCCGCCGCCACTAAAGATTCCTGCCGTGCCAATGCCCACAAACCGACCTTGGCCGTACTCGCCTGCGCCTCAGCCTCGGGATTCGCGCGCCACAACTGCAACGCCAGGTAAAACAGTTACGCCGCTCCCAGAATCTTGATCCCGTAGAACAACAACTCCGACGTCTGCAACACCACCGCCGGGGAGAAAGAGGGCGAGGGTGGCGAGGTCCATGGCGGCTCCGGGTTCGCGGGTGCGGGGAGGTGTGAGGATAAGGGGAGTGGAAGTCGTTGGACAGCCTCAGTCGTTCATGTTTTGAGCTGTTTCGGCATTTGCGACACCACCTTAGCGACTTCAGCGGCCATCTGTTCAGCACCCCGCATCCCGTCAATCCGTAAAATCGGTACCGTCTGCTGTGACAGCCATGTTTCGTGCCACGCCCTGTTGCGCCCTGAGAAATTCGGGTCGTCGTATTGCGAAGCCCATTCCCGGAAGGCCGCGTGTATCGCATGCATATCACCACCGGGTGTGATCCGATCGCCAAAGCGGGCCTTTTCGCGGGCCGCCAACCGTTCGAGGCGAACGGGCGTGGGTGTGACCACAAACACAATCAAGTCAGCATCGGCGATCAACGCATCGCCCCAGATCATGCACGAACCGGTCAGCACCCAGTCGTCGTCACCGAGTGCTTGTTGCATCAAGGAAACGCGGTCGTTGGGAGGTCGCTTGGTTGTGAATGGAGGGTTTGTGGGCATCCAGTAAAAATCATCAACGTCGACGTGTCGTATACCGAGCCGTATCGCGAGGTTGCGACCCAGCGTGGTGACGCCCGCGCACGATGCACCGGTGATGTAGATCCGCATTTTTCCTCCATGAATACAAGCCGGGTTGGCGAACGGCAATCACGCAACCGGCCTTGAACGTGCTGATTTTGATCTTCTGAAGTTCCATTGCATAGTCTTTACCGGGCTCGGGAATGAGTGTGACAGGCGCGGGAAGGCAGGACATTTGCGAACCGCCCATGGCGAACCCTGCAATAAAGGGCCTGTGAAGGTGGGTCTTGAGGGAGAACGATTGATGCCTTCGCCTAAGCGTCGGGTCGAGGCCTATTGATCGGCCTTCCAAACCGCCAGTTCATAGCCATCCGGATCGGTGAAGTGGAACCTGCGTCCACCAGGGAACGAAAATGTCTCGCGGGTGATGACAGCCCCCAGGCTTTTGAGTCGCTGCTGCGTGGCCTCGAGGTCATCGGCGTACAAAATGACCAGAGGCCCACCCGGCCGAACCGGCTCCCCCGTGGTGAACCCGCCAGTCAGACGCCCATCGCTGAACTCGGTATAGGTGGGGCCGTAATCGACAAACGTCCAGCCGAACGCGCCGCCGTAGAAGGCTTTGCTGCGGGCAATATCGCTGACGTTGAATTCGATGTTGTCGATTTGCCGGTCTTTCCCTTGAGTGCTCATGCTTGCCTTCCTGGCCGATGTTAAGAGCGGCGAGTGTAGCGTGAACGCCTGCCTGCATGAAGACAGCAATCGTGCCTATGATGCACTCGACTACAGAATTAATCGGAGCGGACAGCGTGCTGAAGATTGGAATCCTGGGCGTCGGTGAGCTGACGGAAAAGGTGGTGATCGGCCTGCGGCGCAGCGAGTTTGGCGGGCGGGTGCTGCTGTCCCCGCGTAACCACCAACGTGCGCAGCAACTCGCTGAACAGTGGGACTGTGAGGTGATGGCTGACAATCAACAGGTTGTCGATGGGGCGGACTTGTTGGTCCTGGGCGTGCGCCCAGAGATGGTCGATCAGCTTTCGAATGAAGTGCAGCTCAGACCTGAGCAAACGCTGGTGTCGCTGGTGGCGGGATTGAAGCTGGCCGAGCTTCAACGTCGGTTCCCGCAGGTGCGTGTGGTGCGCGCCATGCTGTCCTATGCCGCGCAGATCAACCAGACGACCGTGGTGGTCACGCCCGGTGGCGAACCCCATGCAACGCTGCTGGGCGCGCTCGGTTCATTGGTTGTATTGGACGAGGAAGAGGCGTTCGAACTGGCCACTGTCGCGGCCTGCATGAACGGCTGGTTCTATTTCTTCCTGAGTGATCTTCAGCAGTGGTTTACCGACAAAGGCCTGTCCAAAGACCAGGCCGCCCAACTGGTGATGGGCAACCTGCAAGACTGTCTGGCCAGCGCCCGCCACCAGCCATCCGCGAGTCTGGCAGCGTTGGGTAGCGCGATTGCGACACCGGGCACCTTTACGGCGGCCGGGTTGGCGGTGTTGAGAAACAATGGCGCGACGCAGGCATGGCGCGAGGCGGCTGACGAGGTGCTTGAGCGGCTGCACAAGCCTGCACGTTTATAGCCGGTGATGCTCCAGCAAAAAGTCCACAAACACGCGGATCCGCGCCGGCATGCTCGCACCGCCGAAAAACACCACGTGGATCGGCTCCCGGTCGCCGGGATTCCAGGATTCCAGCAGGCGCACCAGGTCACCGCGTTGCAGGTCTTGTGCAACCGTGAACTCGCCGATGCGTGCGATCCCGGCGCCTAATCGCGCCAGTTGAGCGAGGGCTTCGCCACTGCTGCATTCGATATTGCCGTTTATCTTCAGGGAAAACTCCCTGCCGTCGCGGGCGAAGGGCCAGTCGGATTGGGCACGGCGGAAGTTGAACCGTAGGCAGTTGTGGCGCAGCAAGTCGTTGGGTTCCAGAGGCGTGCCGTGTTGCGCGAGGTACTCCGGCGATGCCACCAGGACCTGGCCGGTGTCGCCGATGCGCCGGGCTGTCAGCGGGCTGTCTGGCAGGTCGCCAAAGCGGATTGCCACGTCAGCCTGGCCGCCGAGGATGTCGACCACCTCGTCGCCCAAGGTCAGGTCCACCACAATGTTTGGGTAGCGGGCGCTGAACGCCGCCACCAACGGCACGATGGTCATGCGGCCGTGGCCCAGGGCCGCACTGACCCGCAGCCGGCCTTTGGGCGCGCCCTGGTCGGCGATGGCTTCTTCGACTTCCGCCATGTCGGCCAGGATGCGCCGGGCGCCGCGAAGGTACGCCTCGCCTTCGGCTGTGAAGGCGAGGGCGCGGGTCGTGCGAATCAACAGGCGGGTGCCCAGGCGTTGTTCTGTGCGTGCGATGACGCGGCTGACGGCCGAGGGCGTCAATCGTAATGCCCGCGCTGCTGCCGACAGGCTGCCTTCCTGCGCCACCATTGCGAATACCGCCATCTCACCCGATCTGCCGTTGAAATCCATTTTTGCCTCGCGCGCAAAGGTGATTGCCAATTAAACGGTCTAGTGCCGTCAAAGCGTTGATCGTAGCATTTGCGGCATAAATGAGGAGTCTTCCATGCGTATCAATCCACCCCTTGTAGCCCTTGCTGTCGGTGCCTTTGGCATTGGCGTCACTGAGTTCGCGCCCATGGGCATGTTGCCCACCATCGCCAATGACCTGGGCGTTTCGATTCCCACTGCGGGGCTGTTGGTCAGCGCCTACGCCCTGGGGGTAATGCTCGGTGCGCCACTGATGATCTTGACCACTGGCAAGATTCCTCGTCGTCACTTGCTGGTCGGGCTTATGGCCATTTTCACCCTGGGTAACGTGATGTCGGCGCTTGCAACCGGCTACTACGACCTGTTGATTGCCCGCGTCATCACTTCGCTCAACCACGGCGCGTTTTTTGGTGTCGGTTCCATCGTCGCGGCCAGTGTGGTCGCGCCGGACAAGCGCGCCGGAGCCGTCGCCGCGATGTTTATGGGCCTGACCCTGGCGACCATTGGTGGGGTGCCACTGGCGACCTGGTTGGGTGAACTGCTTGGCTGGCGTACGGCGTTCTGGGGCATTGGCGGACTGGGCCTGGTGACCATGGTCGCGCTGTGGTTCGCGCTGCCTGACCTGCCGCTGCCGAAAAGCGACGGTGTGCTGGCCGAAATCAAGGTGCTGGGGCGTGGTTCGGTACTGGCGGCTCTGGCCCTGACCGTGGTGGGTTCCGGTGCTATGTTCACCGTGTTTACCTACATCGCGCCGATCCTGAGCAACGAGACCCATGCGTCTACCCCCTTTATCACGGCCATGCTGGTGCTGTTCGGCGTCGGGTTGACCCTGGGCAATGTATGGGGTGGCAAGGCGGCAGATCGCTCGATCGACCGGACCCTGATCGTCTCGCTGAGCGCACTGATTCTGGTCCTGCTGGCCTTTGCATTCCTGATGCGTTGGCCGATACCGGCAGCGGTGAGCATCCTCATCTGGGGTATCGCCAGCTTCGCCGTTGTGCCGCCGTTGCAGATGCGTGTGATGGAAGCGGCCAAAGATGCGCCGAACCTGGCCTCGGCCGTGAACATCGGCGCCTTCAACTTCGGCAACGCGATTGGTGCAGCGGTGGGGGGAGCAGTGATCAACGCAGGGCTGGGCTACCCGGCGATTTCCCTGGCCGGCGCGGCGATGGCGGGCATGGGGTTGCTGATGGTCGTGACGTTCGCCTGGGGGGCTAGAGCGCGCATGGCTGCGGCGGTTTAGCAGATGCGCACCAAAGGGTTCACTGCGGCGCCTGCAGAAAACGCTGTTGAAGGTCTGGATGCGGCAGCAGGCAGGTGTCGAACTGATCCTACCTGCGTCCAGCGGCGTTCACCCTCCTGCCGTTTACCGTGAAAGCAAAGGTGCGGTGCTTGTTTCCTCACCACCCACGTCGTGCAAGGAAATCCGCGACGTCTCCGGCAACGCCAACCCACCGGCCAGTGCCAGCAACGCCACGGCAATCAGGTAAAACGCCGGTGACAGGTTGCTGCCCGTGGTGCTGATCAACCATGTCGCCACCAGCGGCGCGGTGCCGCCGAAGATCGTGTACGCCATGTTGTAGGTGATCGCCGAAGCGGTATAGCGCGTACGGGTCGGGAAGGTCTCCGAGAGCAAGGCCGCCGTGACCACGCCGCACAACACCGCCCCAACCGCCAACAACATCACGCCGACAATCGACGCCGCAAACGAACCGGAACTGGCCATCAGGAACGACGGATATACCACCACGATCAACAATACACAGGCAGTCATCACCGTGACGCGCCGCCCGACCCGGTCCGAATACAGCCCCGCCAGCGGGCAGATCGCCGCCGCGAAAATCAACGCGATCAGCGACACCAGTAGCGCCATCGCCCGGTTCAACCCGCCCGCTACTTGCAGGTACGTCGCGAAGTAGGTGGTGAACATATAAAACGACAACGCCGTCAGTGACACAAAAGCGCCCAGGCAGCAGATCGCCGCACCATGGTTGCGCAAGGTTTCCTTGAGCGGGGAGTGGGCGACGGCGTGCTCTTCCTTCACGGCCTGGAAGGCAGGCGTCTCGTCCAGCTTCCAGCGCAGGTAAAGGCCCACCAGGCCGAGTGGCGCGGCAATCACGAACGGCAGGCGCCAGCCCCAACTGCCCATGGCTTCGGCGGACAATGACGCCTCAAGGGCATAGGCCACCACGGCGGCGGCGGCGAAAGCGGAAAACGTCGACACCGGCACGAAACTGCCATACCAGGCGCGTTTGTCACTCGGCGCGTGCTCCATCAGATAAGCACAGGCACCGGCGTATTCACCGCCGGCGGAGAAGCCCTGGGCACAGCGGATCAGCGACAACAGAATCGGCGCCGTGACGCCGATGGCGGCGTAGGTGGGCAGCAGGCCGATCAACGTGGTGGCAGCGGCCATCAACAGGATGGTCATGGCCAGGGTGCGCTTGCGGCCGATGCGGTCGCCGAGCATGCCGAAAAAAATACCGCCCAGGGGCCGGAACGCGAACGCCACGGCAAACACGGCGAAGGTCTTGAGCAACGCTGCGCTGGCGTCACCGCTGGGGAAGAATTGCTGGGCGATGGTGGTGGCGAGGAAGCCATAGACGGCGAAGTCAAACCACTCGACGAAATTACCGATGCCGGCGGCGATGATGACCTTGCGCAGGGTTTGCGGGCTGACCTGTTCGGTGGAGGGGCTCGTCATGGGGGAAGGCCTCGGGATAGCTGGGGGGATGCCCGATTATCGGTGCAGGTGCTTGGGCGGCGGGGCCCAAAAGAGTCGTCCGCGTAGTCAGTAGCGACGGGGTGGGGGGAGGCACGCAGGAATTGGGCCAGGTCAGGCAATGGCGCCAGGCGTCGTCGGTCGGGTACTGCGGATGTAGCGTGCTGGCGACGACCCCAGCGTCTTGCGAAACATGCTGATAAACGAGCTGACGGACTCGTACCCCAGCGCCTCGGCGGTACGCTGCACCGACTCGCCCTCGGCCAGGTTCTGCAAGGCCACGATGATTTGCCATTGCTTGCGCCATTGGCCAAAGGTCAGCCCGGTTTCGCGCTTGACCAGGCGCGCCAGGGAACGCTCACTCATCGCCACCTGCTGCGCCCATTGCGCCATGGTGCAGCGGTTATCCGGAGCCTCGGCCAGACGACGGGCGATGACGCGCAGCTGCGCCGAAGCGGGCAGGGGCAGGTACAGTCGCTCCGAAGGGGCCTGCTCCAGTTGTTCAAGCAGCACGCGGGCCAGGCGTGCGCTCGCGCTCGGATCCGGATAGTCCTGGTCGAGGGTGCTCAGGTGCAGGATCAGTTCGAGAATCAGTGGCGACAGCACCAGCGTGCAGCAGGTTTGCGGCAACGCAGCCGCATTGGGCTCTATGAACAGAAAACCGACTTTGCCGTTGGCGGTGATGCGGTTGCTGTGAGCGATACCCGCCGGAATCCACACGCCGAATCCTGTAGGCACCATCCATACACCATCCTCCACCGTACACACGATGCCGCCGTGATAGGCCACCACCAACTGGCCTTTGCGATGGGTGTGCACCGCGTATTCTGCGTCGTTGCGCTGTGCGCCCAGCATTACCGCCACGGCGGGTTGACCCAGGTCGTCGAGTTCGAATTGCTCCACCGTGTACAGGGTTGTCTCGTTCATCAAATCCCCCGTCGACTGTCCGAAATTGATTATAGGCTGGCAGCATACTCAATATCGGCCGTTTCAGGCACGCCCTACCATGCTCACCAAGGGCCTCACCCTGAAGGCCGTTACGAGACTTGAACCATGCTGAGCGAAATCACGATTGCCAACCTCTACCTGCCGCCGTTCCTGCTGTATGTGGGAGCGGCGGCATTGGTCTACGGTGTGCTGGAGCGGGTCGTGCGCACTTGGCTGGACCGGACCTGGCACCCCAGTCTGGCGCGGTTTTTTGTCTCGCTCATTGTCCTCTCGACCCTCGTGCTGAAGCTGTGAGGGCGGCGCCATGACGCTCAATAAACTGTTCAAGATGGCCGTGACGCTGGGGTTGGGGCTGGTTGCCCTGTTGTTCTGCATGCAGTTGTGGCGCGCCTATGTGCTGGCGCCCTGGACGCGGGATGGGCGGGTCAGCGCCCAGGTCATCCACATTGCGCCCGAGGTGTCCGGGCAGGTGGAACGCTTGCTGGTGGGCGACAACCAATGGGTTGCCAAAGGTGCATTGCTGTATGAGATCGATCAGCGTGCCTACCAGATCGCCCAGCAACAGCGCATGGCGGAGCTGGCCGAGGCTCGCAGTATTTTCGAGCAGCGCACTGCGCAGTTCAGGCGCCGCAGCCAACTCGGCGATGCGATTGCACGGGAAGAAACCGACAACGCCGCCCAGCAATTGGCTGTGGCCAAAGCCCGGCTGGACGCGGCGCGCAGCCAGTTGGCCCAGGCCCAGCTCGACCTGGGGCGCACTGCCGTGCGTTCGCCGGTCGAAGGGTATGTGACGCAACTTCGGCTTCAACCGGGTGACTACGCCGTGGCGGGCAGCACCAATATTTATGTGGTCGACAGCCAGAGTTTCTGGGTGACCGCCTATTTTGAAGAAACCAAGCTGCCTGGCGTGCTGTTGGGCGCGCCGGCGTCGATCAAACTGATGGGGTTTGCGCCGCTGCTTCAAGGGCATGTCGCCAGTATTGGCCGGGGCATCGCCGACACTAACGAGCTGCGTGGTGACAGCGGCTTGCCCCAGGTGGCACCGACGTTCAGTTGGATACGCCTGGCCCAGCGCGTGCCTGTGCGGATCGAGTTGGACAGCGTGCCACAGGGAGTGGAGTTGGCGGCGGGCATGACGGCGAGCATTGAAGTCGGCCAGGCAAATGCCGACGCGCGTTGGCGGCTCACGCGCTGGCTGCAGGCGTTCATGTGATGGCCGTGCATGTATGGCGCTGGTTGGCCGCGCTGCCGCGGCCATGGACCCGGGATACCTTGGGCTATGTGGGCCGCAGTGTGGCAGCGGCCGTGCTGGCACTGTGGCTGGGTTTGCAATTGCACCTGGACTCGCCGTTCTCGGCAGCGTCGACGGTGTTGCTACTGATTCATCCGATCCAGGGCGCGGTGGTGGGCAAAGGTGTGATGCGCGTCGTGGGTACCCTGCTGGGGTTGGCCGTTGCCGTGATCCTGATGGGGATGTTCGCCCAACAGATGCTGCTGTTCATTCTGGGGATCGGCGTGTGGTTGGGGCTGTGTGTCGCAGCCATGACCCTGCTGCGGCACTATCACGCCACGGCGGCCGTGGTTGCGGGCTATACCGTATGCCTTGCCCTTGGCCCTGCCATCGTTGCGCCTGAGCAAGGCTTCGATCACATCGTCACACGGGGAACGGCGGTGGTCCTTGGGGTCTTGAGCCTGAGCCTGGTGGCCTCGCTGCTGGGGCGCAAGACGGTCGAGGCACAACTGAAGCAGGCGCTTGGGGACGTTTCCACTCGCACGCTACGGTTACTGGCCCTTCGATTCAAGGGCGACGCAGGCGACCCCGCGCAACTCGCCCTCGATATCAATAAGGTGGATGAACTGCTCGGGATCGGGCGAGGTGAGTCGTACCTGATTCGTTCCAGGCTCAAGACGCTCCAGGGTGGGCTGGCGCATTTGCAGGCCGCCGTGCTGGTCACTCCAAGCCTGCCCCCGTTGCCCGCGTGCGTTGGAGCGGGCCAGGCCCTTGAGCAACTGGCGCAGATCCCCTTCGATTTCGTCACGGCTGCCGCGCGGGTCAGCGTCCTGCAAGGCGTTCTTGAGCATGAAAGTGAATCCCCGGATGGGTTGACCGAGGCAGTGGCGGACCTGTCCGGCGCCTTATCGAGTTTTGCCAGCCTTGAAAGCGCCACCCCGCCGCCTGTACGGACGGTAGCTTTCCATCGTCATTATGGCGATGCGCTGCGCAATGGGGTCCGCGCCTTGGCCGCCACCCTGGTGACCGGCGCGGTGTGGTACCTGACGGGCTGGGACCAGGGCCCGACCTTGCTGGCGGTGTTGGGGCCGTGTTGCACCTTGCTGGCGACCCACCCGGCGCCCACCCGAGGGCTTGACGGCTTCCTCAGGGGTACGCTCTACGGCATTGTGGCGGCGGCTGCCTGCAAGTTTCTGCTGCTGCCTCAGATCAACGGTTTTGCGCTGCTCAGCGTTGTATTGAGCGTGTTCTGGGTATGGGGTATCCAGGCTACGACCCAGCCGCGCCATGCCCTGCAAGGCATTGCCTATCTGATTGCGTTCAACACGCTGGTCGGCACCGGCGGCACGGCCCATTACGATTTCATCGACTTCGCCAATCAGGCGCTCGCTTGGTTGGTGGCGATGGCTATCTGTATGTTGGCGTTCCAGATCCTGCCGAGGAAACCCGGCAGCCATGTGCGTGCTCTACAGCACGCGCTTCATCGGGACATCTTGCGACTACTGCGTGTCGGGGGACGTATGAACCTGTCGAAGTGGCACGCCAGGCAGCTTCATCGGCTGGTCTCATTGCGGGCGTTGTCGGGCACGGATGACTCGCCAGTCGATGCACTGGGCTATCTGTCACTCGAACTGGGGCGCAGCCTGGAGCGGCTGCATAACGCCGCCAGGCTGCTGGTCCCAGGAACCCCGATTGCACAATGCGCAGATCGCGGTGCTTATCGCCTGGCCCGGTATGCCGGTCACCCTGCAATCAACGCACTTCAGGCGCGGCGGACGGCGAACGCGTTGAGGCGGCTCGGTGAGCCCGGTCTGGCTGAGCGGTACCAGGTGGTTGCCCGCCTGTTGGCGCACTATGCAAACCTTGCGGGCGTTGCCGACAAACCAGACATCATTGATGAAACCTGCGCCCCAGCGCATCCAGGCGCACCGCGATCGGCGGCAACCGCTCGCTGCTGCGTGCCAGGGTTTCCACATCGTCCGCGGTGCTTTGCGCAATGCTCTGCACCGACTGCAGACGCCCGACAATCTCCAGGTTCGCCGTGGTCTGCTCGCGGGTTGTGGTCACGATACGGCCATTGAGGTCATCGATGTGGGCGATGTCGTCGCCCACTGCGCGCAGCATGTCAACGGCCACCTGGCTGTCCTCCACGCAGCGCTCTACGCCCTCGCGGCTATCTTGCATGGCTTGCACCGCCTGCCGGCTGCCGTGTTGCAGGCCTTCGATGATGGTTTTGATTTCCTGGGTGGATACCGCCGTGCGTTGCGCCAGGTTGCGCACTTCGTCGGCAACCACGGCGAAGCCACGGCCTTGCTCGCCGGCGCGGGCGGCTTCGATGGCGGCGTTGAGGGCCAGCAGGTTGGTCTGGTTGGCAATGCTGCTGATCACTTCAAGCACGGTGCCGATCTGTTCGGTTTGCAGGGCCAGGCCCTGCACCGTGTCGTGGGTGCCGTTGAGGCGTGAGGCCAGTTGGGTGATTTCCTGCTGGGCGCGGCCGACGCTTTCCTGGCCGCGCAGGATCTGTTGGCTGGCCTTGCCGGCATGATCCACCGCTTGCTCGACGTGCACGGCAATGTGGCCCATGGCGTCTTCCATGCGCTGCATCGAGCCGCTCATCTCGGTGATTTGCGCCAGTTGGTGCCGTGCGCCTTTTTCCAGGGTGCCGCTGGCGCTGGCCAGTTCCTGGCCGAGTTGGCCAAGGCCGTGGGAGTCACGGGCGACGCCGTCGATCAGGCCGGTCAACTGATGCAGAAAATGGTCGAAACGCTTGGCGAGGGAGACGTGGGTCTTGCCCTGGTCGCCTTGGGCGGTTTCAACGGTGAGCTGGGAAGTGACCGCCAGCATCTTCTCGAGCATTTCCTGGCTCTCGACCGCTTCGGCCTGGCTGTGCACGGCCAGGTAGAGCAGGGCGACGGTTTCCATCACCACGTAGAACGCATGCACGAACACCATGGTCCAGCCGCCGTGGTGTTCCATCACGAACACTGGAAAGCCTTGATGTTGCAGCGCATGGAAAACCACGTGGTGCACGGCGATGGTGGCCGCCGCCACCAGGATCGGCAGCCAGTCACGGTAAAACGTCAGCACCGCGAGCAACGCGAAGATGCCGAAGTGCGCTTCGATCAAGCCCTGGGCCTGGTTGATATGCAATGCCGCCATGACCATCAAGCCCGCGCCGAGCGCGCAGCGCATGACACGGGTACCACCGATGGCGCGGTAAAGCGCGGTCAGCACCACGCTGGTACTACCGCCGACTATCACGGCCTGCACCAAGGTGTCGTGCCAGAACGCCAGGCCCAGGGAAAACAGGAACATCAGCCAGACCAGCGCCAGCATGATGCGGTCGGCTTTACGGTAGTGCTCGGAAAAACGCGTGCGGGTGGGCATTCACACTTACTCCATGTGGTCTGGCCGGAACAAAGCGAAGGGCAGGGTGGAGCGAATCAGGTGTTTTTGATTGTTATTGGATTCAGTGATGCCAAACGTGTATCGGCATCGGGAGGTGGGACTTTAGGGGCGGCTACCCGGGCGGATAGCCGTGGTTCGGACGCCGGTCAGAAGCTGTACTTTGCCGTCAGCATCATATTGCGTGGGTTGCCGTAGGAGTCACCGCCATAGCTCACGGAGTTGGAGATGGACTGGTAGTAACGGCGGTCGAAGATGTTGTTGGCGTTGAGTTGCAGGTCAAGGTGCTGGTTGACCTGGTAGCCGGCCATCAGGTCGGTGACTGCATAGGCGCCCTGCTGCAGGCGGTAGGTGCTGCCATCCGCGACTTTGAAGTCGTTGTACATGCGGCTCTGCCAGGAGACGTTGCCGCCCACGCGGAGTTTTTCCAACGGGCCCTGGAAGCGGTAGTTGGTGGTCAGCTTGAACAGGTGCTCCGGGGTGTCGGTGTCGAACTGCTTGTTGACCTTCTGCGGGTTGGCGGCGTCCTTGATGGTGTGCGTGCGCGCGTAGGTGTAGCCACCGCCGACCTGCCAGTTCTCGGTCAGGGCGCCTTGCAGTTCGAAGTCGATGCCCTGGCTGCGAATCTCGCCGGAGGCCACAGAGCAGGAGGCCTGCGGGCAGTTTGCGACTGTCACGCCGACGGCACGGTTTTCCTGGTCGACGCGGAACAGCGCCACGCTCGCGTTGAGCGCACCCCCCAGGTATTCACCCTTGATACCCACCTCGTAGTTCTTGCCGACGATGGGCTTGAGCGGGCTGCCGGAGGTGTCTTTTTCGCTCTGGGGCGTGAAGATGTCGCTGTAGCTGACATACACCGAGTGGTGGTCGTCCAGGTCGTAGATCAGGCCGGCGTAGCGGGTGAGGTTGCGGGTGACCTTGTAGTCGCCGGTGTTGCTGCCATGGGCGTCGTAGTCGTACCAGTCCAGGCGCCCGCCGAGGATCAGCTTCAACGGGTCGGCCAGGTTCAGGCGGGTGGTGACGTAGACACCATCCTGGGTGGTCACGTCACGGTCATTGGTGGTATGGACGAAGTCCGGTTTGCCCGCTGTGAGCGGCCAGTTGGTGTTGTAGGGGCTGTAGTTGTGGGTGGTCATGTCGTAGATGCGCCGGCTGGCGCCTACCACCAGTTCATGGGTACGCCCGAACGCCTGGAAGGGGCCGCTGGCGAAGACGTCGGCACCTGCCTGGTTTTCATCGTAGGCCGCCTGGTAGACCGTGCGCGCCAGTGTGTTGGCGACCCAGCGCGACTGGTAGGAACCGGAGAACAACGCGTTCTGTTCGGCATAGTTGGCGTTGACTTGCAGTTTCCAGTCGTTGGCCAGTTGCTGGCGCAGTTCGGCGAATACGGTGTTGATCTCCTGGTCCTTGTTTTCCCAGTCAGTGCCGGGGTTGTAGGAGCGCGGCAGGTTAAGGTGATGGCCATCCAGGCCGACCATCGACGAGCCCCAGAAGTAATTGGTCTTGTCCTTCTGGTTGGAGAAACCCAGGGTCAGGGTGGTGTCTTCGCTCAGGTCGGCTTCGGTGACGGCATAGAACAGGCCGTGATACTCCTCGGCGTTGTCGATGAAGCTGTTGGCGTCGCGGTACGAGGTAACCACGCGACCGCGCCAGGTGCCGCTGTCGTTGAGCGGGCTGGAGGCGTCGAGTTCGCCGCGATAGTCGTCCCAACTGCCGGCGGCGCCGGTCAGGGTGACTTTCTGCTCGTCCAGTGGGCGCTTGCGGACCAGGTTGATGGCGGCGGAAGGGTTGCCCGCGCCGGTGACCAGGCCGGTGGCGCCGCGCACGATTTCGACGCGATCGAACATCGCCAGGTTCGGTTGTGCGCCGACACTGGCGCCGTTGTAGCCGCTGGGGATGCCGTCATACATCAGGTTGTCGATGTCAAAGCCGCGTGACGTGTAGGACTGCCGGCCAGGACCACTGGAAAAATTCAGGAACAACCCCGGGGTGGCCTTGACCACATCGTTGATGCTGGTCATCGCCTGGTCATCCATCCGCTGGCGGGTAATGACGGTGACGGCCTGTGGGGTTTCGCGCATGGTCAACGGCAGCTTGGTTGCCGTTTTCATCGCGCCGGTGGTGTAGGACTGGGTGCCTTCAGTGGTTTCGCCCAGTTGCTCTTCGCCGGAGATTTGCGTGGCGCCCAACTCAAGGGTGGCGGCCGGTGCCTGGGTATCGGCGGCAAAGACCGCGGAAGAACTGGCCAGACAGACCGCCAATGCCATCAGGCTGGGTGAAAAAACGTTACCGCCGTGTTGTTGCACTGACATGGAACTGACTCTCCCCGAACGCCGTCCCTGGCGAATAATAAATCTGTTGATAATTATTCGCATTAGTCTGGCAGATTGTTCCTGTAGGAAAAAGCCTTCAGGGAGAATTAGTTAACGAATTTTTCACATCGCAGTGACGGCGATTTGCCATATCGCGCCCCTGGAAAGCGCCGGTTATTCGCGCTGTGGGATGGCCACCCGACTCGTCGCCTTGACCTCCCTCAGCGCCAGGCTCGATTGAATCGACGCAATCCCTAACTGGCGCCGCAACACGCTCTCGACGAACTCGCTGTAGCTGTCCAGGTCTTCGGCCAGCACCTGCAACAGGTAATCGGCATCCCCGGTGATCTTGTGGCACGACAACACCTGCGGCAGTTCCTTCACCACGGTCTCGAACGCGTCCGGCGCATGGTCGGTATGGATCGCAAAACGCACATGCACGAACGCCAGGATGTCCAGCCCGAGCATCTTGCGGTCGAGGTTGGCCTGGTAGCCCTTGATCACGCCTTCTTCTTCCAGGCGTTTGCGTCGGCGCCAGCAGGGCGTGAGGCTCAGGGACAGGCGCTCACTCAACTGCGCGTTGGAAATACTGGCGTCTTGCTGCAGCAGGGCGAGGATGGCGAGATCGGTGTCGTCAAGAACGACCTGTCTGGTTTTATTTTTCATAATCATGCGCCGTTGAGGTAAATATTCTCGATAAACCTAACAGTGCCGTAAGTAAAAGCAAAGAAAGCCCACTGCCGCCAGAACAAAATAGACCCTGTCTTTTACTGGCGGATGCCCTCACATGTTGACTGTTTTCAGCGAAGCCCACCGTTTGCACCATGGCACCGAACTCAAGGACGGCGTGCTCAAGCCCTCGTTCGAACAACCCAGTCGCGCCGACACCGTGCGTGACCGGGTCCGTCAGGTTGGCCTGGGCGATATCATCACGCCGCGCCGTTTTGACCGGGCCTGCTACGTCGCCGCCCACAGCGAACGCTACGTGGCGTTCCTCGAAACCGCCTGGGCCGAATGGACTGCCATCGGCCGCAGCCATGACGCCTTGCCCCTGGTGTGGCCGGTACGCGACCTGGCCAACCAGCAGGTGCCGGCGTTCATCGACGGCAAGCTCGGTTTTTACGCGATGGACGCCGGTTCGCCGATTACCCGCACCACCTGGCAGGCGGTGAAGACCAGCGCCGACATCGCACTGACCGGCCTGGCGTTGCTCGACGAAGGCCATCGCAGCGCCTTTGCCCTGTGCCGCCCACCGGGCCATCACGCAGCCCGTGAATACATGGGTGGTTACTGCTACCTCAACAACGCCGCAATTGCCGCGCAGCACGCCATCACCCAGGGCGCTCGGCGCGTGGCGGTGCTGGATGTGGATTTCCACCATGGCAATGGCACCCAGAATATTTTCTACGACCGTCCGGACGTGATGTTCATATCCCTGCATGGCGATCCGGCGGTGTCCTACCCGTACTTTTCCGGTGCCGGCAGCGAGCGCGGCGTCGGCGCTGGGGAGGGCTTCAACCTGAACTACCCATTGCCGAAAAACACCACCTGGACCCATTACCGCACCGCCCTGATCGACGCCTGCCAGCAACTGCGCCGCTTCGCCCCTGAAGTGTTGGTGATTTCCCTGGGCGTCGACACCTTCAAGGACGACCCTATCAGCCACTTCCTGCTCGACAGCGAAGACTTCCTCCGCATGGGGGAGATCATCGCCAGCGTCGGCGTGCCCACGCTGTTCGTGATGGAAGGCGGCTACATGGTCGATGAGATCGGCATCAATGCGGTCAACGTGCTGCACGGTTTCGAACACCACAGCCAATAACAACGACCCCTCGACTTTTCTTCTGCCAAAACTCAAAAACATAACAAGAGGTTTTGTGATGAAAGCAACCACGCCCGGGCTGTGTGAACAGCCTGCGTTGCAACGCACCCTGAGCAACCGCCATATCCAGTTGATGGCCATGGGCGGCGCGATCGGCACCGGCCTGTTCATGGGCTCCGGCAAGATCATCGCGCTGTCCGGCACCTCGATCCTCCTGATCTACATGATCATCGGGCTGTTCGTGTACTTCGTGATGCGCGCCATGGGCGAGCTGCTGCTGTCCAACCTCGACTTCAAGAGTTTCGCCGACTTTGCCGGTGCTTACCTGGGGCCGCGCGCGGCGTTCTTTCTCGGGTGGTCGTACTGGTTGAGCTGGAGCGTGGCGGTGGTGGGGGACGCGGTTGTGGTCGGCGGTTTCTTCCAGTACTGGTTCCCCGATGTACCGGCCTGGATGCCGGCGGTGGGCATGTTGCTGACCCTGTTCGCACTGAATGTGCTGACGGTCAGGCTGTTCGGCGAAGTGGAGTTCTGGTTCGCGATCATCAAGATCGTCGCCGTGGTGACCTTGATCGGGGTGAGTGGAGTGCTGATCGCCAGTTCGTTCGTCTCGCCCACCGGTGTCACCGCTTCGTTGAGCCACCTGCTGGATAAACAGGCGGCATTTCCCAACGGCCTGTTCGGCTTTTTTGCCGGCTTCCAGATGGCGATCTTTTCCTTTGCCGGCACCGAGTTGATCGGCACCGCCGCCGCCGAAACCCGTGCGCCGGAAAAGACCTTGCCCAAGGCGATCAACTCGATCCCGCTGCGCATCATCCTGTTCTACGTGCTGGCCCTGGCATGCATCATTGCGGTGACCTCCTGGCAGCAGGTGTCGCCGAGCAAGAGCCCGTTTGTCGAGTTGTTCCTCGTCGCAGGGTTTCCCGCCGCAGCGGGCATCGTGAACTTTGTGGTGCTGACCTCGGCAGCGTCGTCGGCCAACAGCGGGGTGTTTTCCGCCAGCCGCATGTTGTTCGGCCTGGCCGACCTGGGTGATGCGCCGGGTATCTTCCGGCGCTTGTCCAACAGCAGCGTGCCGTTTATCAGCCTGGCGTTTACCAGTTTGCTGATGTTGCTGGGGCTGGTGTTGCTGTTTGTGGTGCCGGAGGTGATGACCGCCTTCACCATCGTGTCGACGGTGTCGGCGATCCTGGTGATTTTTACCTGGTCGACCATCCTCGCGTCCTACATCGCCTACCGCAAAAAACGCCCGGACCTGCACGCCCAATCCACCTACAAGATGCCAGGCGGTGTGCCGATGGCCTGGTTTGCCCTGGCGTTTCTCGCGTTTGTACTGGGCCTGCTGGCGTTGCGGCCGGATACACGCCTGGCGCTGTGCGTGATGCCGGCCTGGTTCATCTGGCTGGGAATCGCCTATCAGTTTTCGCGCTTTCAGGGTCTGCGCTTTCAAGGTCGTTGAAAAAACCGGCCATATCTGGCTGATTTGTGGCGAGCGGGCTTGCCCCGCGTTGGGTTGCGAAGCGACCCTTTAAGGAGGAATGCGGTGAGTCAGGCACTCCTCGGCGGCTGGCTTTGGGGCCGCTTCGCAGCCCAGCGCGGGGCAAGCCCGCTCGCCACAGGGCACTTATCGCCAGACCTTTAACGGGCTGGCTTTCAGGGGGCCAGCCTGGTGAAGACGTAATCGCGGTCTTTCACCAACGCCTGGTGGCAGGCAAAACACGTCTGGTGCTGCGCTTCATCGGCGGGTTTGCCATTGATGAAGCGTCCAAACCCCCAGCCACCGGTGGATGCGTATTTTTTCGAGTCCTTGACCATGAACTGCACCGTGGTCGCCGCGCCAGGGATGGACGCGGTCTTGAAGTCCGGTGACGGCTCGTGTTTCCACGCCAACTTGGCCAGGACGGTGCCATCCGGGAAAGGCAACTTGCCCTCCCGGTAAGCCTTGAGCGCAGCGCTGTTGCCCAGCACCACGCGCAGTTCGTTCAACGGGTCGGCTTCCTGGGCCGGCGCCACCAGTTCCCATTGGCGGTAGCCGTCGGGGATGGTCACGCCGTAGATCGGCGAGGCTGCGCTGTCGGCGAAGGCGCCGGTCGAACTCGCGAGGGCCAATGCGGCCATGCACAGACGCTTCATCACAGGTGATCCGCATCGATGACCGCCTTGGCAAATGCCTCGGGCGCTTCCTGCGGCAGGTTGTGGCCAATGCCACCCTTGATCAGGCGGAACTCGTACTTGCCGGTAAAGCGCTTGGCGTAGTCCTCGGGCTGCGGGTGCGGGGCGCCGTTGGCGTCGCCTTCGAGGGTGATGGTCGGCACGCCAATGGACGGCGCCTGGGCGAGTTTCTGCTCCAGTGGGTCGTACTTCGTCTCGCCCTGGACCAGGCCCAGGCGCCAGCGGTAGTTGAACACGGTGATCGCTACGTGATCCGGGTTTTCCAGGCCTTTGGCGCTGCGGTCGAACGTGGCGTCATCGAACTTCCACTGCGGCGACGCCAGTTGCCAGATCAGCCTGGCGAAGTCGTGGGTGTTTTTCTGGTAGCCGGCGGCACCGCGCTCGGTGGCGAAGTAGAACTGGTACCACCATTGCAACTCGGCTTTGGGGGGCAGTGGGTTCTTGCCGGCGGCCTGGTTGCCGATCAGGTAACCGCTGACCGACACCAGCGCCTTGACCCGCTCCGGCCACAGTGCCGAGACGATGTCCGCCGAGCGCGCGCCCCAGTCGTAGCCGCCGAGTACCGCTTGCTTGATCTTCAGGGCGTCCATGAAGTCGATCACATCACTGGCCAGCGCCGCCGGTTGGCCGTTGCGCAGGGTGTCATTCGAGAGGAAACGTGTGTCGCCATAACCCCGTGCGTAAGGGATCAACACGCGATAGCCCTTGGCCGCCAGTAACGGCGCGACCTGGGCATAGCTGTCGATGTCGTAGGGCCAGCCATGCAGCAGGATCACCGCCGGGCCGGTGGCGGAGCCGACTTCGGCATAGGCCACATCGAGCAGGCCGGCCTTGACGTGCTTGAGGGCACCGAAGGCGGTTTGCGCGCTGGCGACAACTTTGGTCGGTGCCTCGGGCATTTCGGCGTGGGCCATGCCCAGGATGCCGAATTGCGCCAGGGCAATGGCCAGGAAAAGTGGTGTGGAGCGGCGGTTCAACTGAGCGTGCATGGCGAGCCTCCTGCGGCTGGATGTGTGCCGGTGCTCAGTTGAACGCCCGGCTGTATCTGGCCTGTTTCAGGAAACCCGCCGAGTTAAAGGCTGTGTATCGCAGCGGGCTGCGTACACACTGCGATACAAACCTAGAACGCCACCCTGACACCCACAGTGCCTTCGTGGCCGTTGTAAGTGTTGCTGTCCAGATTGCGGTTGGAGCCGATTTCGCCATACAGAGCCACATCGCGAGTAACCTGCAAGATGGCACCCAGGCTGACTTCCAGGGTGGTGGATTTCTGTTCGGTATCGATCCGGGTGGTGCGGTTGTAAATCACACTGTTGTCCCCGGCGCTGGCGTGCCAGACGTTCGCGCGCGCATAGGGCTGCCACGGCATGCCACGGACGTTGTAATCACCGCGTAGCCTTACACCCAGGCGGGAGGTGACGCTGGTATCGGCGTCGTACTTGACGTCGGAGATACCGTCGTTCTGGCTGTCGAGCTTTGTCTTGCCGACGATCACTTGAGCCTGTGGTTCCACTGTCCAGCGCGGGGTGACCTGGAACGGCCAGCCGACTTCGGCGGACGCGCTCATGTTGCGCCCTCGGGTTTTCATCTTCACGCCACGGTCCGATTCGTTGTTGCCATTGAAACGACTGCCCATCAGCACCAGGTCCAGATACGCCCGATTGGCACCGATCAGCGCCCAATACCCCCCCACGCTGTCAGCGTGCAAGGTGGTCTTGCCGGCGTCCAGATCTTGCCAGCCACCGTTGAAGCCCTTGACGTTGCCTTTGAGCGTACTGTGGCCCACAAACAGCCCAATACGATGGGTACGCCCGCTGTCGTCGGTAGCGGTGTAGACATCGCTGCCTACCTGGAAGCCCTTGACCGTGCTGTCCAGCGTCGGGCTCACCGTGCCAGCAAACCCTTGACGGCTGCTGCTGCCGTAGACTCGGCCCCAGCCGGCCAAGCCGTTGCCGCTCTGTTGTTGGCTCTGGTCCCCCATGCGTTCGTGATAGGTCCCCAGCATGGCGAGCACGATCTGCTTGGCAGCTGGAAACAGTGCGGCGTAGATCGGCACTTCCTTGCGGTAGATAGGCTCTGGCTCGGTCCCTGGGTTAGGGGGCAAGGGACGCTCGCCCGGGCTCGGTAAAGGTACGATGATCTCAGGGCCTGGTGGCTGCACCGGGACAGTGGAGCGCAGGTAATAATTCTCTGCCGTGCCTGCGGTTACACCGCCCTTGAACAGGCGGTAGTCGAACGCACCCGCGGAGACCGGGCTGGCGAGGGTGAAGGCGTTGGCACTGCCGGAGGCACCATTAAGGGCCTGCACCACCTGGATACCATCCTGCAGCGTCGCCGCACCCGCACCCCCCAGGTTGGTCACGCTGATCGCTGTGCTACCCCCAATGACACCTGTGTCAATCACCAGCCTGTCGCTGGGCGAACCGTCGCCCCCCAAAGCACTTTGCAGTGCAAGGCGCCCACCATTGCCGGTGTAATTGCCCCTGATGGTCAATGAGTCGCTGGTGCTGGAACTGCCCGTGGTCATGTCGATCACGCCGCTGTTTTTTACGGTAACCAACCGGCCGGCGGTAAAGGCTTCGATCACGCCCGTACCGGCCTGCAGTTTGCTCGTGCCATCCAGTCCCAGTGTGCCGGTACCGGAACCGCTATCACCCAGCTTGAGCGTCGTACCGCTCAGGGTCAGCTCGGAGCCGTTGTCCAGCTGGATGGCTTCCCAGTTGGGCAGCAGGCCAGGGTCCCCGGCCTTGGTGTTGTCCAGGGTAAGTTTGTCGTTGCCCAAACCGCCGTCCACCAGTTGCGCTGCCGCCAATTGAGCGCTTGTCAGATTCTGCAGCAGTGCCGTGTCGTCCCCCGCCCCCATCAGCACAAACGAATGCAGGTTGCCGCCGGTCCAGATGAAGTCGTCATTGCCGAAACTGAGGAGGATCTGCCCGTTCACCTCACCGCCCGAGACGGTCACGTGGTCGTCACCGCCGCTGACACTGATGTTGCCGCCCACAAATGCGGTGCCCGAGATCAGGATGGTGTCGTTGCCGAAGCCGGTGACCAGGTTGCCGATGATGCGGCCACCCGACATATCAAAGATGTTGTTGTCGAGTTTCATGTCGACGCGGCCGATGGTGCCGCCGGTCATTTTGGCATCGTCGCCGTCTTCGAAGGCGCCTGTGATGGTGCCACCGCTCATTCTGAAGGTATCCCGGCCGTCGCCTTGATACAACGCTTTTACAGTGCCGCCGCTCTGGGCATAGCTGTCGGGACTGCCCCCCGTGCTGACGGTACCGACCTGACCGCCGCTGATCTCCACCTTATTCTTCCCGTCGCCATACGTCACGTCGCCAGTCACCTGGCCCGTCCCTGAGACATTGAGCGTGTTGTTGCCCCCGGTGTCGGTAAAGCCCGGCGCCGTGCCGCTGTCACAATTGGAGACGTCATCGCCGGCCGTGTTGTTGATGGTGCAGGCGCCATAAGAGGCCAGCGGCCACACCGTTATGACGATCAGGTACAACCAAGAGAGTGTCCGTGCGCGCATGATCCGTCCTCACTCGAGGGGATAGTTGCCCCGGCGCCTGCAAAGGCAGGCGCGGGCCAGACCATGACAACGTGATGCGCGATACGGAGCAGGGACAGCGGGTTACCCGTTCTGAAAACACCGGCCAATGCAAAGGGTTGGCATGGCTTTCTCGACTGCACCTGACGTGGTGCAGCGCTTTTTCCACCCTAGCCAGTGATTCGCCAGGCCGCCACTGTCAGAATTAACAGGTATGAACGAGTTGGGTGTCAGGACAGCACGATTTCATAAGGTTCACGCATTCGTTCCAGCAGCACCTGGGCCAGTATGGGCGGCAAGCCGATCTGCGGGTCACCGGCCAACTGGCTGGCATAGGCATGGGCGGCGTGGAGTTTGCGCGCCACGGCCCAGGTGTCCAGGCGTACTTTGCGCGCGCGTTGCCAGGGAATGAGCGCGCCTTCGCGAGCAGGCCAGTGCCACGCCCAGATCGGCAGTTCGTGCAACTGCGCGCCCACCAGGCTGCACGCCTTGGCACTGGCACGACCGACCGCGTCATGGTCGTCATTGCCGTCGTTGCGCCAGGTGCTGAACACCACGTCGCCGGGCTGCAGGTAACGCGCAATGAATTGGCTCAGTTGCGGCTCGCGGGCGGCGAGGGCGTTGTCGCAGAAACCACCGCGAATCCATTTCAGGCTGTGCAGCGGCATGCCCAGGCGGCGCAGGGCTTCAGCGCTTTCCTGGGGGCGGACCACGCTCAAGCGGCTCGCCGGCCACACGTTGGACCCAGGATGGCTGGCGCTGCCGTCGGTGATGGAGATCAGTTGCAGCGGGTGTTCCAGCGTGCTGAGCAATTGCAGCAAGCCGCCGCAGGCCAGCACTTCATCGCCGGGATGAGGCGCGATGATCACCACGCGTGCGCCAGGCGGCACTAATGAGGAGGGCGTAACGGGGGGGATCAGCGCCAGTTGCGGGGCGCTGTTCCAGACTTGCGCGGGGCCGCGGCGGCCATCGCTTAAGGAAGCAAGCTTCATGGGGTGTCACATCCTTGTCGGTTGATGCGGGGTCGTGCCCCGTTGACGGGACGACTCTCTTGTTTCCACCACAGGCTCCGCCGCAGTGGCTGCATGGCATTCCAACCCTGGAATGCCAGCAAGGCGTTCTCAGCATAGACAAGGATTGCTCGGTTTCACATTCGGTAACGGCGTTTTTTCAGGTGGCGTGCATCAGGCTCTTCAAGTAATCGCCGAATCCCCCTTGTGCACGGGCGTCCAGGCGCGCACTGGTAATCACCTGCGGGCCGTGGCTCCAGGCGATGGAGGCGCCGCATAGTTCCAGGTTGCGCACCAATTGCACATCCTCATGGCACGCCAACGGCTCGAAACCACCGGCGCGCACGTACGCACCGGCGCTCACTCCCAGGTTGGCTCCGTGTATATGCCGATGACCGTCGCGGGCCTCGTAGCCCTGGTGGTAGCGAATCTGCGCGACGGGGTCGAAACCCTCGCTCCACGCATCGACCGTGACGGTGCCGCACACGGCGTCCACCTCCAGCGCCAATTGGGCCACCAACCAGTCGGGGGCTACCCGGCTGTCGGCATCGGTGCAGGAGATCCAGCGTGCGCCCTGATTGAGCAAATGCCGCGCACCCACGCCACGCACATGCCCCACGTTGCGCGCCTGGGCTTCCAGGCACTGCACCGGGTAGGCCTGGGCAATGGCGGCGCTGGCATCGCTGCAGCTGTCGAGCACCACCAGGATAGTCACGGTTTCGCCGAGCAAGCCAGGATGGCGGGCGGCGACCAACGCGGCTTCCAGGCAGTCGCCGAGCAACGCCTCTTCGTTATGCACCGGGATCAGAATGCCGATCATCGCAGGCCCTCAAGGGTGGCGACCGAGGTGCCGTCGCGGCTCCAGAGGTCGAGCAGGAAATCAGGTTCGTGGTGGCTGGCGACGCGAGGCATGTCCAGGCGTTCATGGAGCAGGGCGTGTACCTGTTCCGCGGTTTGCGGGCAACCGTCGATAGGCGCGCGCCAGTGACAGGCCAGCAGCTGGCCGTCGGCGGTCAGCGCGGTGCGGACGCGATCGATCAGTTGGCGCAGGTCATCGGCGTCGAGGTAGTAGCACCACTCGCTCAATACGATCAGCTCGAACTGGCCCGCCGGCCACTGTTTGGGCAAGCGGCACTGCTGCACCTGGGCCTGGGGGAACCCCAGCAAGCGAGTGCGCGCCAGGGCCACGGCGGCTGCGGCGGTGTCGCAGCACAGCAGGCGATCGCAGCGCGGTGCCAGTTCGAAACTCAGCTCACCATTGGCGCAGCCGGGTTCGAACACCGAGGCGTAGCGGGGCCGCGTGAGTATCGCCAGGGTCAGCGCACGTTTGCGCCGCTCATACCAGCGCTGGCGAAAGGCCCAGGGATCATCGTTATTGGCGAACAGCTGGTCGAAGTAAGGCGTGGCCACACTCATACAAATACCACTTCAAAGGGTTGCAACAGACGCTCCACCACGTAGGGCGCCAGCACCGGCGCGAGGCCGATCTGCGGGTCGCCTTCCAGTTGGCTGGCGAAGGCGTGGATGGCATGCCGTTTGCGGGCAACGGCTTCACAGGTCAGCGGAATCTTACGTGCACGGTGCCAGGGCACCCCGCTGTCTTCGGGCGTTGCCCAGTGCCAGGTCCACACCGGCAGCTCATACAGGGTAGCGCCGACCGCCGTGCAGGCCTGGGCGCTGGCACGCCCGACGGCCTCATGGTCGCAATGGCCGTCTTCGCGCCAAGTGGTAAACACTACGTCGGTGGGTTTGAGGTAGCGCTGGATAAACCCTACGAGTTCCTGTTCCCGCGCCGCCACCTGGCTGTCGGTAAAACCGGCGCGCAGCCATTTCAGGCTGTGCAGCGGCAACCCCAGGCGGTGCAGGGCCTGTGCCGATTCCTGCGGGCGCACCACGCTCAAACGCTCCACTGGCCAACGCTGCGAGCCGGGGTGGCTGGCGCTGCCGTCGGTCACCGAAATCAATTGGATCGGCCTACCCAGTGCCGCCAGGCCCTGCATCAGGCCGCCGCAGCCGAGGATTTCATCATCCGGATGTGGTGCGATGATCACCGCACGGTGGCCGCTGGGCACCAACTGCTCGACGCTGATCGACGGCAAGTCGGCCATTTTCGGCGAGGCCTGCCAGTGATGCAGCGGCGTGCCCTGGCCAACGATCGGATTGGGTCTCATAACTGCCACCTCCCTGTGGGTTCACCGGCCACCAGCTCTCCGAGCCCGGCCAAGTCGCGTTCGGCATGACTCTGGCGTACATACACCGGCAGGTCCGCCATCAACTGGGCAAAGTGCGGGTCCTTGCAGTAAGGACCGGCGCCGACGGCGCGCCCGACATGGCGTATGACCTGCTCGACCGTGTCTTCGATACAGGCCCGCGTCTGCTGGGCCAATTGCCGGGCGTCAGCCTTGGGCTCAAGGTCGATCTGTGCCGCGCTGGCACGCAGCACACAGGCGGCGCTGTTCAGTGCGCTGTCGACGGCGCCCAGATGAGCCAGGGCGTGGGGTTCCGGGCGTTTACTGCACTGCGCGCGCAAGACCTCGGCCAGGCGTTGCGCGGCGCCGTACCAGCAGGCGGCGATACCGATACCGCCTTGCCAGAAGCCTGGGCGGGCGAGGTAATCCCCCGGTCCGCCCACCGCCAATCCCCAGGCCCCGTCGAACACGACTTCCACACTGCCGGTGGCCGCCATACCCACCGCGTTCCACCCCTCATCCGTGACCACAATGCCGGGTTGATCCATGTGCACGGCCACCAACTGCTGGCGATCGTCTTCGTCCCAGGCGGTCAACAACCCATGGCTCACCACCGCCGCGCCGGAGCACCAGGCCTTGCGGCCTTGCACCCGCAGGCGATGGCCCTCCTGGCGCACGCGCACCTTCGCCGTTGGCGGCTCGGCGGCCCACATGCCCCACGTGCTGCCCAGGGGCGGCAGTGGGGAGTTGAGCTCGGCAATGATTGCCAGGGCATCGGTGTGGCCTTCGAACAGCTTGCACAGGCGCAGGTCATGACCCGCCACCTGCGCCAGGCGACTGAACCGCGCCAGGGTCTGACCGCCGCCGGGCAGCGGCAGTTGGTCCAGGCCTTCTTCCTGAAGGGCCTTCAGGGCGTCGCCCAGGGCTTGCGTGTCCGCATAGCCCCGGAAGCCTTGAAGGAATCCATGCAGAGCCATCTCACACCTCGTCTTCGCGCTGCAACTCGAACAACAACAGCGAGCGCCCGGTCACGGCGTACTCGTGATCGAACTCAAAGCGTTCCTGACCGCGTACGGCGGGCTCGTTGGTGTCGAGCATGCAGGTCCAGAACTCACCTTCGGGCACCGGCGGCAAGCGGAAGTTGACCATGTCGTGATGGGCATTGACCACCAGCAGCAAGGTAGCGTCGGCGCCGGGACGGCGAATCCCGGTTTCCTGGGCGCGACCATCCATCAACATGCCCAGGCAGCGACCGTTGCTGTCCTGCCACTGTTCGGTGGTCATCTCGTTGCCATCCGGCGCCAGCCAGGTGACGTCCTTCACGCCGATGTCTTCGTTGTAGTCGCCCACCAGGAAGCGACCACGACGCAGGATCGGGTAGGCCAGGCGCAGCTTGATCAGGCGCTTCACAAACTTGAGCAGCGCCTTGCCATCTTCGTCCAGGTCCCAGTTGATCCAACCGATCTCACTGTCCTGGCAGTAAGCGTTGTTGTTGCCGTGCTGGGTGCGCGCAAACTCATCGCCAGCCACCAGCATCGGCGTGCCTTGGGACAGGAGCAATGTGGCGAAGAAGTTGCGCATCTGTCGCAGGCGCAGGGCGTTGATTTGCGGGTCGTCGGTCGGGCCTTCGACGCCGTGGTTCCAGGACAGGTTGTTGTTGCTGCCATCCTGATTGTTTTCGTCGTTGGCTTCGTTGTGCTTGTCGTTGTAGGAGACCAGATCATGCAGCGTGAAACCATCATGCGCGGTGATGAAGTTCACCGAGCTGTAGGGACGGCGCCCACGGTGGTTGAACATTTCGCCGGAGGCGGTCATGCGGGCCGCGAAGTCGGCCAGTTGGCCGTCATCGCCTTTCCAGAATGCACGCACGGTGTCGCGGAAACGGTCGTTCCATTCCACCCAGCCCGGCGGGAAATTGCCCACTTGATAGCCACCGGGGCCGCAGTCCCAGGGCTCGGCGATCATTTTCAACTGGCGCAGCACCGGGTCCTGGCGGCAAGCCACGAGGAAGCTGTGACGCTCGTCGAAACCCTCGCGGTAGCGGCCAAGAATGGTCGCCAGGTCGAAGCGGAAGCCGTCGACGTGCATCTCGGTCGCCCAGTAACGCAACGAGTCGGTGACCATCTGCAATACGCACGGGTGGCTCAGATCCAGGGTGTTACCCGTGCCGGAGTCGTTGATGTAGAAACGCTTGTCGTCCGGCATCAGGCGGTAGTACGAAGCGTTGTCGATGCCGCGCATGGACAGCGTCGGGCCGCGCTCGTTGCCTTCGGCGGTGTGGTTGTAGACCACGTCGAGGATCACTTCGAGCTTCTGTTCATGCAGGTGCGCGACCATCTCCTTGAACTCGGCAATCTTACCGCTGGCCAAGTAGCGCGGGTCGGGGGCAAAAAACGCGATGCTGTTGTACCCCCAGTAGTTGGTCATGCCTTTTTGCAGCAGGTGCTGGTCATTGACGAAGGCATGCACCGGCAGCAGCTCCACCGACGACACGCCCAGTTGGCGGATGTGCTTGAGCACGTCGTCTTCCATCAGCCCGGCGCAGGTGCCGCGTACTTCATCGGCTACGGAAGGGTGACGCATGCTGATACCGCGAAGATGGGTCTCGTAGATGATCGTACGGTCCCACGGCACGCGTACCGGTTGGTCGTTGCCCCAGGTGTGCGCCGGGTCGATCACCTTGCATTTGGGCACGAAGGGTGCGCTGTCGCGCTCGTCGAAGCTGAGGTCGTCGTCCGGGTGGCCGATGGTGTAGCCGAACAGCGCCTCCGACCACTTGAGCTCGCCCACCAACTGCTTGGCGTAGGGGTCGATCAGCAATTTGTTGTGGTTGAAACGGTGGCCGTTGGCCGGGTCGTAAGCACCGTACACGCGGTAGCCGTAGATCAGCCCGGGGTGGGCGTCGGGCAGATAGCCGTGGAAGGTCTCGTCGGTGTACTCGGGGAGTTCGATGCGTTCCAGCTCGACCTCGCCGGAATCATCGAACAGGCACAGTTCGACCTTGGTTGCGTTGGCCGAGAACAGGGCGAAGTTGACGCCCAGGCCATCCCAGGTCGCGCCCAGCGGGAAGGGCAAACCTTCACGGATCCGCGACGGTTCATTGCCCGGCGTCGGTGGGGTTTTATCGGGTTTGCTCATTGAAAACTTGCTCCTGCAAAGATGTTTTTCAGGCCGAACGCGGCCGTGCCGATGAAATTTCAGCTGAGAATCTGGAAGGTGGAATCACCTCTTGCCGACCGTGCCGGCAAGAGGGGGGTATCAAGGCTTGGGTTTCTTCGGCGCGGGAGGTTTTTTAGCCGCCGGTGGCGCCGGCTTGTTGGGCGCAGGCTTGGCTTTGGTGGCTGGCTTGGGCTTGGCGGCCGCCTTGGGTTTGCTCGGCGTCAGCGCTTCGGCTTCGGCCAGTTTGCGCGCCATCTCCCAATGCCGCGCGTCTTGCCCATGGGGCTTGCCTTCGGACTCCCAGATCTGGTGCGCCAACTCTTTTATGCGTTTTTCGTCAGTACTCATCGCAATGCTCCTCAACAGAAAATTTTCAGCTTTCTTGATCATCAGGATTGATAAGGACATTGACCGGGAAATCCCCCAGGGCAGTGCTGATCAACAGCTCCTTGTCTGGTGTGACTGCGCCTGTATGAAAAAGTCCCTTCCAGTTTTTGTTTGTCGCGGCGAACGGTAATTTCACCCGTGTGTCGCCCCAAACCTGCGCATTGATCTTGGGATGCACACCGTTTTCAAGCAGGTCATGCGGCCATCTCGGCACCACCACCAGCAGGTAGTTGCCCTGGTGCTCGCGCGCGAACGCGACCACCCGTTCGGCGTGTTTGCCAAGCACTTGCAGCGGTGTGTAGGTTCCTTTGCGGAACAGCTCGGGACAGGCCTTGCGCAAGCCCAGCACCTGGGCAATCAATGCCTGTTTGATACGCCCGTCGCGCCAGTTGAACAACAGTTCGCCGATGTCCGGTGGGGTATCCAGCGCCTGTTGCCGGGCGTTGAAGTCCACCGGCCTGCGGTTGTCCGGGTCCACCAGGCTGAAGTCCCAGAACTCGGCGCCCTGGTACAGGTCCGGTACACCCGGCACCGTCATGCGAAGCAAGGATTGCGCCAGGCCATTGAGCGCACCGGCCGGCGCGATGGCCTGGGCCGCCGCGCCGATGGCAGTGCGCAACACCTGGCCTTCATCGCTGAGCAACAGCAGCGACAGGAAGGCTTCGACGCCTTGTTCATAGGCTTCGTTGGGCGCGCTCCAACTGCTTTGCAATTTGGCTTCGCGCAGGGCTTTCTGTTGCCATTGCCACAGGCGCTGCCGATAGCCCTCGAAGTCATCGGTCTGGTCCAGGGGCCAACTGCCCAGCAGTACCTGGTAGAGGATCAATTCATCGCCCGCTGAAGGCGTGCTTGCATCCGTCTTCAGTGGCGCGGCGAGGGCGCGCCACTGCTCGACCTGCTCGGCGTACCACGCCGCGCACTCGCTCAGCACGGCCAGGCGCGCGCGGGTATCTTCGCCGCGCTTGTGGTCATGGGTGGCGGTGGCCAGCAGGTTGTCAGGGAAGCTCTGCAACCGTTGCTGGTTGACCCCATGGAAGTCGGCCAAGGGGGCGCTGAACTGTTCGGTGCTGAAGCCCACGTCGTTGCGCGACAGCAATACCGCCGAGCGATAGAACGCGGTGTCTTCCACGGCCTTGGCGGCGGCGGGCGACGTCAGTTGCTGGAAGCGCACGCAGGCATGCTTGAGGATCTTGCGTTCACGGCCCACCGGGCGATTGCGCCACGGCTGGCCGCCCAGCCAGTTGGCCAGGTGGTCGAGCACCGGCCAGTCGCCTTCGCCCAGGGTGGTGCGGGCGCCATCCATGGCCTGTTGGAACAGCCTGTCGTCGGCGGCACTGCGGCCACGGGCGCTGATATAGGTGCGGTACACCGGGAAGTGCACGATCAGTTCCTGCAAGGCCCGGCGGATGGCGCCGAGGGTCAGGTCGCGGGTCATCACATCGTCGCGGGCCACTTGCAGCAGGGCCTGGGCCACGCTTTCAAAGTCGCCGCCGAGGGAGCCGTTGAGGATCTGCTGGCGGGCCAATTGCGCTTCTTCGATAAACGCAGCAGGCCGCTCGCTGTGACGGGTCCACAACGCGGCCAATGGCGCGAAGCCGTCCGGGTGATGTTGCAGCAGCGACAACTGGTTCATGAACTCGTAGCCGGTGGTGCCGTCCACCTGCCAGTCGTCGCGCAGGGTTTCGCCTTCGCCGAGGATCTTCTCCACGAAGATCGGTAAGTGCCGTTCGGGTGACAGCGAGTCCACCCGACGGCGCAGCTTGCGGCAGTAACCGCGCGGGTCGGCCAGGCCGTCGATGTGGTCGATGCGCAGGCCATCCACCAGGCCTTCGCTGATCAGTTCGAAGATCTTGCCATGGGTGGCCTCGAACACAGCGCTGCGCTCCACGCGCAGACCACCGAGTTCGTTGACGTCGAAGAAGCGCCGCCAGTTGATATCGTCCGCCGCGGTGCGCCAACTGGCCAGGCGATAGGCCTGTTGTTCCAGCAACTGATGCAGGCGCTTGAATCCCTCAGGCTGGCGGCCGTCGAAAGCCTTCAAGCGCTGTTCGATCGCCGGCAGCACGACAGTGGCGCGCTCGGCCAGCGCTTGCTTGAGCGACGCGGCCGCGTGGTAAGCGTCGTCCTGGCAGGCGAGGGCGCTGAAGCGCTCGGCCAGGGGGTGGAGCCGTTCATCGGTGCCCAGGATCGCCGCGTAATCCTTGGGGCAGATGGGGAAACGGTGTTCGTAATGCTCGACATGGAACGCGCCGTGGTCGGCATCGAAGTGCAGGGTCAGGGTGCCGGCCTGCAGGGCTTCGCCGTAGTCGCTGCCGAGGAACGGCATGAGCAATTGGCCTTTGAGCAAGGGGTCGGGCGAATGCCACTGGATGTCGAAGAACTCGCTGTAGGGGCTCAGGCGGCCCCACTCCAACAGGTCCAGCCACCAGGGGTTGTCGGCCCCGCCGACGGCCATATGGTTGGAGACGATATCGAGGATCAACCCCATGTCGTGTTCACGCAGCGCAGCGACCAGACGGCGCAGGGCCGGTTCGCCGCCGAGTTCCGGGTTGACCGTGGTGGGGTCGACCACGTCGTAGCCGTGCATGGAACCGGCGCGTGCACTCAGCAGCGGCGAGGCATACAGGTGGCTGATGCCCAAACGGGCGAAATACGGCACCAGTGGCACCGCGTCATCGAGGGTGAAACCTTTATGGAATTGCAGGCGCTGGGTGGCGCGCAGGGGCAGGGCTTTCATCGGTCACGCTCATAGGCTTGGTTGCGCGCGACGGCCAACAGTTCGAGGCGGCGGGCGGCGCCGGCATTGTCGAGCAGGCTGGACGCCTCGCCCGACAGGCGGCGGCGCCAGTTGGGGTGGGTATCGGTAGTGCCGGGCAGGTTGGCTTGTTCCTCAACGCCGAGGGCGTCCTCCAGCGGCAGCAACACCAGTGGGGCCCGGGTGTGGCCGAGGTAGCGCACGCTGGCGTCGATCATGTGGTCGGTTTCATTGCGGATCTCTTCGACGAAGTTCTGCGGATCCTGGCTCAAGGCCTGGCGCAGTGCCTGGCGTTCGCGCAGGCGGTGCTCGCTCCATTGCTCCACGGTCGGCGCATCGATCAGACCCAGCTGGATGTTCCACTCGATATCGCGGCTGTGCCACCAACCGTTGAGGGTCGGCAGGTCGTGGGTGCTGGTGGTGGCCAGGGCGTTGTCCGGCCAGTCGAGGATCGGCTTGAACTGGCCTTCGTGGTTCTGTTCGAACAGCAACACGCGCATGCCCAGGATCGAGCGGGCGATGAGCTTTTCGCGCAGACCGTCCGGCACGGTGCCCAGGTCTTCACCGAGCACGATGGCCCGGTGGCGGTGGGATTCCAGGGCCAGCAGGCGCAGCAGGTCGTCCACCGGGTAATACAGGTAGGCGCCGTCACGCGGCGAGGCGTCCACGGGCATCACCCACAGGCGTTGCAGGCCCATCACGTGGTCGATGCGCAGGCCGCCGGCGTGGGCGAAGTTGGCGCGCAGCATTTCGATAAAGGCGCGAAAGCCGTGGCGCTTGAGGCCTTCGGGGGAGAACGCGGAAATGCCCCAGCCCTGGCCGGCGCGGTTGAGAATGTCGGGTGGCGCGCCCACGGTCAGGTCGGCGAGCAATTCATCCTGGCGGCTCCAGGCCTGGCTGCCACCCCCGTCGGCGCCCACTGCCAGGTCGGCAATCAGGCCGACGCCCATGCCGCTGCCGCGTGCGGCTTGTTGTGCGCGCTCCAGGCAACGGGCGATCAGCCATTGGCAGAACGCGAAGTAGCCGATCTCTTCACGGTGGTCTTCGGCGAACAGGGCCAATGCCGGGCTCTGTGGGGTGCGCCAGTCTTCTGGCCAATGGCGCCAGTCGAGGTCTTCACCGGCGGCGGCGCGGGCGGTTTGCGCGGCTTCGAAGCGGCAGTGGTTTTCCAGGGCCTCACCGCCGGCCTGGCGGAAACTCTGGAAGTCGGCGTGTTGCGGGTGGTGGCCGTGGCGGAAGTCTTCGTACAACGCACGCAGCAGGCGCTGCTTGGCGTTCGCGGCGGTGGGCCAGTCGATCAGGCTGTGTTGCTCCAGGTCGTGCAGTTCATCCGCCAGGCCGCTGGCTTCGATGGCGTTGCGCACTTTGCGCTCGCCCAGGATGCAACCCGGCGAGGCATACAGGCTGTTGAGGAACAAGCGGCTGGAGGGAGAGTACGGGCTGTAGCGCGCGGTGTCGGCGCTGAACATCGCGTGCATCGGGCTGATCGCCAGGGCATCGGCGCCACGCTCGGCCGCTGAGCGGGCGAGGTGCTCCAGGGCCAGGGTGTCGCCGAAGCCGCCATCGCCCAGGCGGCGCAAGCTATACAGTTGCGCGCTGAGGCCCCAGGCGCGGGCAGGTCGGCTGTCGACCGCTTCGGCCACGCTGTAGCAATGGGTGGGCGCGACGGCCAGGGTGAAGGTCTGGTCGGCAATATGCACCTGGTGGTAGCCGAGGGCGATGACGCCGGGCAGGACGGCGTCGCCATCCAGGCGCAGCTCCAGGGTTTCACCGTCTTCCAGGCAGACCCGGCAGAGGGTGTCCGGTTCGAAGTAGCGGGCCAGGTCCAGGCCTGCGCCGCTGTCGATGGTCAGCAGGGGCGGCAGGTGTTTGTCTTGTTGCACCTGTTCCAGTGCCCGCAGGCTGGCGTTGACTTCGGCATCGGTGTCGGCGGGGTGGCCCAGGCCTTTGAGGACGGCGCGCAGGGCGTCGGGTTTGACACGTTGCGGGCGGCCGTTTGCGTCGATCCAATCGACGGCCAGGCCCGCTCGGCTGGCGAGGATTTCCAGGTTCGCTTCGCTCAAGAGTGCTCTCCAACAGGGGATAGGGTGACGCGTGCGCTATACGGCGGCAGGTGCGCGCCGGCGTTGGCAGGCGTTTCAAACAGCACAGGCGCCGTCGCTGGGTGATCCAGCGGGTTGGCGCTCAGGTTGAGGTCGATCTGCAACAGGCTGCCATTGCCCAGGCGCCAACGAGCGCTGACGGCGCCTTCGGCCAGCACCTCGGCGCCCAGGGCCACGCTGCCGGGCAAGTGCGGCACGATGTGGCCGTGGCGCAGGCTCAGCAGTTGGCGGTAGAGCTCGGTGTGTTCGTTCTCGTGAAAGCTTGGCGTGGTCTGCGAAAAGGTCGTCAGGGCATTCGGGTCGGGGATGCGTTCGCGTCGCTCCGGGTCCTGGAACGCGGCGAAATCCTTGAACTCATTGCGACGGCCTTCGCGCACGGCTTCTGCCAGTTCGCCATGGTGATCGGTGAAAAACAGGAACGGCTCGCGGGCGTTCGATTCGTCGCCCATGAACATCAACGGGATCATCGGGGAGAGCAACAGCAGGGCGGTCGCCGCCTTCAATGCCTGCGGCGAGCAGAGTTGATGCAGGCGCTCGCCCAGGGCACGGTTGCCAATCTGATCGTGGTTCTGCAGGAAGGCCACAAACGCGTTCGGCGGCAGATG
Source organism: Pseudomonas sp. NFPP04 (assembly GCF_900113815.1). Taxonomy (NCBI): domain Bacteria; kingdom Pseudomonadati; phylum Pseudomonadota; class Gammaproteobacteria; order Pseudomonadales; family Pseudomonadaceae; genus Pseudomonas; species Pseudomonas sp. NFPP04. The sequence goes on along the minus strand of NZ_FOQS01000004.1, from coordinate 264,013 downwards.
CCCGCTGGGTTCGCCACGTTCATGTCCATGCCGGGTGGTGTGGCCCTGGTAGATAAACCCTTCGCCCAGGCAGCGCGCCAGTTTGGCCGTGGGCTCTTCGGCGAAGTCGCTGTAATACGCGTCGGTTTCGCCGGTCAGCAGCACATGCAGGACGTTATGGAAGTCATCGTTCCATTGCGCGTCGAAATCCTGCTGCAGGAGACTGGCCTGGTTGAGTTCGTTTTCCAGCATCAGCCAGACGTGCCGGCCGGAATCCACCTGCTCGCGCACCCGGTGCGCCAGTTCCTTGAGGAAGTCCGGGTTGTCGATGGCGTGGACGGCGTCCAGGCGCAGGCCGTCGAAGCGGTATTCGAGCAACCACATCGAGGCGTTATCCAGGAAAAAGTCGCGCACCTCGCGCCGGTTGAAATCGATCCCGGCGCCCCAGGGCGTGTGCACGTCTTCCTGGAAGAAGCCCTTGGCATACTGACCCAGGTAGTTGCCGTCCGGCCCGAAGTGGTTGTAGACCACGTCGAGGATCACCGCCAGGCCGTGCTCGTGGGCGCTGTCGATCAGGTGCTTGAGCTGTTCGGGCGTGCCGTAGGAGGCTTGGGGCGCGTAGGGCAGGACCCCGTCATAGCCCCAATTGCGATCACCGGGGAATTGCGCCAACGGCATCAATTCAATCGCGGTAACACCCAGCTCGGCCAGGCGTGGCAGATGTTGTTCGATGCCGGCATAACCCCCCATGGCGCCGACATGCAGTTCATAGATGACGGCCTCGTGCCAGGGGCGGCCTTGCCAAGTGCTGTGGCGCCAGTGATAGGCAAGGGAATCGACCACCACGCTCCAACCGTGCACATCCGCAGCCTGGGCCCGGGAGGCCGGGTCGGGTACATCCATTTGCCCATCGATATTGAAGCGGTAGCGCGTGCCCGCCGGGCACGCTATTTCGGTTTCAAACCAGCCATCTGCCTGGGGCAGCATGGCAACAGACTTGCCGTGTTCCAATTCAACGCTGACATAAAACGCGTCTGGCGCCCACAAGGCGAAACGCGTGTGTTGCGCGTCCAGCATGATTGCGCCGTGGGGCCAGGTTTCCAGAGTCCTTAACGGCATCTATAGAGACCTCCCGATGATTATTTAGCGGATTTCCCCAGTGCTTTAGCCACCAGTCGCTCGTACAGCTCGGCGTAGGGTTCCACCGCCTGGCTCCAGTTGAACGGTTGGGTCATCGCTCGGCTGCGCATGGCATTGAGCAGGCCAGGGAAGGCAAACACTTTGAACGCGCGGTTCAAGGCTTCTTTGTAGCTGTCGACCGTGGATTCATTGAACAGAAAGCCGGTCACACCGTTTTCGATGGTGTCGGCCAGGCCGCCGGTGTTGCGGGCGACGGGCAGCGAGCCGAAGCGCTGGGCGTACATCTGGCTCAGGCCGCAGGGCTCGTAGCGCGAAGGCATCAGCAGGAAATCGCTGCCGGCGAACATGCGGCGGGCATCGGTCTCGTTGAAGCCGATGCGCACACCGATCTGGCCGGGAAAGCGCAGCGCCAGTTCGCGCATGGCGTTTTCTTCTTCCGGCTCGCCGCGACCGATAATGGCGATCTGCCCACCTTGCTCGACGATAAAACTGGCCACCGCTTCGGTGAGGTCCAGGCCTTTCTGGAACACCAGGCGCGAGACCACGGCGAACAGCGGGCCGGTCGAGTCATGCAGGCCGAACAGGTTGCGCACCTGTGCGGCATTCACGGCTTTGCCTTCCCAGTCGCCGATGTTGAAGTTGTGCGTCAAGTGCGGGTCGGTGGAGGTTTCCCAGCTGTCTTCAATGCCGTTGGGAATACCGCTGAGCAAACCTTGCTGGGTCTTGCTGGCCAAAAAGCCATCGAGGCCGCAGCCGAACTCGGGCGTCGTGATTTCCCGGGCATAGGTGGCGCTCACCGTGGTGATATGACTGGAATACGCCATGCCGGCCTTGAGGAACGACATCTTGCCGTAGAACTCCATGCCCTCCTGCTGCAGAGCGTGAGGTGGAATGCCCAGCTCTGGCGTCGACGCCAGGCTGATCACGCCTTGATAGGCCAGATTATGGATGGTGAACAATGTCGGCGTGCGTGACCCACGCCAGTGCATGTACGCCGGGGCCAGGCCGGCGGGCCAGTCGTGGGCGTGCACCAGGTCCGGGCACCAGTGGATCTGTGCCAGGTTGGCGGCCATGTCGGCGGCGGCCAGGCCCAGGCGGGCGAAACGAATATGGTTGTCCGGCCAGTCGCGGCCGTTGTTGGCGCCGTAGGGCGTGCCTTCGCGCTCGTAGAGCTCGGGGCAGATCAGTACATAGATGACCAGGCCATCCTTGAGGTCCATGCGCCCGATCTTGCACGGCGGCAGCGCCGCGTGGCCGCCCAGCTCACCGATGATATGGATCGGGTTGTCGCTTTCCATCACCTGCGGATAACCGGGGATCAGCACCCGCACATCGTGCAGGTGGGCCATGGCGCGGGGCAGGGCGGCGGAGACGTCGCCCAGGCCACCGGTTTTCACCAGGTCGGCGAACTCGGAGGTCACAAACAGGACTTTCTTACGGTTGGGGTTGTGGCTCGGAACCGGCCGCACTGTGGTGAGGTCAGCCAACGCGGCGACCCCGCCAACGCTCTGACTAACACGCTCTCCCTGAATACTTGCAGCGGCACTGATCATAATTCTCTCCACGTGTTGGTCGGCTAATGGCCGGCTGCCATTAACTCCGTCGACCGCATCCTGCGGCCACGCGCACAAGCGCTGTACAGATCTGGCAAGGCTTATGCCAGTTGCACGGTTGGCAGATATAGATTGGATGGACGGGCATCGGGCTGGAACCGTGTGTGCTCGTCGTACCTTAAAACTTGACCAATGGCCGAGTTGAAAAGTTTAGATTTTTTGCGGGGTTTTTGTTTTGGAACGGACCCATCGGTCATGAGTCTAGGACAGATCCCAGAGCCTGTAGGCTTTCTGGGAATATTTTGTAGGACAAAAAAATTGTAACCATATGCCAGGTGCTCTGTGGCGAGCAGGCTTGCCCTGCGTTGGGCTATGGAGCATTGGGGAGCGCTTCGCGCTCCAACGCGGGGCAAGCCCGCTCGCCACAACAAGCCCGCTCGCCACAACAACCCGCTCGCCACAGCAAGGCGGTTCGCTATAAGAGTGCGAACGCACAGAAACGGTGCGTCAGCCCAGCACGCGAATGGGCGTGCCGTTCGTCCAGGCTTGAATGTCTTCGATCATCTGTGAATAGAACTGCCGGTAATTCTGCTCGCTCACGTAGCCCACGTGCGGGGTGGCCAGCACATTTGGCAACGTGCGCAACGGGTGATCCGCCGGCAATGGCTCCTCGGCATACACATCCAGTGCCGCCCCGGCCAGGCGGCCGCTTTCCAGGGCCTGCACCAGTGCCTGCTCATCCACAATCGGCCCGCGTGCAGTGTTGACCAGGCGCGCGCCGGGTTTCATCCAGCCCAGCGCCTGGGCATCCACCAGCCCACGGCTACGGTCGCTGAGTACCAGATGAACGGTAAGGATGTCCGACTGTTCAAACAGCGCTTGCTTGCTGACCCAGGTCACGCCGGACTCGGCGGCACGTTCCGGCGTGAGGTTTTCACTCCAGGCAATCACGCGCATGCCGAACACCTGGGCAAACTGCGCGACCTTCTGGCCAATGCTGCCCAGGCCGAGAATCCCCAGGGTCTTGCCGTGCAGGTCGCCGCCGAGGCCCACCTGCCAATGGCCGGCACGCAGCGAATTGGCTTCGGCCACCAGGTTGCGGGTGGAAGCCATGATCAATGCCCAGGTCAGTTCCGGCGCGGCGTGTTTATAGCTGTCGGTGCCGCAGACCTGAATGCCCAGGGCCTTGGCGGCGGGAATGTCGATGGCGGCGTTGCGCATGCCGCCGGTCACCAGCAATTTGAGCCGGGGCAGGCCTTGCAGCAGCGCCTTGTCGAAGGTGGAGCGTTCGCGCATCACGCAAATCACCTCGAACCCCTGCAAACGCTCGATCATCGTGGCGGTATCCGCCGGGTAATCGTGCAGGAAGTGCACCTGGCCTACTGCCTCAAGGACAGACCAATCCACCACGCCTCTGGCCACGTCCTGCCAATCATCAATGACTGCGATCTGTACCGACATTCAACGAGTGCCTCGAAAAAGGTTGGATTAAAGGGCGTTCAGCCCCTGCAACAGTGCTGCGTGAAACCGGGCCGGCTCTTCCATTTGCGGCGCATGCCCCAGGCCTGGGAATTCCACCAGGGTGGCATGGGGGATCAGCTTGGCTGCCTGCTTGCCAAGCACGGCGTAGTTGCCGAGCTTGGCTTTGACGGCTGGCGGCGCGACGTCTTTGCCGATGGCGGTGTTGTCGGACGTACCAATCAGCAGCAGCGTCGGCATCTTCAGGTCCTTGAACTCGTAGTACACCGGCTGGGTGAAGATCATGTCGTAAATCAGCGCCGAGTTCCATGCGACCCGCGTATGCCCGGGGCCGTTGCTGAGGCCGGCGTACATGTCTACCCAGCGCTCGTACTCCGGCTTCCAGCGCCCGACGTAATAAGTGTTGAGTTGGTACTTGCGGATGCCCTCGGCACTGACGTTCAGCTCACGGGCATACCATTGGTCGACGCTGAGCGACGGCACGCCCAGCGCTTTCCAGTCTTCCAGGCCGATCGGATTGACCAGCGCCAACTGTTCGGTTTGCCCGGGGTACATCAGCGCGTAGCGCGTGGCAAGCATGCCGCCGGTGGAATGGCCGACAAGGGTAGCCTTCTGAATACCGAGCTTTTCCAGCAGTTGGTGGGTATTGAGAGCCAGTTGCTGGAAGCTGTATTGATAGTGATCGGGTTTGCTGGAGCTGCAGAAGCCTATCTGGTCCGGCGCGATCACGCGGTAGCCGGCGTCGCTCAGGGCCTTGATCGAACTTTCCCACGTCGCGCCGCAGAAGTTCTTGCCGTGCATCAGCACCACGCTGCGACCGTTGGGCTTGCCATTGGCCGGAACGTCCATGTAGCCCATTTGCAGGGACTCGCCTTGGGATTGAAACTCGAAATGCTTGAGCGGATAGGGGTAGTCGAAGCCTTGCAGTTCAGGACCGTAGGTGGCGGCAAACACCGGCGCGGCGGTGGCCGTGAGCAGGCCGGCGATGCAAAAAGCGCGGAACAGAGGCATGGGCAGGGCTCCTGGAAAGGTGGTTCGGATGCTGTTGCCCAAGGATTAAGCAGCGATTAAACCCATTGCAAAGTCACGGCGGCCAGCGCGCCATAACGCAGGCCTTTGGCCAGGGTCACCAGCAACAGAAATCGCCACAACGGCTCGCGCATCACTCCGGCTACCAGCGTCAGTGGGTCGCCAATGATCGGCACCCAACTGAGCAACAGCGTCCAATGGCCCCAGCGCTGGTAATGCTGGCGGGCTTTGTCCAGTTGCTGGTCGCTGACCGGAAACCAGCGCCGCCCCTTGAAGTGCTCCACCCAGCGTCCCAGCCACCAGTTCACCACCGAACCGAGCACATTGCCCAGGGTGGCGATGCCCAGCAACAGCCACAGGCTGTAATGCCCGCTGAGCAGCAGGCCGACCAGCACGGCTTCCGATTGCAGGGGCAGCAAGGTCGCGGCGCCAAACGCCGCGAAGAATAACCCCAGGTAGCCCGCGATCATTGCGCCGGGTATTCAGCCACGACGACATCTTTACCCTCACGGGTCAGGCCGATGACCTGATAGGCCTCGCTGCGGCCTTCCACTTCCATGCCGGGCGAGCCCATGGGCATGCCCGGCGCGGCGATTCCTAGCAGGTCGTCGCGCTTGCGCAGGGCCAGCACCTGTTCGGCGGGGACGTGGCCCTCGACGAATTTGCCGTCGATCACGGCGGTGTGGCACGAGCCCAGGCGCGGCGCTACGCCCAGGCGTTGCTTGACGGCACTCATGTCGGCTTCGACGTGGTCATTGACCTTGAAGCCGTTGCTTTCCAGGTGGCTGATCCATTTTTTGCAGCAGCCGCAGTTGGCGTCGCGGTGCACGTCGATGGGGATCAGGTCGGCGGCCTGGGCCAGGGTGGCGGTGAACAGGGTCGACAGCAGGGCCAGGCGCAATGGGATTTTCATAGGATCTCGCGTGCAGGTGGGATGGCGGCGATCATGACGACGTCATCGCAGGCAAGCCAGTGTCCACAGGGCGAGAATGTTTCAAGATTATACGAGCGGTGGATTTTCCAGCCTGTGCTTGAGCTGGTCCAGGGCAAGCGCCGACAGTTCGATCATGCGTTTATGCAAGGTGGCAAGTTGCAGTTCGGTTTCATAGGTCAGTACCCGCTTGAACAGCGTGCCGCCCTGGTGGGGCATGAGGAAGTAGTGAATCGAACCATCCACGGCCAGGGACGTGAACACGGTCTTGAACTCGCCGGGGCGCCGGGCGATCTGCACGCGGTAGCTCATGGGCACGCGTACACCCAGCAGGTCGATCATTTCGGTGAAGCGGGCGCCGGCGGGGAGTGAGCCGGTAGTGCCGGTATCGGCACCGAGGGACGTGGGGTGCCATTCGTGCCAGCGATCCGGCTGGGTCACATAGTCATAAACGGCATCGATGGGAGCCTGGATAAAGCGTTCCTGACTGATCCGTTCCAAGCGGACCGACTGCTCGGCTGCGCGCATGGCACACCTCCTGTGCGTCTTCGAACTGTCAGAATAGTCCCACTCCCGCACATTGCACGGGAGTGTTTCAGCCGTTTATCAGCACACCTTGAAACGACTCATCAGGGTAATCACCCGCCCATTCGCCTCGAGCAGGCTCTGGGTATTGTTTTCGGTGGCGTGGCCGCTCTGTACCAGCTCTTCGACCATTTGTCGGATCTGCACCATGCTGCGGTTGATCTCCTCGGTCACCGCGCTTTGCTGTTCGGCGGCCGTGGCGATCTGGGTGCTGAGGTTGTTGATATGGCTGACGGAGCCGGCCATTTCATCCAGCCCGGTATTCACCCGCGCCGTGGCGTCCGCCGCCGACTGGCAACTGGCCTGGGTGTTTTCCATCGCTGCCACCGAGGAACTCACGCCCGCGGTCAGGCGCGTGAGCATGTCGTTGATCTGCGAGGTACTGGCCTGGGTGCGTGCGGCGAGCGCGCGCACTTCATCGGCAACCACCGCAAACCCACGGCCTTGCTCGCCAGCCCGCGCCGCTTCGATGGCGGCGTTGAGGGCAAGCAGGTTGGTCTGCCCGGCAATCGCGCCGATCACGCCGAGGGTTTCGGTGATGCGTGCAGCGTCCTGGCGCATGTTCTCTACGCTGTGGGTAGCGCTGGAGACTTCGCCGATCAACGCGCTGACACTGTTGGACGCCTCACCGACCACCACGCGGGAACGATCGGCATGCTCGTTGGCGCGCTGGGTGAACGCGGCGGTTTCGGCGGCGTTTTGCGCCACGGTGTCGGCGGTGGAGCTCATTTCGGTAATGGCGGTCACCGTCTGGTCGGTCTCCGACGCATGCCGCACCAGGATCTGGTTGGTGTGCGCCGAGGTCTGTTGCAACTGCGCCAGGCTCGACGACATGGCGCCGGTGGCCTGGGTCACTTCGCCGATCATGTTTTGCAGGTAGACGATAAAGCGGTTAACCGAATGGCCGATGGCGCCCAGTTCGTCTTCGGCACGGATGGTGATGCGTCGCGTGAGGTCGGCGTCGCCGGCGGAGAGTGCGTCGATATTGGTTTTCAGCGACTTCATGCGCTGCACCAGTTGGCGGATCGCATATACCGCGAGCAGCACCAGCAACAACACCATGGGGATCTGCAACAGCGCCAGGCTGCCGAGCACGTCATTGCGCTGGGCGGTGATCAGCGAGGTGGGCAGGGCGGTGGCTAGGAACCACGGGGTGCCTTCGATAGGGCGCATGTAGAAGGTGCTGGCCACGCCCTGGTTGTCGAACTCATTGCGTTGCAGGGCCTGGTCGCGATGGGCCAGGGCTTTGCTGACCTGGGCGGCAAACGCGGAGGTGCCGGTGAGTTCGCTGATGTTTTTCAACACCACCGGGCCGCTGATGCGCGAGCTGTTGCTGATGATCTTGCCGTCGCCTTCAACGATCAGCATTTGCCCGCCGATGTCGCTCTCTTTGCTGGCCACCAGATCATTGAAGAAGCCCAGGGTCACGTCGATGGTGGCGACGCCATAAGGCACGCCGTCGCGCTGGATTGCCATGGCGCAGTTGGTGCGCGGCTCCTGGCTGGCGTCGTCCTTGTAGGCGGCGGCCCAGGCACATTGACCGCGTGGCGAAGCGAGGCCGCCCTTGTACCAACTCTGGTCGTAATAGTTGGGCGCCGGGTCGCTGTTCCAGAAGGTGTTCACGGTCAGCTTGCCCGATGCATCGCGGTGCCAGAACGTGCTGTGCTTGTTGCGCCCCGGGGTGCGCTGGTTGGGCAGCGGCCAGATGCCGCCGCCGAAGACTTTCAACTCGCCATACTGGTCGACCAGGCCCGGCAGGACTTTGTCGATGGCATCGCTGTCGAGCAATGGAATGGTCTGGGTGATGCTGCGTTGCTGGGACTGGACCTTGTTGAGTTCGCCCTGGATCTGCTCGGCGACCTCGGCGACACGGTTGAGCACCACCTGCTCTTCGGTGTGCTGTAGCTTGGGTGCGACCAACTGGCCGATACCCACCACGGTCAACACAAATAACACCAGGACGAACAGCACCAGGAACAGGGTATAGCGGGCTTGGATGGAGCGCAGTGGGGGCATGGGGTCGTCCTTACGAAGCGTTTATTGTCGACGCGGCTTTGTTAGAGCTTCGTAGGGCTATCGGCTTGGCAGGACAGAGCTTTAGGTACGATGGTGCAAGAAAATACCGCGCCGGTGACCGACGCGGTATTTATTCAGATATCCAGCATAGCCATGACGGCCTCGGGGTAGCGCAAGCCGGCGGGCGCCTCGGCAGGGAAGATGGCCTCCAGCGCCGCCAGTTCGCCCGGGCTGAGGCTGACCGACAGCGCGGCGACATTCTCCTCCAGGTATTTGCGCTGCTTGGTGCCGGGAATCGGGATGATGAAATCACCCTGCGCCAGCACCCACGCCAACGCCAGTTGCCCGGCGCTGATACCCTTGTCGGCGGCCAGTGCCTGCACGTTTTTCACCAGTTCTAGGTTCTTGCCGAAGTTCTCGCCCTGGAAGCGTGGGCTGAAGCGGCGGTAGTCATCGGCGCCGAAGTCGTCCGGGCTTTGCAGCGCGCCGGTCAGAAAGCCACGGCCCAGCGGGCTGTAGGGCACAAAGGCGATGCCCAGGCGCTGGCAGGCAGCGAGGCAGCCGTTGTGTTCCTGGTCGCGGCTCCACAGCGAGTATTCGCTTTGCAGGGCGCTGATCGGGTGCACCTTGTGGGCGCGCTCCAGGGTGGCGGCGGAGGCTTCGCTCAGCCCCAGGTAACGCACCTTGCCCTGTTGCACCAGCTCGGCCATGGCGCCGACGGTTTCTTCGATGGCGACCTCCGGGTCGATACGGTGTTGGTAATACAGGTCGAGGGTTTCTACGCCAAGTCGTTGCAGCGTGCCGTCGATGGCCTTGCGGATGTATTCAGGGCGGCCGTTCACACCCCGCACGGCGGGGTTGGCCGGGTCACGCACGATGCCGAACTTGCTGGCCAGGAACACCTGGTCGCGCTTGCCGACGATGGCCTTGCCGATCAGTGCTTCGTTGGTGTGCGGACCATAGATATCGGCGGTGTCGAGGAGGTTGATGCCCAACTCCAACGCGCGGTGCAGGGTTGCCGTGGCTTCGCGGGTGTCGCTGCCGGGGGTGTAGAAATCGCTCATGCCCATGCAGCCGAGGCCGATGGCTGAGACGAGTGGGCCGTGGGTGCCGAGTGTGCGGGTATGCATGGGTTGTGCTCCTTGGGTGGGAAGGCCTGCATTGTCACGCTCGACAAAACCGGGATAAACCGGCTAAAAGCACTAACACTATTCGTAATATCTGAATAATCAGCGCAAGGAGCCGCCCCTTGGACCGTTTCAACGCGATGCGCGTGTTCACCCGGATCGTCGAATTGCGCGGCTTTGCCAAGGCCGCCGACAGCCTGCAATTGCCCCGCGCCTCGGTGACGGTGTTGATCAAGCAATTGGAGGCGCACCTGGGCGTGCAACTGTTGCAGCGCACCACGCGGCAAGTCAGCCCGACGCTGGATGGCGCGGCGTACTACCAACGCTGTGTACAGTTGCTGTCGGACCTTGAGGAAACCGAGGCGGTGTTTTCCACCCGGCGCCAGAATCCACGCGGCACCCTGTGCGTAGACATGCCGTCAGGAATAGGGCGCTTGATCGTGATCCCTGCATTGCCGGCATTCACCGCCCGCTACCCCCAGATCGAACTGGAGATCAGCCTGAACGACCGTCCGGTGGACTTGATCCGTGAAGGCGTGGATTGCGTGCTGCGTGGTGGTTTGGCCCTGGATGAGTCGCTGGTGGCACGGCCTCTGGCGATGATGGATCAATTGACGTTGGCGAGCCCGGCGTATCTGGCGCGCAGAGGGATGCCTGCATCGTTGCAGGACCTGGCCAACCATCAGATGGTCGAGTATGTCTCCAGCGTCACGGGCAAACGCTTTGGCCTGGAGTTTGAGGTCGACGGCCAATTGCGCACGGTCAACCTGTCCAAAGGCTTGGCGGTGAACAGTTCCGATGGCTACTTCGCGGCCTGTGAAGCCGGGTTCGGCTTGATCCAGGCACCCGGTTACCATGCGATGCGCCAATTGGCCGAGGGCACTCTGGTGCAGGTATTGCCCAGCCTGGCGGTGCCGAAAATGGCCCTGTCGGCGCTGTATCCGCCGCACCGCCAACTGTCCCAGCGTGTGCGGGTGTTCGTAGACTGGCTGGTCGAACTCTGCGCCCGGCCCGACACCGGTTTGCAGCGCTAGGCCTGGGCCTTGCGATACGCCCCAGGCTGTTGCCCGGTGACCTTGTGAAATGCCCGGGTGAACGCCGCCACCGACTGATACCCCACGGCCAGCGAGACGTCCGCTACCGTCTGGTCCTGCTTGAACAGTTGGCAGGCATGGCGCATGCGCATCATCAGCAGCACTTGCCCTGGCGACTGCCCGCACAGTTCATTGAAACGCTTGAAAAACGCCGAGCGCGACAACCCGGTGCAGGCGGCCATGCTTTCCAGGGTCCAGGCCTCGGCGGGCTGGGCGATCAACTGCTCCAGCAAGTTGGCGAACGCCGGTTGCCGGGCCAGCGCCGCCAGGCCGCCGAGTTCACGGTTGTCCAGCACTTGTTGGCGCAGGACATACAGGAACAACAGGTGGCACAGCCGCTCAAGCAAGGCAGAGGAGGGCGCAGGCACGCGCTCGCACTCTTGCAGGATCAGGTCGAACAGGTTGCGCGCGGCGGTCAACGAAGGGTCGCCTGCGCGCAGGATGATCCAGGCGGGCAGGGTGTCGACGATCATCGCCGACAGGCCGGACTGGAAGTGAAAGAACCCGCAGACCAGGCCGACGCCATCGCTGGCGGCGCTGTCCAGGGGCTCCATCGGTACACGGGGGCATTCCTGGGCGCCGGCGGCGGTGGGCTCACCGGACAGCCGATATTCCAGGTCGCGCAACAGGAACACCGCGTCGCCGTTATCCAGCCGATGCGGCGTGGCGTCGCCCTCGATATGCAGCCAGCACTGACCCTGCACAATCAGGTGGAAACTGGCGCTCGCCAGGCCGTGGGTGCTCGCATGCCAGTCGCCGCAGTAGCGGCCCACATGGAACAGGCTGGTGTCGAGTTCGAGGCTGTCTAATAACCAATCGACAAGTGCACTGGACGAATTCATCTAATGGAAAGACTCAAGAGCAAGTAATCGCTACTTTAGCCTATTGAGACGATTTCTTATAACCAACAGACTGGATACACGAACCCATCAGGAGACCACTCCATGTCCCGTGTACCCCTGCTTACCCCTGAAACCGCGCCGGACGCGGCCAAGCCCTTCCTGGAAAACGCGCTGAAAGGCTCGGGTTTCATCCCCAACCTGTTGGCGGTACTGGCCAACGCTCCGGCGGCGCTGGAGACCTATATTACCGTGTCCGGGCTGAACGCCAAGGCCGAACTCAGCCTGGCCGATCGCGAAGTGGTGCAGTTGATTGCGGCCACCACCCACGGCTGCGATTTCTGTGTGGCCGGCCATACTGCCGTGGCACGCAACAAAGCCAAATTGCCGGAAGAAGTCATCGACGCCCTGCGCCAACGCGGTGAGCTGCCCAATGCCCGCTATGAAACCCTGGCTGCGTTTACCCGCGAAGTGATCGCCAGCCGTGGCGATGTCAGCGATGCCGGTTTTGATGCGTTCCTGGCCGCCGGTTATACCCAGGGCCAGGCGCTGGAAGTTATTTTGGGCGTGAGCCTGGCAACCCTGTGCAACTTCGCTAACGTGTTTGCGCGCACCCCGTTGAACCCGGAGCTGGCGCAATACCGCTGGGAAAAACCCGCAAGCTGAAGATGACCCACCCGCTGTGAAAAGGAGAAACATGAATGCTTGACCCAATCTTGAGCCGTTGGCTCGATGTTCAAGCGCAGGCCCTGGACGTGGGCAGTTGCGCTCCACAGGAAGTGCTGCCACGGCTGGCAGAGGCCAATGTATTGCGTATCGGCGTGCCGGCTCAGCTTGGTGGCCTGGGTGGGGATGTGGCCGGTGCGGTGGAGGCTATCGCTAATGTTGCCAGCCATTCCCTGGCGGCGGCGTTTGTGTGCTGGGGCCAGCGTTCGTTTATCGAATATTTGCTGCAAAGCCCGAATGCGCAACTGCGTGAGCGACTCTTGCCGGACCTGCTCAGCGGCAAGTTGGCGGGGGCCACGGGGCTGTCCAATGCGATGAAGTTCTTGTCGGGTATTGAAGCCCTGCAGATCAGCGCCGAGCCTACCGACGACGGCTGGACCCTCAACGGTCGGCTGCATTGGGTCACCAACCTGCGCAAAAGCGGTTTTGTCGCTGCGGCTGCCATCGAGCATGCCGGGGGTGGTGCGCCGTTTATCCTGGCGATTCCGGATGCGGTGGCCGGCTTGCAGCGCTCCCGCGACCTGGAACTGCTGGGGTTGCAGTCCAGCAACACGGCGGCCCTGGGGCTCGAAGGCGTGGCGCTGAGTCGCGACTGGTTGCTGCATGAGGATGCACGCAAGTTTTTACCTGCGGTGCGCCCGGCGTTCCTGGGGTTGCAGTGTGGCATGTCCATCGGCCTGGCCCGGCGCTCCCTGGCGGAAGTGGCCAACCACCTGGGCGCGACCCGTACGGTGTTGCGCGAAGAGCTGGAGACGCTGCGCGGGACTTTGGATCACCTGGTCAGCGACCTGAAGAACGGCCTGTTGGCCGGGCGCTTTGCGGCCGAGCCGGCAGCGTTGTTCAAGCTGCGCATCGCCCTGGCCGAAACGGCCGCCCATGCTGTGCAACTGGAGTTGCAGGCCAGCGGCGGCAAGGCCTACCTCACCGCCCACGGCAGCGGTTTTGCGCGGCGCTGGCGTGAGTCGGCGTTCGTGCCGATCGTGACCCCGAGCCTGGTGCAATTGCGCACCGAGTTACAGCGCCAGGCCAATCTATGACGAACGCGGTATTGAACGCCCAGGGGATTTGCCTGGGGTACGCCGGCGGGCCAGTGTTGCAGGGCTTTGACCTGCAACTGCAGCCCGGCGAAGTGGTGTCGATCCTCGGTCCCAGCGGGGTAGGCAAGTCCAGCCTGCTGCGGGTGCTTGCCGGTTTGCAGGCGCCGCAGAGCGGCAGTGTGCGGGTGCTCGGTGAACCTGTGGATGGCCCTCACCCGCGTGTTGCGGTGGCGTTTCAGGACCCCAGCCTGCTGCCCTGGCTGAGCCTGGAAAAGAACGTCGCCTTCGGCCTGGACTTCGCCCGCCAGCCACACTTGAGCGTTGAGGAACGCCGCCAGCGTGTCGACCACGCCATCGCCGCCGTTGGCCTGGAGCATGCGCGCCAGCACTTCCCGGCGCAGCTTTCCGGCGGCATGGCCCAGCGTACGGCGCTGGCCCGTTGCCTGGCGCGCCAGCCCCAGGTGCTGTTGCTGGATGAGCCGTTCGGTGCCCTCGACGAGGTGACCCGCGCCGACATGCAGCACCTGCTGCTCAAGGTCAACCGCGAGCAGGGCTCGGCGGCCGTGTTGATCACCCATGACATTGATGAAGCGCTGCTGCTGTCGGACCGCATCCTGCTACTGGGCAACCGCCCGGCGCGGACGTTGGGCGAGTGGCTGATCGACCTGCCGCAACCGCGCGAAGAACAGGTGGAAGCCATCGGCGCGCTGCGCATCGATATCCTCAAAACCCTACGGCAGGCGAGCCGCCCTCAACCCAACCCCCTTGACCTGCTGGAGCCTGCCCATGTGCCTGGATGACCTGACCCACTCGCGTCGCGACTTTCTCAAACTCTCCGCCGTGCTCAGTGCCGCCGGCGCCTTGCCGCTGCTGAGCAGTCTGCAGGCCCGCGCTGCCAGCGAGCCGGACGCACCCGTGCGCATTGGCTACTTGCCGATCACTGACGCCACGCCGTTGCTGGTGGCGCATAACAATGGCCTGTTCGAAGCCGAAGGCATCAAGGCCGAGCGCCCGGTGCTGCTGCGCAGTTGGGCGCAGGTGATCGAGGCGTTCATTTCGGGCCAGGTCAACGTGATTCACCTGCTGTCGCCAATGACCGTGTGGGCACGCTATGGCAGCAAGGTGCCGGCCAAAGTGGTGGCGTGGAACCATGTGGGTGGCTCGGGCCTGACCGTGGCGCCGGGCATCACCGATGTGAAGCAATTGGGCGGCAAGTCGGTGGCGATCCCGTTCTGGTATTCCATCCATAACGTAGTAGTGCAGCAACTGTTCCGCGACAACGGCCTCACGCCGGTGGCGCGGGCGGCGGGCAGTGCGATTGCGGCCAATGAGGTCAACCTCATCGTGCTGCCACCGTCGGACATGCCACCGGCGCTGGCGAGCCAGGGTATCGATGGCTATATCGTCGCCGAGCCGTTCAACGCCCTGGCGGAAAACCTCAAGGTCGGTCGCGTGCAGCGCTTCACCGGTGACGTGTGGCGCAACCACGCATGCTGCGTGGTGTTCATGCACGAGCACGACCTGACCAGCCGCCCGGAGTGGTCGCAGAAGGTGGTGAATGCCATCGTCAAGGCGCAGGTGTGGACCCGCGACAACCGCGAAGCGGCGGTGAAGCTGCTGTCCAAGGACGGCTCTAACCGCTATACCCCGCATGCCGAGCCGGTGTTGAGCAAAGTGCTGGCGCCCGCCGCGGCCGACCGTGTGGCCTACCTGGCCGACGGCGCGATCCAGCATGGGAGTTGGGATGAGCACCGCATCGATTTCCAGCCCTACCCATTCCCCAGCTACACCGAGGAACTGGTGCGCCGCCTGAAGGACACGCTGATCGAGGGCGACAAGAAATTCCTCGCCGACCTGGACCCGGCGTTTGTCGCCAAGGACCTGGTAGACGACCGTTTCGTGCGCAACGCCATTGAGTCCGTGGGCGGCATGAAGACCTTTGGTTTGCCTGAGGGGTTTGAGCGGCATGAGGAGATTGGCGTTTGAACAAACGGGAAATCCCGGGCTGGTTGCTCGGGTTGAGTGGCTTGGCGGGGTTGCTGTTGCTCTGGTGGCTGGGGGTGAAAGTGTTTGGCGCGGCGGACGGCTTGTCGGCACGCTTTTCCCTGGCCGCCACGGCCGCCAGCCTGTGGGAATTGCTCGGGCGCGGGGAGTTGTACCTGCACATCGCCGTGAGCCTCAAGCGTATTTTCGTTGGGTTGCTCCTGGCCTTGCTGGTCGGCGTGCCGCTGGGATTGCTGGTGGGCAGTTCGCGCAACCTGGAGGCGGCGACCACGCCGGCGTTCCAGTTCCTGCGCATGATCTCGCCGCTGTCGTGGATGCCCATCGTGGTGATGCTGATGGGGGTAGGCGACCTGCCGATCTATTTCCTGCTGGCCTTTGCTGCCGTATGGCCGATCATGCTCAACACCGCCGCCGGGGTGCGTCAGCTCGACCCACGCTGGTTGCAGTTGAGCGCCAGTTTGAGCGCGACCCGCTGGGAGACCTTGCGCCGGGTGATCATTCCCGGCGTGGTGGGGCATGTGCTGACGGGCGTGCGCCTGGCCATCGGCATTCTGTGGATCGTGCTGGTGCCGTGCGAGATGTTGGGAGTCAGTGCGGGGCTTGGGTATTACATCCTCGATACCCGTGATCGGCTGGCTTATTCGGAGCTGATGGCGATGGTGGTGTTGATCGGCTTGTTGGGCTTTGCGCTGGATGCCTTGGCGCGGTGGCTGCACCAGCGGTGGGTGCGTGCTGGCTGATAGGGCAAACAACGGCCCGGATACATCCCCGGGCCGTTGTTTGCGGGAGAGCAGCAAGTAAGGTCAGCGTTCTACAAAAATATGCAGATCACCCGGAATGCCGCCTCCCCAGCCTACCGGTTTTGTAGGGTCTTGAGGCCGGCCAATTAACTGCTTGCCGACCTGCCCTTTGACGTTATCTGCGTTAGCCACGTAGATGCCGATGCTGTGTGTCAACTCAGCCAGGCCTGGTACATTTTCGCAAGTGTTCATATGGGCGCACCCAACCAGTGCGACCCATTTTTCAGTTCCTGAAGTCGCCTGGATGGTTTCCGAGGCGTAGTAGTTGCACTCCCTGAGGCGGCGTTGCGAGCTTTCGCCCGTTGTTGTACGCTTTTTATGGGGCTGGTCTTTGTGTCGCGTGAGGAAGCAGTGATCAATGGGCATGACTTCTATGCCATTGGCCTCAAGCTTTCCGAGTAGTTCCTCGAGCGTCGGATTAGTTCGACGCCCTTGTTCACCCAGTACACCTATACCGTCATCCCGCAGGCCTGTCGGCGTATCGATAAGCCCTTCGAAATACACTTTCTTGACGCCTTGGTTCTTTAACGTTTCCACGTTAGCGAAAAGCACCTTGAAACTCGCCATCTGTGAGTGCTTTTCCCCCAACACTATGCCGTTAGAGGTTTTGAACGCCTCTTCAAACAGTGTTGGCACGCTGACGGATTTGGGCACCGATGGGATAAGAGGACGCTCCAGCTTTTTTATAGGGGGCAGGGCGTCATAAAATGCGTTCATTTCTTGTTTGAACTTGTTCATGGTTGCTTCTATGGTATCCGGTTCGAAATGGTCAAGCTCCAACTTGCCTTGCAAGCTTTCTACGTAGTCGCCCTCGGGTAATGGCTTTTTGATGTGTAACGGACGAGCGTCGGTATTCAAGGGGTTGAATCGATGACTTTTGTTGGGTTTTCTGTGTGTTGTGGGAGAGTTAGGATTCAAGGTGTCCTGCACGCTGAAATCCTTCAGTGGCGGGCCGTAAGGCTTCATCGTGACCGGGTCATAGGCGTACCGTTGCCCATTATGAATAATGCTGCTGGTCTCCAGGGTTTGCTCCCCGACCTTTAAGGTCCCCCATGTGACATCACCGTAAGGCGGCGGAGTCAAGCCTGCCGCAATCTTGGCTTTAGTAATGCCTTTGCTTGCGAGGCGGGTGCCCCCGAGCAACAAATCACCTACACCATTCAACGGGTTGAACTCACTGATAACGGTGGTTCCGACGATTCTCGAGCATTGCAGCGCCTTCTTCGTCATGGTGATGGCTTTGGTACCAACCTTGGCGACTTTCGCTGCGGCCGCTGCACCGGCAGTGACAAAACTGAAGACGTCCAGGAACAGGTCTGTGGCGCCGTCGATGTATTGACCCTCCTTGAAATTGCAAATCGCCGATCTGAGAGGGATCAAATCCAGGAAAAAGTTGGTCAAGGCCCATTCGGCATCCATCTGCTTATCGAAGCTGGTGACGCCCTTGGCTTGCTTGATGACGTCCCGATTATCAATGTGAAGGTGTTTCACAAAGGTATCTGCAATGGCCTGGGTTCGAGCGCTTGTGAAGGTGGAGGGGGTAGGCTGCGCTGATCCGGCTTGTGTGTTCTGGCTGAAGTCGGCATTGGCAACGGGTGTGAATTTCTCGATCGGATAGACCCGATTGGCATCGCGCTCACGCTCGCAGGTCAGGACACTGTTACTGACCTGCGTGATGGAATGCTTGCTCAGGTCCACCTCATACGTGGTGGTGCCATTCGCGCCAGTGGCCTTGACGTAGAGCTTTTCATTTTTATGGTGGAGGGTTCTGTCGGTGAAACCGAGGCCCAGGCGATAGGTATTGAGCTGATAGAACTCAAGCTGCCCGTACTCGAGGTTCTGCCTGTCAGCCAGTGGAAGCTGGGCGATCATATGTTTGATCGCTACGCCGATGCCTTTTTTCTTGTCGCTGATGGCCTGTGCAAGTTGGCTGTTGAATTCGGCATTGACTCCCAAATTGAGCGACTTGCCTTCCAGTGCGGCATTGATGCGCGGGTCTTGGCTCACCCATTCGTAGTTGTCCAATCCACTCATTGCAATGTCCAGGAGCGACATCATGCCCGCAGGCGCGCGATTCGGGTCGTAGACCGGTTGAATTGAAGGTTGCTTGGTGTCATGGACCTTCAGCAACTTTTCTTCAAACGGAACGCTTTCGCCAAACCGCTCCTTGAGGCGAGCGAGGGCGATATCCCTGCGGCTGGGCATTTCGGATTGGATCAGGCTGGAGGCGTCAATCTGCTCAATGGCCTGTTGGTTGAACGCGTTTCTGACCACCTCAATGTCGGCTGCGTTGTAACGTCCGGCCTGCTCCGGAGAAAGAACGCCATTGACCAGCCCCCATACTCGCAGGGCAGCGATCTGCGCACGTTGAGTGGCCTGCGGATTGTAAAGGGCGGCAGTTTCAGCTTCAGCCATGACTTGGTTAAAGGTCATGTTTTGCACTTTTCCTGGCGTCTTGGCCTCTATCGATGCTGCCGCGGTCCGCAGCCTGACCCAGGCGGCGCTGGCGTACACCACAGCGTCGGGAACGTCTTTGATCAAGAGTTCGGGGTGCTTCATTAAAAGCAACAGGTGTGCACCTGTTTTGGACATCTCGGCGGAGGTTCTACCTGATTTGCTCAGGTGCGTACTCAAGCCGTCTACAATCATCGATAAAGGCTTGCCCCAATGGGTTTTGTTGGACAAATCAAAACCGGCCACTTTATTAGGGTTAGGCTCGGTCAAGCACTCCGGGTCCATTTGCAGAATTATTGCTGTCTTGAGGCATTCGTACGCGCTTTCGCGGGTGGCAACCCAATTCATTTGCTTGCACAGGGTTTCAGCCATCAATAACCCCTCGGCAGTACCCATCAGCATTTCCCCCACTTGGATGGGATCACTCAGGACTCCCTCGGGAAGGGGGGCCTTGTAACGCAAAAACTCCAGCAACCCCCCCTTCACTCCCATGACCAAGGGCTTGTCACCGAGATGATGTTCGTAGTTCATGGCGAACTTACGCAGGCGCCCTTGATCAGCTGTGCTCAAGGGAATAGGCCAGCTCAACGCACCACCAAAATTGCCAAGGGGGTGTTCCAGAGCTCTGTCGATCAGGGCTCTGGCCAGGGCGATCAAGGAATAGTGGCTGTCCGGTACGGGGAGGCCGTTGGAGGTGATGTAGTTCTCCAGTGTGGTGGTTCTGCCGGCTTCCTCAGAGGAAGATGAGCCCGGCGCGACTTCCATCGACGTGGACTTGAGTGCCGTGAGGACAGCCAGCGGGGTGGCCGCTTCACCCAGTTGCGCCGCCAGCTCATTGAGTTTGCGTGCCAGGGTCCTGAAGTTCTTCTGATCTGCGAGCTGTTGCTTGAAGTCACCGCTGTCTGGGCAATTGTCTGTTTGTGGCTGGGGAGTGGGGCCTGCTGCCGAATCGAGGTGTGCGCTGGCGGTGTCTCGGAGGGTGGATAGAGATGGACCGTTAGGGTGGGGCGGTTGATACGTGTATGACTGCTGAGGCGAGCGAGTATGTAGTTGGGTCATTGTTGGGTACCTATTCAGACGTACTGAGAACAAGCGCCTGTCAACGGGAGGTTCCCTTTTCCCATGGCGCACCGCTGTGTGCTGAAAACGTCCGTTCGCGTTCCGGCTGCGGGTACCAGGTTTTGTAAGATCGGATGTAGGCGGGGAGTAGGCGGGCTGGTCAAGTGCAGTCAGTTCCGTACCGACGACAGCGTCAGCATTGCACTGTCAGGGGGTATTTTCTGCTTACTCGGGCTGGGTTTATCGCAGCGTGCGCCAGACGAGCCAAAGCGTTTCATCACCTGTAACATGAGCGCCTATTGATCCCGTTCCACTCCCAGATACAGGACCCCCCTGATGACCCAAAAACAGCGTTTGAAATATTCGATTCTGATTGCCCTGGCCGTACTGGCGACGATGTTTGGCCTGTCCTATTTGCAGAACACCGGGGTCATCAGCGAGAAGACATTCCAGACCATCGCCATTGCCGTCGCAGTGGTCGTGGTGGTGATCAACGGCATCATGCGCCGCAAGGTCAAGCTTTAACGGCGATCAGGCGCGGCCTTCGAGTACCTTGGCAGCCTCTTCATGGAGGCTGTAGCTTTTGTCCGCATTGAGGGTGATCACACCTTCGCTGCACAGGCGCTTGAGTACCTCGCGCACGCTGAGAAACGACAACGGAATGCCCAGCTCCAGCAAGTGGCTGTGCACGCCGCGTACGCCAAGGGTGCGCTGGTTGTCGGCGGCGGTGAGCAGGGCGTCGATGACCTTCAGCCGGATCAGGCTGGTACGCAGGCCAAAACACTTGAGCAGATGGCGGATACGCTGGTTGCCTTGCTGTTCGGGCGTTTTGCCGAACGCTTGCGGGCCGCTGCCGAAACTGGCTTCGGCCGCGTGTGAATGTCCATCCGTGGGCACTTGCGGGTTGTACATGCAAAAACTCCTTATCAGAGCCTGATCAGGAAAAAATGAGCGCTCTTGGTTAATAAGACGAACGAGCGAGCGAAATCATGAAGTGTCGGATGTAGAAATTTCGTCGGTATCGGTTTTGTCACATCCCCACCGCCTTAAATAAACGACCCCGTGCGTTAAATTATTCCCGGTGATTTGCGTTCTTACGGTGGGGTTATTGCCCCTTGTGAAACGGTTAAATCTGACGGTGGAGTCTGCGTGATTATTTCCAATGGGTTGTCCAGGGTCTGCATGGCCGGAGTGTTGCTGGGGTTGGGCCTGGCCGCCTCTGCGCGGGAGCAGGTGACGCCAGCGTCGGCGGACATCCGGCGCACCAGTTACGGCGTACCGCATATCCGCGCCAACGATGAACGTGGCCTGGGCTTCGGCATTGGCTACGCGTACGCCCAGGACAACCTGTGCCTGCTGGCCAATGAAGTGGTCACCGTAAATGGCCAGCGCGCCCGCTTCTTCGGCCCCGAGCAGGCGACCCTGGAAGAGCGCAACAACCTGGCCAGCGACCTGTTCTTTGGCTGGCTCAATACGCCGGATGCGGTGGCGGCATTCTGGAAGGCGCAGAGCCCGCAGATCCAGCAGCGTATTGAAGGTTATGTGGCCGGCTACAACCGTTATCTGAAAGAGCAGGGCGCGCCTGTGCAGTGCCAGGCCGCGTGGGTACGGCCACTGGTGGCTGAAGATCTGGTCAAGCTGACCCGCAGGCTGTTGGTCGAAGGCGGTGTCGGGCAATTCGCCGAAGCCCTGGTGGGTGCGGCGCCGCCTCAAGCAACCGCCAATGTGTCGAGCAGTGTCAAGGCCTTTGAACGGGTCGCGGCCAATCAACAGCGTTTCGCCTTCGATCGTGGCAGTAACGCCGTGGCAGTGGGGCGTGACCGCTCGTTCAACGGGCGCGGCATGTTGCTGGCCAACCCGCACTTCCCCTGGGTGGGCGGCATGCGGTTTTACGAGATGCACCTGACCATTCCCGGCCAACTGGATGTGATGGGCGCTGCGCTGCCGGGCCTGCCGGTGATCAATATCGGCTTCAACCAGCATGTGGCGTGGACCCATACGGTGGATACGTCCAAGCACTTCACCCTGTACCGCCTGACCCTGGACCCCAAGGACTCCACGCGCTACATGCTCGACGGCAAATCGGTCGCCCTGGATAAAACCACGGTGACCGTGCAGGTCAAACAGGCCGATGGCAGCCTCAAGGACCAATCGCACACGGTCTATAGCTCACAGTTCGGCCCGGTGGTGCAGTGGCCGGGCAAGCTCGATTGGGACAGCCACTACGCCTTCAGCCTGCGCGATGCCAACCTGGGCAACGACCGTGTATTGCAACAGTGGTACGCCATGAACCGCGCCGCCAGCCTCAATGAGTTGAAAACCTCGGTACACACCCTGCAAGGCATCCCGTGGGTCAACACCCTGGCCGCCGATGACCAGGGCCAGAGCCTGTACATGAACCTGTCGGTGGTGCCCAACGTCAGCGCGGCCAAACTGGCGCAATGCAGCGACCCACGCGCCGGCCTGCAGATGATCATGCTCGACGGCGCCCATAGCGCCTGTGCCTGGGACGTTGATCCGCGCGCCGCCCAGGCCGGCATCTTCCCGGCCGAGCAGTTGCCGCAATTGCAACGCACCGATTACGTGCAGCACTCCAATGACTCGGCGTGGCTGGCCAACCCCAAGGCGCCGTTGACCGGTTTCTCCCCGCTGATCAGCCAGGACCATCTCGGCCTCGGCCCACGTGCGCGCTTTGCCCTGCAACGCCTGCAATCCCTGGTTAAACCGATCAGCGTCAGCGACCTGCACAACATGGTGATGGACAATGAGGTGTACCTGGCCGGCCAAGTCATGCCCGATCTGCTCGCGTTCTGCGCCAAACACCTCGGCAGCGACGCCACTGCCTTGCACCCCCTGTGCTCCAGCCTGAAAACCTGGGACCAGCGTGCCAACCTCGACAGCGGCCTCGGCCTGGTGCACTTCATCAACCTGGTGCAGCACCTGCAGCAAATCCCCGACGCCTGGCGCGTGGCCTTCGACCCGGCCCAACCCCTCACCACCCCACGCGGCCTGGCCATCGACCGCGCCGATGTGGCCAAAGCCCTGCGCGAAGCCATGCTGGCCTCCACCGCCGACGTCGCCAAACGCGGTTTGACCGCCAGCAGCACCTGGGGTGAGGTCCAAGTCGCAGGGCAAACCCCGATCCACGGCGGCCCGCAGGAACTCGGCATCTACAACGCCATGCAAACCGTGCCCCGCGCCGACGGCAAGCGCGAAGTGGTCAGCGGCACCAGCTACCTGCAAATCGTCACCTTCGACGACCAGGGGCCCCATGCCCAAGGCGTGCTCGCGTTCTCCGAGTCCAGCAACCCGGCTTCCCCACACGCCAAGGACCAGACCCGAGCCTTCTCCCAAAAACAACTGCGCCCGCTGCCCTTCACCGAAGCCCAAATCAAGGCCGACCCGCAGTACCAACAACTGCGCATCAAGGAGTAGGGCAGGCCCGCAACCCCTTGATGCCAATACGAAATATTTTTGAAATCAAGGGGTTGCACGCCTAGGCAAATACGTACATAATGGCGCCCATCGAACGCAATGAAGCATTAAAAACTTCAATGTATTCAATGAGTTAGAGTAGAGGCAGGGTTATACAGCCCACTCAAGTTTTTATGCGGTGAGTGTCAGCAGTCGGGACATTGATCGTTTGAGGCCGAGTAGCAAAATGGTTATGCAGCGGATTGCAAATCCGCCTACGCCGGTTCGATTCCGACCTCGGCCTCCACTCTTGAAAACCCCGTAGATTAGCGTCTACGGGGTTTTTTATTGCCTGGACGAAAGTACGGGCGTGCCGATCAAGATTTTTGCAGGGCACGTCCCGCAGGCATGGAAAAGCCCGCAATTGCGGGCCTCTCGCACACGACTTTCCGGCTTATTTAAACAGCCCACCGATTGCATTGATCGCATCCGCTGCCTTGTTCACGTTTTGTTGGTGCTGCGGGTTGGTATTCACTTGGGCCTGGGTGTTGTAACTGGCGTTACTGCAGCTTTTGTTTGTCTGGGTCAGCGCAGCTTGATAGGCGGTTGCGCGCAAGGTATCGCCCTTGGCATTGGCTGCATTGATGTTCGCCTGCAGGTCGCGGACCTGTTGCTGGCAGGAGGAGGCGTTATTGGAGTAATTGGTGTTATTGGTGGTGTTGTTTGCACCACCCAGAGCAGAGGACAGAGCCCCTGTCAGGGCACTCAAGTCAGCGGCTTGTGCCGATAGGGCGATCAGACTGAACAGGGCGGCGGATGGAGCGAGCTTGGAAAGACGCATGGCAAACCTCAATGTTTTATTGTCTGCACGCGCGTGGCTCCCGAGCTGGTGCAGAGCAATATCCGTATAAGGTGTGTGCTCGGTTGCGGCAAAATATTATTTGGTCAAATTTTGAGCTTCAATATCCAGTGTCAATAAATGTGAATTCTTTCACGTTGTTCGTCGGCTGCGCGCCATTGGGGTATGCCTCCTGTGATTACAGGATTTCAGACCTGGCGATGCGCTGGTCTTTCACCTCACCTGCATACGCGTGAAGCCTTTCCTGTTGCGCTGCCAGCAACGCGCAGATTTTCATCAGCGCCAGCGCCTCATCCGGCGTGCGACCGCTGGCGGCCAAAGCGGTCAACTCAACCACCGACCACCCAATCACAGCGGCGGCGTCCTCCAGGTCGTAGAACAATTCCTGCTGTGCCGTTCTGGGGCCGTCGAGCCCCTGGATCAATTCTTTCATTTATTGCCCCTCCCGCTTCAGGTCAAACTCCATGATATCCATCCCGATCTCCGCCAGATCGGTCTTGAACGGAGTTTCTCCCATCAAACGCCTGATGTGTCACAACGTCCAGCCCAGCCCCAATGCCTTGTGCAGCGAAGCAAAATCCTTGAGCAGTTCCGCATCCCCGGAAATCCGGCTCTCCTGGGCCTGGTAGCGGGTACGCTCCGCATCCAGCCAATCCAGGGTGCTGGCGGTGCCCGCACGGTAGCGCTGGCGAGTCAGGTCCGCCGCGCGCACCGCCGAGGATTCCACGCTGCGCAACAGCATCACGTTCTGGCGTTGATGGCCGTACCGCGCCAGGGCCACATCGGCGTCGCGCAGCGCACTCAGTACCACACTTTTGTAGTGCGCGAGCGCTTCGTCGCGACCGGCTTCGGCGCCTTTGACGCTGGCGGCCACGCGGCCGAAGTCCAGCGCGTTCCAGGTCAGGCGCGGCAGGATCAGCCAGGTACCGTTGTCCTTGCGGGCGAGGTGGCCGGGGTCGCCGGCGGAGAATGACAGGTCGCCCGTCAGGCTGAGCTTGGGAAACCAGTCGGCGGTTTTCTCGCCGATCTGCGCGTTGCTGGAGGCCAGTTTGCGTTCGGCGACGCGGATGTCGGGGCGGGCCTTGAGTAGGGCGGCGGGGTCTGCCACGGGTACCACACCGGGGATGGCGGGCAGGGCTTTGGCGGTGGCGAGGCGGCCATCCAGTTCGCCGGGCTCCCGGCCGCAGAGCAGGCCGAGTTGATCCAGGGATTCAACGATGGCGGCTTGCAACGGCAGGCGCTGGGCCTGGGTGTTTTCTGCCTGGGTGAGGACTTGTTCCAGTTGCAGCTGTGAGGCCACGCCACGGCTGCGACGTTGCTGGGTCAGGTCGAGGGCCTGGTTTTCGATGTCGACACTCGCGTCTACCAACGCCAGCCGTGCCTGTTGGTCGCGCAGGTCGGTGTAGGCCTGCACCACTTCGGCGGCCAGTTGCACCTGGGCGTCGGCCAGTTGCGCCTGGGCAGCGTCGGCTTCGGCTTGCGCGGCTTCGACGGCGCGACGTGTGCCGCCGAACAGGTCGGCCTCCCAACTGGCATCGAAGCCGGCCAGGTAGAGCGTCAACGGCCCGCGACCGCCACCGCCGCCACCCAGTGCGGAGGTGTCGGGCGAGCGCAGTTTGAGCATGGCGGCGTCACCGGTAACCTTGGGCAGGGCGTCGGCCCGCGCACCGCTGAGGCTGGCGCGGGAGTGTTTCAAGCGGGCCTGGGCGGTGGCGATGTCGGGGCTGTTGTTCAGCGCCACCTCGACCAGCTCATTGAGCTGCGGGTCATTCAACGTTCGCCACCACTGCGCCACAGCCGGGGCGCTTGGCGCTTGGCGGTCGGCATGGGGCAAATGCCCGGCGGCCAGGGTTTTCGGCGCGGCGTCGGGTGCGCCTGAGTAGTCCGGGCCTACGGTGCAGGCCGACAGCAGGCCAACGGTCAGGAGCAGAGGAAACGAGCGAGCAATCATGGCTGTACCGTGCGCTTTTTCAGGATGAAGATCAGGGGCAGGCACGCCAGCATTGCGAGTCCCAATACGTAGAACGAATCGTTATAGGCCATCACCGAGGCTTGGCGGGCGATGTCGTTGGCCAGTTGGGCCATGGCTTGCAACGAGGCGGTGGAGGCGTCGCCGGTTTGTGCCAGGTAGCTGGCGGTGTTGCTGGCCATGTGGTCCTGGGTCAACTGGCTGTTGGCCAGGATGCCTTCGCGCAGCCGGTCGTCATGGAAGTGGCTGCGCCGGTCCATCAACACGCCGAGCAACGCCAGGCCAATGGTGCCGCCGAGGTTGCGCGACATGTTGTAGAGTCCGGCCGCGTCGCCGGCGTCCTTGGTCTCGACCGAACGCATGGACAGTTGGCTGAGGGGCATCATCACCAGGATCTGCCCGAAGCCGCGCAGCAACTGCGACCACACAAAATCATGGCCGACGCTGTCGGTGGTCAACAGGGTGTCTACAAAGCAACTGGCCCAGTACAGCAGCAGGCCGGCGCCGACCATCCAGCGCAGGTCATAGCGGCCGAGCATTCGCGGCAAAATTGGCATCAGCAAAAACGCCGGAATCCCCGACAACAGCATGATCGCGCCGGACTGC
Organism: Pseudomonas sp. NFPP04; assembly: GCF_900113815.1. Classification (NCBI taxonomy): domain Bacteria; kingdom Pseudomonadati; phylum Pseudomonadota; class Gammaproteobacteria; order Pseudomonadales; family Pseudomonadaceae; genus Pseudomonas; species Pseudomonas sp. NFPP04. The sequence goes on along the minus strand of NZ_FOQS01000004.1, from coordinate 237,313 downwards.
TGCGCGTTATAGCCGGACAGAATCCCGAGAAATTGCGGCACCAGATACGCCGTGCCATACAGCCCCGCACCCACCGCCGTACCGATCAGCAACACGCTGCCAAAGCTTTTGTTGAGCACCAATGGCAGGCGCAGGATCGGCGTACTGGAGCGCAATTGCCCCACGGCAATCAGGAAAAAACCGGTGACCGTGGCAATGCTCAGCCACACGATCAGCAGCGAGTCGAACCAGTGCTCGCGCTGGCCTTCTTCCAGCACCACGGTCAGCGAACTCAAGCCCATGGCCAGCCCCAGAATGCCCAGCCAGTCGGCGCTGATAAAGCGCTGCAGGTTCATGCGCTCGCTGGGCAGGCCTGTGATCAGCAGGGTGATCAGCGCGATGCTGATGGGCAGGTTGAGAAAGAAGCACCAGCGCCAGTTGATGTTCTCCGTCAGCCAGCCGCCGATCACCGGGCCGAGCAAGGGGCCGAGGATCACGGTCATGCCGAACATCGTGGTGCCGATGGCCAGTTGGTGGGGTGGTGGGCGCGTACGCACGATGGTCTGCGCGGTCGGGATCATCGCGCCGCCGGCGAAGCCCTGGCCGATGCGCCCGGCGATCATCGCGCCAAGGCTGGTGGACAAGCCGCAGAACATCGAGAACAGGGTGAAGGTGAGTGCGGTGCCGATCAGAAACCGGCGCAGGCCGAAGACTCGGGTCAGCCAGGCCGCGAGCGGGATCATCACGATTTCCGACATCAGGTAGCCGGTGGCGATCCAGGTGCCTTCGGTGCCGGTGGCGCCGATCTGACCCTGGATCTGCGGCAGCGCCGAGTTGGTGATCGACACATCCAGGGTCGCCAGCAGGGCGCCCAGTGCGCCGGCGGCGACGGCGATCCAGTCGGTCAGCGAGGCGTTGCGCGGTTTCTCGGCGGCCACCCCGGCCATGCTCGCCTCAGCCATGGTTGGCGTCTGCGGTGTGGGTGTCGACTTCCACGGTGGCCGACAGGCCTGGCATCAATGCGGCACGCAGGTCATCCGGTATGTCCAGGGCAATGCGCACCGGTACCCGTTGCACGATCTTGGTGAAGTTGCCGGTGGCATTCGACGGCGGCAGCAGGGCGAACTGCGCGCCGGTGCCGGGCGCCAGGCTGTCGATGTGGCCTTGCAGGTCGCGGCCGGGCAGGGCGTCGACATGCACGGTGACGGTCTGGCCGGGGCGCATGCCACCGATCTGGGTTTCCTTGTAGTTGGCGGTGAGGTAGATCGCGCTGATCGGCACCACGGTCAGCAAACGCGTACCAGGTTGCACGTACTGCCCCACGCGTACGCCACGGTCAGCCACACGGCCGTCCAGCGGGCTGCGGATGACCGCGTCGTCGACGTCCAGTTGGCTTTGCGCCTCGCTGGCCTTGGCTACGCCCAGTTGCGCCTGGGCCTGCTTGAGCTGGGCCTGCAACGTGCCGTAGCGAGTCTGGCTGGACCGCAGCGCCGCCTGTTTGGCCGCCACGGTGCTGCGGGCCTGTGCCAGTTGGTTGTTCAGTTGGGCCAGGCGCTCTTCCGGTTCGGCGCCCGAGCGGGCCAGCGGCGCGTAGCGGGCGACTTCGGTCTGCGCATGCCGGGCATCGGCCTCGGCGCCCTGCAATTGGGCGCGGGCTTCGGCGATGGTGGAGTCCTGTTGCACCAGGTCGGCCTGGGCCTTGGCGAAGTCGGCATTGCGTGCGGCAATGGTCGCGCTGGCTTCGTCGCTCACGGCCTGGTACTTGCGCGCATCCAGGCGCACCAGCACGTCGCCACGCTTGACGTTCTGGTTGTCGCTCACCAGAACGTCGGCCACGTAGCCGTTGATCTTTGGCGCCACGCTGATGCTGTCGGCTTGCAGGTAGGCGTCGTCGGTGGTCTCGATAAACCGCCCGGTGATCCACCACCAGGCGCCCCATGACACGCCCGCCAGCACGGCGACGCCGGCCACGCTGAGCAGGATGCGCCGGGCCTTGCCACGTTGACCGTTGACGGTTTCTTCAGGCATGACCTGAGGGGAGGGAGGTGCAGCCGACATCGAGGTCACTCCAGATTTATAACGAGTGGAATAAATTCCTTTTTTCGCGAATTTTTGTCAACTGGTATATTTTGGTCCGGTATTCGAACGGAGCTGCACATGGCACGACACAAACCTGCCGCCGAGGGTGGTTACCAGCGCGGCGAAGAAACCCGCGCCCGCATTATCGAGGCGGCCGTCGAGGTATTCGGCGCGCGTGGCTACGATGGGGCGTCCACGCGTGATATCGCCACGACTGCCGGCGTCAACGCACCTGCGATCCAGTACTACTTCGATGGCAAGGAAGGCGTGTACCTGGCGTGCGTCGAGCACTTGATCACGCTGCTGTGGCGCAAGATGTCGCCGCCGGTGGAGGCGGCGGAAAGCGTGCTGGCCGATGCCGATTCCGGCGACAACGCGCTGATCGACGCCTCGCTGGGCATCCTGGGCACCGTGGTTTCAACCATCCAGGACAGCCCGCAAACCACGGCCTGGCGTGCGTTCATGGATCGCCACCAGGCCGGGTTGTGCCCGCAAAGCGCAACGATGGCTTTCGAGGAGCGTTTCAAGGCGCGTATTGCGCGGGTCATCCGCCAACTGATCGCACGCGTGGCCGGCCTGGCGCTGGAGGATGAGCGCACGGTGATCCATTCCATGGCGCTGTTTACCCAGGGCCTGGCGTTCCGCATCCAGAAGCCCAAGCTGCTGGAGGCGTTGCAGTGGAGCGAAGTGAACCAGAAGGAAATGGAACAGGTGCGGGAGGTGGTGCTGATGCAAGCGCGGTTCACCCTGGAAGGGCTGGCCCGGCACCGGGACCAGCACGCCTCCCGTTAATCGGCGGTTGCCGCCTACTTGCCGCCTGTCACATCCAGAAAGGTCCCGGTGATGAACGACGCTTCCTTACCGGCCAGCCACAGGATAGCGCGGGCCACCTCTTCGGGTTCGCCGCCACGGCCCATGGGAATGCTGTCCTTGACCCGATCCACACGCCCCGGTTCGCCGCCGCTGGCGTGCATGTCGGTGTAGATATGCCCAGGCCGTACGCAGTTGACGCGTATGCCTTCGCGCGCGACTTCCTTGGACAGCCCGGTGGTGAATGTCTCCAGGGCACCCTTGGAGGCAGCGTAATCGACATACTCGTTGGGGCTGCCTAGCCGGGCGGAGGCGGAGGACACGTTGATCACGCTGCCACCCGTGCCATTGTGGCGCAGCGACATGCGTTTCACCGCGTGCTGCGCGCACAGCATCGGGCCGATGGCATTGATCGCGAAGATGCGCTGCATGCGGGCAAAGTCGAGGTCTTCAAAGCGTGACTGCAGGGCAATGATCGCGGCGTTGTTGACCAGCACATCGATACGGCCAAACGTCTGGTCAATGGCTGCGAACAGCTGCGCGACCTGAGCAGGGTCCGCACTGTCGGCGCGGATGGCCAAGGCACGGTGCCCCAACGCTTGCACATCCGCCACCACGCCGAGCGCCGCCGCCTCGTTGCTGACGTAGCTGATCGCGACATCGTAGCCTTGCGCCGCTGCAAGGCGCGCGGTTGCCGCGCCGACACCGCGGCTGCCGCCGGTAATCAGAATCAGCGGAGTCGAAGACACAGTACTCATTGCTTGAACCTCCTTTGAGGGGTGAACGATCAGCCTATCAGCATGGTGCCAGTCGCAATGACCACGCACGCCAGGACTTTGCGGACAGTCAGCGACTCGCCCAAAAACAAATAACCGATCAAGGCCGCGAACAGCACGCTGGTTTCGCGCAGGGCCGAAACGGCGCCCATCGGCGCGTGGGACATGGCGTAAATGACGATGCCGTAGGCCAGGAGGGACACAAGCCCCCCGATCAAGGCCGTGATGACGCCGGGGCGTGGTGCGAAGAGGCTGCGTGTATCGCGCAGGCCGATGTACACCAGGGGCATCAATACGCCCCAGAGCGCACACATCCATACGGTGTAGGCCATCGGTGCGCCGGACAGCCTCGCGCCAATACCGTCCGTGACGCTGTAGGCCGCGATGAAAAAACCCGTGCCCAGGGCGTAGGGCAGGCTGGGCACCGCCAGTCTGCGCTGTCTGAAGGCCAGAGAAATAATGCCGCCGGATACCAGCAGGATGCCGATCAGAGCGTTCGTGCTGAGCGTTTCACCGGCAAACACCAAGGCGCAAAGCGTGATCAGAATGGGCGAGGAACCGCGTGCGATCGGGTACGTCTGCCCCAGGTCGCCCACCTTGTAGCTTCGCACCAGGAACAGGTTATAGCCCACGTGCAACACGCCCGACAGCACGGCGTAGGGCCAGCTGGCTGGCGCGGGAGGGGCGAGAAACAAGGCTATTACACTGCTGGCAATGGCGACCGCCACGCACATCATGGTCATTGACCACAGCCGGTCGGCGCCGACACGCAACAATGCGTTCCAGCTGGCATGCAAGAGTGCGGCGAAGAGGATGAGTAGAACGATGGGTAAAGGCATGCGCCATGGTAAACACCACAAGGGCGTGTTTAACAGCGAAGTCCTTTCATCCTGTCATGAGTGAATGTTCATGCATCACTGATAATTTTGCTGTGCCTGCATCGACTCGGCCAACAGCCAGTTACGAAAGCTGATGATGTGTGGCTGGGTTTCGATCCCTTTGGGGCAGACAAAGTAGTAGCCGACCGGCGACGCGAACGGCAGCTCAAACAGCCTGATCAGGCGGCCGTCGTTGATTTCAGCTTCAACATGGCCGCTCCGCGCCAGCGCAATACCTTGGCCCAGCAGCGCCGCCTCGATGGTCATGTTGGTGTCAGCGAACCTGACGCTTTCCTTGAGGGGTGCAATGCTGACGCCGATATGCTCGAACCAGGCGTCCCACTTGGGCACCAGGTCTGCGCCGTCGCGCGTCAGCAACGGGTAACGCAGCAGCTCAGCGGGCTCGTGGGGCGCGCCGAAACGGTTGAGCAGATCCGGGCTGGCCACCGGGAAGATCTGCTCGCGGAGCATGAATTCCGAGTGCAGGCCGGGATAATTGCCGTTGCCCAGCCGGATGGCCACATCCGGGTCTGAGCTGGAGAACTTGATGGCCTTGTCGCTGGTCTCCAGCGTGATCAGGATTTCCGGATGTTGCTGCGACAGGCTGGGCAACCTGGGCAGCAGCCATTTCAAGGCAAACGAATAGGTGGTGCTGACCTTCAGGCGAACCCGGCCTTTTTGTTCCCGCAGGTCAGCCAGGGTGGCCTCAAGGTTCATGAAAAACTCGCGCACGATGGGCGCCAGTGCGGCCCCGGCCGGGGTCAGCCGCAACGCCTTGCCGCGCTGGAACAGCTGCAGGCCCCACAGGTCTTCGAGGTGCTTGAGTTGGTGGCTGACGGCGCTCTGGGTCACATGCAACTCTTCTGAAGCCGATGTGAACGTCGCATGCCGGGTCGCTACTTCGAAAGCTCGCAGCGTGGCGGTGGGCGGTAGATCTCTCATGACTGGGTCCGGGTCGGCGGCTGGCAATTAATCGGCATGAATACAGGTTCATGGTAATGGATTGGCAGGCTTTCACAGAAGCCGCAGACCATGGCCTTGTGAATTGTTGTGAAGCACAGATTAATGGCCCATTGCCCATGCTAACGTCTGCTCCTGGCTATCGTCAGCACGACGATTTCATTCGTACCATCAGGGGAGCAGCGCCGATGTCTACCACCGTAACGCCCGCCGGCAGCGGGGCAAACACGCCTAAAGCGTCACCGTCGGTGTTCGATGACAAGTTGAACATCGCCAAGTCCAGCAAAGTGATTGCCGACTACATGCGCCAGACCGGCAAGTCGGCCATTACCAAGCAGGAACTGACCCAACTGGCCAACAACGCCTCGGGCAAGGTGCCGGCCGAAGTCTGCGATGCGGCCAAGTACATGGAGCGTCATCCCGACGTCTTCACCGCCATCGAAACCCACGATGTGCCGGGCGCCGATAACCTCTCCGGCGTGTGGAACTTCGATTGGGCCGCCAACGGTGGATTGAACGGTACGTCGACCGACGCGATTGCGAAGATGCAAGACACGTTCGATTTCGCGATTGCCAAGTCTGCGCAGATCACCGAGATTTCCACGGGTAAAAAAGCCGAGCTGGATTCGACCAAACAACGGCCGCAGAACTAAAACAGTGCGTTGTACTGTCCCTTGCCAACGGGTTACACGATAGCCCAGGCAAAGAAAAGCCCGCGTGGGGAGCGCGGGCTAAAGGGATGTTCATTAGGAGCTGAGGCCACCCTAGGCGCTTGTCTGTGAAAGGTTTGTGAAAACCACGGCAAAAAAGTGTATGCCTCAATCCCGCCATGGCTGTACGGGGCAGGGCGGTCGATAACCCTCTACTGTCGCAGGCATATCACTGCCGTTTGGATGCCGCTTCATGTTCATGTCTACCAGCCTGTTGTCCGCCTTTGTGCTGTTTGCCTTCGTGTCCTCGATCACGCCCGGGCCCAATAACACCATGCTGCTCGCCTCGGGGGTGAACTTCGGTTTTCGCCGCTCGATGCCCCATGCATTGGGGATCAGCATCGGTTTCATGCTGCTGGTGATTTCGGTGGGGCTGGGGCTGGGCGAAGTGTTCAAGGTGTTCCCGTGGGCCTACACGGTGTTGCGCTACGTGGGGGCTGCGTACTTGCTGTACCTGGCGTGGAAGATCGCGACGGCGGGCGGCATGTCCGACAGCCCTGATGAACAGGGCAAACCCATGACTTTCCTCGGCGCGGCGGCGTTCCAGTGGGTGAACCCCAAGGCCTGGATCATGGCGCTGGGCGCAATCACCACCTACACGCCGGCCGAAGGTTACGTCACCAATGTGCTGGTGATCGCGCTGGTGTTCGCCGTGGTCAACCTGCCCAGTGTGTGTGTGTATGGGTCGGATGTGGCAGCGGCTTGCGCAATGTGCTGCGTGAGCCGCGCTGGTTGCGCCTGTTCAACTGGACGATGGCCGGGTTGCTGGTGCTGTCGCTGTACCCGATGCTGTTTGCCGGCTGAGCGTCAGACCGGCGAGATGGTCGCGAGCAGGCCGATGCCGATGGTCAGTACCAAAAAGCCGAACAGGAAAAGTGCCATCTTGGTCATAAGGCCTCCGAAGGGAAGGGAGTGGGGATGGGGCCATTGTCCGCCCAGACGGCGTTTCGATACAGACGCAGATAGCAAAGAAAAAACCGTATCAGATGCGCTTGCCGCTGTTCAGCCGGGGGCTTTCAGCGCGTGTGGCTGTTTCAGGATCAGCGCCGGACATCAAACGATAAGTACGCTGTGGCGAGCGGGCTTGTCCCACGTTGGGCTGTGAAACAGCCCCAAAACCAGCGGCCAAAGAGTGCCTGACTCAGCGCATTCCTCAATCCAGGCTCGCTTCGCAACCCAACGCGGGACAAGCCCGCTCGCCACAGCTACAGTGTTCGCCCTTAATGGCCGGTTTTTCAAAGACCTCAACAATAAGAGTGGGCCAACCCTCGATGCAAAGACGTCAATTCAGCGGTGGCATGAAAGGCAAGAACCTGCGCTACCTCAACGAAACCCAACAGCCGGCGTCGGTCACCCGCGTCGGCTTCCTGTTGCTTGAACATTTCTCCCTGCCGGCGTTCACCCAGACCCTCGACACCTTTGTCACCGCCAACCTGCTGCGCCCCGACCTGTTCGCCTCACGCACCTTCGGCTGTGACGATGGCGAAGTCATCAGCGACCTGGGCCTGGTGATACGCCCCGATGCGCGCCTGGATGCCGGAGCATTGCACGACCTGGACCTGCTGGTGATCTGTGGTGGTTTCCGTACCGAACTCAAGGCCGGCGAAGCCTTCATCCAGCTGCTGCACACCGCCGCCGAACAGGGCATCAGCCTTGCAGGGCTGTGGAACGGCGCCTGGTTCCTCGGCCGTGCCGGCCTGCTGCAAGGCTATCGCTGCGCCATCCACCCCGAACACCGTCCGGCGCTGGCGGAAGTCTCCAAGGCGACCCACGTCACCAGCGAACCCTACGTGATCGACCGCGACCGCCTCACCGCTTCCAGCCCGTCCGGTGCCTTCCATATGGCGCTGGACTGGATCAAGGGCCTGCATGACAAGGCACTCGTCGAAGGCATCGAAGACATCCTGGCCTTCGAAGAGTCCCGCTACCGCCGCATCAAACCCACCGAAAACGTCAGCGTCAGTGCGCCGTTGCGTGAAGTGGTGAAACTGATGGACGCCAACCTCGAAGAACCTTTGGAGCTGGACCAACTGGCGGTCTACGCCGGCCGCTCGCGGCGCCAGTTGGAGCGCTTGTTCAAGGAACAACTGGGCACCACCCCGCAGCGGTACTACATGGAACTGCGCGTGACCGAGGCGCGGCGGCTGTTGCAGCACACCGAGTTGTCGCAGGTGGAGGTGCTGGTGGCATGTGGGTTCGTGTCGCCGAGCCATTTCAGCAAGTGCTATAGCTCGTATTTCGGCTATCGCCCCTCGAAGGAGAAGCGGTTGGTCAAGTAAAGTGCTGACTGACTCACTCTCTTTCAAGGATGACAAATGTCTCTCACGCTTTTGGATCGTTACCGCGGCAGCCTGCTGGGCTTGGCCTGTGGCGACGCAGTGGGTACCACTGTTGAATTCATGCCTCGCGGCACATTCACACCGGTCACTGACATGGTTGGAGGAGGACCGTTCAAACTGAAAGCGGGCCAATGGACGGACGACACCTCGATGGCGTTGTGCCTTGCGGAAAGCTTGTTGCGTAAAGGTGGTTTTGATGCAGCTGACCAGATGGGGCGATACCTGAACTGGTGGAAGTGGGGCTACCTGAGCTCTACCGGTGATTGCTTTGATATAGGCATGACCGTGCGCACGGCGCTCACGGCGTTTGAGTCGCAAGGTGATCCCTTTGCAGGTTCAACAGAGCCTTTTTCCGCAGGCAACGGTTCGATGATGCGCCTCGCGCCGCTGGTGCTGTTTTACTTTCCAAACCTGAAAAGCGTTGATGACTTTTCCCGAGAAAGCTCCCGTACGACTCACGGAGCCCAAGAGGCAATCGAGTGTTGCGTGGTGTTGGCGAGAGCCATCGGTATCGCGTTGAGTGGAGCAACAAAGGTGCACCTGTTGAATATCTCTTGCGCGGGTCTTTCTGCGCCCAAAGTCGTAGCGATTGCCCAGGGGGAGTATTGCAACAAGACCCGTGCGCAGATAACGGGTTCCGGTTACGCCGTGGCGTCATTGGAGGCGGCGCTGTGGTGCGTAAAACATACTGACAGCTTCGCCGACGCGGTGTTGGCTGCCGCGAACCTGGGTGACGACGCTGACACTACTGCCGCCATCGTTGGTCAGTTGGCGGGTGCATATTACGGCGTGCAAGGCATCCCGACGGGTTGGCTGGACAAGCTTTGTATGCGTGATGAAATTGAGGAAATGGCTGATGCACTCTACGGCACGGCTGCTCAAACCCCATGATTAAGCCCCCCGCTTGTGTGACCAGCGGACTAGCTGTGGCGAGCGGGCTTGCCCCGCGTTGGGCTGCGCAGCAGCCCTAAAAACGAACACCGCGTGCTGTCTGACAGGCCGCGGTGTTTTCTATTGGGGCCGCTGCGCAGCCCAACGCGGGGCAAGCCCGCTCGCCACAACAGGCAACTCACCGCAAAAAACGCGTTGGTCAGAATCGGTCCAGACGATAAGGCGTGAATAACGGAGTTTGACCCTTGCTCGCCAACTCCCCAATCATCTCCGCCGTCACCGCCGCCTGCGTCAACCCCAGATGCTGGTGCCCGAACGCAAGCAGCACCTTCCCGTCACACACCCGGTCAATCACCGGCAACGAGTCCGGCAGCGACGGCCGAAACCCCATCCACGGTGTCGCACCCTCTGCGCTGAGGTCATCGTGAAACAACCCCTTGCTCAACCGATGCAACTGCCAGGCACGCTGCATATTCGCCGGGCGGTCAAGGCCGGCGAACTCCACTGTACCGGCCAGGCGCAGGCCGTCGGTCATGGGGGTCATGATGAATTTTCGTTCCAGGGAAGTGACGGCAAACGGCAGGCGATGAGGCTCGTGGGGCAGCATCAGGTGATAGCCGCGTTCCGTGTCCAGCGGGACTTTTTTGCCGGTCAGGGCAGCGGTCAATCTGGCTGAGTGGGCGCCGCAGGCAATCAGCACCTGGCGTGCGCTCAGGGGGCCCTGAGCGGTGGTGAGGGAGACGCCGTGTTGGTCAAGCCGCCCATCCAGTACCTGGCGCTTGAGGAACTGCACGCCACTGGCCTTGGCGGCGTCGACCAGTTCGCACACCACCTGGAACGGGTCGAGGAAGTGACCGGTGCCCGGAAAAAACAACCCGCCCTGGATGTGCTCGCTCAACTGCGGCGCAGCCTGGCGTATGGCATCGGCGGTCCAGAACGTCACGGGCACCTGCTGCGCTTGCATGCGCTGCTGCAAGGCCCGGAGGGCGTCGCGTGAGTCCGCTCGTTCGTACACCAACAATGACCCGTCTTCACGCAGCAGGTGCGCGCGTCCGATGCTGGTCAGCAGGCGCTGCCAGGCGCCCAGGCTGCCTTCGTTAAGCGCACGAATACCCGCGACGGTACGCTGATAGCGCGCCGGACGCAGGTTCAACAGCAGCCGCGCAAACCAGGGCAGGGCGCGCGGCAGGTATTTCCAATCCAGGCGCAGCGGGCCCATGGGGTCCAGCAGCATGCCGGGCAAGCGCTTGAGGATCGACACGTCGGCAATCGGGAACACCTGTTCGGTCGCCAGGTGCCCGGCGTTGCCATAGGACGCGCCCATGCCGGGTTCCTGTTGATCGACCACCACCACGTGCCGGCCCTGACGCGCCAGTTGCAGGGCGCAGGCGACGCCGATAATGCCGGCGCCGACTACGACGATATCGGGATCGGACATGGCCTATGCCTCTCTCTGGCCGTCAAGCAAACGCCGCAGCCGCAACGGATTGCCCTGTTGGAGCGCATCCGGCAACAACGCGTCGGGGAAGTCGTGATAGCACACGGGGCGCAAGAACCGCTGGATGGCCGCCGTGCCCACCGAAGTGCTGCGCGAATCCGAGGTGGCGGGGAAGGGGCCGCCGTGGACCATGGCGTCACACACCTCAACGCCAGTCGGCCAGCCATTGACCAGCAGGCGGCCAGCCTTGCGCTCCAGCACCGGCAGCAGGGCCCTGGCGCTTGGCACATCGTCGTCATCCATGTGCAGCGTGGCGGTGAGTTGGCCTTCCAGGTGTTCGGATACCCGGCGCACTTCTTCGTTATTCGCGCACACCACAACCAATGAAGCCGCACCGAAGACTTCGGCTTGCAGGTGTTCGTTGCTCAAGAACGCAGTTGCCTGGGTCACGAACAGGTGGGCCTGGCCCTGGTTGGGACCTTCAGTCGCCGAACCCTGTGCGACGACCTCGGCGTGTCCCGTCAGTGTGTCTATGCCTGACATGTAGGCACTGGCGATGCCGGGTGTCAGCATTGTTTGAGCCGCACAGTTCGGCAGTAACCCACTGGCGGTACTGATGAAGCGATCCAGGGCAGGCCCTTGTACTGCAATCACTAACCCTGGATTGGTGCAGAACTGCCCCGCGCCCTGGGTCAACGACGCCACAAAACCCTGGGCCAGTGCTTCAGCCCTGGCTGCCAACGCTGCCGGAAACAGGTACACCGGGTTGATCGAACTCATCTCCGCGTAGACCGGAATCGGCTCCGGCCGTGCCTGCGCTGCCTGGATCAACGCAAGGCCACCGCTGCGCGAGCCGGTAAATCCGACGGCCTTGATGCGCGGATCGGTCACCAACGCAATGCCCACCTCACGGCCCGAACCGTACAACAGTGAAAACACACCTTCCGGCAGACCGCACGCCTTGACCGCCTGCGCCACCGCACGCCCCACCAGTTCACTGGTGCCCGGGTGCGCGCCGTGGGCCTTGACGACGACCGGGCAACCGGCAGCCAGCGCAGAGGCGGTGTCCCCGCCGGCCACGGAAAATGCCAGTGGAAAGTTGCTGGCGCCAAACACCGCGACCGGGCCCACCGCGATATGGCGTTGGCGCAGGTCTGGGCGAGGCAGGGGTTGGCGTTGCGGTTGTGCGTGATCGACCCGCACATCCAGCCATTCCCCGGCACGCACGGTGCGGGCGAAGGTGCGCAGTTGCCCGCAGGTGCGCCCTCGTTCGCCCTGGATGCGTGGGCGAGGCAGGCCGGTTTCGGCGACGGCGCGGTCGATCAACTCATCGCCCAGGGCCTCGATGTGCGCGGCGATGGTCTCAAGGAACGTGGCGCGCACTTCCAAAGAGGTTTCGCGATAGACATCGAATGCCGCCCACGCCAAGGCGCAGGCCTGCGCGACATGCTCACCGTTGCCGCCGAGGTAGGCCGGTTCCAAGGTGGTATCGGTGGCGGGGTTGATCGCCTGGATTGCTTCGCGATTGCCGGCAGTGGCGTGCTGACCGATCAGCATCTTGCCCGTCAGAGTCATGGGGATTTCCTGGATAAAAGAAGGTTGGCCGCTGCGAGCGTCGCAGCGGCGCGCGAAGGGTCAGGCGACGTTCTGTTCCGCCGACCAGTTGGCGTACCACTGGTGGAACAGGGCGTACTGGTGCTCTGCGTAACGACGCTGGGCATCGCTGAGGGCGTCGGTTTCGTTGAAGTGCAGGGCGTAGCCTTGGTCACCGTTCAACACCATCAAGTGCTTGTAATACAGCACCAGGTCGCAGCCCTCGTCGAAGGACGACAGCACCGCCAGCGCGGCCTCCAGCTCACGCGCCTGGCGACGGGCCTTGGCATCGCCCTTGGCAGCTTTTTTACTCAGGGCCACCAGTTGCAGCACTTCCCGAGGCAGCGCGTTGCCGATGCCGGTGATGGCGCCGGTGGCATTGCAGTTGACGAAACCGTGCACCACCTGGGTGTCGACACCCACCATGAGGGTCACGTTGTCGTCCTGGGAGGTGATGTGTTCGGCGGCGTAGCGCAGGTCGGCACCGCCGCCGAATTCCTTGAAACCGATCAGGTTCGGGTGCTCGCGGCGCAGTTCGAAGAACAGCTCGGCGCGGGTCGCGAAGCCGTAGTAGGGGCTGTTGTAGATCACCGCGGGCAGGTTGGGCGCGGCCTTGAGGATCGCCGAGAAGTGCGCCTTTTGTGCAGTGGCGGAGGCACCCCGGGACAGCACACGCGGAATCACCATCAAGCCATGGGCACCGACCTTGGCGGCGTGGGCCGCATGGGCCACGGCTTCACGGCTGTTCACCGCGCCGGTGCCGACGATGGTCGGCACACCGGCCGCCACCAGCCGTGCCACGCCTTCCTGGCGTTCGGCTTCGGTGAGCAACGGCCAGTCACCCATGGAGCCGCAGTACACCACGGCGCTCATGCCGATATCGATCAGCTCGCGGCCCTTGGTGACCAGGGCGTCGAAGTCCGGCTTGCGTTCGGCGGTGCACGGGGTCATCAGGGCAGGGATGCAGCCGGTGAAGATGTTGTCACTCATTTTTATCACTCCAGTTTCCAGTCGGGGGAGGGCTCAGATGCCCCAGGCAAAAGGGTCTTGCGGGTCGATCAGCAAGGTGCTGTCGGCGGTCATGTGGGCACGGCCGGTGATGAAGGGGCGCACGCGTTCGCCGTCCCATTCGTAGCGACCTTCGAATTGGCTGCCGGTAATGCTGGCTTGCACCCAGGTTTCGCCGGGCGCGAGTTTTCCATCGGCGGCCAGGCAGGCCAGCTTGGCGCTGGTGCCGGTGCCGCAGGGCGAGCGGTCGTAGGCTTTGCCGGGGCACATCACGAAATTGCGGCTGTCGGCGTGGTCGTCGTCGGCGAACAGTTCGACGTGGTCGATCAGTGCACCGTCGGCGCCGTGGATGCCCTGGTCTTCAAGGGCCTTGAGCATTGCCCAGGTGTAGTCGGTGAGGGCGTCGACGTTGTCCATCTGCAGGCGCTGGCCATGCTCCGACACCAGGAAAAACCAGTTGCCGCCCCAGGCGATATCGCCATGGACTATGCCGTGACCGGGCACGAGCACTGCGATCTGCTCGCGATAGCGGTAGGCAGGAACATTGCGCAAGGTCACCGCGCCGTCTTCATGCAGGGTAGCCGCGACCGGCCCGACGGGGGTATCGATCGTGTGCACGCCTGGCGCGATGCGACCCAAGTGATGCAGGGACGCGACCAGGCCAATGGTGCCGTGACCACACATGCCCAGGTAGCCAGCGTTGTTGAAGAAGATCACTCCGCAGATGGCGCCCGGCGTGACCGGCGCGCAGTACAGCGCACCGACCAGCACATCATTGCCACGTGGCTCCAGGATGCAGGCGCGGCGCCATTGGTCGTGCTCGGTGCGCAGGTGGTGCAGCTGATCGGCAATCGTGACGCCCTCCAGCGCCGGAAAACCGCTCATGACCAGCCGCGTCGGTTCGCCGCCGGTGTGGGAGTCGATCACATGCAGTCGCTTCATAAAACGCTCCTGAATCAGTAGGTCGCGGGCATCAGCGGGGCGCGAGGCTCGTCAACCGCTTCGCTTTCATCGGCTTCGTGTTCCAGCCGAACCAAGTGAGCTGGCACGCCAGTGGCGGCGCCCCAGTAGTAAATGCCGAGTGCGCAAGCCGCGACCACAATGGTGTCGAGCGGATGGCCGATCGCACCGATGCCACCAAAACTGCCGAGCTTGGACAGCAGGATGGTCACTGCGTAGAAGCCGATCAGCCAGGCAGACGAGCGCACCTGTTGCTTGAGGTTGAGGTGCGCGGTCGGTACCCAGCGCGCGCACAGCAGGTACACCACGAACATCAGGATTTGCAGGCCGAGCAGCCAGGACACCGTGCCCCAGCCGGACCAGTACACGATCAGCGCAGCGATGATGAACGACAGCGGACCGAGCACGGCCATGCCCTTGACCCGGAACGGCCGCGCCACCTGCGGTGCGTTACGGCGCAGTGCGGCGACGGTCACCGGGGCCACCGCGTAGCTGAGGATCAACGCGGCGGACACCACATTGATCAACGCTTCCCAGGACGGGAATGGCAGGGTCCAGAACACCGACAAGCCAAACGTCAGCCACAGCGCCGGACGCGGAATACCGGACTTCTCGTCGATACGCGTGAAGATCTTGAAGAACGTGCCGGTCTGCGCCCAGCCATACACCACCCGCGGCGTGGCGTTCATGTAGATGTTGCCGCAGCCTCACCGCATCCGCCACCACCAGGTAGGCCAGCCAGCCCACGCCCAGTGCCAGGGCGATATCCCGGTAAGGCAGCGCCAGTTCCTTGCTGATCCCGGCCCAGCCGTTGGCGAGCATCTGCGTGGGTACGCCACCGAGGAATGCGGTTTGCAGCAACACGTAGATGGCAGTCGACAGCAACACCGAAAGAATCAACGCAATCGGAATCGTGCGCTGCGGGTTTTTTACTTCACTGGCCACCGAGATGATCGGAGTCAGCCCCAGGTAGGCAAAAATCACCCCGCCGGCCGACACCGCCATCTCGATCCCGGACAGGCCGAACGGCGCGAAGCCCTGCACCTGAAAGTTCGCCGGTTTGAAGAAGGTGAACAGCACACCGATCACCAGCAACGGCACGATGAACTTGAACACGCTGACCAGGTTATTGGCGATGGCGAAGGTTTTCACACTGCGGTAATTGAGCACGAAAAAAACACAGAGCAGGGCGAACTGCACCAGCCAACCGAGGGTGGTCGGGTCGCTGGAACCGACCTTGGTCAGCTCGGGAAACCAGGCCGCCGCGTATTGGCGCGAGGCGACCACTTCGATGGCGACCAGGCTGGAAAACGCGATGAGCGTGATAAAGCCCATCAGGTAGCCCAGCAACGGGCCATGGGAGTAGACCGGATAGCGCACCACGCCACCGGCGCGGGGGAGTGCGGCGCCCAACTCGCAGTACACAATGCCCAGCAGCAACACCGCGAACCCGCCAATGAGCCAGGAGATGATCCCTGCCGGGCCGGCAATGGCCGACACATGACTGGCTGCGAACAACCAACCCGAACCGAAGATGGCCCCCAGCCCGATAAAAGTGAGGTCCATCAATGAAAGTTGTTTCTTGAACTTGCCTTGACCTGACATAGCGTCGCCTTCTTGTGAGTTATTGGATAGGCATGCAGTGGCCATACAGTGAACTCACAGGCGGCGGCGCGATTGATGTTTTTTGCCGACATCGATGACGAAATCGGCACAGTTTTCGTGGCTCGACAGGGCGCCGGGCATCGGGCAATCTGCGTGCGTCGAGGCACTCAACGGGGATCGAAAGTCATGTTGCAGACTGCGTTTGCGGCCCTGTGCCAAGGGAATGAGGCGAATCGGCCCCACAGCATCGAGCAGCTCCTGGCCGGCGTGGTGCAGCTCTTGCCGATGCTGGATGTGATCCCCAATGCGGCGATTTTCATCAAGGACACCCAGGCCCGCTACGTCCTCGCCAACCGCACCCTGGTGCACCGCTGCGGCCTCAAGCAGCTGCAACCGCTGCTGGGCAAGACCAGCGCACAAGTGTTCCCCGCACAACTGGGGCCGGGTTACACCGAGCAGGACCGGCGCGTGCTGGAACAGGGCTTTGTGCTGGAAGACCAGCTCGAACTGCACCTGTATGGCACCCGGGAACCCGGCTGGTGCCTGACCCACAAGTGGCCGCTGTACAACCACATGGGCGCGATCATCGGCCTGGCCGGCATCTCGGTCGACCTGCAAACCGCCAGCGAAAGCCACCCCGCCTACCAACGCCTGGCCGCCGTGGACGCGCATATCCGCACGCACTTCAACCGCCGCGTCACCCTCGGTGAGTTGACGCGCATCGCCGGGATTTCCGTGGCGCAGCTGGAGCGTTACTGCAAGCGCGTGTTCCACCTCACCCCCCGGCAGATGATCCAGAAAGTGCGGCTGGAACACGCCCATCGGTTATTGCACAGCGACCTGCCGATCACCGAGGTCGCGCTGCAGTGCGGGTACACCGACCACAGCGCGTTCACTCGGCAGTTCAAGGCCTCGACGGGGTTTACGCCGAGGCAGTATCGGCAGGCGACGGCGCCCGCGGGCGAGCAATCCATCTAACGGCTCGCTATTTGGGATAGGTGCTTTGCGTTCAAGGAACAGGGCGGGACTGCTGGGTGGCAATAAGCTATTATGGCGCGCATTCGCACGGCACCGTTGATTGGAAAACAGGACGATTCAGTGACTCAAGGATTAGTTTGCAGGTTCAAACGCAGTTTCAATGCCTTTCTTAAATCCTGGAAAGCCGATAAGGCAATTCCCGAAAGTGAAGGCGCTTTTGAACCACTGACGCCTGCATTGCTTGAGGGCGGCCAGGCAGATCGCTATGAGAGTGTGTTTCTGCACGCGCTGCGAAATGACCAAGTTCGTAATATTGCGCTTACCGGCGGGTACGGTGCAGGCAAGAGTAGTGTCATCAGAACCTTTTTTGATCGCCACCCAGAGTACAAGCATGTTCTGGTTTCACTAGCGACCTTCACGAAGGAAAGTCCGGTAGGGGACAAAGCAGAAGCCGATCTGATGTCGCGCATTGAAGAAACAATCGTCCAGCAACTGTTGTATGCCGTCCCTGCGGGAAAACTGCCGAAAACGCGATTGAAACGCATCGTACAAGCCTCCAATTCCAGTATCACGCTGCACACGGTGTTCTTCGCATTGCTGATCGTCAGCGTTCTGCGGATATACCTTCCCTCTGTCAACATGCTCCCGAAAATCGACCCGGCTTGGCTTGTTCCAGCACTCATGCGCTTACCCGACTGGATCGCTCTGATTTTTGCGGGTGCGTCGAGCCTGTACATTCTTCATTCTGTGTTGAAGTACCTTTCGCTCTTCAGCATCGATGGGCTGACGCTCAAAGGCGGAAAGCTGGAAGCGACTCATCATGGGTCCGTACTGCACAAGTACGTCGACGAAATCATCTACTGTTTTGAACGCAGCGATATCGACGTGGTGGTGATTGAGGATCTCGATCGGTTCGGTATCCAGGATGTGTTTTTCCGGTTGCGGGAAATCAATTTCACGATCAGACAGTCCCCGCAAATCAGACGTCCCGTGCATTTCATCTATGCCATCCGCGATGAGTTGTTCTCAGTGGGTGAGAAGACTAAGTTCTTCGACCTGGTCATTCCTGTAATTCCCGTCGTCAGCTCGGAAAACTCCGGAGAAAAGATGATGGACTTGTTGAAAGCAGAGCGCTTTAAACCCGTGATAGGGCGCCTTGATCGCGGGTTGATCGAGACGGTGTGCGACTACATTGATGAGATGAGGTTAATCAAGAACATCGTCAATGAGTTTGACATCTTCTCCAGCCTGCTCGGCGGTCGTGGCGTGGTTCTTGACGCAAACAAGCTGTTTGCGATGGTGGTCGTGCGCAATTTGTACCCGGAAGCTTTTGCCGAACTGATCAAGCGCAGAGGGAATATCTACTCGATATTCACCGCGTTTCCTGCGTGGCGAGCTGAGCAAGTAGGTAGTATCGAATTCAATATCCGTTACCTCCAGGACCGCAACGCGGACATGGCACCAGAGGTTCTAGAGCGGGAAATCGAACCGCTCAGAACTAAGCATGTACTGACCAAGCGAATGACGTTCAAAGTTGCCGCAAGTCAAGCGTACGGCGATGTTGTAGCCCAGAAGCTGACTGGACTTGAAGCCGTGATTGATTTGATGCGTGATGGTTTTTTCGATACCGATTACCACGATTACCTGAGCTTCTTTTATGAAGGCGCGCTGACGCAAGATGACAAGAATCTGATCCTGGCCTTACGCCGAGGCGAGTCTCCGCAGGTAATGACTGTCGTCAACGATCCTGCGAGGGTGCTTGGCAAACTTGAGCATGATTCCCTGGAAGAAGGGCGCGGTCTGATCTCAGGATTGGTCGAGTACCTCTGCAGTCAACGCAGCGCTTCGGATGAAGGGCCCCACGCGGGAAAACTCGCTACGATCCTTAACGCGGCGCCTCAATGCATGGACCGTTTTGCCGAGATGGTCGATTCACTTTTGCCGAGCTCACATGCAACCGCCCTGATTCAGTCTATCTACGAGATAGATCCCACGCTTTTAGAACGACTGGTGATATCTGTGCAGAGCGGGCCAAGGCAGGCCTTGCTCTGCGCGATCTTCAGCAGCTTGACTCCTGAGCAGGTCGCTGTGCTGGAAGAAGGCGACAGGGGCGTTCTGCACAGTGTTCAAGGATTGCCGGAAGTTGCCGATTTGGTTCCGCTTCTCGCACAGGGCGAAGGTGCCTGGAAGTGGTTGCATGAACAACCTGTGCTGTTTCATAACCTCAGCGATACAACCCGCGCAGATGACCTCAAGCAGTTAGTGAGTCTGGGGTTTGTCGAACCTCGACTGAATATGCTTCGCCTGATTTGTTCAACGTTTGAAACAGCGTCAGGCAATGACGAACTGATCACCTACCGCCGACTATTGGCCCTGGAATTGGGCGGTATAGACAAGCTGTTGGATCACGCCCCGCATATACTCATTAAGGAGTTGCTCAGCCAGAGCGTTGTGTTGGATGAATCCGCTGAGTCGCTGACAAAATTGCTTACCGCAGGGGCAGACAAGCCTGATCAGGTTGCTTCATTGCTTGAATACACGAAGTGTCAATTGATAGCACTTGAAAGCACGCCCGAAGCTATCTGGTCGCTTTTATTAGATGCTGAAAGGATCAGTGACAAATCTCAGGCAGTCTGGACGTATTTTCGAGCTATCCCTCCATCCAGCAACTTTCGCCGAAGTATTTTCGCACCGCTCAATGATAAGTTCAGTAAAAAGCCCGAAAAGGGGATTTTGACCACTTTCCTTGAGCGTCATGCAGAAGTCCTGGCCGACACGCTATGGACTCTTCATCCCGAGCACCATCACGAACTACAACGATACTTGCTTCAGGACAAAGTACTACGCAATGACACGCTCAAGCTGTTGCTGTCTACCACTACCCTGAAATCGATTGATATCTTGAACAACGTCCCCGACGTGCGCTGGGGAATGCTTGTTGCTTCCACCTTCCTGCCTTACACGGAGGAAATTAGTAACATTGTCAAAATGAACGCCAGTCCGCCTGAAGCTGAACGTTTTGAGCGACGTAACCTTGAATTCGATGCAACGAATAGCGCCCATACGCCTCATATGACTACGACCGGTGTTATCGATACCTGATACCTCCGCGTCGGGCTCATTCACGACAACAGGTAACAGGCTTATGACCGCGGCTGAAAACAACCATGTGAACTGGCTGGTGGACCAATCGATGCTGCACGCGGCCCGCCAGCGCGCCAAGCTCTATTCGGGCCAGGGCCGGTTGTGGCAGCAGCCTTACGCGCAGACCCGGCCCCGGGACGCTTCGGCGCTGTCGTCGGTATGGTTTACCGCGTACCCGGCATCAATTGTGACCCGGGAAGGCGGCACGGTGCTGGAGGCGCTGGGGGATGAGGCGCTGTGGCATGCGCTGTCGAAGATTGGCATCCAGGGCATCCATAACGGCCCGTTGAAGAAGTCCGGTGGCCTGAATGGCATGCAGCACACGCCGACCATCGACGGCAACTTCGACCGCATCAGTTTCGAGATCGACCCGCAGCTGGGCACCGAGGCGCAGTTGCAGGCGTTGACACGCATGGCCGCAGCGCACAATGCGGTGATCATCGACGATGTGATCCCGTCCCACACCGGCAAGGGTGCGGACTTCCGCCTGGCCGAGATGGCCTACGAGGACTATCCCGGCCTGTACCACATGGTGGAAATCCGCGAAGAAGACTGGTCGTTGCTGCCCGACGTTGCCGAAGGGCGCGATGCGCAGAACCTCAGCCCGGCGCAGGTCGACGCCTTGCGCGACAAACACTACATCGTCGGCCAGTTGCAGCGGGTGATCTTCTTCGAGCCCGGCGTCAAGGAAACCGACTGGAGCGCCACGGACGTGGTGCTGGGCGTGGATGGCAAGCCGCGTCGCTGGGTGTACCTGCATTACTTCAAGGAAGGCCAGCCATCGCTGAACTGGCTGGACCCGACCTTTGCCGCGCAGCAGATGATCATCGGCGACGCTTTGCATGCCATCGATGTGATGGGCGCGAAGATCCTGCGCCTGGACGCCAACGGTTTCCTCGGCGTGGAGCGCAAGCTGGACGGTACGGCCTGGTCCGAAAGCCATCCGCTGTCGATCACCGGCAACCAGTTGCTGGGCGGGGCGATTCGCAAGGCGGGCGGTTTCAGTTTCCAGGAGTTGAACCTCACCGTGGATGACATTGCGTCCATGTCCCACGGCGGTGCCGACCTGTCCTATGACTTCATCACCCGTCCCGCTTACCAGCACGCGTTGCTGATGGGCGATGCCGAGTTTCTGCGCCTGATGCTGCGCGAAATGCACCGCCAGGGCATCGACCCCGGCTCACTGATCCACGCGTTGCAGAACCACGATGAGCTGACCCTGGAACTGGTGCACTTCTGGACTTTGCATGCCCATGACACGTTCCTGTACCAGGGCCAGACCTTTCCCGGGAATATCCTGCGCGAGCATATCCGTGAGCAGATGTATGAGCGATTGACGGGCGAACAGGCACCGTACAACCTCAAGTTCGTCACCAACGGTGTGTCCTGCACCACCGCCAGCATCATCACGGCGGCATTGGGCATCCGAGACCTGGACGCCATCACCCAAGCGGATATCCAGCAGATTCGCCAGATCCATTTGCTGCTGGTGATGTACAACGCCATGCAGCCGGGGGTGTTTGCCTTGTCGGGCTGGGACCTGGTGGGTGCGCTGCCGCTGGCGGCCGAAGAGGTCGAACACTTGATGCAGGACGGCGATACGCGCTGGATTCATCGCGGGGCTTATGACCTGGTGGATTTGAACCCGGACGCCGAATTGTCCGCAGGCCAGATGCCGCGCTCGAAAAGCCTGTATGGCAGCCTCAATAGCCAATTGCAGGACCCCGAGTCGTTTGCCTCGCAGCTGCAAAAAATCCTCGCGGTGCGCCGTGCCTACGACATCGCCGCCAGCCGCCAGATCCAGGTGCCGGAAGTGGAAAACCCAGGGCTGCTGGTGATGGTCCACGAGTTGCCCGCCGGCAAAGGCATCCAAATCACCGCGTTGAACTTCGGTGCCACGCCCATCACCGAAATCCTGCATTTACCGGATATTGGCGCGGGCATGGTGGTGGACATCATCAATGAGCGGGTCGAGGGTGACTTGACGGCGCAGGGCGAGTTTACGATTACGCTGGATGCCTATGAGGGCCTGGCGCTGCGGGTGGTGAGCAACTCGCCCGTGTAATGGCGGGAGCGAGCTGATTCAGGAGAGCTGCGACACGATCAGCTCCGGCGGCTGGCGGGTGTGAGACATAGCGCCGGAAGTACCACTGGGTCTGTTCGCGGTCATTCGGCGCGGGCAGGGCGCCTTCGATCGAGGACGTGGACCGTGGCAACGTCTTAGTCTCAAATTGTTACGAACCAATGACGTCAAACTGCCGGATTGCGGCGGGAGAGGGGGACAACCAGGCGTTTTGCCATTCCACATTCATAAAACCGTAACAAGATTGTTGCAGAGTTCCCCAGCCCGTAATTCACAAGGATTTTCCTGAATGAAACGTCTGATGAAGTCTGCTGCACTCGCCGTTGCGGTTTCTCTCAGTGCCACCTCGGTGTTTGCTGCCGAGAGCATCCGCCTGACCGGTTCCGGTGCGAGTTTCCCAGCGCCGATCTACCTCACCTGGTTCAAGGATTTCAGCAAGAAGAGCGAGGGCGTCACCGTTGACTACCAGTCCAAGGGTAGCGGTGCGGGTGTACAGGACTTCCTGAATAAAACCGTCGATTTCGCCGCCAGCGACTCGGCCATGAAAGACGAAGACATCGCCAAGGTGGCCGAAGGCGTGCAACTGCTGCCGATGACGGCGGGTGAAATCGTGCTGGCGTTCAACTTGCCGGGCAATCCTAAAGAGCTCAAGTTGCCGCGCGACGTCTACTCCAACATCTTCCTGGGCAAGATCACCAAGTGGAACGATCCGAAGATCGCTGCCGCCAACCCAGGCCTGAAACTGCCGGATCTGCCGATCACTGTGGTCGTGCGTGCAGACTCCAGCGGCACCACTGCGGTATTCACCAAGCACTTGGCAGCGATCAACCCTGAGTTCCAGAAAGACCTGGGCGAAGGCAACACCGTCAACTGGCCTGCCAGTGACAAGTTCATCAAATCGCCGAAGAACGATGGTGTGACCGCCACTGTGCGTCAGACCCCAGGCGCGATCGGCTACATCGAATACGGCTTCGCCAAACTGGCCAAGGTTGACTTTGCCCAGCTGCAGAACAAGGCCGGCAAATACGTGGTACCGAACGCCGAAAGCGGCGCCGAAGCCCTGGCTGCGGTGAAAATGCCGGAAAGCCTGGTGGCCTGGCTGCCGGATCCGGATGGCGCCAAGTCCTACCCGATCACTTCCTACACCTGGATGATCTTCCGCAAGGACAACGGCAACCCAGCCAAAGCCAAAGCCATGCGTGAAATGGTCGAGTACAGCCTGACCGAAGGTCAGAAAATCGCCGACTCGATGGGCTACATCCCACTGCCTCCATCGGTTGTCGATCAAGTGCGCAAAGCTTCCGCCAACATCCAGTAAGGCTCGCCACGCCACTCCCGGCATGGGCCGTCAGCCATGTCGGGAGCGATCCCCCCTTGTTCCGGAATCAACCAATGAACAAACCCTTTGTCGTACCGGTCAACCCGGATTCTGCGTGCCAGCCACCCTCTACGAAGGATTTCCTGGTTGACCGTACCTTCCGTGCGCTTGCACGCATAGGCGTGGTGTTGGTGCTGGCGCTGGTGTTCGCGCTGGTCTTCGAAGTAGGGCGCAAGGCACTTCCCGGCATGGAAAAGCACGGTTTCGACGTGCTGTTCGGCAGTGTCTGGGACGTTAACCAAGGCAAGTACGGCATTCTGCCAGCTATTTGGGGCACGCTTTACAGCGCCCTTATTGCGTTGCTGATCGCGGGTTTTTTCGGTGTCAGCATGGCGATTTTTCTCACCCAGGATTTCCTGCCGGCAAAACTGGCAGCGGTGTTTCGCACCATCGTCGAATTGCTCGCCGCCATCCCCAGCGTGGTCTACGGCCTGTGGGGCATTTATGTGGTTATCCCGGCCATCCGCCCGCTCACTGCGTGGCTCAACAGCGAACTCGGCTGGATTCCTTTTTTCGGCACGTCCCTCAGCGGGCCTGGCCTGTTACCGGCTGCATTGGTGCTGGCGATCATGATCCTGCCGACCATCGCCGCCGTTTCCCAGGACGCCCTCACCGCAGTGCCTATGAAAACCAAGCAAGCGGCCTACGGCATGGGCACTACCCACTGGGAAGCGATTCTCAAGGTGATGGTGCCGTCCGCTGCGACCGGTATTTTCGGTTCCCTGGTGCTCGGCCTGGGTCGTGCCCTGGGTGAAACCATGGCGCTGGCCATGCTGGTCGGTAACGCCAACAACATTTCGCTGTCGCTGTTTGCGCCGGCCAACACCCTGGCGGCCCTGTTGGCGCTGAACTTCCCCGAAGCCGGCCCCAACGAGATCGAAGTGTTGATGTACGCCGCACTGGTGCTGATGTTCATCACGCTGCTGGTGAACATCATCGGTTCGATGATCATGGTCTACGCCCAGCGGGGGACTAAATAATGACTGACCTTTCTACGCCTATGACGGCGATGCCGAGCCTGCAGCGCCGGTTCGAAGGCCGTGCCCTGCGCAGTCTGGTGCTGACCACCCTGGTGTGGTTCGGCGCGCTGCTGGCCAGCGTGCCGCTGATTTCCGTGCTCTACATGCTGATCACCCGTGGCGGTGCGCGCCTGAGCCTGGAAGTGTTCACCGAATTGCCACCTACCGGTTTCGAGACTGGCGGCGGTTTTGGCAATGCCATGGCCGGCACCTTCGTGATGGTCGGTATTGCCGCCGCCATCGCGGTGCCGGTCGGCATCCTGGCGGCGATTTTCCTCGCGGAGTTGGGGCCGGACAGCAAGCTGGCGAACGCCTCGCGCTTTGCCGCCAAGATGCTCACCGGCTTGCCATCGATCCTGGCGGGTGTGTTCGCCTACGCTCTGGTGGTGATGACTACCGGCACATACTCGGCCCCGGCCGGTGGCGTGGCGCTGGCCGTGCTGATGCTGCCGATCGTGGTACTCACGGCTGAAGAGTCGATGAAAATGGTGCCCAAGATCATGAAGGACGCCGCCTACGGCATGGGCTGCACCCGCTCGCAGGTGATCTGGAAAATCGTCTTGCCCACCGGCATGCCCGCGATCCTCACGGGCGTCATGCTCGCCGTGGCCCGCGCCGCCGGCGAAACCGCACCGCTGTTGTTCACCGCGCTGTTCAGCAACTACTGGATCTACCACGACGGCAGCCTGGCAGTGATGAATCCGACGGCGTCCCTGGCCGTGCTGATTTACAACTTCTCCGGCATGCCGTTCGACAACCAGCTCGAACTTGCCTGGGCGGCTTCGTTGGTGCTGGTGATGATCGTGCTGGTCGTGAATATCGTGAGCCGTATTTTCGGCAAGCCCAAGTACTAAGAACGGGAGCATCTGAATTTTGAACATGTCAACTGCGCAAGTAGCCGCTCCGTTTATCACCCAGTCGCCTGTGGTCATGGACTGCAAGCTGGACAAGATTTTCTACGGCAACTTCATGGCGGTGCGTGACAGCCATGTGCCGATCGAGAAAAACAAGATCACCGGCTTCATCGGCCCGTCCGGATGCGGCAAATCCACGGTGCTGCGTAGTCTCAACCGCATGAACGACCTGGTGAAGGGCTTCCGTTTCGAAGGCCACGTGCACTTCCTCGGCCAGGACGTGTACGGCAAGGGCGTTGACCCGGTAGTCGTGCGCCGTTACATCGGCATGGTGTTCCAGCAGCCGAACCCGTTTTCGATGAGCATTTTCGACAATGTGGCCTTTGGCCTGCGCCTGAACCGCTACAAAGGCGACCTTGGCGACCGCGTCAAACACGCCCTGCAAGGCGCTGCGCTGTGGGATGAGGTCAAGGACAAGCTCAAGGTCAGCGGCCTCTCGCTGTCCGGCGGCCAGCAGCAACGCCTGTGCATCGCCCGCGCCATCGCCACCGAGCCGGAAGTGCTGTTGCTGGACGAACCGTGCTCGGCACTCGACCCCATCGCCACACGCCGTGTCGAAGAACTGATGGTCGAGTTGAAAAAGGACTACACCATCGCGCTGGTCACCCACAACATGCAGCAGGCGATTCGTGTGGCCGATACCACTGCGTTTTTCTCGGTGGACATCTCCCAGGGCACCCGTACCGGTTACCTGGTGGAAATGGGCGCGACCACGCAGATCTTTGAAAACCCGCGCGAACAAATGACCGGGGACTACATCAGCGGCAAGTTCAGCTGACCCGCCATTCATCGTTTTCAGGATTGCCAATGACTGCAACACGTCGTCTTGATTTGCTCGCCATCGAACGCGCCCTGCGTAAAGTGCAGAGCCGTTTTGCCCAGCTCAGCCGGGACTTTACCGAGCCACGCGACCCCCTGACGGACGAAGTGCTGCAGAATGTGCTTGAAGGCTACGCCTTGATTGACGACTATGTTGCGCGCGGTGTGGATCTGTTCGACCTTCAGCAGTTGAACCTGATGCTGGAGGTCAACGCCACCGTGCTGTGCGGCACAGACCCGGGACGCCGGCGTGAATACGCCCAGCACCTGGCGGCCACCGAAGTGCACTTTTTCAATAATGTCGAAGGTGGCATCAAGGACTTGTACAACTGGTACTGCAAGCACCACAGCGAGTCGGTGTGGAAGCGGGCCGCCGGGGTGTATGTGCGAGTGCTCAGCAAGCCGCAGTTGTTCATTGAAGGCAACCACCGCAGTGGCTCGCTGATCGTCAGCTACCTGTTGATGCGCGAGGGGTTGCCACCGTTCGTGCTGACGCTGGACAACGCCGAGGGCTATTTCAACCCGTCCTCGGTCATACGTAACTCCGCCAAGCATGGCGTCATGGCTTTGTACGAATTGCCGAAGATCAAGAAAAAATATGCCGCGTTCCTGGAAGACAAGGCCCCTGATCCAATGGAGTTTTTCCTGAGCGACACACCTGTGCCTGTGTATCAGGGAAATCAATGATGGGAAGGTACCCCGTGCTCGACACAATCAAGCAGGTGTTCAAGCGTCAACGCGTCCGTATCTCATTCGATATCGATGACACGCTGGCCTGCCAGCTGCACCACAGCGCGACCGAACACAGCCGCTTGCCGGCGTGTGTGCACCGTTGGCTGGGTGAGCCGCTGCGCAGCGGCACCCGGTCCCTGACCCGCGAGCTGCGCCGCCAGGGCTGCAGTGTGTGGGTCTACACCTCGTCGGGTCGTACGCCGTCCTACATCCGTCGTTGGTTGCTGCTGTACGGCATTCATGTGGACGGCGTCGTCAACAGCGTGCGACACAACCAGGCTCTCACCGAGCGTGGGCTGACGAGCACACCGTCGAAATTCCCACCAGCCTTCGACATCGACTTGCACGTCGATGACTCCGAGGGTGTGCAGCTTGAAGGTGTCGACCATGGTTTTCGCGTGGTGGTCGTCGACCCGGAAGACGAGCAGTGGGCGCAACGCGTGTTGGATGCGGTCGCGCAGGTCCGGGCGCAGCTTGCACGGCAGCAACCGCAGCGGCACAAGGTGCCGGTGCAGGCTTATCCGGGGTTGACGCTGAACGGTTGAGCGCAATAACGGGCATCAAGCAAAAGGGGCAACTGATTGATCAGTCGCCCCTTTTTTCTACTTGGCGCTCAATGCGTCCAGGAACTCGGTATGCCGTAACGCCTGGGAAAACATCGGCAGGGTGAAGTTCTCGGCAGCCTTTTGCTGTTCTTCGGTGAATGTCGCCGTGCAATCGGTCAGGGTCACGACGTTGTAGCCTTTTTCATAGCCTGAGCGCACGGTGCCCTCGACACAGCAGTTGGTCAGGAACCCTGCCACTACCAGGTTGTGGATGCCGTTGTTGCGCAGCACCAAGTCCAGTCCCGTGGTTGCAAACCCATCCAGCCCGCGCTTGCCCTCCACGAGGATGTCGCTGGTTTCACGGGGAATCGCATCGGTGATTTCGGCTCCCCAACTGCCTGTGCGAAACGCGCTGCCGTCGGCAACGCCTTTGAGAATCCCATAGTCACGCGTGGTCAGTTCGGGATAGCCATCGGCGAACTGGATTGGCAGGTGAATGATCCTTACGCCCGACTTGCGTGCCTGTTGCACCGTGGTTGCGGTATTGGCCAGCATGTCGGACTGGTGCATGACGTCTTTGACGGCGTCATGAAACACGCCCCCTGGCGTGGTGAAGTCGTTCTGGAACTCGATCAGGACAAGGGCTGTGGCGTTTGGATTCATGTCGGGTCTCCGATAGGGTTGATGATAGAGGGGCGGCGTGTCGCTTCAGCATAGACACCTCTGGCGCGTTATCCCGCAACCACCGGTTTGACCCTGGTTTTATATTTCGCCATTCGTCTAATGCCGGGCACTCCAGACGCCGTGCCGTCTCTGAACAATAAGCGCGGATAACCCGAGCCTACAAATGGAGAACCCGTATGGACATCAATGAAAACGCCCCAGGGAATATTTCACAACAGGACGTGACCCGCGGCACAGACAACGAGACCGGGCATGATCCAAGGCATGACGAGGATAATATCCCGCTCCCGCCAGACGACGAGGCACCGCTTGAAGAGGATATGTCTGACGTGGATGCTGCCGATTCAGTCGCGCGGGAACACCCCGACAATTGATGAGCCTCCCGGCACAAAAAATCCCTACCTTTGCGTAGGGATTTTTGTTGGGCCGTTCGGCTGCTGATCAGTAGAGGGTGCGAGGCAGGCTACACATCTTTCCCGTCTGGAGATTGGCAAGCGTTGATTTGCACAGGGAAAGTATGGCCTGCTCGCTGTATCTGACGAGCATGGTCAGCGCCTACCTGAATGTCATCGAGCCAAAGATCGTCGCCGGGATTGGCTTTCTCCTGGGCACGTTCGGCGGTTCTCTCCTGGCAGCAATCAACCGAGCCATCAAAGCCGCTGATCTCTGGGCGCTCATTCGCAAGCGGTTCGGGGGAGGCAATCCACCATGAATCTTGAACTGATCAACTCCATCGCCTGCGGCCTTATCGCGCTGTGGGCTGCCTGGTGCGTACTGAGCGTCGGGAAGCTGATCTACTCGACGATCGCCATCAGCGGCTTCGTCGTAATGGCGCGCAGCCAGAACATCTTCTTCGGTCCGACAAGTGCTGGCCTGACGCTGCACGTCGCCCTGGCCCTGGCCGGTGCCCGCCACATCTTCATGGTCACGTACTGGCAGCGGGTGACGGTCTGGCTGTGCCGGACGCTGAACTGCGAGCACTGCCTGAACTGTGACAACCCGCCAGGTGGAATAGAGCGCAGGGACAAGTAATTCGCGCCACGTTTTCGAATGCGCCAAATCGTGTTGAACGATGGCTGAAGTCAGTGGCTTTTTCTCTCTATATTTTCGAAAAGTGACTTGAGATTGGAAGGGTCTAGGCAGTCAGGTGCTATCGTCTGCGACTGCTTGAAATAGCCCTGGACTTTCGGGTTCGCAAAATCGCCCTTAAGAGCCAACAGGTAATACCCGTCGGCGCGAAACTTTTCCAGGCTCAGAGAAACAGGTTCGAAGAAGTCCCTCATAGTGGTCAAGGGTAGTTGACGGTTGGCTTCCGTTTTCAGTGAATCTTTGAAGCAGTACGAGCGTATCGCCGGCAATGGATAGTGGTCAGAGTACAGATCTGGTCGCTCTAGGGCATTGGCTAGCTGGCTATACTTGCGAAGAAATTCGGGGTCATCGAACTTGAATCGCAGGAACGCCTCGTCACAGTCGCGCAACAGCATTATCGCTCCGGCAACCAGGCCTTGATCCGCAGCGCTCTGGTAAAGCGCGCAGGCTTCTACATGCATAGCTTTATGGCCATTTAAAAAGGTTGCCGCGCGACTCTCTTGCATATTCGCCAACATGAAAGTAGCTACACCGTGCCCCCCGGCGCTAGCTTTACGCAGTTCGTCCTCATAGGTCTCAAGTCCTTTCGTTGCCTCCTGTATTGATTGGCTCAGTGTGAGCTTGTCAGTTTTACCCTGCTGTTCGTTTTCAACCAGCTGATCAGCTCGTTGCTGTATGTCATCAGCTAACAGCATTGCGTGTTCAAAGACAGCTTCGGTTTCGGGGGATGGCGCAGCCTGTACCTCAGCACACAGAGCTATGCTGAAAAGCAGGACTGAAAGACGAAGTTTCAAAGGCGTTTCTTCCGTGATTGCAGTTGTTCGAGTCGCCATTACTGTAATGGATTCAATCAGGGTGGGGTAGCTCACGTGCTTGACCGTCACTCCGGTATGAGTCGGAGTTATGGTGAGGTTTCCGATTGGTGCAGAGTTTCATTGCAGAGGGTCATGCATGAGCAACGTCATCCGCCTGCGCCACGCGCTTCCGATGAGCCCGGAAATCAACAAGGCCCTGACTGATCTGGATAGCGCCATTGCCAAGGCGATCGAGGCTGCCAAGGCTTCCGGGCTGCCCCAGGGCTTGATCGTCGCAGATCTGCACGGCCATGCCCACGCACAGACACACCAAATGGTGACCGAATAACTGGCAAGTCGCAGTTGTTCAGGCCGAGACTTAACAGCCATCAGGTTAGGGTTTTACGCTGGGGGAAAGGCAAGATCTGAGCGATTGCTGATGCTTTTCAAGTTGAATCATGGCCTCTTCCCGGCGCTCGCCCTGCAAAGCATGTGTCCATGGCGGATTGACCGCCAGTTTTTCTTCAATGTCAGCAATTACACGCTGTATTGCCAAGCACGGGTCATTCGCTTTTACACGGTTGCCCAATTGAGAGTTGAGATTCTTGTACTCCCCAAGCAGATTCGTTAGCTGAGTCAACTGCTGGTTCGCGGCATTTAGGTCTGAGTCGGACCTGTTCAACTTAAGCTCTAGGTCATGCGCTTTGGCCTGCAGCTGATCGGATTTCTCCGAAAGGGTTTTCTTCTCAAGCTGCAGCTCAGCGATTAGCTTGGCTTGCACCTCGACGGTCGATTGAATCTTTCCAATGCCAACTAATTTTTCGGCGCCGTAACCGACAAGATGAAAAAGCGGTACAGCGGCTATCAGGCCTGCTCCGAAAGTAGCGATAGCTCTCAGGAGCATTCGAGGTTTTTTTTCAAGGTGATTGAGCTGTTGTGTCGGGGCTACTTTCTTCATCAGGTAATGCGAATCTCGCTAGTCCAACCCATTCATCACGCGACTAAATCACAAATATGGGCGGATCGTTGATCGGGAAAAAGTGCCGCAGGTGAGTGCGGCACAGCTGGCTCAGTTCACCTTCAGGGCCTCTTGAATCTGGTCAGCATATTCGCTGAGCTTATTCATCTCGTCTGCGACGATATTACAGTCAGCAGGGGTATTTGAAACCTTGGCTTGAATGAGAGCGAGAGCGGCAATTACGGCCAGGCTACGCTTGTCTTCAGCGGATTTTGAGCGAAGGTTGTAGTTGGATAGCTCCGTAAATAGTTGCGACATGTTTGATCTCTATATGATGTGAATTTGATCCCCACCAATACCGGCATCCAGCCACTATTTCAAGTCCTGCCCAAGCGAGGCACCAAAGTCTCAAGACCTGTTGGAAATAGCCGTAGAGGTAGAGTTTAAGCAGGTCGCCGGGATGGTACGACGGGCGTCCGGTTGCTTTTGGAACGGCTTTGTCGAACCCAAGTTGCTCAAGGTCCAGCAGAGAAATATAGGCTTCGATCACCCGAACCAGATGGTCTTCGGGAATGAGTTCGTCCAGTGAGACTGGAAACAGAGTGCCTTGAGTACGGTCTTCACCTTGGATATAGCGCATAAGAAAAATGCCCGTATCTTGCGATACGGGCATTTTTCTTAAACCGGGCGGCAGATTGCTAGGTTTTCACACAGCCTGCTGGGGCGGGTTTTAAAAGGCTTCATGGACGTTACTGGCTGCCCATGGAACAAGAGATGGTGCCCGAACCCGGAATCGAACCGGGACGCCCTTACGAGCGGGGGATTTTAAGTCCCATGCGTCTACCAGTTTCGCCATTCGGGCGGTAGCGCGGTGTAGCAGGGTTGGGAATATATAGATCCAGACGCTTGGATGCAAGGTCGCAGAGGGGCTTTATTGCATTCGTGGGTGGGCGAAAAAGCTTGCCAGATCAGTGATCTAGAAAGGTTTTCGGCAGCGGTCCGGAGGATGTCGTCGGCCCGCGCTGTTGACCCTGGCATCAAAAGCCGACACGACATGCGGTCGTCCATTGCGGTGTTCGGGGTGTAAGGTAAAGCCTGCAACGCTGGCAACATCTCAGGTAGACGAGGTGATTATGAGCACTCCAATGCTGAACAAGCTGCACATCAATGGATACGACGTGGTACGGGTAAACTATGGACCCTGGCGGGTGTGCACGCCCCAGGACCGGTTGGCGTCGTTCAATTCCCGTGAGCAGGCACTGGCGTATGCTGCCACGCTGCCCGGGTATCGTGCCCGCACCAGGCCGATGGCCAAGTAGATCGATGCTTGCTGCCGAACTCAGTCGATCAGCGCCAGTAAATCCGTAGTGCCCACATCCAGCCCCGCCTGGGACAGCAGCGTGGTGGCCTGGCCCCGGTGATGCGTCTGGTGGTTGAAGAAATGCACCAGCAGGCTGAAGAAGGGTTTGTCGGCTGTCACCCCGCGCATGTTGCTGTAGTGCAGGCGCTGATTCAGGTCGGGCTCGCGCACGGTGTGGGCCCAGTCGATGATCAGCTGGTCCAGCCAGGCGCGGTGGGTGGCCAGTTCGCGGATATCGGCAAATGCCAACTGCCTCAGGTCGACCGGTGCGACAATCGCCTCCAGCGGCGCCAGCGCCGTGTAGCCGGCTGGATGCCCGGCAAACCGCTTGAGCCACACAGTGTCGCCCAGCGCCACATGGTTGAGCGTGCCGAGGATCGAGCCGAAAAACGCCTGGCGATCCATCAATAACTCGGCGTCCGACAGCGTACTGGCCGCGTCGTAGAGCTTGCGGTTCATCCACTGGTTGTAGTTCGCCATCAATGCGATGTGTTCAATCCGGTTCACGTGGGTGTTCTCTCGAAGACGCGGTGACGGGATGATAAGCCGTGCCCGCCCGGCGGTCATGGTGTTCCGGCAAGGCCGGGCTATGGTTGTCAGACGCCAACACTGTGCCCTGGGAGGGTAGCACCATGAACACCAGCGACTTACTGGAACAACTCTTGCGCGCCGGGCAAGGTGGCAGTGCTTCCACTGGCGGCCTCGGCGGGCTGCTGGGCGGTTTACTGAAAGGCTCCAGCACCGGCAACGCTTCCACCGGTGGCGGCCTGGGTGATCTATTGGGCGGCCTTGGCGGCATGCTGGGCGGTACCACGGGCGCTCGTTCTGCCCAAGGGCGTTCCGGGGGAATGAATTACGCGGCACTCGCGTCCCTGGGCATGGCCGCATTCCAGGCCTATCAGGCCTGGCAACGCCAGCAGGCCAACGCGCCACAGCAAGCCTTCCAGACGGTGGACCAGCTCGACGGTCCCGCCGCCGAAGCCCACAGCCACGCGGTACTGCGTGCCTTGATCGCGGCGGCCAAGGCAGACGGGCGCATCGATGAGCAAGAGCAGCAGTTGATTTCCAATGAACTGGGCCGGCATACCGACGACCCGCAACTGCAACAATGGCTCGACGCTGAGGTGGCCAAGCCGCTGGATGCGGCGGATTTCGCCGAGTTTGCCAGCGACCCGGCGGTGGCAGCCGAGGTGTACCTGGCCAGTGTGATGCTGGTGGACGATCAGCAGGACGCCGAACGCAATTACCTGGACGACCTGGCAGGGCAGTTGCAAATCGACCCGCAATTGCAACTGCACCTGGAACAACAGGCCAAGGCCTAGAAGCGCAGTGTGGCGCCGGTAGTCAGCCATTGCGCCCGATCCCCGATCAGGCTGCGACCGACCACCAGGTCCACGTCGACGAATTCGCCCAAATGCAGCCGGGGCCCGGCCTGCCAGGCCTGGTCACCGCCTTCCTGGCCGTAGCGCTCGGCGATCAGCGTCAACAACGGTGCCACCTGATACTCGAAACCGGTGCCCCAGGTCAGGCGGTGTTGCTGGTCACCATCGTTGTAGGCATGGGACCAGCCGGCATTCAGGTTCAGCCGCAGGGGCGTCAGCGGTTGCCAGGTCAACGGGATATTGAAGTCTGCGCCATCAAACCCGTGTTGACGACCCATGGCCAAATGCACGCCGGTGGACAGGGCCAGCTCCAGGCCCAGATCCTCCCGCGACCATACCTGGGCCTTGAGCTGCGGGTTCACCTGGGTTTCGCCCTTGTCTGTGCTGGTTACACGCGACAGGGCAGCACCCCATTGCACCGACGGCAGCGCGGCGAAGGTACAGGCCGGTGACAGCGTTTCTGTATGCGTACTGCCGTCGTGGCGGTCAGCGGTGTACCAGGCGTCGACGTTGCATTCGCCCGGCGCGTTGATCGCGCCATCGTCGACCACATAGGAACCGCCGGCTGCGTTGGCTTTTGACAGCAAGGCAATCGTCAACAGGATGCCCAGTGTCAGGCCGATAAAGATCAAATTGCGCTGCAATGCGCGGCGTTTGGCCGGTGGCAGCAGCAGTAACGTGTGGCGTGCGCCGCGGTAGTGACGCGCACGGTATTTGGCAAACCCGTCCTGGCGGGCTGGGGTGTGTTTTTTGTGCATGATGCACCTCACATGAATTCAGCTTTCTACGGTCAGTACCGAAATGCCGCTGGCCTTGGCCTGGCACACCAGCTCGCTGGTGTCGTCCCCGCCGGGCAGGGCGATGACCACATCGGGGCGGCTGTCGGTCAGCATGAAATGGTTGCGCTGGCGTTCCGCCTGTTTGCCGTGGCGTTGCCAGTTGGGCGGGTAGCGCACCACGTCGATGCCCAGTTCCCGCGCCCATTCCTCGACGTCACTGCCAAGGAATTGGTTGCCGCCGTGGATCAATACCTGCACCGGACGCAGGCGGTGGTAAGCGTCCAGCACCTGGCGGGACATTTTGGTGTCGGCGTAATGACGACCTGCACAGATCAAGACGCGCATAGGGTGTTTCCTTGTAGTGCACGGTGGCGGCCGGGCGACCGCCACCGTTTAAACGGCGGGGAAGATCAGTACCACTGCTTGAAGCGGCGGATGTAGATCGTCTTCATCAGTTGGGCCACGCAGCAGTAGCTGAGCAGGGTGCCCACCAGCCATGGGAAGTAGGCCATCGGCAACGGTTGCAGGCCCACCAGGGTGCCCAGCGGCGAGAACGGCACGTAGATCCCCAGTACGATCACCACGCAGGTCATCATCAACACCGGCCACGCGGCGGTGCTCTGGAAGAAAGGGATCTTGCGGGTGCGCAACATGTGCACCACCAGGGTTTGCGAGAGCAGGCCCTCGATGAACCAGCCGGACTGGAACAGGGTCTGCATCTCGACGCTGTTGGCGGCGAACACGTACCACATCAGCGCAAAGGTGGTGATGTCGAAGATCGACGAAGTCGGCCCGATCCAGATCATGAAGCGGCCGATGTTTTTCGCATCCCACTTGCGCGGCTTGGCCAGGTATTCCTTGTCCATCTTGTCCCACGGCAGCGCCAGCTGGGAGATGTCGTACATCAGGTTCTGCAGCAGCAGGTGGATCGACAGCATCGGCAGGAACGGAATGAATGCACTGGCGACCAGCACCGAGAACACGTTGCCGAAGTTGGAGCTGGCGGTCATGTTCAGGTACTTCATGATATTGCCGAAGGTTTCGCGGCCCTTGAGCACACCTTCTTCCAGCACCATCAGGCTCTTTTCCAGCAGGATGATATCGGCTGATTCCTTGGCGATATCGGTGGCGGTGTCGACCGAGATCCCCACGTCGGCATCACGCAGCGCCGGTGCATCGTTGATCCCGTCACCGAGGAAGCCTACGGTGTGGCCGTTGGCTTGCAGCGCCTTGAGCACCCGGGATTTCTGCAGCGGTGTCAGCTTGGCAAACACGGTACGTTCTTCCACGCGGCGCAGCAGCGTCGCGTCGTCCATCGCTTCGATTTCGGTGCCCAGCAACGGCTGGCCTGGATCGAGGCCGACCTGGCGGCAGATCTTGCTGGTGACCACGGCGTTATCGCCGGTGAGCACTTTGATCGCCACGCCAATCTGTTGCAGCGCGGCAATCGCAGGGCCGGCGGTTTCCTTCGGTGGATCAAGGAAGGTCAGGAAGCCCTGGATCACCAGGTTGCGCTCATCGGCCGTGGTGTACTGCTGACGCGCCAGGGATTTAGGGATGTGACGGGTCGCCACTACCAGCACGCGGAAACCGTCCTCGTTGTAGTCGTTGGCGATCGCCAGCAGCTCCTCGCGGCGACGATCATCCAGTGGCACCGCAGCGCCGGCTTCCATCACATGCGTGGAAATGCTCAGCATCTCTTCCACGGCGCCTTTGCACACCAGCAGTTGATCGTCGGCGGCATCCTTGACCACGATCGACAGGCGACGGCGGACGAAGTCGAACGGCAACTCATCGACTTTGCTGTAGGCAAACGGCACCTGGAACTTCGGATTACGTTCCGAGAACTCCACCACCGCCTGGTCCATCAGGTTTTTCATGCCGCTCTGGTGATGGCTGTTGAGCCAGGCCAGGGACAGCACGGCGTCGTCACGTTGGCCGAAGGCGTTGACGTGGTGTTCGAGAATGATCTTGTCCTGGGTCAGGGTGCCGGTCTTGTCGGTGCACAGCACATCCATCGAACCGAAGTTCTGGATCGCGTTGAGGCGCTTGACCACCACTTTGCGCTTGGCCATGGCCGTGGCGCCCTTGGCCAGGTTGGCGCTGACGATCATCGGCAGCATTTCCGGGGTGAGGCCTACGGCAACTGCCAGGGCAAACAGGAACGCATCCCCCCAATCACCCTTGGAGAAACCATTGAGCAGGAACACGATCGGCACCATCACCAGCATGAAGCGGATCAGCAACCAACTGACGCTGTTCACGCCGCGGTCGAACGCGGTTTGCACCCGCGAGCCGACAATCGCCTTGGCCAGGGAGCCAAAGTAGGTGCGTGCCCCGGTGGCCACGACGACAGCTTGTGCCCGACCGCTGACCACGTTGGTGCCCATGAAGCAGATGTTGGGCAGGTCCAGCAGGTTGCCCTGGTCGGCGGCCATGGCGCTGGCGGATTTCTGTGTGACCTCGCCGAGGGTGTCGTACTTTTCCACCGGCAAGGCTTCGCCGGTCAGCACCGCCTGGCTGATGAACAGGTCACGGGACTCGATCAGGCGGATATCGGCCGGGATCATGTCGCCGGCCGACAGCTGCACGATATCGCCGGCCACCAGCTCGCGCATCGGCACTTCACGCAGGGTCGGTTGCGAGCCCACTTGCTCACGGCGCAGCACGGTGGCCGTGGTGCGGACCATGGCCTTGAGGGCTTCGGCGGATTTGGCCGAGCGATGTTCCTGCCAGAAACGCAGCAGGCTGCTGAGCAATACCATGGTCATGATGATGATGACTTTGGTCGGGTCGGCGTCTTCGCCTTCCTGCATCGGCAGCCAGCAGTCAGTGAAGAAGCTGATGCCGCCCAGGGTCAGCAGCACATAGATGAATGGGTTGTTCAGTGCCTGCAGGAACTGCACGATGGCGTGAGGCGGCTTGTCATGGGCGACTTCATTGTAGCCTTCGCGTTGCAGGCGCGCCTGGGCGTCCAGCTCGGTGAGGCCGTCCTTGGTGGCGCGGACGTTGGCCAAGGTGGCCGACAATCCGTTCTGGGCTTCGCGGGCGGCACGCATCGACAGTCTGGTGTCGGTGTGGCTGCTGCTCTTTTTGTTCAATGGGGCGTTTTTTACGGCGCTCATGGTGTGTGCTCCTGTCGCCAATTTTTCGACAAAACATACCCGTTACCGGCCTGATGACAGGCGAGCGAAAGCATGCCGAGTCGCTAACTTCGCGATCGGTTTAAATAGGGTGTTCACATAACTTCTACAGTGCCCGCTAACAGCGCGTTAATTAATTAGCGCGCAGCGGGCTACTACTGGACGTGTTCATAAAAGAACTCCAGAACAATAATCAGGAAGTTGCTGTTTCCAGCCAAGTCAGGCGGCGCGAGCGCTCACATACAGACCGAGCATCAAGCTGGCCTTTGCCAGGCTGGAAACCTTGGGTCTCTGTGGGTCTTGAGGGTCGGCGTGATCCCAGTGCTGGACCAGTTGGCCGCTGTCAGGGCAGATACGCCAATGCGCCAGCGGGTAGGCCGGGCGTACTTGGGGGGAGGGTGCAGCAAAGGTTGAGCGGGTAGGCGAAAAACCCACAGGCTCACGGCACAGCTTGGCACGCAGGGCGGCCGCTAGTGTGCGTACATCGGGCAAAGCAAGGGTTAGCAAGGTCATAACACACCTCGGGACCGGACAAGCGACCGGCGAGGCAGTTACGGTGGAGCATCAAGCTCTAGCGCAGCTTACCGGACCGGGGAGGCGAGTCCTGTCATGTTCTGGGTTTGGCGCCCGATGCCCGCCAAGGCGGTGCTCGGACAGCGACTAGATACTGTGTCCATTGGCTTCTTTTGTGAGGTTTAAAAAAGGCCCCAGTTGCAGGCACGGGCAATCTACTCAGGGCGATGCAGGATGTCAACGCTTAATGTATTAATTCATTACAAGTTCAGAGTCTGTTCAGATAGAAGGGCTGTTTCAGTTCTGCTTCGGCTGTATCGTTACTTGCACTTCTTCAGCGTTGTGAGCGGGAAGTAGTTGTTTTTGAAGGTGGAGATGAACGGGCTTGTCTATATCCCGTGGCGCACGAACACCACGACCTGCCCGCCGGCCATCCGCACCTGCTGCACCATCACGCCGGCGTGCATGGGCATGCCTGTGTGATCGATGACCTGCACCGCCGCTGGCCGGCCTGATCAGAGGCCTTGCCAGGCCAGCAGCGCCAGGTAGATCAGCACCAGCCCACAGGCGGCATAACTGATGCGCTGCCAAGTGGGCGAGGCGTTCTGCCGCAACAGGTTCACCAGAGCGGCAATCAGAAAGCATGACAAGATCGACGCGAGCATGAACCCGGCAAAGAACATCAGCGTCTGCCCGTGGCTGGGCGTGGTGCCGACGATCCCCGACAGCGCACTGCCCAGTGCGCCCCAGTAGACGATGTTCTTCGGGTTGGCCAGGGAAATTGCAGCGCCTACCGCCAGGGCATTTTGCCGGGTGCTGGCCGGCGCGCTGTCCGGTTGTGGCAGGTGCCAGGCATCGATCAGGCTGCGTACGCCCAGCCAGGCCAGGTACAACGCACACACCACCGTCAACGGCACACGCACCGTGTCATGCTGGATCAGCAGGGCGATCCCGGTCAGGCCGATCACCGCCCACACGGCATCGCCCACCAATGAGCCGAACTGCACCAGCAGGGCGGGTGTAAAGCCATGCAGCAAGCCACGGCGCAGGGTCTCCGCGAGCACGGCGCCGGGGGAGAGGCAAAACACAAAACCGAATATCAGTGCATAAAAAAAGATCGTCAGCATGCCCGCATTTCCTTCAAGTGAGGTGGGGCAGTGTGAGGATGTGCAGGTGCGGTGTCTTGGACCAGATTGCGCTGTTCAGCGCTTCACGGTGCTTTGATAGTGGCCAGGAGTGATGCCGTAGGCCGCCCGGAAATGCCGGTTCAGGTGACTCTGGTCGGCGAAGCCCAGGTCGTGGGCCGCCTCGCCGGCGGGAACCCCATTGCGCAACAGGCCTTTGGCGCGACGGGTACGCAACTGCATGGCCCACTCCCGGGGCGTCAGCCCGGTTTCTTTCTGGAAGGCACGCAGCAGGTGGAATTTGGACAACCCCAGTTCGCCGCCCAGGTGGTCCAGGGTCAGGGGTTGATGCAGGTGTTCGGCGAGTAATGCCTGGGCGCGGCCGATCAGGGGTTTGCCGGGGCTGGCGGTGCCGGGCAGACGTACGCCGCTGATGTTCACGACCTCTGCCAACAGCAGCACCAAGGCATCTTCATTCACGTCGCGAACCAGCGTGTCACCGTTTAGCGCACCCTTGATCGCGGCGGCCAGTCGCAGGGCAAGCTCGGGCTGAACACATAAGGCACGATCAAATTCCAGATGCACCAGCCCCAGGTCCGCCGCCAATTGATCCGCCGTGGCGTACAGGCTCACAAAGTGCCAGGGCGCACCATCGGCCGCACCGCCGCCTTGAATCTGACCGGGGTTGTACAGGGTGATGGAGCCTGGGCCGGCGTGGAACTCGCGACGATCCAGCCAGACCTTTTCCTCGCCTGCCAGGTTCACGCCGATCACACATTCATCATGGCTGTGGCGGGCAAAAGTCAGGCCGGTGCAGGTGGTGCTGCTGACTTCATAGTTGCCCAGCCAGGCGTGTTGCACGGCGCTCATCGATTTCACTCAGTCGGGGACAGACACGAGCATACGCTGGCAGGGGTAATCAAATCGACCGTTGATTGACCCGGCGCGACAGTTCATCGGCGCTTTCCTTGCGTTCCGAGTAACGGTCCACCAGGTCGGGACGGTCGCGCAGCAGCAGGGTGAAGCGCACCAGTTCTTCCATTACATCGACGACCCGATCATAAAGCGCCGAGGGCTTCATGCGGTCCTGTTCATCGAACTCCATGAAGGCCTTGGGTACCGAGGACTGGTTGGGGATGGTGAACATGCGCATCCAGCGCCCCAGCACCCGCAGCTGGTTGACGGTGTTGAAGGACTGGGAGCCGCCGGACACTTGCATCACCGCCAGGGTCTTGCCCTGGGTCGGGCGGACCGCGCCCAGGGTCAAGGGCACCCAGTCCAGTTGCGTCTTGAACACCGCCGACATCGAGCCATGCCGCTCGGGCGAGCACCACACCTGGCCTTCGGACCACTGCATCAGTTCCAGCAGTTCCTGCACCTTGGGGTGGTCGCTGGGCGCGTCATCCGGCAATGGCAGGCCGCTGGGGTTGAAGATGCGGGTATGCGCGCCGAAGTGCTGCAACAGCCGTGCGGCTTCTTCCACCAGCAGGCGGCTGAACGAGCGTT
Source organism: Pseudomonas sp. NFPP04 (assembly GCF_900113815.1). Taxonomy (NCBI): domain Bacteria; kingdom Pseudomonadati; phylum Pseudomonadota; class Gammaproteobacteria; order Pseudomonadales; family Pseudomonadaceae; genus Pseudomonas; species Pseudomonas sp. NFPP04. The sequence goes on along the minus strand of NZ_FOQS01000004.1, from coordinate 196,343 downwards.
CGCGGGTCGAGCCGTAGAGCAGCAGGATGCGCGGCGGCTGGTCCGGGCTGGTCGGTTTTGAGTCGATCAGGGACAGGTCCAGATTGGGCAGCGTCGTCATAGGGCCTCCGATTACAACTGCGCAATGCGCGCGAGTTCCGCCTTGAGGTCGGCAGGGCTGAGTTCGCCGAAGGGCAGGACGAAGAACGCCCTGCAGCGTGTGGCGATGGTCTTCAGTGTGGCGTCGAATGCCGCTTGCACACTGGCGTCGTCACCCTGGACGTCCGACGGGTCTTCCAACCCCCAGTGCGCCTTCACGGCCGGCCCGAAGTACACCGGGCAGGCTTCGCCGGCGGCCTTGTCGCACACCGTAATCACCACATCCGGCGGGCTGCCTTCAAAGGCATCGTTGCCCTTGCTGTACAACCCTTCGGTACTGATCCCGGCCGCTTGCAACGTGCTCAAGCTACGTGGCAGCACCTGGCCCTTGGGAAAACTGCCGGAGCTGATCGCTTCGAAGCCTTCCGGCGCCAGGTGGTTGAACATGGCTTCGGACAAGATGCTGCGGCAGCTGTTGGCGGTACACATGAACAGGACTTTCATCGGGGTATCTCCGTTAGAAACTCAGGCGCAAGGCGAGGGCGGCGAGGGTGATCAACAGCACCGGCAGGGTCAGCACGATGCCGACCTTGAAGTAGTAGCCCCAGGTGATGCTGATGCCTTTGCGCGCCAGGATGTGCAGCCACAGCAAGGTGGCCAGGCTGCCGATAGGGGTGATCTTCGGGCCGAGGTCGCTGCCGATCACGTTGGCGTAGATCATCGCGTCCTTGACCACACCCACGGCATGGCTGGACTCGATGGACAGCGCGCCGATCAACACCGTCGGCAGATTGTTCATCGCCGACGACAGCAGCGCCGTCAGCACACCGGTGCCCATGGCAGCGCCCCACACGCCGTAAGTGGCAAACGTGTCGAGCCAGGTGGCCAGGTAGGTGGTCAGGCCGGCGTTGCGCAGACCGTAGACCACCAGGTACATGCCCAGGGAAAAGATCACGATCTGCCACGGTGCTTCCTTCAGCACTTTGCGCGTGGAAATCTTGTGCCCCTTGGCGGCGATCACCAGCAACAGCAGGGCACAGGCGGCGGAAATCGCACTGATCGGAATGCCCAGCGGTTCCAGGGCGAAGCACCCCACCAGCAGGATGCCCAGCACCCACCAGCCGGCGCGGAAGGTCGCGCGGTCGTGGATGGCGCTGGCGGGGTCGTCCAGGTCGGCCGGGTCATAGGTTTGTGGAATATCGCGGCGGAAGAACCACAGCAATACCGCCAGGGTGGCCGCGACGCTGACGAAGTTCACCGGCACCATCACGGCGGCGTATTCGTTGAAACCGATCTTGAAGTAGTCGGCCGAAACGATGTTCACCAGGTTCGACACCACCAGCGGCAGGCTGGCCGTGTCGGCGATGAATCCCGCGCCCATGACGAAAGCCAGGGTTGCCGCCGGGGAAAAGCGCAGGGCCAGCAGCATCGACATCACGATGGGCGTCAGGATCAGCGCTGCACCGTCATTGGCAAACAACGCCGACACCAGCGCGCCGAGCAGCACCATGTAGGCAAACAAACGCCGTCCGCGTCCACGTCCCCAGCGCGCCACATGCAAGGCGGTCCAGGCAAAAAAACCGGCCTCATCCAGCAGCAGGCTGATGATGATCAGCGCGACAAAAGTGCCGGTGGCATTCCAGATGATGTGCCATACCACCGGAATGTCGGCCAGGCTGATCACACCGAAGGCCAGGGCCAGGATCGCGCCCAGGGTTGCGCTCCAGCCGACGCCCAGGCCTTTGGGCTGCCAGATGACCAGAACAATGGTGAAGATAAAAATCGCGATGGCGACAAGCATGGATAAACGCTCCGGTGGCTCAGCAGCAGGTGCTGGCCCGTTGTGGTCGGTCGCCCATTGCATCCAGACGCAGTGCGTCGCTGTGCAACCAGGGCTGGTTGGCTTGCAAAGTGGTGTGCAGCACGGCAGTGACCCAGTCGGGTAATGCCGGATTGATGCGGTAATAGATCCATTGACCCTGACGACGATCCAGCAGCAAGCCGCAACTGCGCAGTTGCGCCAGGTGACGGGAGATTTTTGGCTGGCTGTCGTCCAAGGCATGGATCAGTTCGCACACGCAAAGTTCGCCTTCGCGCAGGATCAATAACGTCAGGCGTGCCCGGGTGGCATCGGCCAGGCATTTGAACAGGGTGGGCGGGGAGATGAGGTCCGACATGGTCAAGGCCTTCGTATATATGGTTATCCGAATATACGTATTCCCATATGTATTGGTCAAATCCTGTTTCAATTGACTTGGATCATATGTCTCGAAAATCACCACAAGTGTCTGAAATTAAAATGAAACACGAATGTCCTAAAGTGCCTGCCCATCGCTGATGAAGGAAGACCCCGCGTGACCCGTGCCACTCGCAACCTGCGCAAGACCCTGGATTCCGTCGCGGAAAATAACGAAACCGCGGCGTTCGACCTGATGCGCGCCGTCGAAAAGCTCGGCGATGAAGTGCTGCGCCAGCGCCTGCTCAATACTATTCACCGACTCAACCAGGATGCTCACGAACTGCGCGAAGCGCGTGATTCGGTGGAACAAGTGTCGGTCCGGCTCGCCTGAGCAAGATCGTTCAAGACAACTCCATTGTTGCGCTGGCATGCTTGTCGACTGTCTGTCGATGAGCCGTTTCCATGCCTACTGCCTTACCTCATTACGCCTTCGCTCGCGGCGCCATTGCCGTCATTCCCTTGTCCCTGGCCTGCGCGCCCTGGGGACTGTTGGCCGGCTCCATGGCCATCGATGCACAATTCAGCCCGTTGGAAGCCCAGGGCCTTTCTGCCATCGTATTCGCCGGTGCTGCGCAACTGGTTGCCATCGGCATGGTCAAGAGCGGCGCCAGTCTGATTTCCATCGTGCTGACCACCTTGCTGCTGACCTCCCAGCATTTGCTGTATGGCATGCACTTGCGGCCGGTCCTTTCTCCCCTCAAGACCCGCTGGCGCATGAGTCTGGGCTTTCTGCTGACCGACGAATTCTTTGCGCTGGTCAGTCACTATGACCGCGAGACCTTCAATCGCTGGTATGCCTTGGGTGTCGGCCTGACGTTCTATATCGCCTGGAACCTGTTCACCCTGGCCGGCATCGTGCTTGGTAAAAGCATTCCCGGCCTCGACCAACTGGGCCTGGAATTTTCCATCGCCGCCACCTTCATCGCCTTGATTACGCCGGTGGTGCGTGACGTTCCCACGGTGGTCTGTGTGGCGGTGTCATTGCTGTTCTCGGTATGGCTGAGCTTCCTGCATTGGGAATCGGCGGTGGTGGTGTCCGGCCTGCTGGGCATGAGCGCAGGGTATGCCTGCAAGCGACTGGGAGTAGGGCAGCAATGATCTACATCATGATTGTGGCCATGGGCCTGGTGGTGTTTCTCAACCGTTACCTGTTTATCGAGCCACGCCTGCCGGTGCGCCTCAACCGTGGCGCGCGGGAGTTTCTGGGATTCGCGGTGCCGGGGATGCTCACGGCGATTTGCGGGCCGATCATTTTCCTGGCTGACCACCAGCTCAACCTGAGCCCGGCCAACCCTTACCTGCTGGCGGGTATCAGCGCCGTGGCATTGATGTTCTGGACGCGCAATGTGTTGATGACGGTGCTGCTGAGCATGGCGTTGTTCTATCTGTTCCGCTGGCTGCTCTGAGTACAACCGGGGCGAAAAAAAGCCCGCGGGAGAGCGGGCGGAAGGAAGACTTCTAAAAATGAGCGTGACCACTATAGGTCGCACCTTGCCCCTTTACAGTGAAACAAAGTTCATGCGGCCGTCAGTCCGGCCTGTGGCAATGGTACAGTCGCGTTTTTTTCCAACGGAGCAATGGCATGCACAAGGTGGTAATTGGCGCACTGGTACTGGCGGCCCTGGCCGGTTGCGCGGGTTCGAAGATGAAAGAGGCGCGCGCAGGCACGCCTTACAAGACCCTGGCTTCGGACAAGGCCACCCTGGTCGTTGCCGAATGCGTGCAGTTCGGCTGGCAGGACGAAAGTGTGTTCGGCGTTGACGCCGGCGGCTTCAAGGAGCCAATCGGCGCGGGTGGCTTCACGGTGTACACCACCGCTGGCGATTACTTTGTCGATGTGCAGAGCGCGGGCAGCGGTTCCACCATCAAGTACTACGCCATCGAAGACAACATGCCGGCCAAGCGTCGTTTGGCCGCATTGGCGACCTGCCTGTAATCCCTTGCCTTAGTCGATTTAGGAAATGCCTGGCACGACAGCCGCGAGGCATTCGCTTATGATTCACCGGCTCGCCCGACATGATGGCTCTTTACCAGTACACGGACGTCGAGGCCTAAACGTCGGGCGAGCTCCTTTTAACCTTCAGCGGGGCATGAAGCCCAGGTGCCAGCGCCGAGGGATCTTCAGCGATACCAGCCCCAGCAGCCCCGCCAATACACCGCTGATGATCAGCGCCTTGAGCCCCAACTGCTGCTCCAGCAGCGCACCGATCACCGCCCCCACAAACATCCCGGCCCAAGGGATCAACTGTACGCGCCAGCCATTGCGGCGCTCGCCGAGCAGCCAGCGCCCCAGCCCACGGCCAAAGCGTGACAGTGCGCCGGTGACGTAAGTCAGTCCCACCGGCAGCCCGTTGACCTCTTCCACCGCAGCATTGAGCATGCCCATCGCGATGATCGCCGCCAGTAGCGCGGGCAAGGTATCGGCGAAGGGCAGGAGTGCACCGCCGCACAGCAAGGCGGCAATACACAGCAGCAAGGGCAGGGCATGGCGACGGCTGAGTCGGCCGACCACCACGCCCAGCGCGTTACCCACCACAAAAGTTGCCACCAGCAACAGCAGCCGCCCGGTCAGGCCCAGGTCACCCGCGCTTATCGCCACCGCCAGGCGCGTAGTGTTCCCGCTCATGAACGAAACAAAGTCACCGCTCGCCATGAAGCCGATGGCATCGGTCATGCCCGCCAGCACCGACAGGCTGGCCACCAGCATCAGTCCGACGCGGCCACGCCAACGCTGTCGATGGGCCAGTGCGGCATTGACGTAGGGCTTTCGTGGCGAAGGCAACATAGGGTCGGGTTCCTCGGTGAGATTATCCGGCCACTACCGTAGGACGCTTTAAGCGCGCATGCAATGACCTCAGGCAGGCGTCAGGGTCCAACCCGCAGGATGCCAATCCAGAAAGTGCGTCGGCCTGATCGCCTGCACAAACGCCGCGTCATGGGACACCACCAGCATTGCCCCGGCAAAACCTTGCATGGCTTGCTCAAACGCCATCACCGATTCCAGGTCCAAATGGTTGGTCGGCTCGTCCAGCAACAGCAATTGCGCCGGCATTGCGCGCCACAAGGCAACCGCCATCGCAGCCTTCAGGCGTTCGCCGCCGCTGAGTTGCCCGGCGGGTTGGGTCACACGCAGGGCATCCAGTTGCAGCAGGGCCAGGCGCGTGCGCAACTCGCCTTCCGCCAGCGGGGTGTCCAGCAGGCTCAGTTGTTCGACGATGGAACGGTGGTCGTCGAGCAGCGCGAGGTGCTGATCGATATAGGCGCTGGGCACGTGCACGTGGCATTCGCCGCTTTCTGCACGCCATTCTCCCGCCAGCACTTTGAGCAGCGTGGACTTGCCGCAACCGTTGGGTCCATGCACCGCCACACGCACCGGGCCGGTGAGGTGCACGTTGAGGCAGGTCGACGGCAGCCAGGGTAATTGCGCGTTGATCAACGACAGCACCTGTCGGCCGTTGGGTACCGCTGATGCAGGCAATGCCAACAGCGTCGGTGTTTCATCCTCGACCCGTGCATAGGCTTGGCGCACCTGGGCATCCAGCTCCTGTTTGTGTTGCTCATGGGCGCTGCGCAGGGTGCTGACGATCTGCGAGGCAGCGCCTTTCCAGCGCGCTTTGGTGAAGCGATCGACGTTGGCCGTTTCCGCATGCTTGCGTGAGCGGGCGGCATGGCGTTGCAGGTTGTCGTGGCCTTTTTGCAGGCGCCGCTTTTCGCGGCTGCGTTCCAGGCGGGCGTGTTCCAGTGCGGCGACGGCGGCGTGCTGTTCAGCGTCGCGCTGTTGTCGATAGGCGTCGTAGTTCCCGCCATATAGGTTTACGCCGAGCGGCGACAGTTCAATGATGCGCCCCATGGCGTTGAGTAATTGCCGGTCATGGCTGACCACCACCAGGCCGCCACGCCATTCGTCGAGGACACGCAGCAGCCAGGCGCGGCCATCGCTATCGAGGTGGTTGGTGGGTTCATCGAGCACCAGCAACTGTGGCGCGGCCAGCAGCGCGCCGATGATCGCAACCCTGGCTAACTGGCCGCCGCTGAGTTGACGGGCTGGGGTATCAACAGAAAGCCGCGACAACCCTGCGGCATTCAAGCTACTGCGCAAACGCTCGGCCAAGTCCCAACGATCATCGATCAACTCGAGGTCATCGATCTGTGGGGCGCCTCGGGCCATGCGCTCAAGGGCGGTCAATATCGCTGCGGTGCCGGTAAGATCGGCGACGGTATCGCCTGGCGCTACCACGACGTTCTGCGCTACATAGATCACGCTGCGTGGGCAATTCAACGAGCCGGAGGAGGGCGACAACAGCCCCGCGATCAATTTGGCGAGTACACTTTTTCCTCGACCATTGCGCCCCACGATACCGGTGGGGGTGTAATCGATGGACAGGTTGAGGTCATCCAGCAGCGTCTCGCCATTGGCGAACCGGAAGGATAAATGTTGCAGGGAAACAAGCACAGGCAGCCGGTTGACGTCAGTCATCAGCACCTCCAAAAAAATGTCGGACAGGCCAACAAGCGCACCAGGCGGCTCGTTGCGGGTACATTTTGGAAGGCTTAGTGGTTCACGTCGGCGGTCGTCCTGCGCATCAGAAGGGAGGCAAAGCCTAACCCGCCTTGGCTTTTTTCGGCAAGTCTTGCGCCAGTTGCTCCAGGAACATCGCCAAGGCCACTTCTTCGGCCTTGAGCCCTTTGCGCAGTCTTGGTTTGGGCAATTTGGAGAGTTCGCCGAGGCTGAAATGCTCCAGCACGGCCGGGTGGATATAGCATTTGCGGCACACCGCCGGCGTGTTGCCCAACTGCCTGGCGACATCCTTGACCATCGCCACCACATGCCGCTTGGCATCCGACTCAGGCTGCCATTCCAGCTCGCGCAACACCGCCAGCGCCATGGCGGTGCCGGCCCAGGTGCGGTAGTCCTTGGCGGTGAAGTCGGCGCCGGTGAGACGGTGCAGGTAGTCATTGACGTCCTGGGAACTGACGGTGTGCCGTACACCGTCTTCGTCCAGGTACTGGAACAGGTTCTGCCCCGGCAGCTCCATGCAGCGTTTGACCACCGTGGCCAGGCGCCGGTCCTTGACGCTGATCTGGTGCTCTACGCCGCTCTTTCCACGAAACTGGAACTGGATCTCGCTGCCTTTGATATCCACATGACGGGTGCGCAGGGTGGTCAGCCCGTAGGACTTGTTGTCCCGCGCATACTGAGTATTGCCGACCCGGATCAGCGTCGCGTCCAGCAGCATGACGACCGTGGCCAGGACTTTTTCGCGGGTAAAGCCGGGTTCGGCGATTTGCGCTTCCAACTGTTTGCGCAGCTTCGGCAAGGCGTTGCCAAATTCCTGCAGGCGCGAGTATTTGTCGCTGTCGCGCACCTCACGCCAGCGCGCGTGATAGCGATACTGCTTGCGCCCGCGCGCGTCGCGGCCGGTCGCTTGCAGATGGCCTTGCGGGTCGGCGCAGATCCACACATCGGTGTAGGCCGGCGGTACGGCGAGGGCGTTGAGGCGCTTGATCTCATCCGCATCGCGGATACGCTCTCCCTTGGAATCGAAATACTGGAACTTGCCCCGCAGCGTCTTGCGACGGATGCCGGGCTGGGTGTCGTCAACGTAATGCAGGTCGCGGGGCAGCGCAGAGTCAGACATGGGGCGGGTTCCTTGGCAACACATCAGGCCGGTATGTCTGATTGACCGCAGCCGTATGCGGTCGTGCCAAAAGATTGCTCAAGCCAGCACGGCGACCGCCTTGATCTGCGCCCACAACGTCTGGCCGGGGTGCAGTTGCAACTGGTCGCGGGAGAATCGCGTGATGCGCGCCAACAGCGGCGAGCCTCCCGCGTCCAGGCGTACCAGCACGTGAGCGCTGTTGTCCGCGGCAATTTCCTGGGTGACGGTGACCGGCAGGCGATTGAGGATACTGCTGTGCTCCTCGGCTTGCAGACTGAGGCTCACGTCGCGCGCCTGCACCTTGATGCGCAGCGCCTTGCCCAGCGCCAGCGGTGCATGGGCCACGCGCATGTGCAGGGCGCTGGCGGGCAGTTGCAGCGTGAGCAATTGGTAGTGGTCGTCGTAGGCACTGACCGTACCATTGATGACCACACCGGCATCGTCACCCCGCGCCAGGGGCAGGTCGAGACGTGCCAGGGTTTCACCGATGGGGCCGCTGGCCAGGGCCTTGCCGTCGCTGAGCAGCACGATGTGATCGGCCAGGCGTGCCACTTCATCCTGGGCATGGCTGACGTACAGCACCGGGATATCCAGTTCATCGTGCAGGCGTTCGAGGTACGGCAGGATTTCCCCCTTGCGCTGACTGTCGAGGGCAGCCAGCGGCTCGTCCATCAGCAGCAGGCTCGGGCTGGTGAGCAAGGCGCGGGCGATACCGATGCGCTGGCGCTCGCCGCCGGAGAGGTGTTGGGGAAGGCGCTCGAGCAGATGACCGATGCCCAGCAACTCAGTAGCCTGGGCCATGTCCACACGACGCTGTTGACGGGCAATCCGCTTGAGGCCGAACTCCAGGTTGGCGCGCACCGACAGGTGCGGAAACAGGCTGGCCTCCTGAAACACGTAGCCCAGTGCACGTTTATGCGGCGGCACGAACAGCCCGTTACGGCTGTCTTGCCAGACGTCATCATTGATCTGGATGAAGCCGTCTTCGGCGCGTTCCAGCCCGGCGATGCAGCGCAGGCAGGTGGTCTTGCCGGAACCGGAATGCCCGAACAGCGCGGTCACGCCTCGGCCGGGCAGGTGCAGGTCCACATCGAGGGCAAAGCTTGTGTACTTGAGGTTCAGGCGTACATTGATCATCGACATCAGCTCCAGCCCATCCTGGTTTTACGGCTGGAGTAGAGCGCCAGCAACACAAGGAACGCGAACACCACCATGGAGCCGGCCAGCCAATGGGCCTGGGCGTATTCCATGGCTTCCACATGGTCGTAGATCTGCACGGAGACCACGCGGGTCTTGTCCGGGATATTGCCGCCGATCATCAGCACCACGCCGAATTCGCCGACGGTGTGCGCAAAGCCCAGGATCGAGGCGGTGATAAAGCCGGGGCGGGCCAGGGGCAGAATCACCGTGAAAAAAGTGTCCCACGGGTTGGCACGCAAAGTTGCGGCCACTTCCAGTGGGCGTGTGCCGATGGCGGAGAAGGCGTTTTGCAACGGCTGCACCACAAACGGCATGGAATAGATCACTGAGCCGATCACCAGCCCGGCGAAGCTGAAGGTGAGGGTGCCCAGGCCCAACCACTGAGTGAACTGGCCGAAATAGCCATTGGGCCCCATGGTCAACAACAGGTAGAAACCGATCACCGTCGGCGGCAACACCAAGGGCAAGGCGACGATCGCACCAATGGGGCCGCGCCACCAGGAACGGGTGCGCGACAGCCACAAGGCAATCGGAGTGCCGACGACCAGCAGGATCACGGTGGTCAGTGAGGCCAGTTTGAGGGTCAACCAGATAGCGGAGAAATCGGCACTCGATAACGGCATTTACTTGGCCAGCTCGTAACCAAAGGACTTGATGACGGCAGCGGCTTTAGGCCCCTTGAGGTATTCGACCAGTGCCTTGGCAGCGGCGCTGTCTTTGCCCTTGTTGAGGATCACTGCGTCCTGTTTGATCGGGTCGTGCATGGACGCCGGGACGATCCACGCCGAACCGCTGGTGACGTTGCCGTCTTTATAAATCTGCGACAACGCCACAAAGCCCAGCTCGGCGTTGCCGGTGGACACGAACTGATAAGCCTGGGTGATGTTCTGGCCTTCGACAATCTTGTCCTTGACCTTGTCGGTCAGACCTTCCTTGGCCAACACCTGAGTGGCAGCCAGGCCATAGGGCGCGGCTTTCGGGTTGGCAATCGACAGGTGCTTGAACTCGTTTTTCTTCAATACGTCGCCTTTGGCGTCGACGTAACCGTCCTTCGCCGACCATAGCGCCAGGGTGCCGACGGCGTAGGTGAAGCGCGAACCCTTGACGGTATCGCCTTCGCTTTCAAGCTTTTGCGGGGTGGTGTCGTCGGCGCTCAGGAATACTTCGAACGGCGCGCCATTCTTGATCTGGGTGTAGAACTGGCCGGTGGCACCGTAGGCCGCGACCAGTTTGTGCCCGGTATCTTTCTCGAAGTCGGTGGCGATCGCCTGGATCGGTGCAGTGAAGTTGGCGGCGACGGCCACCTGGACTTCATCGGCGTGGGCCGAACCGAATGCCAGTGCGGCGGCCAGGATGGCCAGGCGTGAGGCATGACTCTTCATGAAACAGCTCCTTTGAGGGTGTACGGCTTGTTATAGGTAGAAGGCTTAACCGTTATGTATGGGAATATATAGCGGTTGGCCTTTGCCGGTACAGTGCAAAGTTGCCACACAGCCGAGTGCTAGTTGAGCTTGGCCAGCGCCTGCTCCGCCAATTCACGGGTCAGTTCATAAGTCGTGGTGTCTTTGCCCAGGCGCAGTGCCTGGCCGGACCACAGGTTGCTGAAGCCCGCTTCATCCTTGGCCTTGAGCGGTATCAACGCGCCACCGGAAGTGGGAAACGCCGGTGCGGCCGGGTTGATCGCGCCCAACTCGCGCATTACCCGGTTGACGATGCCCCGTGCCGGGCGACCGGTGAACAGGTTGGTCAGCGCGGTTTCGCTGGCCTGGGCATGGCGCAAAGCATAGTGATGTGAAGCCGTGACGTTGGCTTCGGGAGTAAACAGGTACGCCGTGCCAATCTGCACCGCCGAGGCGCCGAGGGCGAACGCTGCGACAATCCCGCGCGCATCACCGATGCCGCCGGCGGCAATCACTGGCACGCTGACGGCGTCGACGACTTGCGGCAACAGGGCGAACAGGCCGATCTGGGTATTGAGGTCGTCGCTGAGGAACAATCCACGGTGCCCGCCGGCCTCACTGCCCATGGCGATGATTGCATCGCAGCCATGCTGTTCCAGCCAGATCGCTTCTTCCACGGTGGTGGCCGAAGACAGCACTTTGGCACCAGTGGCTTTCACCCGGTCCAGCAGGGACTTTTCCGGCAAACCGAAGTGAAAGCTGACCACCTCGGGGCGGAATTCTTCGACGACCTGGCACGCGGCGTCATTGAACGGTTCACGGTTGGAGACCGGGGTGGGCGCATCAAAGTCGGCGCCCAGTTCGCGGTAGTAGGGTTCCAGCAGTGCCTTCCAGCGGCGATCACGCTCGGGGTCTGGCGTGGGCGGTTGGTGGCAGAAGAAATTGACGTTGATCGGACGTGGGCTGGCCTGGCGGATGGCGGTCAGCGCTTCGCGCAGCTGCTCGATGCTCAGTGCTGCAGCCGGCAGCGAACCCAACGCACCGGCCTGATTGGCGGCGATAACCATGGCGGTGGTCGTGCCCACCGCCATGGGGGCCTGGATGATGGGCAACTGAATGCCCAGCAGGTCTAGAAGGCGGGTGTCTGGCCAGGTGTTCATGGGGTGCGTCTCCAGCGTTAGTGAGGCTTTTCGCTGTTTTAACAGGGCCCATGGCCCCCGGCCACTCTGTTTTATTCACTGGACGATCGCGGCGTTTCGTGGTGCGTCATCAATCAATGGCGTTGCCGAGTACGGCGTGAATCCGCTCGGCGATATGGGCGGCATGGGTTTCCAGGGCGAAGTGACCGGTGTCGAGCAGTTCCACCACGGCGTTCGGGTTGTCGGTTTTATAGGCGTGGGCGCCTGGCGGGATAAAGAACGGGTCGTTCTGGCCCCAGATCACCAGGGTGGGCACGTGTGTGGCCTTGAAGAACGCCTGGAACGCCGGGTACAGCGTCAGGTTGTTGCGGTAGTCGAGGAACAGGTCCAGTTGGATCTCGTCATTGCCGGGGCGCTGCATGAGCAGTACATCGAGCATGTATGATTCCGGGGCTACCCGCTCGGGCTGCTTTACGCCATGCAGGTATTGGTAGCGCGTGCCTTCCAGGCTGATCACTGCGTTGCGAATCACCTCGCGGTTGGCCTGGGACGGCTCGTTCCAATAGCTGCGAACCGGTGCCCAGGCATCCCCCAGGCCCTCCAGATAGGCGTTACCGTTCTGCGACACCAGTGCGCTGACCCGTTCCGGATGCGCCACCGCCAGCCGCAGGCCCACCGGCGCGCCATAGTCGAAGACATACAGGGCGTAACGGCTCAACGCCAGCGAATCGACAAAATGCCCGACCGTGATTGCCAGGTTGTCGAAGCTGTAGTGGTAATCGCGCTCAGCCGGCACCTCGGTGAAGCCGAAGCCCGGCAGGTCCGGCGCAATGACCCGGAAGCGCTTGGCAAGCAAGGGGATCAGGTCGCGGTACATGTGCGATGAACTGGGAAAACCGTGCAGCAGCAACATGACCGGTGCGGATGCAGCACCGGCCTCGCGGTAGAACATGCGCACGCCGTCGGCATCGACGTGACGGTAGTGAACGACAGGGGTTGGAGTGGTCATGATGGAATGTCCTTTGTAACTAGATTGAGTTGATTTACGGGTTACCTTTTTAAAAAGCTGCGCTGATTAATGTAACCTGTCAAATCATTTATGAGGGTTAGAATTATTGTTTTTGTAACTATCCTGATGTCGTAATAGCGGTTACGATATGGGCGTTCACAAGAGGATTGCCCCATGACCCTTTCCCCATCCACTGCCGCCCCCTCGGAACCCTACGTCCTGGCCGATGATCCGGTGTTGGACATGCTCAATACCCTGGCGAACATCGACGGCGTGCCGTGGGATTTCTGGCAGGCCGATGCCGACGTGGCCGCCTGGTTGGTGCGCCTGCAATGGGTTGAACAACACGGTATTGCGCAGTTTGAACCAGGGGCCTTGCTCAGCGCCGCGCGGGAGTTGCGCGAAGTGATTCGTGAGTTGGTGGCTGCGCGCAAAGCGCGACAACCTGGCAATCCGGCTGCGCTCAACGGCTTTTTACGCAAGGCGGTGAGCCACTCGCAGTTGGTGTGGCCGGCGTCCGAGGCGCCAAAGCTTGAGCGCCAGCGCAAGCAGCAGACGGCGCAACAGTTCCTGGCCCCGATTGCCGAAGCGGCCGCCACGTTGCTGGTGGAAGGAGATTTCAATTTGATCCGGCGCTGCGAGCATCCGGAATGCATCTTGTGGTTTTATGACCGCACCAAGGCCCACAAGCGCCGCTGGTGCAGCATGGCGTTGTGTGGCAATCGGCATAAAGTCGCTGAATTTCGTAAACGCAAACTGAAGCTTTGAAGGAGATGGCCTTGCACACCATCCAGGAGCAGCACGTCGCGACAGTCAGGGATCCGCTAGGTCTTAGACGACTGTTCTCTGGCGAGCAATTGCTGCTTGCGCTCCACCCCCCAGCGGTAGCCCGATAGCTCACCATTGCTACGCACTACGCGGTGGCAAGGAATGGCCACCGCCAGGCTGTTGGCGCCACACGCCTGGGCCACCGCACGGAACGACTTTGGTGCGCCGATGCGCTCGGCGATCTGCGCGTAGCTGGCGGTGCTGCCCGGTGGAATCTCACGCAAGGCTTGCCACACCCGTTCCTGGAATGCGGTGCCGCGCAGGTCCAGTGGCAAGTCCAGGCCGAGCGCGGGCGCTTCGATAAACCCCACGACCTGCGCAATCAGTTGCTCGAAACCCGGGTCGGCGCCCACCAGTTCCGCGTTGGGAAATTGATCCTGTAGATCGCGCACCAGTTGGTCCGGGTCATCCCCCAGCAGAATCGCACAGACACCGCGAGCGCTCTGCGCCACCAGGATCGCTCCCAGTGAGCACTGCCCGACGGCGAACAGTATCGCAGTGTTGGTGCCCCCGGCCTTGTAGTCGCCGGGCTTCATGCCAAGTAGTTGGTCGGCGGATTCATAAAAGCGGCTGTTGGAGTTGAAGCCCGCGTCATACAGTGCATCCGTCACTGAGTGCGCGCTCTTGAGACCGTCGCGCACCTTGCGCGAACGATGGGCGCTGGCATAGCCCTTGGGTGTCAGGCCAGTAACGGCTTTGAACACACGGTGAAAATGAAAGGGGCTGAGATTGGCGTGCAGTGCCAGCGTATTCAGGCTGGGTGGAGTGTCGGCCTGTTCGATATGACGACAGGCATCGGCCACCAGTTGTGCATGCTGCGCCGCGAGCTGGGTCTGGTCGCCGACCGCGCGTCTGCTGGCGCGATAGCCGGCGGCTTCGGCCTGCGCCGGGGTGTCGAAGAACTCGATGTTTTCCGGGCGCGGCAAGCGTGAAGCGCTACTGGCGCGGCAGTACACGCCGGTGGTCTTCACGCCATAGACGAACAGCGCATCGGCCTTGGGGTCACGGGCAAGTACGGCGGCCCAGCGCGGGTCTTGTTCGGTAGTCATGTTCGGCACTCTTGACGGATCCCGGCCAGATTAGCCGGGTCGCGAACGCCTGGCACTCTGAAGCTTGCGGTCAAATCAGCCGGCGGTGCGAAAGGTCAGGTTGATGCGTTGCGCACCCATCACCGGGTGCACGCCTTCCTTGATCGGCATCACGCCATGAAAGCGCAGGCGGTCCACGCCGCCCCAGACCACCACGTCGCCATGGAATAGCGAGACTTTGCGGGGCTTGTCGCTGCGCGCATGCCCACCAAACAGGAAAATCGCCGGCAGTCCGAGCGAGACAGACACCACGGGTTCGCTGTAACGACGCTCATTCTTGTCTTGATGCAGCGACATTTTTGCGCCGGGTACATAGCGGTTGATCAGGCAGGCGTCCGGGGCAAAGTCATGGAACCCGGCGTCAGCGGCCGCCAGCACCGCCAATTCACGCAGGGCGTCCGGCATGGGCGGCCAGGGTTGCTGGCTACGTGGGTCCACGGATGAGTAACGGTAACCAGAGGTGTCGGTAGTCCAGCCCAGATCGCCGCAACTGCTCAATGCCGCCGACATGGTAAAACCACCCGGTGTGACCATTTGCCGAAACGGTGATTGAGCCAGCACCTGCCGTAGTTCCGGTAGAAGGCGCTCAATCCAGGGCAGGGCGTAGCCTTTTAATACGCAGGACTGTTCGCCAATTTGCTCGCGCCCTGCGGGTTGCTGCAAGGCGTCTTCGGCGAACAGATCTTCGGTGGGGCCGGGCATTCGCCTACAGCGCCTTGCTCACATTGATGTCGGTGATTTCATCACTGGCATCGTGAATTTTCGCCAAGGCTTGCTTGGCTTCTTCGACGCTGTTGGTCTGCAGTTGAGCGAACTCAAAGCGGCGTTCGCCGTTGAGCTTGTACTTGATCACGTATTTGGTAGTAGCGGTCACGATCGTTTCCTGTGGGAGGGGCGGGTCAGCTCAGCTCAGCTCAGCTTGGAGCTGGTGCGACGCACAATGCGGATCTTGTGAGACAGCGCGGGTTTGCGGGTCACGCTGATGGCGCGGCGTGTGACCACGTCCAGGGTGATATTCCAGAACCCGGTGCTCGGTGCGGTGATCTTGGCGGGGAACTTGTCGAATGCGCCGCCGTGGTAGGTGTGTCGGCCGCCATTCTTGAAGCTGCGAAAGTTCGCATCGCTCATTAGCCGGATATTACAAGTCTGCGAGCATTCGATGACAACAATGTCTCCCTCGTTGAGGTGCTCGCGCTGGTGGATGAATTTCATGAGGGTGTCTCCAGAAGGGCTTTTTCTGAAAAATCAGAACGATACGTAGGTTAAGATGGAGTTTATCAGCCCCAGCGCGTTTATTATCGGCCCGTGTTCAACGACGTCGACAATTTAAAACAGTTATTTACCGAGTTTTCAGGGATAAATCCTACGTTGGCGGGAGAAAAATACCATCCCCGCTGTCGTAGGGTCTTTATCGGAGGTTTTGTATGAAGTGGAGTGTGTTGGTTCTGGCCCTGGCGATTGGTGGGTGTGCTTCGGTTGCAGATATCAAGCAGACCCCGCCGACCCTGGCGGTCATTTCCGGGAAGAAACCGCAGGAATATGCTGCCTGTGTAGTGCGCAAACTGTCCACCACGCGCCGCCCGCCGCAGATCGAGCCACATAAGGACGGTGTGCAGGTGATTGTGCCGCAGAAATTCTCGGCTGACCCGTCGGCGATTTTCGAGATCGAAGACCGCTCCAGTGGCAGCAGTATCAAGCTCTACGAGAGCATGTCCAATGTGCCGATCCGTCCCGGTGATGTGAAGAAGGCCGGCGAAGAGTGCATTTCCGGTTCATAAGCGCCGTTTCACCCACTGATCGGGCAGGGCATCCGTTAAACTCTCGCCCATTCAATGCAAAAATGCCGTGCAAACCCCCGGTTTGTGCGGCATTTGTTTTTTCGGGAAGTCTTTTATGAAGCGTGAACACGTCAGGGCTCGCCAGGCCGAAGGCCAGATATCGGCCACTCACATCATCCAGAACCCCGCTGACTTGGGGGAGTGGATTGTATTTTTCAAGAAAAGCGGTGGCCGCAGCTTTTTCCTGGTGGACGATCAGGATGAAGTCGAGTCGTTCTCGCGGCTGGATGACCTGGTGGAAACCATTCGTGGCCTGGGTATCAAGTTCGCCGATATCCAGTTGTAGGCGCTAAGCTTACTTGCACACGACTACGACACTGCGGCTTTTGAAGTTGCCGACGTCCTGGCCCAGGGTCTTTTCACTTTCCTTGAGCGAAGGCGTGCCTTCGGTGCCGACGATACGGTAGCCGGTGCCTGCGCAAGAAGCGTCGGCCTTTTCATAGCAGCTGGCCCAGGAATTGGCTTCGCCCGAGCAGTCGATGGTCAGGCCTTGCTCACCGTTTTTCAGGTAGACGTCAGAGGTGGTGGTGCATCCGGCGAGCGCCAGTCCTGCAGTCAGTGCCAGAATCTTGTTCATGTAGGTTCATCATCGAGGGTGTTGGAGGGCACGCTGACACTGTCGTGGGGCGTTTTGGCGAGATTATAGCGAACTGCCATCTACGTACAGACAAACACAAAAAAGCCCCGTTCACCGGGGCCTTCTGCACAGGGCGTTGACGCTTACTTGCCCTTGGGCCGTTTGCTCGAAGCGTGGCCTGCTTCATCCACAAACACTTCGGCTACGGCAATAGCCTGGCTTTCGCTGGCAAATGCGCCGGCGACGCTGTCGCCGTGGAAGTTGATCAGGTGCCAACCGTCTGCTCGCTTGGTGATCAGGTAGCCGTTCACGCCTTTTGGTTCTGACATCTATCAAGTATCTCGTGGTCTGGTTCAAGGGCCTAATGATAGCGCCAAATGTCGCGGGCACGCGCAAGTTATTCTAGGTCAGTGTTACCGCTGTAAAAGCATGCTAAAAAGGTCACAGCCCTTGGAAATACCCAGTGCAGGCTCATTTGGCCGTGCCGATGCAGATGCGCTTCGTAAGATACGCGGAACTTACGCCGAGATTTTTTCTCTATGATGACATCGCAACGCCAGCAGGACCCATTGTAAGGTGACTGCGGCCTGATTAGACTGCGCCGAATTCCGTACGCACAGCCCTTTGTAAGGACCCATATGATCAAGAAATGCTTGTTCCCAGCAGCCGGTTACGGCACTCGCTTCTTGCCAGCGACCAAGGCCATGCCCAAAGAGATGCTGCCGGTGGTGAACAAGCCACTGATTCAGTACGGCGTCGAAGAGGCACTGGATGCCGGCCTGAACGAAATCTCTATCGTGACCGGCCGTGGTAAGCGCGCGCTGGAAGACCACTTCGACATCAGCTACGAGCTGGAAAACCAGATCAAGGGCACCGACAAGGAAAAATACCTGGTCGGCATCCGCAAACTGCTGGACGAATGCTCGTTCTCCTACACCCGTCAGACTCAGATGAAAGGCCTCGGCCACGCCATCCTGACCGGCCGCCCGTTGATCGGTGACGAACCGTTCGCCGTGGTCCTGGCGGATGACCTGTGTGTGAACCTGGAAGGCGATGGCGTACTGACCCAGATGGTCAAGCTGTATCAAAAGTACCGCTGCACTATCGTTGCAGTGATGGAAGTGAACCCCACCGAAACCAACAAGTACGGCGTTATTGCCGGTGACGACATTGGCGATGGCCTGATCCGCGTGCGTGACATGGTCGAGAAACCAGCGCCGGAAGACGCACCTTCCAACCTGGCGATCATCGGTCGTTACATCCTGACTCCGGACATCTTCAAGCTGATCGAGGAAACCGAGCCAGGCAAGGGTGGCGAGATCCAGATCACCGATGCCCTGCTCAAGCAGGCCAAAGACGGTTGCGTGATTGCCTACAAATTCAAGGGCCAGCGTTTCGACTGCGGTGGCGCCGAGGGCTACATCGAAGCGACCAACTTCTGCTACGAGCACTTCTACAAGACTGGCAAGGCTTACTGATTCACGGTGTAGGCAGCCTGTTCCAAAAAAGCCACCTTCGGGTGGCTTTTTCATTTTTCAGCCCCATGTAAGTCGGTATGCTGATGTCCTGCCGAGGAGAGTGAAATGGCCTACGATTTTGACCTGTATGTAATTGGCGCCGGTTCCGGCGGTGTGCGTGCGGCACGTTTTGCCGCAGGCTTTGGTGCCAAGGTGGCCGTAGCGGAAAGCCGCTACCTGGGCGGCACCTGTGTCAACGTCGGTTGCGTGCCGAAAAAACTGTTGGTGTACGGCGCTCATTTTGCCGAGGATTTCGAGCAGGCCAGCGGTTTTGGCTGGTCGTTGGGCGAGGCGAATTTTGATTGGGCCACCTTGATCGCCAACAAGGACCGCGAGATCAATCGCCTCAATGGCATCTATCGCAACCTGCTGGTCAACAGCGGCGTAACCCTGCATGAAGGGCATGCGCGCCTGGTGGATCCGCATCAGGTCGAAATCAATGGCCAGCGCTTTACCGCCAGGCACATTCTGATCGCAACGGGTGGTTGGCCGCAGATTCCGGAGATTCCTGGGCGCGAACACGCCATTGGCTCCAATGAAGCGTTTTTCCTCAAGGAATTGCCCAAGCGTGTGCTGGTGGTCGGCGGTGGTTACATCGCTGTCGAGTTTGCCGGTATTTTCCACGGCCTGGGCGCCCAGACCTCGTTGCTGTACCGCGGCGACCTGTTCCTGCGCGGCTTCGACGGTTCGGTACGCACGCACTTGAAGGAAGAGCTGACCAAGCGCGGTCTGGACCTGCAATTCAATGCCGATATCGAGCGCATCGACAAACAGGCCGATGGCAGCCTCAAGGCCACGCTGAAAGACGGCCGGGTGCTGGAAGCTGATTGCGTGTTCTACGCCACGGGGCGGCGCCCGATGCTGGATAACCTGGGCTTGGAGAACACCGGCGTCAAACTCGACAAGCGTGGTTTCGTTGAGGTGGATGACCTGTACCAGACCGCCGAGTCCTCGATCCTGGCCATCGGCGATGTGATCGGTCGTGTGCAATTGACGCCGGTTGCCCTGGCCGAAGGCATGGCCGTGGCGCGTCGCCTGTTCAAGCCTGAGCAGTATCGTGCGGTGGATTACAAGATGATCCCGACGGCGGTATTCAGCCTGCCGAACATTGGCACCGTGGGGCTCTGCGAAGAAGAGGCGAGGGAGAAGGGCCACAAGGTGCAGGTCTTCGAAAGCCGTTTCCGACCGATGAAGCTGACCCTCACCGAGTGCCAGGAAAAGACCTTGATGAAGCTGGTGGTCGACGTCGACACCGACAAAGTGCTGGGTTGCCACATGGTCGGCCCGGATGCGGGTGAAATCGTGCAGGGCCTGGCGATCGCGCTCAAGGCAGGCGCGACCAAGCAGCACTTCGATGAAACCATCGGCGTGCACCCGACGGCGGCGGAAGAGTTCGTCACCATGCGCACGCCCGTAGCGGGCTGATCAGGCCTAGGGCGTTGCCTCTGGCGCCGCTGCAACGGCGGCGGCCAGGCGCAGCGCCTCGACACTGGCCTGGGCCTTGATCAGCTCCAGTTCCAGGGTTTTATTGGCTTGCTGCTGTTCGCCCAGCGCTTCCTGGCGTGACTGGTTCTCCACCGCTGCTACTCGCAGGCGCTCCTGCAGCAGGGTGCGTTCGCTGTCAATCAGGCTCACCTGTTCAGTCAGCTTGAGCAGCCGGGCCTGATCCTTGCGGGATTGCTCTTGCAGTGCAGTCAATTCCCTCGCCGTTACCCGGTGCTCAATCAACAGGCGCTCATTGTCGCGATGCAGTTGGGTGATTTCATCCTGGCGCACCATGGCGCTCTGTTGGGCCTGGCGCAGTTCTGCCTGTACCTGTTGCAACTGGCCTTCATGGCGGCGCTGTTCCTGTTCGCGCTGCTCTTTTATGGCATTGCGGTAATGCTCCAGGGCGTCCCGGGCATGCAGATGCTTTTCTTCCAGCGAGCGAATCTGCTCGTCCTTGTCGCTGATCCTTAGCTCGTAATCACTGCACGCCTGGCTCAGCCCGGCGTTGCGGGTTTGCTCGGTCTGCAGGCTGGTGCTGGCGGTTTGCAGGGCTGCGCTTTCTTCTGCCAGGGCGGCCGCCTGGATATCGAACCGCTGCTGGAGTTGGTCATGGGCCTCCTGAAGGGCTTGCACCTGGGCGAGCAGGGCGGCCTTCTGCTGTTCGAACTGTGCCAGGGCCAGGTCGATTGGCTCTTGGGCTTTCTCTTTCAGGCGCTGGGCCAGTCGCGCCACCAGTTCGCCAAGCTCGTCGTCGATCGGCGCTTGGGTGATGGTGGTGCGCGTTTCGCTTTCATCCAGCTCTTTCAAATAACGATGAATGGTGGTTTTCGAGCCCGTATTGCCCATCTCGATACGTACTGCGTCGATGCTGGGGTTCTCGCCGCGGGCGAGGATTGCCAAGCGGGCTGTTTGAACTACTGCTTTGTTGATGCCGCCGCGAGCCATGGGGTCTCCGTCGATTTCGTAATGTGGTACGTGGTATGTATATACGTACCATATCATAAATAAAAAGTTGTTGTGACTCATCGTTTAACAGATGGGATATTGGCGTATTATCCCGTGTCATGCGTGTTTGATTCGCGAAAGTTCCCGCCAGTAGTACAAATAGGCTTCCCATGAGCGATCTGGATCGTTACCTCAACGCCGCCACCCGCGATAACACGCGGCGCAGTTATCGCGCGGCCATCGAGCACTTCGAAGTGAGTTGGGGCGGGTTCCTGCCGGCAACCAGCGACAGCGTGGCGCGCTATCTGGTCGCATATGCAGGTGTGCTGGCAGTCAACACGCTGAAGCTGCGGTTGTCGGCACTGGCGCAGTGGCATGCCAGCCAGGGGTTTCCTGACCCGACCAAGGCGCCCGTGGTGCGCAAGGTACTCAAGGGCATTCGTGCTGTGCACCCGGCGCAGGAGAAGCAAGCCGAACCGTTGCAGCTCAAGCAACTGGAACAAGTGGTTGCTTCTCTTGACGCTGAAGCGATAGAGGCGGCGCAGGCACAGGACCAGCCCCGGTTGCTGCGTGCCAAGCGTGATACTGCGTTGATCCTGCTGGGCTTCTGGCGTGGCTTTCGCAGCGATGAGTTG
Source organism: Pseudomonas sp. NFPP04 (assembly GCF_900113815.1). Lineage (NCBI taxonomy): Bacteria > Pseudomonadati > Pseudomonadota > Gammaproteobacteria > Pseudomonadales > Pseudomonadaceae > Pseudomonas > Pseudomonas sp. NFPP04. The sequence goes on along the minus strand of NZ_FOQS01000004.1, from coordinate 174,702 downwards.
TGTCGCCTTTCCATCGAGCATGTGCAAGCCACGCCTGGAGCGGGGATCAGCCTCTATCTACCCCGCAGCAAAAGCGACCGCGACAACCACGGCAAGACCTATCACACCCCGGCACTGTTGCGGCTGTGTCCGGTGCAGGCCTATAGCGAGTGGCTCAGTGCCGCGGCTTTGGTACGTGGCCCGGTGTTTCGCGGTATTGATCGCTGGGGCAACCTGGGGGAAGAGGGCTTGCACCCCAACAGTGTGATCCCGCTGCTGCGCCAGGCCCTGGAGCGCGCCGGCATTCCCGCCGAGCACTACACCAGCCACTCGCTGCGCCGGGGCTTTGCCACCTGGGCTCATCGCAGCGGCTGGGATTTGAAGTCGTTGATGAGTTACGTCGGCTGGAGCGACATGAAATCCGCCATGCGCTATGTTGAAGCCACGCCCTTTCTCGGCATGACCCTGGCGACCCGACCGCTGCTTTGAGATTTCTTCTATTAATACAGTCACCTGATAGGGAAAACCAATCGTCAGCATCAGGTTTGCCAATGAGCCATCGGCGTAGAGAGTGGGTAGGATTCACCTCATCAACTTGCTAAGCCCTTCTACAAACCTGACGGAGAGTCAACGATGCCTATCATCAACAGCCAAGTAAAACCGTTCAAAGCTACCGCCTACAAAAACGGCAACTTCGTAGATGTGTCCGACGCTGACCTGAAAGGCAAGTGGTCCGTTGTGTTCTTCTACCCAGCCGACTTCACCTTCGTTTGCCCAACCGAGCTGGAAGACCTGGCTGACAACTATGCCGAGTTCCAGAAACTGGGCGTCGAGATCTACAGCGTTTCCACCGACACCCACTTTGCCCACGCTGCCTGGCACAACACTTCGCCAGCCATTGGCAAGATCCAGTACACCATGATCGGCGACCCGACCCTGACCATCTCTCGCAACTTCGACGTGCTGATCGAAGAAGCTGGCCTGGCAGACCGCGGTACTTTCGTGATCAACCCGGAAGGTCAGATCAAGATCGTTGAACTGAACGACGGTGGCGTTGGCCGTGATGCTTCCGAGCTGCTGCGTAAAATCAAGGCCGCTCAGTACGTTGCTGCCCACCCAGGCGAAGTGTGCCCAGCCAAGTGGAAAGAAGGCGAGGCTACCCTGGCTCCGTCCCTGGACCTGGTCGGCAAGATCTAAGTCTGTGAAGTCTCAAGGGCGGGAATCCGCACTTAAGTAAGCTGCATCCGCCCCCAAAACGCCCGGGCGAGATTCGCTCGGGCGTTTTTTTGTCTGCAATAAACCGAATGAACAGGAAATCGCCCGTATGTTGGACGCCAATCTTAAAGCTCAGTTGAAGTCATACCTGGAACGGGTCACCCAGCCGATCGAGATCGTCGCCTCCCTCGACGACGGCGCGAAATCCCAGGAAATGCTTGCCCTTTTGCAGGACGTGGTCAGCCTCACCACGCTGATTACCCTGAAAACCGATGGCAATGATGCGCGTAAGCCGTCGTTCTCCATCAACCGCCCGGGTGCCGAGATCAGCCTGCGTTTTGCCGGCATCCCCATGGGCCATGAATTCACTTCGCTGGTGCTGGCCCTGCTGCAAGTCGGTGGCCACCCGTCGAAGGCCAGTGTCGAAGTGATCGAACAGATCCGCGCCCTCAAAGGCGAGTTCAGCTTCGAGACTTACTTCTCGCTGTCCTGCCAGAACTGCCCGGACGTAGTCCAGGCGTTGAACCTGATGGCCGTGCTCAACCCTAACATCCGCCACGTCGCCATCGACGGCGCACTGTTCCAGGCTGAGGTGGACGAGCGCCAGGTCATGGCAGTGCCCAGTGTGTACCTTAATGGTGTGAACTTCGGCCAGGGTCGCATGGGCCTGGAAGAGATCCTCGCCAAGCTCGACACCAGCGGCATCGAAAAAGCCGCCGAGAAAATCAGCGCCAAAGAGGCCTTCGATGTACTCGTCGTCGGCGGCGGTCCTGCCGGTTCATCGGCTGCGATCTACGCCGCACGCAAAGGTATTCGCACCGGCGTCGCCGCCGAGCGTTTCGGCGGGCAAGTGCTGGACACCATGTCCATCGAGAACTTCATTTCGGTACAGGAAACCGAAGGCCCGAAATTGGCCAGCGCCCTGGAAGCCCACGTGCGCCAGTACGACGTGGACATCATGAACCTGCAGCGCGCCAGTGCCTTGATTCCGGCGAAAAACGCCGGTGACCTGCACGAAATTCGCTTCGAAAGCGGTGCGACTCTCAAATCCAAGACCGTGATCCTGGCGACCGGCGCCCGCTGGAGAGAAATGGGTGTCCCGGGCGAGCAGGAATACAAGGCCAAGGGTGTGTGCTTCTGCCCGCACTGTGACGGTCCGTTATTCAAGGGCAAGCGTGTAGCGGTGATCGGCGGCGGCAACTCCGGCGTGGAAGCGGCCATCGATCTGGCCGGTATCGTCAGCCACGTGACCTTGCTCGAGTTCGACAGCAAGTTGCGCGCAGACGCCGTGTTGCAGCGCAAGCTCTACAGCTTGCCGAACGTCGATGTGATCACCAGCGCGCTGACCAGCGAAGTGAAAGGCGATGGCCAGAAAGTTACCGGTCTGGCGTACAAGGACCGTGACAGCGGCGAGTTCAAGACCATCGACCTGGAAGGGATCTTTGTGCAAATCGGCCTGCTGCCCAACACCGACTGGCTCAAGGGCACCGTGGAACTGACGCCGCGTGGCGAGATCATCGTCGATGCGCGTGGCGAGACGTCACTGCCGGGCGTATTCGCTGCCGGTGATGTCACCACAGTGCCGTACAAGCAGATCGTGATTGCGGTGGGCGAGGGCGCCAAGGCTTCCCTCAGTGCGTTCGATCATCTGATCCGGACTTCTGCCCCGGCGTAAGGAAGGCCGCGCAAATGAAAAAACCCCATGAGCGATCATGGGGTTTTTTTCGTTACAGCGGCGCCGGCTGGATAATTTCGACCCAATACCCATCCGGGTCCTTGATGAAGGCCAGGCTCTTCATGCGACCGTCGGTCAGGCGCTTCTGGAAATCGCAGCCCAAAGCTTCGAAGCGCTCGCAGGCAGCGACGATATCCGGCACCGAGATACAGATATGGCCAAAACCACGTGGGTCGGTATTGCCGTTGTGATAGGCGAAGTCAGCGTCGTTTTCGGTGCCGTGGTTGTGGGTCAGTTCCAGGATGCCTGGAATCGACTTCATCCACTGGGTGCGCTCGGCAGCGTCGGCCGGAATCTGTGATTTATCGACCAGAGCGAGGAAGTACAGGCTGAATTCGGCTTCCGGGAAGTCGCGTTTTTCAACCAGGGAAAAGCCCAAGACACGGGTGTAGAAGTCCAGCGACTTGGTGATGTCCTTGACCCGCAGCATGGTGTGGTTGAACACGAAATTGGCGGTGGCGGTGTCAGGTTGGGCAGTGACGCCCGGGAAAGTGTTCAGTTCGTGCAGGCTCATGGGCCCTCCAGAAAAAATGGGGCAAACGCGGCTCTGAAATGTGAGCGGTTCCTTGGCTTGCGGCTGGCATCCGTGCAGCCGCTCCATGATACGCAAGGCTCGGTCCGGTCGCCAGATGAAAAAGCCACGCAGGCCTTGCGGCCTGTGGAGGCTGGGGCTCAAACTTTGGCCATTGAACCTTGGGTGTTTTTGGTAATGACTGAATTTCGTAAACCGCTGTTGGGCATGCTGTGCGTGTGGTTGGGCAGTTCCTGCGTAGTGGCCGCCGAGCCCGAAATTCATTGGCCTGGTGGGTGGCAGGTCGAGGAAGTCGTCGCGGATGAACAGGCACCTGTAAAACCCCAAGCAGTATCACGCCAGCGGGCAATCAAGAATGATGAAAACGGTACGACCCTGATGGTCATGGAGTTGACCGGGACACCGATTGAAGTTGGCCACAAGGTTAATCTTCAAGGCGTACTGCTGGAGATGCGCAAATCCATCCAGAAGGATTTTGCCCAGGGCGGTTATCAAAGCGTGTGCAGCAAGATGCGCCCTTCAACATTGAGCCGTCTTGAAGCGCTGGAAACTACTTGCGTGATAACCGAGAACGGGCGGCACGTGCTCTCGCAAACATTGGTGGGCGCGGTTGATACCGATAAGGCGTATGTTTTTTCATACGCAGGTCGGGCCGATGCGTATGAAGCAAGCAAGGAGGAAGTCAGTTCGGTACGCGATAGCCTGAAACTTTAAGTGCGTGAGGCATGTCGATTTTGAACAAAGTGAAATGTTATTTAAGTTCGATTTCGAACCTTATAAGATAAAAAAGCCCCGCGTCAGCGGGGCTCTTTATAAATCCGGTACGATCAGCCGCGAAGCCAGGAATCTACAGTGGCAGGGCCGTACTGTTCTTTCCAGGCCTTGAGGCCACGGTGGTTACCGCCTTTGGTTTCGATCAGTTCACCGGTGTGCGGGTTCTGGTAAACCTTGACCACTCGCGCACGGCGCTGTTTGGGTGCGGCAGCAGCGGCGCTGGACTTGCCCGGGTTTGGATCAAGGATGGAAATGATGTCGCGCAGGCCTTTGCCATAGCTCTTCATCAGGGCTTGAAGCTTTTCTTCGAATTCGATTTCTTTCTTCAGGCCAGCATCGTTCTTCAGGGATTCCAGCTGGGCAAGCTGCTCTTGAAGGGCTTTTTCTGCTGCGCGAAATTCGGCGAGTCTGGACAAAATCTGTACTCCAATAGTGTAGTTGGCTGATATCAACTGCAGACAAAGCTATAAGCCAAGCGCTTTAAGGCGACCCAGGAAAGAAGTCGTCTCGCGAGTTCTGCACAGGCAGGAAAAATTGTAGTAGTTAATGCGCCACGAGTAAATCATGTCTTTTCTCCAGACCCAACTATTTCAGTACAGGTAGTGCATGGCTATTCAATGACGCGCCAGCGATTTAATAAATTCATCACAGGGTAAAGGCTTTCCAAACAGGTAGCCTTGCAGGAAGTCCACCCCTTGAGCGGCCAGGTAATCACACTGTTCGCGCGTCTCCACACCTTCTGCAACAATGCCCAAGTCGAGCTTGCCCGACAGCTCTATGATGCTGTCCAGAATATGCCCCGATAGTGCATCTGCACCGATCATGGCGACAAAACTCTGGTCAATCTTCAAGTAGTCCACATTGAAGTTGCGTAAATAGCCCAGGCTGGAATGGCCGGTGCCAAAATCGTCAATGGCAATCATCACCCCCAATTGATGCAAGGCGTCGAACAAGCGGCGGGTAATCTCGGTGGGTTCGATCAACTCGCGTTCGGTCAACTCCAGCACCAGAGTCACCTGGCCTACGGGAAAGGCGGCGAGAAACTCACGGCAGTCCTCCACCAGTGCCAGGTCCTGGCAGTGGCGTGCAGTGATGTTCACACCAATATGGAATCCCGGGCTGAAACGCGTGGCATGGGGCGCCAGTTGCGCGGCGGTCTGGCGCAGGAGAGCACGAGTCATCGGCACGATCAGGCCCGAATGCTCGGCCAGGGGGATAAACAGATCGGGTCGCACCAGCCCTTCCTTAGGGTGTTGCCAGCGCATCAGTACCTCGCAGCCTGCCCATTCACGGGTATCACCGCGCACCACGGGCTGGAAGTACGGAATGAATTCGTTGGCGGCCAATGCCCGATACAGTTCATGGGTGGGGGCCGAAGAGCGTTTTTGCAGCCAATGCGCCAGCGCCCCAGCCAGCAGGCCAAAGAACACCAGCAGGCTGAACAACGCCGGGTATCGAGCCTGCATGTAGCGCCAGACTTCGCCAGCCGGCATGCCTGCGTCGACGCTGTAGTGATAACGCGAGGATGCAAGATGATGGTGCGCCACGGCAAATAGCGGCACCGCGGTGTCATGCACTTTTCCATCGGCCCCCAGCCAATGGGGCCCGACTTGCAGTACCAGGTCGGCGTAACGACTGATCAGGCGCAAGGCGTTGGTCAGGTGGTAGCCGTCGATCGACGCAAATGCGGCCTTGTCACCCTCGACCAGCCGGTACACCAGCAGAGCGGTATCCGGCGTCACCGGGTTGCCATCCATCAACCACAACTTGCCGTCTACATAATCATCCGGATTGACCGGCGACGCGTATTGGTCGCCAAACAACGAGCTGCAGTAGATGTTTCTCTGCCAGGACAAGGTGGTCGCCCGCACGAATGGACGGCGCGTGACCTGCTCGCGCAATGCCAGCTGCGCGCCGTTATCACAGGGTTGACCTGCCAGTGGCAGCAACGCCTGGGCGGCGAGGGCGGTGTTATCGAGCATCAAGTCGAATTGGCGCACAGCTTCCTGCGCGGTCTGGGCGGTGCTTTGTTCAAGGGTGCGTTCGGCCTGCCAATGGAGGATCGCCACGCCCAATGCAACGGGCACCATGGCGCAAAATACGCTGATCAGGTTACGGGTGGCACGGCTGCGCGGGCCTTGGACGGTCAGGGGCATGGGGTAAAAGCCTGGTACGAGGTGAGAGAGGCGTCAGTACGGCGGGTCGGACATGACTCGATGATAGTTGCAGTCGCCGCAATAAGCTCGGGATACCTACCCGTTCGGTCAGTAGGCAGCCTTGCGGGCGTTATCTGGGACTGCTACTGGCAGTGCTGCTGCACGGTGGACCGGCGACGGTAAATGCCGGTGTGATCATCAACGGCACGCGCCATATCTACTGATCGCCCCACGGTCCGCCACCCGCCTGTCCTTCGACGCGATCCTGAAGTTGCCATCCGGCGCTGCCAGCCTGCGCTTCAGTACCGTGGATGACAACGGCGCGCTGCGCCATCATCGCCACCCGCTATAGCGGTGTGACATGCCCATAGTCCAGGCCTTGTGCCACGCGAATAAACGCCAGGGTGGCGGGTGACGCCTGGCGGCGGTCCAGCACCGCCAGTCCAATCGAACGGGTAATGGCCGGTGCCAGTGGGCGTGCCACATAACGCGGGTCTGGCGTAACCGGCAGGGAACCCTGGGCCACCACGCTGACGCCATCGCCACGGCTCACCGCTTCCAGCGTGCTGAGCAACTGCGCGCAACGGTAACGCACCTTCGGGGTCAACCGGGCATCGGCGAACAGGCGCGAGACCAGCTCCGACGAGCCGGCCTCGGTCAGGATGAAGGGCGCCTCGCAGAGATCTCCAAGGCGCAGGGCAGGGTGTGCGACCAGGGGGTGGTTGGCCGGCAACAGCGCGACCATCTGATCGGTGAACAGCGTGAAGGTGTCGAATCGCTCTTGCTCCAGCACCACGAAACCCACGTCGATGCGCCGCTCATCCAGCCATTGGATGACCTGGCGGTCCGGGCCTTCATCGACATGCACCTCAATGTCGGGGTAGGCCTGGCGAAACGGCCGAAGGATCTGCGGCAACAGCCGATTGGACGACGTTGGCCCGAAGGAGCCGATGCGCAGCGTGCCGCGCTTCAAGCCCCGGGCATCGGCGGCCTCCTGTTCAAGGGTGCCGGCCAGGCCGAGCATGGCGCGGGCGCGCAGCAGCAATTGTTCGCCAATGTCGGTCAACGCCACATGGGCTTGATGACGACGGAACAGCTCCACCCCCAGTTCCTGCTCCAGGCCCTTGATGGCATGGGACACCGCCGATTGGCTGATACCCAGGCGGTTGGCCGCATGGGTAAAGCCTTGCAGCTCAGCGACCAGGGAGAAAATTTCAAGTTGGGTCAGGGTCATGAGTATTTACTCATTTTACGATGATCAAGTATCAGGCAAACACTAGGCTAACTCGTTCAGCACCAGAGCAATACCACCATGAAACCTTCCACCGATTGTTTGACCTACTTGAAGCTCGCTGCCGTCTCCATGATCTGGGGCGGCACCTTCGTCGCCGGGCGCTACCTGTCCGGTGCCATCGACCCGCTGCTGGCGGCCAGCCTGCGTTTTCTGCTGGCCAGCGTCGCGCTGTTGCTGTTCATGGCGTCTGCGCGCATTCCCCTGGCCCGTCCAAACCTGGAGCAGTTGGGGCGACTGGCATTGCTGGGATTTTTCGGCATCTTTTTCTACAACCTGTGCTTCTTCTACGGCTTGCAGTACATCGGCGCCTCGCGGGCATCGCTGATCGTCGCCTTGAACCCAGCGGTGATTGGCCTGACGTCCTGGCTGTTATTCAAGGAACGCCTGGGGCTTGGCAAGGCACTGGGGATCGGGTTGTGCCTGGCGGGCGCGGCGGTTGTCATCATCAACCGCGACCCACTGGGGCTGCAGGGTGCGACCAACGACTGGCGCGGCGATCTGCTGATCGCCGGCTGCGTGGCGGGGTGGGGCGTCTATTCGCTGGGCGCACGCGCGCTTAACCAGCGCCTGGGGCCCTTGCAGACCGTCACCTGGTCGGTGTTGCTGGGAACGCTGATGCTTACGCTCATCACGCTGTTGAGCGGGCGACTGACTCTGGTTGCGCTCAGTGCTATCCACCTGCCGCAGTTGTACAGCCTGCTCTACCTCGGGGTACTGGGCTCGGCCCTGGCGTATATCGGCTATTACGATGGCATCCGGCGTATTGGCGCGACCCGCAGTGGTGTATTCATCGCGCTCAATCCGCTGACGGCGGTGATCTGTGGCGCCGTGCTGCTGGACGAGCCTTTCACCCTGCCCATGCTGATGGGCGGTGCGATCATCCTGGCGGGCATCTACCTGTGCAATAAACCCCTTGCACGGGTGCGGGTAATGGGGATTTGATAAGAGTACGGACAAACGCAGTTACGCTGTGTAGAATCGATTTACGCATACAAGAATATGGACTTGTGCTCACGCAAGCCTAAGCCGTCAGAGACCGATGACATCATGAAGCTACTCGGCTCCCCCCTCATCTTTGGTGACTTCCTCGCCCGCAGTGTGCGAGGTCTTTCCTGTGCGCCGCCCGTGCTCCCCATCCTTGCTGGCAATTGAAACCTTCAAAACACAAGAATGATGAGGCGCCAAATCATGGCAGATCTATACGAAAACCCAATGGGCCTGATGGGCTTTGAATTCATCGAATTCGCGTCTCCGACGCCAGGCACCCTGGAGCCGATCTTCGAGATCATGGGCTTCACCAAGGTCGCGACCCACCGTTCCAAGAACGTGCACCTGTATCGCCAGGGCGAGATCAACCTGATCCTCAACAACGAACCCAACAGCATCGCTTCCTACTTCGCTGCCGAACACGGCCCGTCGGTGTGCGGCATGGCGTTCCGCGTCAAGGACTCGCAAAAAGCCTACAACCGCGCGCTGGAACTGGGCGCCCAGCCGATCCACATCGAAACCGGCCCGATGGAGCTGAACCTGCCAGCCATCAAGGGTATCGGCGGCGCGCCGCTGTACCTGATCGACCGTTTCGGCGAAGGCAGCTCGATCTACGACATCGACTTCGTCTACCTCGAAGGCGTGGAGCGCAACCCGGTGGGTGCGGGACTGAAGGTCATCGACCATCTGACCCACAACGTGTATCGCGGCCGCATGGTTTACTGGGCGAACTTCTACGAGAAGCTGTTCAACTTCCGTGAAGCGCGTTACTTCGATATCAAGGGCGAGTACACCGGCCTGACGTCCAAGGCCATGAGCGCGCCGGATGGCATGATCCGCATCCCGCTGAACGAAGAGTCGTCCAAGGGCGCCGGCCAGATCGAAGAGTTCCTGATGCAGTTCAACGGCGAGGGCATCCAGCACGTGGCGTTCCTCACCGACGACCTGGTCAAGACCTGGGACGCGTTGAAGAAGATCGGCATGCGCTTTATGACAGCGCCGCCGGACACCTACTACGAAATGCTCGAAGGCCGCTTGCCGAACCATGGCGAGCCGGTGGATCAACTGCAGGCACGCGGCATTCTGCTGGACGGTTCCTCGGTTGAAGGCGACAAGCGCCTGCTGCTGCAGATCTTCTCGGAAACCTTGATGGGGCCGGTGTTCTTCGAGTTCATCCAGCGCAAGGGCGATGATGGGTTTGGCGAGGGTAACTTCAAGGCGCTGTTCGAGTCGATCGAACGCGACCAGGTGCGTCGTGGGGTGTTGACCACCGACTAACGCACACGAAAAAGCCCGGCCATGGGTAACCTGGCCGGGCTTTTTGCTGTCTGCCGATCAGGCTTTACGCTGGCGTACCAAGTGCTTGAACCCTTCAAACACCAGCACCATCACCGCCAGCCAGATCGGGATGTAGGTCAACCATTCGCCGCCCTTGATCCCTTCACCCAGGATCAACGCCACTCCCAGCAGTAGCACTGGCTCAACGTAGCTGAGCAGCCCGAACAGGCTGAACGTCAGCAGGCGGCTGGCGATGATGTAGCTCACCAGTGCTGACGCGCTGATCAGGCCCAGCGTCGGAATCAGCGCGTATAGCTTGGGGTGCGCATCCAGCACCGCAAAGCCTTGCTCGCCGCTTTGCACAAACCACCAGGCCACCGGCAGCATCAACGCCATGTCCAGCCAGAGCCCACCCAAATGGTCGGTCTTGAGGTACTTGCGCACGATGAAATAGACCGGGTAGCCGATGATCACCACCAGCGTGGCCCAGGAAAAACCACCGGCCTGGTACAGCTCGTTGAGCACCCCAAGGCCGGCGAAACAGACGGCGATCTGTTGTAAGTACGACAGCTGTTCGCCCCACACCAGGCGGCCGGTCAGGACCATGGTCAGCGGCAACAGGAAGTACCCCACCGACACATCCAGGCTGCGTCCATTCAGCGGTGCCCACATGAATAACCACAACTGCACGCCCAGCAAAGCCGAAGACACCAGCACGCCCGCGATCAAGGCAGGTCGGGCCGCCAACATCCGCAGCAGCTCCCACACCCGTCGCCATTCGCCGCTGACGATCATGAACACCGTCATGCACGGCACGGTGAGCAACATGCGCCAGCCGAAAATTTCCAGGCCGCTCAAAGGCGTGAGCAGTGACGTGAAGTAATACATCACGGCAAACAACACCGAGGCCAAGATCGATAACACGACACCTTTAGACACGCTGTCCTCGCGAAAAACCATTGATACGAAAAGAGGGGAAATTTCAGGAGGGGATTATGGTGCTTTTAGCAGGAGAGGGGTGCGCTGTTTTGGGGCGTTTTTCAGCAAATTTTCGCGTTAGTCCGCTGCGGGGGCGGGCTAACTGTGGCGAGCGGGCTTGCCCCGCGTTGGGTTGCGTAGCAGCCCCAAAAAAACTGGGAGCGCTGCGCACTCCAACGCGGGGCAAGCCCGCTCGCCACAATACTGTGTTCTGCTCAGTAACAGGGCTACCGGGCTTAAGCTCGCGCCACGCGCCCCGACACAAAATGCCCGACGTCATTGAACCCTGGCGTCGACGAATGCCCCGGCGTCACCAGCGAATCGATGAACGCTTCATCCTCGATCGTGATCTTCACGTCCAACGCCCCGAGGTAGGCATCCCATTGCGCTTCGGTGCGCGGCCCGACAATCGCCGAGCTCACCGCCGAATTGTTCAATACCCAGGCAATCGCAAACTCCACGATCCCCACACCACGCCCTTGGGTGTACTGCTGGATCTGCTGGGCGATGCGCAGCGATTCCACGCGCCATTCGGTTTCCAGGATGCGCTTGTCCTGGCGCGCCGCACGGCTGCCGGCCTCGGGGGTGACGTCCGGCGCGTATTTGCCACTGAGCACGCCACGGGCCAATGGGCTGTAAGGCACCACACCCAGGCCATAGGCGGCTGCGGCAGTGAGCTGCTCGACTTCGGCCTGGCGGTTGACGATGTTGTACAGCGGCTGGCTGATGATCGGCTTGTCGACACCCAGGCGTTCGGCCACGCGAATCACCTCGGCAATGCGCCAGCCGCGATAGTTCGACAGGCCCCAGTAGCGGATCTTGCCCTGGCGGATCAGGTCGCCGATCGCCGATACCGTCACTTCCAGCGGGGTGTTGTGGTCTTCGCGGTGCAGGTAGTAGATGTCCAGGTAATCGGTATCGAGCCGGGTCAGGCTGGCTTCCAGTGCATTGAAAATACGTTTGCGGCTCAAGCCGCTGCGGTTGGGCAAACCGTCCACCGGGCCGATGCCAACCTTGGACGCCACCACCCAGTCCTGGCGATTGCGCACGATGGCTTCGCCGACGATTTCCTCGGAACGTCCGCCGGTGTAGACGTCCGCCGTGTCGATAAAATTGATGCCTTGGTCCCAGGCCTTGTCGATGATGCGCAGCGAGTCCTCGGTGTTGGTCTGTTCGCCAAACATCATGGTGCCCAGGGTCAAGGCGCTGACCTTCAACCCGGACTGGCCCAATGTGCGGTAAATCATGGAAAACTCCTCAAGGCAGGGAAACGTGCCCAATGCAATACCAGACTCGGCCGCTCTGGGACAAGCCCTGCACGCGTTTCTTCATGGACTCAGCAGCACCTGACAACGCTGCTGCAGGAAACGGTGCAGCACCTTCACCCGTTCCGACACCTGCAGCCGGTGCGGGCACATCAGGTTGAAGGGCGTCGGTTCGCCCTGCCAGTCAGGCAGCAACGGCACCAGCCGACCGGCCTTGATGTCCTGGGCAATATCCAGGTTGGCCTTGTAGGCGATGCCGTGACCGGCCAATGCCCAGCGCCGCACGATTTCGCCGTCATCGCTCAAGTAGTCCCCCGACACTTCGACCTCCTGCAACACCGCGCCCTGGCGGAAATACCAGGTATTGTTGGCACGGCCCCGACGCATGTAGCGCAGCGTGTTGTGTTGTGCCAGGTCGGCCGGAGTCCGGGGCGTGCCGTGACGCGCCAGGTAATCCGGGCTGGCGCAGGGGATGCGGTGGTGGTCGGGCACCACTGGCAGTGCCACTAGGCTGGAGTCCCGGGGGACACCAAAGCGCAGGGCAATGTCCACGGTGTCGCGGAACAGGTCGGCATTGCTGTCGTTGAGCAGCAATTGCAGGCGGATATTCGGGTGTTCGAGCTTGAACGCATCCAGCCAGCCCAGCAGCACATTGCGCCCGAAGTCCGAGGGCGCCGCCAGTTGCAGCAAACCGCTGAGGCTCTGGCCCTGCTGCTTGATCGCCTGTTCGCCCTCGGACAGTGCCTCCAGTGCGACGCGCACGCTCTCCAGGTAGCGCCGACCTTCTTCGGTCAAGCGCATGCTGCGGGTCGAGCGCGCCAGCAGGCGAATGCCCAGGCGGGTTTCCAGGCGCTTGAGGGCGATACTGGCGGCGGCCGGGGTCAAGCCGAGCCCGCGGGCGGCGGCAGACAGGCTGCCGGTGTCGGCGGTGCGCACGAAGACTTCAAGGTCGAGGGTTGAGCTCATTTGTAAAAATCCTTTAAAGATCTTGTCGTTTTACCGGGATTTTTCGTCGATTGCCAAGCTGGGAAAATGAACCCTCACTTTCTCAATCAGGAATTTCCCCATGACTTCTTCCCTCAACGGCAAAACCGTCATCGTGATTGGCGGCAGCAGCGGAATCGGCGCAGCCGTGGCCAAGGCCGCCGCTGCGCGCGGGGCGCAGGTGGTGTTGGCCGGGCGGCGCTTGGTCAGCGGCGTGGTAAACGGCCTGCGCAGCGAACCGGTGGACGTCACTGATGCAGGGTCTTTGCAACAATTGTTCGAACGCGTGGGGCGGTTCGACCACCTGGTCTACACCTCAGGGCCAACCGTGCGTGCCAAGACCTTGATCGAAACCGATCTGACCGAGGCTCAGGACAACTTCAACTTGAAACTCTGGGGCTCGTTACGGGCGATCCAACTGGCGCTGCCATTCCTGGATAAGCACGGCAGCATCAGCCTGACCTCTGGGCAACTGGGACGTAAATTGGCGCCGGGCCAGTTCATCAAGACCGGGATCAACGCCGCCACCGAAGCTCTGGGCAAACAGTTGGCCAAAGAACTGGCCCCGCGTCGGGTCAATGTGATCAGCCCAGGCGTGATTGATACGCCAGCGTATGGGGGGTTGTCTGAAGAACAACGTCTGGCGATGTTCGCCAAGGTGGGAGAGGGGGTGCCGGTAGGGCGAGTGGGACAGGCTGAAGAAGTAGCACAGGTCTATGTGTTGGCGATGGAGAATGGGTTTATGACCGGTGCTGTGATCGATATCGACGGCGGCGGTACGCTGTAGCTTGTTGAGAAAGGTGATTGAACGAAATTGTCCGGCAGACCACATAGCCCATGAGGGCTGCTCGAGCCGAGCAGCCCTTCACGTTCATTTTCTGGAGAGAGCCCATGTCAACAGTGAATCACCCCACACCGTTCCCAGGGGCCAACGCCCTCATCGAGTCGATTATCGGCACGATTCAAGGCCGGCAACCCACCGAACAAAGACCACTGACGGATGACCAGAAGCGAGTGCTGGAGGGGAAACCCGTAGCACCCGATTCGAAAATCACTTATTGACGCAGGCCGCTTAGCCCTTAAGGGTACGCGTCATCCGCAACGCCAACACGCTGCCGGCGACAATCACCGCCGCCAGCAGGTACAGCGCCACATCCGTGGACCCGGTGGCATCCTTCACAAAACCCACGATATACGGGCTGAGGAAGCCGGCCATCTGGCCCATGGAATTGATCAACGCCAGGCCGCCTGCCGCCGCGCCCGCACTGAGCATGGCGGTGGGCACCGGCCAGAACATTGGCAGGCCGGTGAGGGCGCCCATGGTGGCGATGGTCAGGCCAAGGATCGCAATCGCCGGCGTGGTGGCGAAGTTCACCGCGATTACCAGGCCGATTGCGCCCATCAGCATCGGCACCACCAAGTGCCAGCGACGCTCCTTGCGCAAGTCGGCGGAACGGCCCACCAGCAGCATGAATACCGCCGCCAGCAGGTAGGGGATAGCACTGAGCCAGCCGATCACCAGGTTATCGCTGAACCCCAGGTTCTTGATGATTGACGGCAGCCAGAAGTTGATGGCGTACACGCCGCTCTGGATGCAGAAGTAGATCAGGCCGAACGCCCAGATCGCCGGGTTCTTGAACACTTCGGCCAGCGAATCGGTGGTGGTTTTCGGCTTATTGGCCAGGTCAGTCGCCTGGTCGGCTTCCAGCACCGCGCGTTCGTGGGGCTTGAGCCACTTGGCGTTGGCGAAACTGTCGCTGAGCAGGAAGTAGGCAAGGGCGCCCAGAATCACGGTCGGGATGCCTTGCAGCAGGAACATCCACTGCCAGCCTGCAAGGCCACCCTGGCCGGCAGCGAAGTGGTTGAGGATCCAGCCGGAGAACGGGCTGCCGAGCAAACCGGACACCGGAATGGCCGACATGAACAACGCCATGATCCGCCCACGGCGGAACGTCGGGAACCACTGCGAGAGGTACAGCACCACACCGGGGAAGAAGCCCGCTTCAGCGGCACCGGTGAACAGGCGCAGGGTGTAGAAGTGCGTCGGTGTGGTGACGAACAGCAGGCAGGTGGACAGCGTGCCCCAGACGATCATCATCAACGCAATCCAGCGTCGCGGACCGAACCTGGTCAACGCCAGGTTGCTCGGCACCCCGCACAGCACGTAGCCGATAAAGAAGATCCCGGCCCCGAGGCCGTACACGGTTTCGCTGAATTTCAACGCGTCGAGCATCTGCAGCTTGGCAAAGCCGACGTTTACCCGGTCCAGGTAGTTGAACAGATAGCAGATGAAAATGAAGGGGATCAGGCGCAGGGTAATGCGCTTGTAGATGGCGTTTTTATCGTCATCGGTGGCCAGTGTGGCTGCGGCGCTCTGTGACATGGGAGTCTCTCTTTATTATGATTTTTCGCGATGCGAGGGTAACGTTGATCGCCTGAAGAGTCTCGGCCCTCTGGCAGGCCGCTGTCTTTGTGCTTGCGCACAGCGAACCCTGCTTTGCGCTGTGCCGATGAACAATCACCCTTTCAAGGAATTTAGCCGCATGTTCGAGCTGGATCATGACCTGGCGCAGGATATCGTCGATCGGACCATGGCGATCCTGCCTCACAACGTCAATGTCATGGACAGCCAGGGCCTGATTCTCGGCAGCGGCGAACCCGAGCGTATCAATACCCGCCATGAGGGCGCGCAACTGGTGCTCGCCAATGGCCGAGTGGTGGAAATCGACGGCCAGACCGCCAAGCACCTCAAGGGCGTGCAGCCGGGTATCAACCTGCCGCTGCTGCACGACGGCCGCCTGATCGGCGTGCTGGGCATCACCGGCGAACCGGAAGGCCTGCGTACCTACGCCGAACTGGTGCGCATGACCGCCGAAATGCTGGTGAGCCATCGCCACCAGCAGGCCGAACAACAATGGCGGCGCCAGCGTTGCGATGACCTGCTGGCCCTGCTGCTGGCGGAAACCGGCGACTCGCCACGCCTGGTGGACGAAGCCCAGCAACTGGGGCTCAAGCCGCAGATGGCGCGCACCCCTTATCTGTTTGAACTCGGCGCGGGGCAATCGGCAGAGGCGTTGGGTAGCTGGCTGACCTCGCGTTATCCGGACAGCTGGTGTGTCAGCTCGGCGCAGTATTCATTGTTGTGGTGCCGGCCAGCCGCGGTGCCGGTCGACAACCCGCGCCTGCTGGAAAAACTCGACGGCCTCGGCTGGCATGTCCTGCGTGTCGCCGTGGGCGGGCAAGCGGATGGGCTGGCGGGGCTGCGTCGCTGCTATCGGCGTGTCGGTGATTTACTCGCCTACGGTCGCGATGTGTTGCCGCAGTCACGCTTGCTGACGCTCAACCGCTATCGCCTGCCGGTAATGCTCTGGCGCCATCGCAACGACGACGCCCTCGACGAACTGCTCAATCCGCTGCGCAAAGTGCTGGCCAAGGACGGCAATGGCCAACTACTGGCCACGCTGCGCAGCTGGTGCGAACACGACGGGCAAAGCCAGGCCTGCGCCGACGCCCTGGGCATTCACCGCAACAGCCTGCGTTACCGCATGGAGCGGATTGCCGAACTCAGTGGCGTCGACCCGTTGACCCTGGACGGCATGCTCGCCCTCTACCTGGGCGTACAGCTGTTGCCCCAGGCTTTGTCGGAATGAACAACAAAGCACCGCCACACTTGTGCATTGGACCGGCGTCAGCAGCCGTGCCAACTGGCAGCATGGGGGTTATAAAAACCGGAGAAAGCCCATGAAAATCATCATCGCCCCCGACTCGTTCAAGGACAGCCTCAGTGCCGAAGGCGTCGCCCAGGCTATTGCCGAAGGGCTGGCACAGGTGTGGCCCGATGCCGAGTTGGTCCAATGCCCAATGGCGGACGGTGGTGAAGGCACAGTGGATGCGGTGCTCGCGGCGTGCAACGGCCAATTGCGCCACCACGTCGTGCGTGGCCCGCTTGACAGCGCAGTTGAAGCACACTGGGGCTGGTTGGCCGACAGCCACACCGCGATCATCGAAATGGCCGAGGCCAGCGGCCTGCAGTTGGTACCGCCGGGCCAGCGCGACGCATGCACCACCACCACCCATGGCACTGGCGAACTGATCCGTGCGGCACTGGATGCCGGCGCTGAGCGCATCATCCTGGCGATTGGCGGCAGTGCCACCAACGATGGCGGTGCCGGCGCGATGCAGGCGCTCGGTGTGCAGCTGTTCGACGCCGACGACCAACCGCTGCCACCCGGTGGCCTGGCCCTGGCGCGCCTGGCGCGGATCAGCCTGGAACACCTCGACCCACGCCTGGCGCAGGTACGCTTTGAAATCGCCGCGGACGTGAACAATCCGCTGTGCGGCCCCCACGGCGCCTCGGCGATTTTCGGCCCGCAAAAAGGCGCGAATCCCGAGCAAGTCCAACAACTCGACGCCGCCCTTGGCCGCTTCGCCGATCACTGCGCCAACGTGCTATCCAAGGATGTACGCGATGAACCCGGCAGCGGCGCCGCAGGTGGCTTGGGCTTTGCGGCCAAGGCCTTTCTCGGCGCGCAGTTCCGCGCTGGCGTAGAGGTAGTGGCCGAACTGGTCGGCCTGGACGCCGCCGTACGCGGCGCCGACCTGGTGATCACCGGCGAAGGCCGTTTCGACGCCCAGACCCTGCGCGGCAAAACCCCGTTCGGCGTGGCGCGCATCGCCCGGCAGCACAAGGTGCCCGTTATCGTGATCGCCGGCACCTTGGGCGATGGCTACGAGCAGATGTATGCCCATGGCGTGGATGCGGCATTTGCCTTGCCCTCAGGACCGATGACTTTGGAACAGGCCTGCGCTGAGGCGCCGCGTTTGTTGCGCGAGCGCGCGGCGGCTATTGCACGGGTGTGGCGCGTAGCAACGGAGTGCTGATAGCGGCCACCGTCAGCGTCGTGACAGATCAGTCGATAATTACTATGATCCGTGCTTACTTTGAGGACTGGCTGACCCGGCCAGGCACGTTGGAAGCCGATCATGCAGATCAAGCGTTTTACCCTTGTCAATTTCCGCGGTATCGAGAAGATGGAGCTCGATTTCGAGGGTAGGCAGACTGTCGCTTTAGTGGGCGTCAATGGGGTGGGCAAGTCTTCGATTCTGGATGCGTTGGCTATTACGCTTTCGAATTTGACATGCCGGATCATTGATCAAGCTTCGAAATCCAGAGCCATTTCCAAAGACGACATCACAGTTGGCAAAGACTACTCGCGCCTGGCGGTTGTAGTCTCATTGGCTAATGAGGAGGTCGACTGGGCTATCGCGTTGAACCGACGCTCCGGTAAGGGTAAGCATCCTAAAGAGCAAAGTAGTGACTTGGTGCGTTTGAACAGGGCTATTGCTCCTGTTGAAACCAGTGCATTCAATTACGAGTTGATCGGCGGCGAGCCTGTCGAATTGCCGTTAGCTGTTTATTACGACGTCCATAGAGCTGTTCTGGATGTGCCGTTACGAGTCAGGGAGCGTTTGATCAATGCAATCGCTGAAGGTTATGACGATGCACTTGGCCACGGAGGTGCGGACTTCAAGAGATTTTTCATTTGGTTCCGCAATCAGGAAGATCTCGAAAATGAACGCAGCCGCGACTTGCCCGGGTATCGAGACTCGGAGCTTTCGGCAGTTCGTGATGCGATCGAAACGTTCACTGGTTTCAAGGACGTTAGGATTCGCCGTAAGCCAACCCTGAGAATGACTGTTCTTAAAGAAAACCTTGAATTCAACGTTTTACAGCTTTCTGATGGCGAGAAATGTCTGTTAGCGATGGTCGGGGATCTGGCGCGCAGGCTTACGTTACTCAACCGAGAAGTGCTTGAACCGCTTAAAGGAAAGGGGGTCGTGCTTATTGATGAGCTAGACCTGCACCTTCATCCAGGCTGGCAACGTACTGTCGTTGAAAAGCTTGAGCGCACGTTTCCCAATTGCCAGTTCATCATTACCACCCATTCTCCGCAAATCCTGGGTGAGCTGCCTGCCGGGGCCGTGATGCTTTTGAAAGACGGTCAATATCTGGGCCACCCAGAGCGCTCGCTGGGCCTTCGCAGTGGCGAAGTCATTGAAGAGCTGATGGGGGGCGTTGCCCAGAACAAACATGTCAGTCATCAACTCAGAAAAATCTACCGCGATCTCGACGATGACAATCTCGAATCGGCCCAAGCCCAACTAACGCAATTACGCGAGAGCGTCGGGAAAATACCTGATGTGCTCGAAGCCCAAGCCAATATCGACTCTCTGAGGTCAATCGAAGAGGGCGAAGCGTGAAGTCGATCAGAAAAGGGGCTGAACCACGAGCATTGATTGAGTGGCGAAGGGTAAATCGCGACACCCCCCACAACCTTTTCTACGGCAAGGGAAGCACCTTCCCGAGTGAAGCAGTGCGCCAGGCGCTCCTGAAGGAACAGTTTCATTTATGCGCCTATACCTTGCGACGGCTGCCGACAGCCGTTGAGTGTCAGGCTCGAGATCATGGCACGCAGTTCAGTTGCCATATCGAGCACATCATTCCACAAAAGCACCAACAGGCTGACAGCAACATTGCTTACAAAAACTTAGTCGCCTGCTATCCGTCCAGTCAAAGCAAAGTCGCTTGCGGCTACGGCGCGGTGGAAAAGGCCGATTACAACACGGTGACAAAGCCGTTTGTTTCACCGCTGACAGCCAATATCGAGCGGCAGTTTCGATATTCCCGTGATGGTTATGTAGAGGGCCTGACTCCCGAGGCGATTGCCACGGTCGAAGTGCTCAAACTCAACCATCCAACGCTGGTCAATGATCGGGCTGCCGTCATCAAAGGCCGTTTGAAACCACGCGGCACGCCTATTTCTGCCGCAACCGCTCGGCGTCTGGCCGATGACGTCGTAAAACCAGACGCTCAACATTGCCTGCCTGAGTACTGCCTGGCCCTCAAGCAGCAAGCCGAGCGTCACGCGCAAAACCTGGAAAAACGCGCAGCCCGAGTTCGTGGTCAAGCCAGACCCTGACAGCTACCGCCACAAACCCCGAACATGGGACAATCCGCGCCTTTTCGACACGGAGAGTCCCCATGCTGCGCCCCGCCTTCCTGGTCCTGTTACTCACTGGCGCCACCCCCCCGGTCTTCGCCCAACCACCCTCCGAAACCGTACCGCTGCTGCGTGAGATCAAGCAGTGGGTGGTCGGTTGCGACAACCTGCGCAATTGTCATGCCCTCAGCGCGCCCAGCGGCGTGGATGAAGAGGACTACAGCTCGTTGACGTTGCACATCTGGCATCAGGCCGGCCCGCAAGGGTATCCGCGTTTGCGCTTCGATCATCGAGGTCAGGACGTTGACCTTTCCACTTTGACGCTGGACGGCCAGCCCCTGGGCCTGGAGCTGACGCGGGAATTGCACGTTGAGCTGGATGACCAGGGCGGTGATCCCGAGGTGCAGTCGTACGGGGTGATTGATGACGCAGCGACGCGGCGCTGGTTGCAGCGTCTGCGCAATGGCCAGCGCCTGCAGTTGCCAGGCGAGGGCGCCGCGCACGTATCGCTGAGCGGGTTGAGTGCTTCGCTGCTGTTGATGGATGCAGTACAGGGACGCGTGGACAACGTGACGGCCCTGGCTCGACCTGGCAAGGGCGCGCCCAGCGAGGTGCCACCACAGGCGCCAACGCCGATATTGCGCAAGTTTACGCCAGCGCCGCCGTTGACCGCGCAGGAGCAGGCCGGGTTGGTGGCGGCTGCATTGCAGGCCGTCACGCCGGAAGAGGGTGAACCCGAGGCAAAAGCCGGTGCCCTGACGGCACGCCAGGCAATGACCGTGACACGTTATGACTGCGCGGCCTACAACTGCGAGTTCAATGTCAGCAGCCGTGAGCGGCAGGCGCCCTATACCGAAACGCTGATGGACCTGCAGCCGCTGCCTCTGGAAGACGCCGCGCTGCAAGGCTCGGTCGGCTATGACGAGGCTTCCGGCACACTGAGTTACTTCTACAAGCAGCGTGGCATCGGTGATTGCGGCGGCGGGGCCTCCTGGGTGTTCGACGGCAAGCGCTTCCAGCTCAGCGAGTTCCACCGGATGCCGCGTTGCACCGGGGTCGGTTACGGTGACTGGCCGTCGCTGTGGTCAACCGTGCCAGCCCCCTAGCCATCGGCTCAATGTCGCCCCTACACTGGCCGGCCACGTGTCTTTCAAAGGATGAAACACCATGCACACGCCTGAACCCCCTATCGTGATCCAGCGCTTCACCGAGGCCCACCTTGAAGGCGTCGCTGCGCTCTACAACGAACCGGCCGTGTGCCGTCAGGTGCTGCAAATGCCTTTCCAGTCAGTCGAGATGTGGCGCAAACGCCTGGTGATGGACAACGAGCGGCGGCTGCAACTGGTGGCGTTGCATGGCGGTGAGGTGGTCGGCCAGCTGGGCCTGGAACAGTACCTGCGCGTGCGCCAGGCCCATGTCGGTTCGTTCGGCATGGGCGTGGCAACGGCGTGGCAGGGCAAGGGCGTCGGTTCGCGGCTGCTGACGGCCGCGCTGGACGTGGCCGACAACTGGATGAACCTGCACCGCGTGGAACTCACGGTGTACGCCGACAACGAAGCGGCGCAGCGGCTGTACCGCAAGTTCGGCTTTGCGGTCGAAGGCGTATTGCGTGATTACGCCCTGCGTGACGGCCAGTTTGTCGACACCGTGAGCATGGCGCGCCTGCGCCAGTCGGTTTAATCCTGCAAAGCAAACGCCACCGCAGCCTGCGCATGCAGCTCGGTGGTGTCCAGTAATGGCAGGTCGCTGTGTTCAGGCTTGATCAGCAAACCGATTTCCGTGCAACCGAGGATGATCGCCTGGGCGCCACGTGCAGCCAGCGACTCGATGACACCTTGGTAGACTTTGCGTGACGCCTCGCTGATCACGCCGACGCATAATTCTTCATAGATGATCCGGTGCACGGCCTGGCGCTCGTCGGCCTCCGGCACCAGCACGGTCAGCCCCTGGGCGGCCAGGCGCGACTTGAGGAAATCCTGTTCCATGGTGAACGCCGTACCGAGCAGGCCGACCGTCAGCGTGCCGGCCTCAACGGCAGCCGCACCCGCCGCATCGGCGATGTGCAGGAAGGGGATCGACACTGCCGCCTCGATACGTGGCGCCACCAAATGCATGGTGTTGGTACACAGCACCACACAGTCGGCGCCACCGGCTTGCAGACGGCGCGCGGCGTCTTCGAGGATCAGCGCGGTGTCATCCCAGCGCCCGGCATGTTGCGCCTGCTCCACCGGGCCGAAGTCCACGCTGTACATCAACAGTTGTGCCGAGCGCAGCGGGCCGAGCTGGTCGCGCACGCGTTGGTTGATGATGCGGTAGTACTCGGCGCTGGACTCCCAGCTCATGCCGCCGATAAGGCCGATGGTGCGCATGCGATGCTCCTGGCAAGGAAAGTCGCTTCACCTTACCCATCGGCCATTGATTAGTCATACGCAGTTGCCCGCGAAATGACCGGTGCAGTTTCACATGTCCAGGCTGGTCCAGCCGGGCCTGGCCTCATCCAGTGCCACTGCGTGCACCCGCTTGCCGGTCGCCAACTCCACACGCCGCGCCACTTGCGGGTCATCGGCAAAGGGCATCAGGCTGGCGTCGTCCAGGCTCTTGTCCGATTGACCGCGCAAGCAATACTCCACCGCGCCATACAGGCATACCACCATCAATAGGCCCCACATTTCAGGCGATCCGCGCATCAAGCTGCGCCATTTGCAGATTCGCGACACGCACGGTGCGCCAGGTGTTGTAGGTCATCAGCAGCATGCCGGTGAGAAAGAACACACCACCGACAAAACGCACCACAAACCCCGGGTGGCTGGCCTGCAAGGCCTCGACAAATGAATAGGTGAGGGTGCCGTCATCGTTGACCGCACGCCACATCAAGCCCTGGGTGATGCCGTTGACCCACATCGACGCGATGTAGAGCACGGTGCCGATGGTGGCCAGCCAGAAGTGCAGGTTGATCAACCCCACGCTGTGCATCTGCTCGCGGCCGAACACTTTGGGGATCATGTGGTACAGCGAGCCGAAGGTGATCATCGCCACCCAGCCCAGCGCCCCGGCGTGTACGTGGCCGATGGTCCAGTCGGTGTAGTGGGAGAGGGCGTTGACGGTCTTGATCGCCATCATCGGCCCCTCGAACGTCGACATGCCGTAGAACGCCAGGGACAGCACCAGAAAGCGCAGGATCGGGTCGGTGCGCAACTGATGCCAGGCGCCGGCCAAGGTCATCATGCCGTTGATCATGCCGCCCCAGCTAGGCGCCAGCAGGATCAGCGACATGGCCATGCCCAGCGACTGCGCCCAGTCGGGCAGGGCGGTGTAGTGCAAATGGTGCGGACCGGCCCAGATATACAGGGTGATCAACGCCCAGAAGTGCACGATGGACAAGCGATAAGAGTACACCGGGCGCCCGACTTGTTTCGGCACGAAGTAATACATCATCCCCAGGAAACCTGTGGTCAGGAAAAACCCTACGGCGTTATGCCCGTACCACCATTGCACCATGGCATCGGTCGCCCCGGAATACACCGGATAGGACTTGAACCAATCCACCGGGATCGCCAGGTGGTTGACCACATGCAGCATGGCGATCACCAGTATGAACGCGCCGAAGAACCAGTTGCCCACGTAGATGTGCCGGGTTTGGCGTCGCACCACAGTGGTGAAAAACACTATGGCATACGCCACCCAGACCACCGCCATCCACACCGCGCCGGAGAATTCGATCTCGGCGTATTCCTTGGTGGTGGTGTAACCCAGCGGCAGGCTGACCAGCATGATCACGATCACCGACTGCCAACCCCAAAAGGTAAACGCCGCCAGGCGGTCGGAAAACAGCCGTACCTGGCAGGTACGCTGTACCGCGTAATAGCTGGCGGCGAACTGCGCGCTGCCGGCAAAACCGAAAATCACCAGGCTGGTGTGCAGGGGGCGTAGGCGGCCAAAGGTGGTCCATGGCAAATCCAGGTTCATCTGCGGCCAGACCAGTTGCGAGGCGATCCACACGCCCATGGCCATGCCCACCACGCCCCAGGCAATAGTGGCGATAACGAATTGACGGACGACTTTATAGTTATAGGCCTGTCCGATTGTTGCGCTGTTCATGCTCAGTCCTCCCACGGTTCCAAGTGGCGGCACTGTAGGAAGCATGGGTAAAACAAAACAGGCTCAGAAAAACCTCATTGTTGCGGATCAGTTTTTAGCCGTACGTCGAATGGCTGCATCTGCCATGATCAGGCTTCGCAACCAGGCTCACCCAAGGAACGCCGCAATGGATGATGTACAGCAACTGGGCGAGATGCTTCGTCATTACGCCGACAGCGAAGCGCACAAGAAGCAACAGTTCGACGTGCAGTCGGCCCGTTGGGCGCAGAAGCTCGATGAGCTGTTCGGGCAGATCGAGCAGTGGCTTGAGCCGGTGAAGACGGTGGGGTTGCTTGAAGTCCACCGTGAAGCTTACGTAGCCAGCGGCCCGAGCGTGCCAATGGAGACCTCGACATTCAAGACCGAGAAACTGACCGTGCAGATCACCGGCAAACCGGTGGAGTTCGTGCCGGATGTATTGGGCGCGGGCGGCTTGATCTCCGTGTCGGTCATGGGCCTGACCGCGGCGCGCCACGGCAGTGTGTCGCTGGTATTGCCCGCGGATAAGAACGACTGGTTGTGGAAGAAAACCAATGGCCTCAAAGATCCGGACACCTTTGGTTTCGACGCCAACTTCCTGGCCTCGCAGTTGCAAAGCCTGATCCCCCGCGAACGCAGCTGAAACGTCGAATGATGGGAACAGGGTTATTTTGCCAGGATTGGCTATACCTACAGCTCAGTGTTCCAACGTCGACCGCCAGGGAGTTCAGACATGACACTTAGGCATTTGCTCTGCACGTTGTGCATCGCTTCGCTCGGGCTGGCGGGGTGTGCCAGCAAGATCACCGCGCCGGATGAGTATTCCGGCTTTCTCTCGGACTACAGCCGGCTCAAGGAAGCCAAGTCTCCATCGGGGGCCGAGGTGATGCGCTGGGTCGATCCCGAGCTGGATCTGAGCCGCTATCACGCGGTGTACGTCGAACCGACCCAGTTCTACCCTAAGCCCCAGGCCACCGCGAAAATTCCGCTAACCACCCTCAACGGCATCAATACCTACTACAACCAGGCACTCAAGCGTGAGCTGGAAAAATCCCTGCCCCTGGCCAATGCGCCAGGTCCAGGCGTGATCGTGGTGCGCGCAGCAATCACCGCCGTGAGCAGCAAGACCGAAGGCCTCAAACCCTATGAGTACATTCCGGTGGCCTTCGTCGTGGCGGCGGTAAGCACCGGCACCGGGATCCGTGATCAGGAAACCACCCTGGGCACCGAGGCGCAGTTCCTCGATGGTGCCAATGGCAAGGTGCTCGCCCAGGTGGTGCGCAAAGGCACTGGCAAGCCGCTGTCCAACGATTCGCAGGTGATGAAGGCCGATGACGTGAAAAGCGTGATTGACGGCTGGGCGTCGGACCTGCATCAGTCGTACGTGAAACTTACACGCTAGAACGTGCGAGAAGGTGAGGGCTGCGGTGCCCTCACCCTTGTTGCGACCGGGCGCGTGACGTTACTTGAGCGGCGTCAACGGCGGCAGCTTCCATTGGCCGTTACCCACCTCAGGCTTGGGCAGGTAAATGCGCAATACCGCATAGAACGGACCGGGTGGTGCCGGCAACCAGTTGCTTTGCTCGGCTTTCGGCGGCTCGTGGTGCTGCAGGGCCAGTGTCAGGCCGCCATCGGCGTCACGCTTGAGGGTGGGCAGCATTCGCGAATTGATCAGGTAGCGCTTCTTGTGGTTGGGCACCAAAAGCTTGGTCTTGGCGTCGTACATGGTCAGCGACCAGAACGCATCGGCCGGCGGCAGTTGGTCCTTGGCAAAGTGCACGGTGTAGCTGTGTCGTGCGCCGTTGGCAGGCTTGCCTTCGCTGTCGACGAAGTAGCTCATGTAGACGGCTTCGTCGGCGGAGTTGCCGAAAATGCCCAGGTTGGCGCCAGCATAGCGGTACAGGTAATTGTTGTTCAGGTGGTCGCGGCTGCCGAACAGATCACCGCTGGTGACCTGGTGAGTGTCCACTTTGTCTTTCTTGAACGCGGCAAATTCGGCATGGGCGTCGGCAATGCCTTCATCCAGAGCCTTGCGCTGTTCGACGGTCAACTCCTTGACCTTGAACGGCGCGCCCGGGGCAATTCCGATCTTGGCAAACCGGGCCAGCAGGTCTTTTTCGCTGTCCTGCGGGGCTGCGAAGGCCAGCATGAAGTTCAGGTAGCGAAACAGTTGCGGGCCTTCGGTCATGGTCGCCGTGGGCTTTGGCCATTCGACCTTGGGCGCCTTGGCTGGCGCGGGTTGTTTCACGTAGCTGCTCAGTGGCTGCACTTTGTAGCCGGCCTGGATCTGCTTGACCTTGCCCAGGTCTTTTTCATCAAACAACTGCGTCCGGTACAGGGCGTAGGCGATATTGCTTTCGCTGTAGATCACGCGGTCGACATTCACCGGCTGCTGACCCTTCCAGTCGGGGCCGGCGATCATGTAGTGGCCGCCGTTGTTACCGGTGCTGCGGGTGCCCAGGTAAGCGAAGTTCTGCGTATAAAGATCGATCAACTGCACCGAGTAGTAGCGATCGTCTTCGATCTTGGGCAGGGTCAGCACCAGTGGTTCGCGGCGCAGGTCCATCCAGACGAACGAGTAGGGCGTGTCGGCGTTGGGCGTGACGAAGGCCGTGTCCTTGGGCGTGAACACCTGCGCGGTATTGCCGATCTGGTTGAACGGCGCCTTGAAGTTGGCACCGCCCTTGTCAACGGCCTGGGTATAGAGCGTCTTGTACATGTCCACCACCGGAAACCCATACAGATAGGCTTCCTTGGCAATGGCCCGGGCTTCGGCCGGGGTTGCCGTGAAGTCGGCCCAGGCGCCGGTACTCATGAGTATCGAGAGGCTCGCCAACAGCAGGCGCGTCGGTTTTCCAATCATGTTGTTGCGTCCTTCCTGAGTGCAGGTTGCAGGGTCGCGCTGAATGGCGCGCGAATGCGCCGAGTTTCCGATTTTATTCACCGAACGTCACGTTAATCTCTGAGCACCTGACGCGAAGATGCCGCCCATGCAGGCGGCATCGAGGAGTACAGGCTGGAATTAACGTGCGGGCAGCATCGATTTGACTTTGTCGCGTAATTGATCGATCGAGAACGGCTTGGCGATCACGTGCATGCCAGTCGGCACCTCGATGTTTTCCGCATAGCCGCTGGCGAACAGGATCGGCAGGTCCGCACGCAGTTCGCGCACCTTGGTGGCAAGTTGCTTGCCATCCATGTCCGGCAAACCGACGTCGGTCATCATCAGGTCGATCACCTGGTCGGTGTTTCGCACCAGGGTCAGCGCTTCTTCAGCATCGCCGGCCTCCAGTACGTTGAATTCCAACTCCTCCAGGACATCGACGATGAGCATGCGCACGATGGCATCGTCTTCGACGACAAGGATGGTGGAGGCGGTGACGGACATAAAAAATTCCCGAGAGTGAAAAGGATTGGCCGTGAGCGGTGCAAAGACCATCCTCTAATGAGTCGCGGCGATCTCGGCAAGTTCCCTCACCGAAGCCGGTATTGTGCCGGTGTTGGAAAAGAATGTCCCGCATGAGTCTGCGACCGATATTCTACAGGGGCGCAGCGCAATACTAATGAGAGTCCCCGGCATCTGCGGGAAGCGCAGGATGCCGGTTCTTCACCTCGCACCTCAGCCGGCATTTGATACCGATCTGGAGGAGGCGATTGAGATCTTATTGGATACCATATCATGCACGCCGTTGATGCTCTCGACGGTGTTCATCAAGTGCAACTCACTGAATTGCGAAACAGAATAGGTCAAGGAGCCCGGATTGGGTGGAAACCAGTGGCTCGTTGACCCCGAGATCATCGCGCTTTCTATTCCAGCGCGCATGGAGGCCTCGGAGTTGAATGTGGCCAACCCGAAGTTGGGGTCGAAGTAGAACCATTCTTTTTTGCCGCCATTGATGACAACCCCGGCGGTAATTCCGTGTGTTGTATTACCTATCATCAGGCTGGTCGACGTACTGGCATTCGCCAGTTGCTCGATGATTTCTGCAGCCGTCTGCTGCTGCTTATATTGGCCCACATGAAAGTCATGCCTGAGCTTGGCCTGGAAGCGTTGCATGTTTTGTTGAAACACCAGTGTGGCCGGATGCTCGGGATTAGCCATTACCGTGAATAAATTCTCCAGCAGGGTGGCTTGCTTGCCTTCCTGAATGGCATAGGCCATCGAGTTCGCAAACACGGCACATTGCCCCCCCGAGATAGGACTGACTTGGCTGAGGTAAAAGCCCTGTGGCATTGGAATGAAGGTTCCGCCTGCCGTCTTGATGTTTTCACTGAAGTGTTTGGCAAGGGAAAGATTCAACTCGATCGCGCGCTTTTCAACCTGTCGGTACAGACACCCCATTTCTTGAGTCGTCAACCCGGGTTGCAAGGCCAGTTCCTGAAGTTGTGGGATTCTCAGGCCAGGCCTGTACCCCTTTATCGAATCGGGCGTTCCCGCCTTGTAACCCTGCTTGAAACTGTCCGCCTCGAACGCCTTGAGGCTTTCCATTTTGGTGTAGAACGTGTTCGGCAGTTCTTCCAGATCATCTATGCGGCGCTTCAGGCGTCCCAACTCTTGCGCGCTCGGATTGGCTTGCAGTGCAAGTCGCTTGAGCTGCTCAACGTTCAGGGAGGTTGAGTAACCCTCAATCGACGGCGGTGTCCGGCTGTTGAGACCAAGGTGGAAGCCGTCGGGATCCGTTTTCAACGCGTCCGCCTTCAAGTTCGTGAATTTCTCGGCGTAATTGGGGTCTGGCTGGGCGGCAGGAGGCGGGGAGCCCCACCAACTGGCGAACCACTCGGTCGTCGCCGACTCCGTCAACCCTTTGATTTCACCCCCGGAGGCTGCGACAGAGGGCGTGAAGTTTTCCAGAGGTGCCCCGTAGGGTTGAGCCTTGACCGGGTCGTAGCGGTACCATTGCCCATCGTTGAACACGGCAGCCGTATGCATCTTTGTCTCGCCGACCTTGTAGCTGCCTATCGCGGCTACGTCGTACTGGTTGCTGAGGCTTTTCAGCAACCCGTAACTGTCTGATGTACCTCGCAGTATTTGTACGCCTTTAGCCAGTGCCCGAGGGCTTTTGCCCAATAGTCTTACACCGCCAAATACCACGTCGTCTGCGCCCCCCAGCGGATTGAACGCACTGACGGTCGCCGCTCCAATCACGCGCGCACCCTTGGCCAGCTTTGTAGCCGCAGAGGCGGTGATAGCCCCTACCTTGACCAGCTTGGCAGCGGTCGCTGCGCCAGCGGTCAGGAACCCCATGACATCCATCGTCAGATCAAGAGCGCCCGCCACATAGTTGCCGTTTATGAAGTTGACGATGGCCGATCTCAGCGGGATCAGGTCCAGGAAGAAGTTGGCCGCGCGATCCTGTGCTTCAAACTGTTTGTCCAACTGCGTAGAACCTTTGGCCGCTTTTACAACATCGGCATTGTCGATATCCAGGTGCTCGACGAACGCATCGGCAATGTAGGTGCTCCGGTCACTGCTGAAGCTTTTCGGCGTGACTGACGTGTCGCCGGTGTTTTCCTTTTGATTTTCCTGACTATAGCGGGTCGGCCGGAACTCGGTTCGGTGAATTTGCCGTGAGCCTGGACCATAGCGTGTTTCATCGTAATGGTTGCCGCTCCCCAGCTTGGTGATCGTGCCTTTCTGGATGTCAACTTCATAAACAGACGACACGCCGTCGCGTTCGGTTTTTATCGAAAAGGTGGAGTATTTGTGGAGAAGTGTTTTATCCGTGAGATTGATTCTGTACTCGGACTCATGAAAGAAGCGCAGCTTTCCATATTCCAGGTCTTTGCGTTGATCCAGGGGAAGTTTGGAAATGAGGTGCCTGACGGTCGCACTCAAACCTTTCTTTCGCGAAGCAATGGCCTCGTCGAAGTGTTGCTTGAAAGCTGCATTCACGCCGAGCACAGGATTATCATTGATTTCGGCGAGGGGGATACGAGGGTCCTCGGTCGTCCAGGTGTAATGACGGTTTTCCATCATCGCAATGTCCAGCATCGAGAAATACCCTTCAGGCCGCAAGTTCGGGTCATAAAGCGGCATCGCCGTGGATTGATGGCCGGATGTCTGGAGTTTCAACAGGGGTTGTTCAAACGGAATACCTTCACCAAAACGTTCTTTCAGTTTGGCAAGGGCGATGTCCTTACGGTTGGGTATTTCAGCATTGGCTAACGCTTGTGCGTCAATCTGCTCGGCAAACTCGCGGTTGTATTGGGTTCTTAACTGATCCAGTTCTTGATTCGTGTACTGTTTGTCATCTTTTCTCTTGATCAGGCCGTTGACGACCCCCCAATCGACCAGTGCGGTTTGCTGGGCGAGCTCGGTCACCGCCGGATCGGCCTGGGCGGCCTTTTCGGCCTTGATCATGATTTCGTCGAAGCCCATGGTCATCGCCGACCCGGGTGACTCAGCTTCCTGGGTCGCCACCGCGATCTCCAATCGGGTCCAGGCCGGGCTGCCATAAGTGACGTTGTCGGGAATGCCTTTGACCAGGAATGCGGGCGCTGCCTGCGCGAGCAATATCATGGCGGCAACCTTGGCCATCTCCGGGCCAGCCAGGCCGCGCTCAATCAGGTGTTTGACCAACGCCTCGACCACGGCTGACGGGTGCAAGCCCCAATGGGCCGACTGCGCCAGGTCGAACCCGGCTACTTTGTTTCGCTGCGGGTTTGTAAGCGCTTCGGGGTTCAGGATCCGGTTGATCAATACCAGGAGATAGTCATGGATGCTGATGTCTGTGTCGAATCCCTTTATAACTGCTCGCATCGCCCGACCCAGTGCCTGGCCTGTGGGACCGTTCACCATGGATTCAAACGCTTTGACGGGGTCTGTCTTGGCGTCACCAGATAGGGGTTTATTGTCATTGAGGAGTTCAAGGATACCCTGTCCATTGCCCGTCTCGGATGAGTTGGTGTGATCCTTGATGTATTGGAGGGCCGCTGTGTGCAACGTTTGTTGATCGTCCGGACTCAAAGGTGCGGGCCAGGACAGAGCTCCCCCGAAATCGCCAAACGGGTTCGCCAGCGCTCTCTCGCTGACGGCATCCGCCAGCGCGGTCAAGGAAAAATGATTGGTGGGCAGGCCAAGACCAATGCCGCGGATGAAACTCTCCAATGTGACGAGTGTGTCGGGCTGCGTTGGAAAGGATGAATGCGGGTGGATTTCCATCGCGGTGGTTTTGAGTGCGTTCGAGACGGCCGGGGGAGAAGCATTGTGCCCCAGTGTCTTGGCAATTTTGTGCAGCGCTTGCGACAGGGTATGCAGGTTACGCGCATTGCCAATCAGGGTTTTGCTGGAGAGGTTGGCTGTTGTGAGAGAAGTCGGTTGTGGCGCCGGGTTTGCCTGTTGTTGCGCAATGCTCCCAGGCGAAGTGGGTTGGGACAGCTGATGGGTTTGACTGAACGCACGCATGGATGGGTTGGGGGCTGACAAAGACACCGCGTAGAGACTGGTCATGGCTGGGTACCCTTTAGAGATGGACTTGATTCAGTCTTTGCCTGTGGACGTTCCGTATCGCCACGGCGCTTTACTGAGTGCCGGCCTCTGCCACCTGCGTTCCTGCGTCCGCTCGTTCGCTCGGTAAAAGCGACGTATATGGCCTGGTTTGACGTGCGGTTCTCACAATCGGCTGTCATTCATCTCACGGTCCTTTGGCATAAAAATAGCGTTCAACCCCAACTTTGGGGCAAACTCCTGAGTTTTCTGCACTTGGCCAAGGCATGCCCATGACTCCCGCTTCGTCCGTCGATGAAAAGAGCTTTCGTAATCTGCTGAGCCGAAACGTTGCATTGCCCCTGGGCGTGGGCGTGCTCAGCGCGGTGTTTTTCGTGTGCCTGATCACCTACCTGTTGTCGGTGATCCAGTGGGTTGAACACACCGACCGGGTTATCAATAACCTCAATGAATCGTCCAAGCTGACCGTGGACCTGGAAACCGGCATGCGTGGCTTCCTGATCACCGGCGACGAGCATTTCCTCGACCCGTATGAAGTGGCCAAGCCGCGCATCATCGCCGACCTGCGTAACCTGCAGGAGCTGGTAGCGGACAACCCGCAGCAGGTGGATCGCCTCAAGCGCCTGGAAGCCCTGCAGGCCGAGTGGAACAACTACGCCCAGTCGATGATAGATATGCAGCGCACCAGCGGTGACTACCGCAGCGCGGTCAAGGCCGGCCGCGGCAAGCGCCTGACCGATGAAATCCGCAAGGAATACGAAGACGCGGTGGCGATGGAGCAGCAGTTCCGCATCACCCGCAACGAACAAGTCACCCGCACCACGGTGATCAGCGTCACCCTGTATTTGGTCTTTGTGCTGGGCTTGAGTGGCTTCCTGGCGTATATCGGTCGTAAAAATCTTGTTTCTTTATCAGATAGTTACAGCGCAAACCTCATGTCACAACAGAAGATTGCGCGACGCCTCGAACAACAAGCCTGGCTGCGTAATGGCCAGACCGAACTGGCCGAGCAGGTGCTCGGCCAGTTGACCCTGAATATGCTCGGGCGCAACATCCTTCAATTTTTTGCCCAGTACATGGGCTCGGCTGTTGCCGCGCTGTATGTGCGCGAAGAACACGGCGGTCTCAAGCGCGTGGCAACCTATGGCTTCTCCCGCGAGCAGGAGCAACGGGAACAGGCGATCTACAGCGACGAAGGCATTGTCGGCCAGGCTGCCCAGCTCGATCGCCTGATTCGCCTGGATGATGTGCCGGTGGATTACTTCAAGGTCAGCTCCGGTCTGGGTGAAGGGCCGACGCGCAGCGTGCTGGTCATGCCCACCAGTGATGATGACCGCGTCAACGGCGTGGTCGAACTGGGCTTCCTGCGCCCGCTGGAAGAGCGTGACGAAGAGCTGCTGGAGCTGATCGCCGGCAATATCGGCACCTCCATCGAAGCGGCGCGGTACCGCCAGCGCCTGCAGGAAGTGCTGGCCGAAACCCAGCAGCTCAACGAAGAGCTGCAAGTGCAGCAGGAAGAACTCAAGACCGCCAACGAAGAGCTGGAAGAGCAGTCGCGCATCCTCAAGGAGTCCCAGGCCCACCTGGAAACCCAGCAGGCCGAGCTGGAACAGACCAACGAGCAACTCGCCGAACAGACCGAGACCCTGGCCGAACAACGCGACGCCATGGACCGCAAGAACATCGAGCTCAACCAGGCCCAGCTCGAACTGGAAGAACGCGCCGAAGAACTGCAGCGCTCCAGCAAGTACAAGTCCGAATTCCTCGCCAATATGTCCCACGAGCTGCGCACGCCGCTGAACAGCTCGTTGATCCTGGCCAAGTTGCTGGCCGAGAACCCCCAGGAAAACCTCAGCGCCGAACAGGTCAAGTTTGCCGAGTCGATCTATTCCGCCGGCAATGACCTGCTCAACCTGATCAATGACATCCTGGATATTTCCAAGGTGGAGGCCGGCAAGCTGGAGATGCGCCCGGAAAACTCCAGCGTGGCACGGCTTGTCGACGGCCTGCGCGGCATGTTCGAGCCGCTGGCGGCTGATCGCAAGCTGGGCTTCCAGGTAGAGGTGCAGGAAGGCACGCCGACCATGCTGTTCACCGACCGCCAGCGATTGGAGCAGATCCTGAAGAACCTGCTGTCCAACGCGGTCAAGTTCACCGAACAGGGCGAGGTCAGCCTGTCGGTGTCGCGAGCATCGGAGGAGGGCATTGCCTTTACGGTACGCGACTCCGGCATCGGCATTGCGCCAGACCAGCAGGAAAGCATCTTCGAAGCCTTCCGCCAGGCCGACGGCACCACCAACCGCCGTTACGGCGGCACCGGCCTGGGCCTGTCGATTTCCCGCGACCTGGCGGCCCTGTTGGGTGGCTATATCAGCGTGACCAGTGCCCCGGGCAAAGGCAGCACCTTTACGCTGGTGCTGCCGGAACATTATGCAGAGCCAGGGGAGGACGCAGCACCGATCGAGCCGCCGCGCCAAGTGGTGGTGGTGCCCGCACCGGCTCCAGCCAAGGTGTCGCCGCTGCCGGTGGCCGATGCCAGCCAGATCCCGCGTTTCGCCGATGACCGCGACAAGGCCCCGTTCACCACACGCTGTATCCTGGTGGTGGAAGACGAACCTAACTTCGCCCGCATCCTGTTCGACCTGGCCCATGAGCTGGGCTACCACTGCCTGGTGGCCCACGGTGCGGACGAAGGCTACAGCCTGGCCGAGGAATATGTGCCCGACGCCATCCTGCTGGACATGCGCCTGCCGGACCATTCCGGGTTGACCGTGCTGCAGCGCCTCAAGGAACACGCCAATACCCGGCACATCCCGGTGCATGTGATTTCTGTGGAAGACCGCGTGGAAGCCGCCATGCACATGGGCGCCATCGGTTATGCGGTCAAACCCACCACCCGCGAAGAGCTCAAGGACGTGTTCGCGCGCCTGGAAGCCAAGCTGACCCAGAAGGTCAAGCGCGTGCTGCTGGTAGAGGATGATGACCTGCAACGCGACAGCATTGCCCGCCTGATCGGTGACGATGACATCGAGATCACCGACGTCGGCTACGCACAGGCCGCCCTGGACCTGCTGCGCACTAACGTCTATGACTGCATGATCATCGACCTCAAGCTGCCGGACATGCTCGGCAACGAACTGCTCAAGCGCATGGCCACGGAGGATATCTGCTCGTTCCCGCCGGTGATCGTCTATACCGGGCGCAACCTGACCCGCGATGAAGAAGCCGAACTGCGCAAGTATTCGCGCTCGATCATCATCAAGGGCGCCCGCTCGCCGGAGCGCCTGCTGGATGAGGTCACACTCTTTCTGCACAAAGTCGAATCCCAGCTGTCCCATGATCGCCAGAAGATGCTCAAGACCGCCCGCAGCCGCGACAAGGTCTTCGAGGGGCGCAAGATCCTGCTGGTGGACGACGATGTGCGCAACATCTTCGCCCTGACCAGCGCCCTGGAGCACAAAGGCGCGGTGGTGGTCATCGGGCGTAACGGCCGTGAGGCCATCGACAAACTCAATGAAGTCGAAGATATCGACCTGGTGCTGATGGACGTGATGATGCCGGAAATGGATGGTTACGAGGCCACTGCCTTGATCCGCCAGGACCCGCGCTGGAAAAAGCTGCCTATCATCGCGGTGACGGCCAAGGCCATGAAAGACGATCAGGAGCGCTGCCTCGCGGCCGGTTCCAACGATTACCTGGCCAAGCCGATCGACCTGGATCGCCTGTTCTCACTGATTCGCGTGTGGCTACCGAAGATGGAACGCATTTAAGTGGAGCGAAGTTTCTTGGAAAAAAGCAGCGATATTGAGCTGCGCCTGTTGATCGAGGCGATTTACCTCAAGTACAGCTACGACTTCCGGGATTACTCCGGGGCGTCGGTCAAGCGCCGCGTGGCTCATGCCTTGCGCCAGTTTGATTGCGCGACCATTTCCGCCTTGCAGGAGCGCGTGTTGCACGACCCGGCGGCGTTCATGCAGTTGCTGCAGTTCCTGACGATCCCGGTAAGCGAGATGTTTCGCGACCCGTCGCACTTTCTCGCGATCCGCCAGGAAGTGGTGCCGCTGCTCAAGACCTACCCGTCGATCAAGATCTGGATCGCCGGCTGCAGCACCGGCGAGGAGGTGTACTCCATGGCCATCCTGCTGCGCGAGGAGGGGTTGCTGGAGCGTACGATCATCTACGCCACCGATATCAACCCGGCGTCGCTGGACAAGGCCAAGCAGGGCATCTTTTCCCTGGAGAACGTACGCGCCTATACCGCCAACTATCAGCAGGCCGGTGGGCAACGTTCATTTGCCGACTACTACACCGCAGCTTACGATTACGCGATCTTCGATAAAACGCTGCGTGAGAATGTGACCTTTGCCGATCACAGCCTGGCGACCGATAGTGTATTCTCGGAAACTCAATTAATTTCGTGTCGTAACGTACTGATTTATTTCAATAAAAAATTGCAAGATCGAGCGTTTGGATTGTTCCATGAGTCGCTGTGTCATCGCGGCTTCCTGGTGCTGGGCAGCAAGGAGACCCTGGATTTCTCCGCGTACGGCAAGCAATTCGAACCGTTGGTCAAACAGGAACGGATCTACCGAAAGCTATGAATCAAGCGGCTGCCAACCCGGCACAGGTCCGGGGCATAGAGGCTATTGTGATCGGCGCCTCCGCCGGTGGCGTAGAGGCGTTGCTGACGGTATTTGCCCAATTGCCTGCGGACTTCGGCCTGCCGATCATCACCGTGCTGCACCTGCCCGACGAGCGCCGCAGCCAGTTGGCCGAAGTGTTTGATCGCCGCGTCGCCATGTCGGTGGTGGAGGCGCGCGACAAGGAAGTGCTCAAGCCCGGCACGCTGTACTTTGCCGGGCCTGGTTATCACCTGTCGGTGGAACATGATCGCAGCCTGTCCCTGAGTCAGGAAGACCGCGTGCACCATTCGCGGCCCGCAATCGACTTCCTGTTTGAGTCCGCCGCCGATGCCTACGGCACGGGCTTGCTCGCCATCCTGTTGACCGGCGCCAACCAGGACGGCGCCCGTGGCCTGGCCCACGTCAAGCAGCAGGGCGGAACCACCGTGGTGCAGGAGCCCACTGAAGCACGTGTCGCCGTCATGCCCCGAGCAGCCCTGGCGCTGCACACACCCGACCACATTCTGACGTTGAGCCGCATTGGCTCATTGCTGGCTTCGCTGGAATATTCCCCATGTTAAGTACTGTCCAGGCCAAACTGCTGATCGTCGACGATCTGCCGGAAAACCTGCTCGCCCTCGAAGCGCTGATCAAGCGCGAGGACCGCCAGGTATTCAAGGCATTGAGCGCCGACGAGGCCTTGTCCCTGTTGCTGGAGCACGAGTTCGCCATGGCGATTCTCGACGTGCAGATGCCCGGCATGAACGGGTTCGAGCTGGCCGAACTGATGCGCGGCACCGAGAAAACCAAGAACATCCCGATTGTGTTCGTCAGCGCCGCCGGCCGCGAACTCAATTACGCCTTCAAGGGCTACGAAAGCGGTGCCGTGGACTTCCTGCACAAGCCGCTGGATATCCATGCGGTGAAGAGCAAGGTCAACGTGTTCGTCGACCTGTACCGCCAGAGCAAGGCCATGAAGCTACAGGTCGAAGCCCTGGAGCGCAGCCGTCGCGAGCAGGAACTGCTGCTGACGCGTCTGCAGGCCACCCAGGCCGAGCTGGAGCAGGCGGTGCGCATGCGTGATGACTTCATGTCGATCGTCGCCCACGAAGTGCGTACGCCCCTCAACGGGCTGATCCTCGAAACCCAGTTGCGCAAGATGCACCTGGCCCGCGACAACGCCGCCGCGTTCACCCTGGACAAGATGCACGCGATGGTCGACCGTGACGAACGGCAGATCCAGAGCCTGATCCGCCTGATTGAAGACATGCTCGACGTGTCGCGCATCCGCACCGGCAAACTGTCGATACGCCCGGCGCGGTTTGACCTCACACAGCTTGTCAGCAGCCTGGTGGAGAACTTCGCGCCCCAGGTCGCGGCGGCGGATTCATCCATGACCCTGACTGCCGAAGGCCCCGTGGAGGGTCACTGGGATGAGTTCCGCATTGAGCAGGTGGTCACCAACCTGTTGACCAACGCCTTGCGCTACGGGGCCAAGAGCCCGATAGAAGTGCGCGTGTACAGCGAGCATGACGAAGCCCGCGTAGAAGTGCGCGATCACGGCATTGGTATCAGTGAAGACAACCAGAAGCGTATCTTCCAGCAGTTCGAACGGGTATCGGCCAGTCAGGTTGCGGCTGGCCTGGGCCTGGGGCTGTTTATTTCCGAGCAGATCGTTGCAGCCCATGGCGGCACCATCGAAGTCGAGAGCCGGATAGGCGAGGGCGCCTTGTTCAGGGTGTGCCTGCCGTTGCAGGCGACGGCTTGAATTCAATCGTCACCTCGACGCAACCTCTGCGTGACCCCATGGTCGTAATTGCAGCTATTGACCGGACAAAGGCTTCCCATGAGTGAAGATGCACAAGATGTCGTTCTGATCGTCGAGGACGACGAATCCATTATGTTTGTGTTGGGTGAATACCTGGCCGGCCTGGGCTATCGGGTGTTGAAGGCAATCGACGGGGAGCAGGCTTTTGAAATTCTCGCGACCAAGCCGCACCTGGACCTGATGGTCACGGATTACCGTTTGCCGGGGGGGATCTCCGGGGTGCAGATTGCCGAGCCTGCGCTGTTATTGCGACCGGAATTGAAAGTGATCTTTATCAGTGGCTATCCGCAGGAGATCCTCGACTGTAAAAGCCCGATCACGCGCAATGCGCCGATCCTGGCC
The DNA here is from genome assembly GCF_900113815.1 of Pseudomonas sp. NFPP04. Taxonomy (NCBI): domain Bacteria; kingdom Pseudomonadati; phylum Pseudomonadota; class Gammaproteobacteria; order Pseudomonadales; family Pseudomonadaceae; genus Pseudomonas; species Pseudomonas sp. NFPP04. The sequence goes on along the minus strand of NZ_FOQS01000004.1, from coordinate 136,169 downwards.
AAGCCGTTTGATCTCGATACATTGCAAGAGCATATCCAGCGGTTGTTGGCGTGATGACCTTTGCCATGGCGGGGATCCGCCAGCCATGGCAATCAACGACGCTCCTCAGTTTCTGGCTAAGTCCAGTATCTCCTTGACCTTATTGGCATCGAAGATGCCTTCCCCCCCGTCGTCACGCAGCTTGAACGTTCCATCAGGCGCCACTTCAACCCCGACGGAATTGGCGTAGGTAACGGACACATCCTTGCGTTGCAGCATCGCTAACAAGGGTTTGTTGTTATAGACGTCCTGTTGCCGAATCGCGCTGGCAACTCCGACGACACTTCGAGTACGAGTGCCTGCGACGAAGATGACTTTTCCACCGTTCGCCAAGTCTTTTTCAACACCGTTCAACCACGTAAACCCATTACTTCCATTGTTGACGGGCTGCGCCAGGTTGCTCTCGTTCAAGTGCACCAGTGTGCGTTTCTGGTAGATGCCGTCCTTCATGTCTGAGAGCACTACCACGGCCGAACAGTCACTCAGGCCATTGGTGCTGAGCACGGTAGTCCGGTCATTGACGGTATGCGACTGGCCCGTGAATACCTCAAATTTTTCAGCCTTCCCTGTTGTGATGGGGGCGTGTGGCGGCACCGGTTTTGATGGCATTGGCACGGACGTTTTAATGACGATTGGCATTTCACTCAACTCCTTCACGGTTTTGTCCGAGACGGCGGTAGTCTTTTTCCATGAGTCGTCATACACGCTGACTTCAAACTCCAACTTGTCCGGGTTTTTGCTGTGAGTTGTGTATTGAACCGGCAGGTCTTTATCGGTGAACACCTTGTGCAGGCCTCGCTTCATAGCCTCCGGGGTACTGAACGTTGCTATCCCAAAATTGGGGTCATAAAAAAACCACTTTTTATTCACGCCTTCGCCCATGACCCCTGCCATCATTGCGTGCCCAGGGATGCCAATCATCAGCGTTTTCGGTGTATCGGACGTCGCCAACTCATCAAGCATTTCGTGGTAACCCATTTCTCGGCGCATCTTGCCAGCATGAAATAACGTCGGACCGGTCAGTTGTTTTTGTACGGTCGTCAACTGGTCAATGAACGCCCGCGAAGCAGGGTCGGTCGGGTTTGCGGCGGCCGTGTACAAGTTGCCAATAAACTTAGCCTCGGTGCCTTGCTGCATGGCGCTCGCCATCAGTCTGGACATGGCTGAGCATTGGCCTTGGGAGAGTGGATTGGTCTGACTGAGATAGAACACCTGAGGGGCTGCTACAAAGCGGCCACCGGCTTCGCTGATACTTTCATAGAATCGGTTGACCCCTTTAAAACCGTGCTGTACCGCCAGCCGTTCTACGTGTCGAACCAACGTGCCGATCTGCTCCGGCGTCAGTTGTCCTTGGGTTGCCAGCTTCATGATGTCTTCAGATTTCATAGCCGCGCGATAACCCGGTACTGATTTCGGATCACCATTGTCATATCCCTTTTGGAATTGCGTCTTGTCTGCCGCGTTTTGATGGCGTTCAACCATCTCAGACCAGCGTTGACGCGTGCGTGCTGACGCCGGAGTCATTACTCGCTCTGTTGTTTCCCATTTGCCCAACGCCTGTTCCCCTGACAGAACTGAGGGTTGAAAGTCGTCCAGCGCCTTGCCAAATGGGAGACCCTTCACGCTGTCGAAGGCGTACCATTTGCCTCCGCTCAGGACGGCCGGGCCTTCCATGATCGTGTCTTGCAGCTTGAATGTTCCGAGAGCACTGGCGTCGAACCGTTTGCTGGCGTTGATCAGGTCATAACTGTTGGTTCCACGCAGCAGCCGATAGGCGTGAGTGGAGCCTTTCTTTCCGGCATTTGCCAGGGAGATGGCCAGGTCGCCTACGCCATCAAGCGGGTTGAGCGCACCGATCGCCGTTCGCCCCAGTATTTTCCCGCCATAAGCCGCTTTGGTCAGTATTGAAGCCCCCCCCTGGAGGGCCTTGATACCTTTTGCCGCCCCCGCTGCCCCTAGAAGGAAGCCGAAGGCATCAAGTGTCAGGTCCACGATACCGTCGCCATAGCGTCCCTCTTTGAAGTTATTGATTGCAGACCTCAAAGGAATCAGGTTCAGCATGAACTCCATGGCGTTCTTGTAAAAGGGCACCTCGACATCGAATGTGGTCTGGCCCGCGGCAAGTTGTCTGGACGATTCAGTATCCACCTCTTTTACCATGGCGTTCGCTATGTAAGATGTACGCTCGCTGCTGAAGCTGAGGGGGATACCCGCTGCACCCTTTGTTTCATCGGTTATTGTGTCAGCATAATTTCCCGATGGGATGACGGCCTGGTACTCCGTATAGCGCGAGACGCCTCTGGGACGGGCCTCGCCCACGACGAAATCCCCGAGGTCGTCACGGGTGCGGATCTTGTTTTGCTTGATATCGATTTCATAAATATTGACCTTGCCGGCGCGCTCGGTCCTGACCAGAAAACTATGACCTTCGGAGACCGTCGTGCTGCTCTTTGGGGCCTGACTGTAAGGCCAGTACTCATGAATGACGGGCTTGGCCAGCGTGATTTTTCCGAATTCGAAGTTTTGCCGATCTGACAGGCTTAGCCCTGCGATCAAATGCTTGACCTGGGTCGCCACGCTTCTATTTATTTTGTCTGAATAGTTCGGGAAGGCGACCCGAAAGTACTCTCGCAAGTTCGGAAGGCTTTTGAGCGTGTCTTGCATCGCGTCGAAGTCGACATCACGAGAGGTCGATACCCATTTGTTTGCTGAATCGGCCTGGTCGCGTGTGATTCCATCATAAAACCCAGGGGTTCCCCGTGCAGCGTCATGGATGTAAAGGTCCAGGACTGAATAGGGGCCTGGAAAGTCCAGATGCTGACGTTTCAACTGGATGCACTTCTTCTCGAAAAGTGCGGGGTCCATATCCGGGAAGGCTTTTTTCAGCTCTTCCAGGCCCTTCCTTTTGACGTCAGGTACTTCCATTGAGTGCGCTGCTGAAGCCGCCCTCAATTCGTTCAACTGTTGATCGAAGGCGACCTGCACCGCGCGCATCGCCTCAACAGTCTGTGGACAGTCCATGCCATTGACGACGGCCCAGTCCTTGAGTGCTTCTTGCTGGGCCAGGTACTCTGTCAGGCGTTCCTCTTGTGTAATGGGGGCGATGTCCGCAATACGCATGACATGCTCGTAGGTCATTGTTGCCGTTACACCAGGCGCAGCCTTTTCAAGGCGTCTGACGGCCGTGACCAAACTGACCCACATATGAGTGCCGAACTTCACCTCATTGGGAATCTCCTTGACCAGCATTTCCGGGGCTTTGACTGATAAATAAATATATGCTTGAAGTCGCGCTTTTTCGTAGGACGATGACTGGCCGGTATCGAGCAAGTGATTGGTGATATCCAGGATGAGATCCGACGCTGAGCAGCCACCGTTTCTCGCATCAGTCAACAGAAACCCTGCTACCTGATGTTTACCGTGCTCGGCGCGCGAGGAGTCCACATGCATAAGCGTGAACAGCCATTCAGTGAGCGTGCCCTTGACTGACCGGGCAGCGAACTTGGCTTGAACGGCTTGCCCCAGCGCCTGGCCTTTTGGCGATTTAATCCGTGTGTCAATCAAATCACGCGGTTTGTTGAAGGCTGAAGGCTCGATAAATTGCCCGTCCATCAAATACTCAAGTACGTTCTTGAAGCGCGTGAGGTCAATGTCGCCAAATTTGCCGTGTCGCAGGTCGGCTTCCAATTGAGTTACAGAGGTTTCATCCAGTGCAACAGGCCAGGCCAGCGCCCCCCCATAGTTACCATTGGGGGGACTTTGAAGCGGTGGGGTGCGTAGTTTTTTTATGAGGTTCTGCACTTGCGCCAGATCGGTTGGCACCTCCCACCCCTCGCTTTCGAAAAACTGCTTGAGAGTAGGGGTGGTGCCAGCGTGTACATTATGAGTGTCGCGATGAACCGAGAGATGATATTCCGCCATATATTCCGGTATGTCAGCGGGGCCAGACTCAAGCATTTTAGCCAATGACGTCATCAGCTCGACCACATTCAGACGGGTTTGGTTGCTCCCCAGCATAGCTTTATGAGCGGCCAATTCGTGTTCGCTGCGCGCCTCCTGCAACGCCGAAAACACTGGGTCATTCACCAGTTGGAAACCTGCTCCTGCCTCGAGTTGGGCTGCCCGCTCCTGATTGGAGGGGGCTGGATTAATGTGCAGTTCCTTGTAGAAATCCCTGATCAGCCCTAAGGGCGCGATATTGCTGGTTTTCGCTTGGGGAGGCTTGAATGTGAGGAAATACGCACCTGACGCAATAACACGCGCCGCGATCATCAACGGCTTACCAATCGCAGCCCATTCCGCGTCATCCTTTCCCAATGAGCGCTTGATCTGACGCGGATCCGAATGACGCTTGAGTTTGTAAAAAATCTTCCCCGTCCCCGGGTTGAGTTCTACCGAGTCGGGGTCGATGTCTTTGCTATTCATCCACTGGGCGAAGTCGGGCGCCTGGAAGGCGTGCCTCAACTGCGCCCACCATTGACCGAAGGTTGAATGGGGAGCAATAGGGGAGACAGGCATGTCAGAGTTGTAGCCGCTGGGTGCGCTGGCCAATGCCCGTCCATACTGCCTGGACAGCTCCAGATCACCTTCGGTCCGGCTGCTTTCGGCAACGGCTTGCGACGCTGCGCTTTCAAGGCGGGGAGCATGCTGCACTGTGATCGGGGGTGGAGGTTGAGTTAGCGAGATTGGCTTCGGGTTTTGCGTGGTCTGAACATGGGTTGCAGTCGTCATAGGCTCTCTCAACGGACGGGCTATTGAATACGGGTGAGCACGTGCGCTGCCCAGCCTGTTGAGCATTTGTATCCAAATAACTACTATCGATTCCGATTGAGCCACACTCAATGATTGCCGGAAATGTCGGCCAAGAGCCCGCACCACCATTTGACGCGGGCAGCTATTGCTTGATCATTTCTCGGACTTTTGCCGTCAATAGATCGAACGTGAACGGCTTTGTGATCAGTTGCATGCCCGGGTCGAGGAACCCACCCCGCACGGCTGCATGCTCGGCATACCCCGTAATGAACAGAACCTTGAGTTGCGGGCGTATCTGCCGGCCGATTTCCGCCAATTGACGACCATTCATACCGGGCAGGCCAACGTCGCTGATCATCAAATCTATACGCTGTTCCGACTCGATAATGGGCACGGCGGAGTTGGCGTCGACAGCTTCCACATACCCGTAGCCCAGCTCCTTCAGAACCGCGCTGACCAGCACCCGCACGGCCGGGTCGTCTTCAACAATCAGCACGGTTTCACCGGCATTGGCGAACGGCAGCAACGCCGGATCCACCACGGCATCGGCGACAACTTCACCGATAAACCGTGGCAGGAACAGGCTCACCGTGGTGCCTTTTCCCACTTCACTATGGATGGTCACATGGCCATGGGACTGGCGGGCGAAGCCATAGATCATCGAGAGCCCAAGGCCGGTGCCCTGGCCGATGGGCTTGGTGGTGAAAAAAGGGTCGAACACGCGGCCCATCACACTTTCCGGAATGCCACAGCCGGTGTCGCTGACGCTCAACTCAACGTAGTCACCGGGCTTCAAGGTGCCATAGGCGGCGGTGAACACGCTGTCGAGATGTCGGTTGGTGGTCTCCACGGACAGGCTGCCGCCACCGGGCATGGCGTCGCGGGCATTGATGACCAGGTTGAGCAGGGCGCTTTCCAATTGGTTGGGATCGGCCTCGGCCGTCCATAGATCAGTCGCCAGACGCATATCCAAGCGAATACTTTCGTTGATGCTGCGTTGCAGCAGCTCCCCCATGGAGGTAACCAGGCGGTTGATCTGCACCGGTTTGGAATCAAGGGATTGACGGCGCGAGAACGCCAGCAGGCGGTGGGTGAGGCCGGCGGCACGGTTGGCCGAGGTCACCCCCAGGTCGATCAGGCTGTCGAGGTCGTCCAACTTGCCTCGCGACACACGCCTGCGCAGCAGTTCCAGGCTGCCGATGATACCGGTGAGCATATTGTTGAAGTCATGGGCGATACCACCGGTCAATTGGCCGACGGCTTCCATTTTTTGTGATTGGCGCAGTGCCTCTTCATTGCTGCGCAGTTGGGCGGTACGTTCCTCGACTTGCTGTTCAAGGGTCTCCAGCGTGCGTTGCAGGCGCAGCTCACTTTCGCTGAGGTCGATCAGGCGGTCGCGGGCTTCGTATTGCCGACGGCGACCGCGCAAGGCAGTGCTCACCAGGCTGATCAGCGTTACCGGGTGGAAGGGGCGCTCCAGGAAGGTCACATTGCCCAGCAGGCCGCTCAGGTGGGAGGAGCCATTCTGTTCGGTCCCGCCGTGGTGGGTCATCAACACAATGGGCAAGTCCGACCATGCCGGCTGCTGGTGCAGGTAGGTCAACAGCGGGTCAAGATCCACCCCACGCAGGGCTTCGGCGGCGATGATCAGCAGCCCGGCGCCCTCATGCAGGGCCTCGCACAATGCCCCAAGGTTGCTGGCGACGATGCCGGCGTACCCGGCTTCATTGAGCATCATCAGCGCCAGCGAGCCATCGCGTCCCATTGGCGCCAATACGATTGCACGCTCGGAGACCGGAATGAGGCCCGTCACACCCCCTCATCCTTGAGCAGCGGGGAGCCGGCGCCCATGTAGGTCGGAATACCGCGCAGGACCCCCTGGAAATTATCCAGCGGTTCGCCAACCGTCATCCCCTGGGCGCCAATCCGGTATTCACGAATAGTGGCTTCATGGCTGCCGGTGCGCTTCTTGATGATCGAGATGGCGCGGCGCACCTTGCCCAATGCTTCGAAGTAGCGCAGCAGAATGACCGTATCGGCCAGATAGGTGATGTCCACAGGCGCCTGCATGTCGCCGACCAGCCCGTGTTGGGCGACGGTCATGAACGTCGCCGCGCCGCGGCGGTTGAGGTAGAGCAGCAACTCGTGCATATGCAGGATCAGCGCATTTTCTTCGGGCATGGCCGCCTGGTAGCCGTTGATGCTGTCGATCACCACCGTCTTGATGCCGCGCTCATCGACACAGCGGCGCACCCGGTGGGAAAACTCGCCCGGGGACAATTCGGCCGCATCCACCTGTTCGATCAGCAGGTTACCGGTCGCCTGCAGGGCGGCTAGATCGATCCCCATGTTTCTCATGCGCTCGAACAGCAGCCCCAGTTCTTCATCGAAGATAAACAACGCGGCTTTCTCGCCCCGCGCCACGGCCGCTGCGGCAAAGATCATCGAGATCAACGACTTGCCGGTACCGGCCGGGCCGAGGATCAGGCTGCTGGACCCGGTCTCGACACCGCCGCCCATCAACGCATCCAGCGCAGCGATGCCGCTGCTCAAGGTCTCGCGCTTGTAGCCGCCACGATGTTCGGCCGCCACCAGGCGCGGGAATACATGGACGCCGTCGCCCATGATGGTGAAGTCGTGAAAGCCGCCTCGGTATTTCTGGCCGCGGTACTTGACCACCCGCACGCGACGGCGCTCGGCACCGTAGTTGGGGGTCAGCTCTTCCAGGCGGATCACGCCATGCGCCACGCTGTGCACGGTTTTATCGAGGGATTCGGTAGTCAGGTCGTCCAGCAGCAGCACTGTGGTGTCGTAACGCACGAAATAGTGCTTGATCGCGAGGATCTGCCGACGGTAGCGCAGGGAGCTTTGTGCGAGCAGGCGGATCTCCGAAAGACTGTCGATGACCACACGCTTTGGCTTGACCTTTTCCACCACTTCAAAGATCTGGCGCGTGGCCTCGCCCAGTTCCAGGTCGGAGGAGTACAGCAGGCTCTGCTGGTGGTCGGCGTTGAGCAGGCTTTCCGGCGGCGTCAGTTCGAAGATATGGATATTGTCATCCAGGTCCCAGCCATGGGACTTGGCGCCTTGGCGCAACTCACGCTCGGTTTCCGACAGGGTGATGTACAGCGATCGCTCGCCGGCTCTGGCCCCGGCCTGCAGGAAGTGCAGGGCGACCGTGGTTTTACCGGTGCCGGGTTCACCTTCCAGCAGGAACAGGTGACTGCGCGAAAGCCCTCCGGCAAGAATGTCATCAAGACCGTCAATGCCAGTGGCCGCTTTCTCTTCGGGTAATTGCGCTTGGGATGTAGACAAGAAGTGCCCTCAGGTCACATACGAGTAGAGGATGCGCGCCCAAATGGACGCGCCATGTTCTCTTGACCGTAGCAATTTGTGGCGGTTCAACAAATTCCAGTCCGGCCTACAGGCCTTGCTGCAATGCAGGATCGTCCGGATTCTGTTGCTCGAGCTGGGCGAGCAGGACCTGGACGTTCTGCAACTGGCCGCTTTCTTTCCAATAATTGACCAGCAATACCCGGGCTTTGCGATTGGCCGGGTGGCGTTGGATGATCTCTTCGAGTTGGCGTTGCGCAGCCTCCAATTCCTCTTGCGCATGCAACGTCGTCGCGAGGTCGTAGCGGTAATCCTGATTATCCGGCTCCAGCTCCACCGCCTTGGACAGGCCGAGCAGGGCGTAGGGGCGTTCACCATGGTGCAGCAGCCACATGCCCAGCGCATGTTGCAGGTAGGCCGACTCCGGATGCGCGGCCAGCTGGCGTGCCAACAATTGGCGGGACTCCTCGGTCTTGCCTTGCTTGTCCAGCAGCTCGATCTGCGCGACCACGGCTTGCAGGTTATCCGGTTGCAGGCGCATGGCCTGCTCAAGCGCGTTTTGCGCGTCCGGCAGCAGGGCGCTGTGAATGTACAGGCGCGCCAGTTGAATCCAGCCTTCAGCGGTTTCGGGCTGGGCCTTGAGCTTTTTCACAAACTCATCCAGCACCTGCTGCAACGGCCCGAAGTACAGGCCCAGAGTATCGGGAGACAGGCCAAGCAAGGCATTGGCGGCGGCAAACCGTACCTCTTGCTCGGGATCATCCAACACCGGGCCGAGCAGCAGCGTGCGCTGGCCGGTGGGCACCAGGCCGACAATGCTGTGGATGGCAGCCTCGCGTACCAGCGGTGAGTCACTGGCCAGGTCTTTGTCCGCCAGTTTCAGCGCCTGGGGGCTGGGGTAGTTGGGCAGTTCGGCGTGCAACGCGGCGCGGCGCTCGGGCGACAGATCCGGCCGACCCAGTTGCTGATACAGCACGCGTGCCGCTCCAGGCTCACCGTTGCGCGCCTGTTTCAAGGCTTTTGAATAACCGTGGGCAATCGCGGGAGGCACGGCTACAGGGGTGGCGCGAGAGAAATACCAGGTGATCAGCACAATCAACAGCAGGGCGCACAGGCCGACGATGGAATAACGGCGTGACTTTGACATGCAGGCGTCCGAAAGCGAGGGCAGCAAAGCCGTCAGCTTCGGTCAGACCACGGCGGGTGTCAAACCCGCGTCAGGTGAGCACGTAGTCCACCGGCTCCAGGGGCGGCGGCAGGTCGGTTTCACCGAGGGCGGCCAATACTTCGCGTTCCAGGGTGCGCAGGAGGGCATTGCAGGGCAGGTCATTCTCGTCAAAACCGAACGGGTCCTCCAGGTCATCGCCGATTTCATCGAGGCCGAAGAAGGTGTAGCTGACAATCGCGGTGAACACTGGCGTCAACCATCCCAGCGGCTCGGCCATGGCAAACGGCAGCAAAATGCAGAACAGGTAAATGGTGCGATGCAGCAGCAGGGTGTAGGGGAAGGGCAGCGGCGTGCTCTTGATGCGCTCGCAGGACGCCTGCACCTGGCTGAGGCTCACCAGTCGGGTTTCCCATTGTGTGTAGCGCCACTCGCTGATCACACCTTGCTCGGCCAGCACTGAAAACCGGGCGCCCAGCCGTTGCAGCAGGCTGTCGGGGAGGTTGGGGTGACTGGCCTGGACCGTACCCCACGGCTTGATGGCCCGGGCTTCATCCTCATGGCGCAACCGTGCAACCAGGCCGTGGGCGAAGCCGCACAGGCTGCGCAGCAGGCCAGCACGCTCAGCCGGATCTGTGAGCACCTGGGTTTCGCGGATCAGCGAACGCACATCGATGATCATCTGCCCCAATTGCTTGCGGCCTTCCCACCAGCGGTCATAGCAGGCGTTGTTGCGAAAACTCATGAAAATCGACAACGACAGCCCGAGCAGGGTGAACGGCGTGGCATTGACCTTGGAGAAGTAGGCCGGGTGCAGGGTTTCCACCAGCACGATCACCGAGGCCAGCAGCGTGACCAGCAGGCTGCGCAGGGCGATGCGCTTGGCAATCGAACCCTTGAGCGAGAACAGGATGCCGAGGAGGTTGGGTTTGGGACGGACTATCATGCAGAGATGGGCTTCTTCAGGTGGCGCAAGCCATCAGGTTAGAAGCAAGCGTCGCAAGCGTCCAATCGCTTGGGCCGACCGGATGATCGGTGGGGTCGATGACTGGCCAAAACAGTCAGGCAGGTTGAAGGCTTTGACCATTGTCGGCGGGCGGCTCTGGCGCGACTATCTCGACGATTCGGACCGTTCAAGGAAACAACAATGCAGATTGAAAACAAGAGCTTCCTGGTCAGCGGGGGCGCATCGGGCTTGGGCGCGGCGACTGCCGAGATGCTGATTGGCGCTGGCGCCAAGGTCATGCTGGTGGACCTGAATGCCGACGCCGTGGCAGCCAAGGCCAGGCAGCTTGGCGACAACGCACGCAGCTGCGTGGCGGATATCAGCCAGGAAGCGGCTGCCGAAGCGGCGGTGCGGGCGACGCTTGCGGCGTTTGGCGGTTTGCATGGGCTGGTGAACTGCGCCGGTGTGGTGCGTGGCGAGAAAATCCTCGGCAAGAACGGCCCCCATGGGCTGGCGAGCTTTGCCCAGGTGATCAACGTCAACCTGATCGGTAGCTTCAACCTGCTGCGCCTGGCCGCCGCCGCCATCGCCGAAACCGAGGCAAATGCCGATGGCGAACGCGGCGTGATCATCAATACCGCTTCGGTAGCGGCGTTTGACGGGCAGATCGGCCAGGCGGCGTATGCCGCATCCAAGGGCGCCATTGCCAGCCTTACGCTGCCTGCAGCACGTGAGCTGGCGCGCTTTGGTATTCGCGTGATGACCATCGCCCCCGGCATCTTTGAGACCCCGATGATGGCCGGCATGACGCCGGAAGTGCGCGACTCCCTGGCCGCTGGCGTGCCATTCCCGCCGCGTCTGGGCAAACCCGCCGAATACGCCGCGCTGGTGCGGCACATCATTGAAAACAGCATGCTCAATGGCGAGGTGATCCGTCTCGACGGTGCCTTGCGCATGGCGGCCAAATAAGGAGCAATTCCCATGACCGATCCTATCGTTATCGTCAGCGCTGTGCGCACGCCCATGGGTGGGTTTCAGGGCGACCTCAAGGGCCTGACCGCGCCGCAGTTGGGTTCCGCTGCGATTCGCGCCGCCGTCGAGCGTGCCGGTGTCGCCCCCGACGCCGTGGATGAAGTACTGTTCGGCTGCGTACTGCCCGCAGGCCTCGGCCAGGCACCGGCACGTCAGGCTGCGCTGGGCGCCGGGCTGGACAAGGGCACGCGCTGCACCACCCTCAACAAGATGTGCGGTTCGGGCATGGAGGCCGCGATCCTGGCCCATGATTCACTGCTGGCCGGCAGCGTCGACGTGGTGATTGCCGGTGGCATGGAAAGCATGTCCAACGCGCCGTACCTGCTGGACCGTGCGCGCAGCGGCTACCGCATGGGCCACGGCAAGGTGCTCGATCACATGTTCCTCGACGGCCTCGAAGACGCCTACGACAAGGGCCGCCTGATGGGCACCTTTGCCGAAGACTGCGCCCTGCACAACGGTTTTACCCGCGAGGCCCAGGATGCGTTCGCCATCGCTTCGCTGACCCGGGCGCAAGAAGCTATTACCCATGGCAGCTTTGCCGCAGAAATCGTCCCGGTGCAGGTCACCTTGGGCAAAGAACAGAAAACCATCCTGCATGACGAACAGCCGCCCAAGGCCAAGCTGGACAAGATCACCAGCCTGAAACCGGCCTTCCGTGAAGGCGGCACCGTGACGGCGGCCAACTCCAGCTCGATTTCCGACGGTGCGGCGGCCTTGTTGCTGATGCGCCAGTCCGAGGCACAGAAACGTGGCCTCAAGCCCTTGGCGGTGATCCATGGGCATGCGGCGTTCGCCGACGAGCCAGGGCTGTTCCCGGTGGCGCCGGTGGGGGCGATCCGCAAACTGATGAGCAAGACCGGCTGGAGCCTGGGTGACGTCGATCTGTTCGAAATCAACGAAGCCTTTGCCGTGGTCAGCCTGGTGACCATGAGCAAGCTGGAGATCCCCCATGCCAAGGTCAATGTGCATGGCGGTGCCTGCGCCCTGGGCCATCCGATCGGTGCCTCCGGTGCACGGATCCTGGTGACCTTGCTTTCGGCCCTGCGCCAGAAAGGCCTCAAGCGTGGCGTCGCCGCCATCTGCATCGGCGGCGGTGAAGCCACGGCGATGGCCGTCGAATGCCTGTACTAAGGAACCACCATGCTGCCCAATGAAGAACAACTGCAAATCAGCGACGCCGCCCGGCAATTTGCCCAGGAACGCCTGAAACCCTTTGCCGCCGAGTGGGACCGCGAGCACCGGTTCCCCAGGGAAGCCATTGGTGAAATGGCCGAGCTGGGCTTTTTCGGCATGCTGGTGCCGGAACAGTGGGGCGGTTGCGACACCGGTTACCTGGCCTACGCGATGGCGCTGGAAGAAATTGCCGCCGGTGACGGGGCCTGCTCGACCATCATGAGCGTGCACAACTCTGTGGGTTGCGTGCCGATTCTCAAGTTCGGTAACGACCAGCAGAAAGAGCAATTCCTCAAGCCCCTGGCCAGTGGTGCCATGCTCGGTGCGTTCGCATTGACCGAGCCCCAGGCCGGCTCTGATGCCAGTAGCCTGAAGACCCGCGCACGCCTTGAAGGTGACCATTACGTACTCAATGGCTGCAAACAGTTCATCACCTCCGGACAGAACGCCGGCGTGGTGATTGTGTTTGCCGTGACCGACCCGGCGGCGGGCAAGCGCGGGATCAGCGCGTTTATCGTGCCGACCGACTCGCCGGGCTACAGCGTGGCGCGGGTTGAGGACAAACTGGGCCAGCATGCCTCCGATACCTGCCAGATCCTGTTTGAGGACGTGAAGGTTCCTGTCGCCAACCGTCTGGGGGAGGAGGGCGAAGGCTACAGGATTGCTCTGGCCAACCTGGAAGGTGGGCGCGTAGGCATTGCCTCGCAATCGGTGGGCATGGCCCGCGCCGCCTTTGAAGCAGCCCGCGACTACGCCCGCGAGCGCGAAAGCTTCGGCAAACCCATCATCGAGCACCAGGCCGTCGCTTTCCGTCTGGCGGACATGGCCACGCAAATCGCGGTTGCCCGGCAGATGGTGCATTACGCCGCTGCACTGCGCGACAGCGGCAAGCCGGCACTGGTGGAAGCCTCGATGGCCAAGCTGTTTGCTTCGGAAATGGCCGAGAAAGTCTGTTCGGCCGCCTTGCAAACCCTGGGCGGTTACGGTTACCTGAGCGACTTCCCTCTGGAGCGGATCTACCGCGACGTGCGGGTCTGCCAGATTTACGAAGGCACCAGCGATATCCAGCGCATGGTCATCTCACGCAATCTCTAAGGAGCCGATACATGAGTTACGAAACCATTTTGCTTGAAGTCCAGGGCCGCGTCGGGCTGATTACCCTCAATCGCCCGCAAGCCCTGAACGCCCTGAACGCGCAACTGGTCAGCGAGTTGAACCAGGCGCTGGACGGCCTTGAAGCCAACCCGGAGATCGGCTGCATCGTGTTGACCGGCTCGAAAAAAGCCTTCGCCGCCGGTGCCGACATCAAGGAAATGGCCGAGCTGACCTATCCGCAGATCTACCTCGACGATCTGTTCAGTGACAGCGACCGCGTGGCCAACCGCCGCAAGCCGATCATCGCCGCCGTCAACGGCTTCGCCCTGGGCGGCGGTTGCGAACTGGCGTTGATGTGCGACTTCATCCTGGCCGGTGACAGCGCCAAGTTCGGCCAGCCGGAAATCAACCTCGGCGTACTGCCCGGCATGGGCGGCACCCAGCGCCTGACCCGTGCGGTGGGCAAGGCCAAGGCCATGGAAATGTGCCTGACCGGGCGCTTTATCGATGCGGTGGAAGCGGAGCGCTGCGGGATTGTTGCGCGTATCGTACCCGCCGATGAACTGCTGGACGAAGCGCTGAAAGTCGCGACGCTGATTGCCGGCAAGTCGGTGCCGATCAGCATGATGGTCAAGGAAAGCGTGAACCGAGCGTTCGAAGTGAGCTTGTCGGAAGGCGTGCGCTTTGAGCGCCGGGTGTTCCATGCGGCGTTCGCCACGCAGGATCAGAAGGAAGGCATGGCGGCGTTTGTGGCCAAGCGCGCGCCGGAGTTCAAGGACAAATAACCCGGTGTCAAAGACACTGAGTATCAAAGGTGGGAGGGGGCTTGCCCCCGATAGCAGTGGTTCAGTCTTCACATCTGTTGACTGACCCACCGTCATCGGGGGCAAGCCCCCTCCCACATTATTTATGTGCTGTGGCAGTCAAAGTTGGTAGTTCTTCAGCTCCCTGGCAATCACCATCCGCTGAATCTCACTGGTCCCTTCGTAAATCTGCGTGATCCGCGCATCCCGGTAGTAACGCTCCACCGGATAATCTTCCAGGTATCCGTACCCACCGTGAATCTGCATCGCCGATGAGCAAACCTTCTCGGCCATTTCCGAGGCAAACAGTTTGGCCTGGGACGCTTCCGACAAGCAGGGTTTTCCGGCACTGCGCAGCCGTGCGGCGTGCAGGATCAGCAAGCGTGCGGCGTTAAGCTGGGTTTGCATGTCGGCCAGCAAATTGGCCACGCTCTGGTGCTCGATGATTGCCTTGTTGAACTGCACCCGATCACGGGCATAGGCCAGCGCTGCTTCAAATGCCGCGCGGGCGATGCCCAATGCCTGGGCGGCAATGCCGATGCGGCCACCCTCCAGGTTGGACAGCGCGATGGCCAGGCCTTTGCCACGCTCACCCAGCAGGTTGGCCTCGGGCACGCTGCACTGGTTCAGGGTCACGGCGCAGGTATCGGACGCACGGATGCCCATCTTGTGTTCGGTACGATCCACCACGAATCCCGGGGTTGCGGTGGGCACCAGGAACGCCGAGATGCCTTTCTTGCCCAGGTCGGGATCAGTCACCGCAAATACAATCGCCAGTTTGGCGCGTTTACCATTACTGACGAACTGCTTGGCCCCGTTGATTACCCACTGGCCGTCGCGCAGTTCGGCACGGGTACGCAGGTTGTGCGCTTCGGAACCGGCCTGGGGTTCGGTCAGGCAGAAGCAGCCAATCGCCTGGCCGCTGGCGAGGTCGCCCAGCCAGGTCTGTTTTTGTTCATCTGTGCCGTAGTTGAGAATCGGCCCGCAACCCACTGAATTATGGATACTCATCAGTGCGCCAGTGGCACCGTCACCTGCGGAAATCTCCTCGACGGCGAGGGCATAGGCGACGTAATCGACATAGGTGCCGCCCCATTCTTCCGGCACCACCATGCCCAGCAGGCCCAGTTCGCCCATCTTTGCCACCAGGGCGTCGTCGATCCAGCCGGCTTTCTCCCAGGCTTGGGCGTGCGGTGCGATTTCACCCCGGGCGAAGTCACGCGCCATGTCGCGGATCATTACTTGTTCTTCAGTGTATTCAATGTCTTGCATGGCTTATTTCGCAACCTTCTCGAAGTGATGAAAAAAGCTCTCAACGTGGCTGAGGGCCAGCCCGTGCAGGGTGGGCGGGTTCCAGCGCGGGCTTTTGTCTTTGTCGATGATCAGGGCGCGCACGCCTTCGATCAGGTCGCCGCGCTCGAACCATTGGCGGTCCAGGTGCAGCTCCAAGGCAAAACAGTCTTCCAGGGGCAGGCGCCGGCCGCGGCGCAACATCTCCAACGTAACGGCCATGGCAAGGGGGGAGCGGGTCAGCATGAGGGTAGCGGTGGTCAACGCCCATTCATGGCTGTCGGCCACGGTGACTTGCTGCAATTGTTCAACGATGCTCGGCACATCCGGCAGCGCGAAAAAGTGGTCGATGGCGGGGCGCAGAGCGGCCAACGGCGGATCGGGCAATTGCTGCACGGCCAGCTTGGCGAGCACGCCC
This sequence comes from Pseudomonas sp. NFPP04, assembly GCF_900113815.1. NCBI lineage: Bacteria > Pseudomonadati > Pseudomonadota > Gammaproteobacteria > Pseudomonadales > Pseudomonadaceae > Pseudomonas > Pseudomonas sp. NFPP04. The sequence continues at coordinate 120,120 of NZ_FOQS01000004.1, read as the reverse complement.
TGCAGGTCTTTGAGCGGCGAGTCGTGCCATTGCAGGTGGTCGAGCTTCTGGTCAAGGTCGGCGAGCTTGTGGCTTTCCAGGTACCAATCAGCCAACCCGCAATACAGCGCGTCGGCCGCGCGGATCTGTACCCCGGTCACGCCCAGGTAGATCCCCAGTTCGCCGGGGATGCGCGGCAGAAAGTAGCTGCCACCCACGTCAGGGAAATAACCGATGGCCACTTCCGGCATCGCCAGGCGGCTGCGCTCGGTGACTACGCGCAAATCAGCGCCCTGCACCAGGCCCATGCCGCCGCCGAGGACAAACCCGTCCATCAGTGCCACGACTGGCTTGCGGTAGTGGTGGATGGCCAGATCCAGAGCATATTCCTCGACGAAGAAGTCCTGGTGCAGGGTGTCGCCGTTCTTGAAGCTGTCGTACAGAGAACGGATATCGCCACCTGCACAGAAGGCTTTTTCACCGGCACCGCGCAGGACCACGGCATACACCTGCGGATCGTCAGCCCATGCCTGCAAATGGGACGTGAGGCTGCGCACCATGTCCAGGGTAATGGCATTCAAGCCGGCGGGGCGATTGAGGGTGAGGTGGCCGATATGGTTGCGGACCTCGGCGAGGACTTCGTCCTGAAGTACTTGGGCGTGGCTTGCTTCGGATGAAACCTGAGCAGTCATCGATAACTCCCTGCTTTTATTGTTCTTTATCAAGATGTTCACGGATGAACCTTCTCGCGATCGTACCAGTGCAAATTTGCCTAGTACAACCTTCAATCCTGCAGGTCGTTTTTGCATTTATGCAGCAAGCGCACGACCGACTCAGGGTAACCGGCTGGCCAGTGTTTCGCCGATGCTACGGCGCCTGGCGTGGGTTTGCGCCGCGTGGATGAGTTGTTCCAGTTCGCTGGGCTCCACATCGTAGAACCGCTCCATTTGCGCCAGCGCCAGTGTCAAATCAGCGGCGGTAATACCAGGGTCTCGGTCGGCCCTGGGGGTGAACGGTAGCGGTGCCGGTGCTTCCACCGCGCCTTTGGGATAACGCGTACGCGTGGCGTTGTTATACGCCAGTGCGCAGGCCAGCAGCGCACCGGCGCCGAGCAATACCGCACCCAGTTCATACCAGCCCAGGGCGGCGGACGCCGGGTCTGCCAGGACCAGTGTCATGGCCAGGCCACCGGCGGGCGGGTGCAGGCAGCGCAACCAGCACATCAGTATTACGGTCATGCCGGCCGCCAGGCAGGCGCCGCCCAGGGACGGGCCGAGGACACGGGTGACCAGCAAGGCAATCACACCTGCGCACAGGTAGCTGCCGATAATCGACCAGGGTTGCGCCAAGGCGCCCGATGACACGGCGAACAACAGGACGGCCGACGCTCCCAGCGGGCCAAGCAGGTGCAACGCGACATCCATGCCAAACACCTGGGAGCACAACCAGACGCTGAACAAGGTGCCAAGGGCCATGCCGATCGCGGCACGGCTCCATTCGGTGGGGCGGGTATTGATAGCAGCGGGGAACCAGCGAGCGAGCATTGGGAGGCAGTCCATAAACGGCGGGCAAAAAAAAGGCTTGTCTGGTTGCCCGGAAAAGCCCTTTGAAAGTTCCAACATTTGGGGGATGGAACCCATGCAGTGTGTCGCGCGTGGAACAGAGGCGCCAATGCATATTAATGAGGGTTGAATGCAAAAATAATGAATTGGAATACGGTCAGACTACTATCGAGCAGCAGACTTTACCCAGCACCCGATTACTGAACTCTTCATCGAAAAAACGCTTGCGCAGGTTCTCCTGCAAACCGGGTTCACTGGCCAGCGGGCCTTTCAACGCCACCAACGCGTCGCGCAACCCCATCAGCCGGTCCAGCGGTGGCAGGGGAATATAGCCGACATGCACTTCGGTGCTGGTCAAGGCTGGGTTATCAAGCGAAGCATCATCTGGCACGGCGTTGTCCTCTCGTCCTTGTGGTCACCCATGACCTGTGGCGGTACATGAATACCGCACCAGGCAAGCGAGTTTACCGTTGGGTTTTGGACGCAGGAAAGAGAAACGGCACCAGTTATTACGTAAAGCTGCGTGGGAATTTTCCGCGCCGGCAGCGCTGGCGCAGACTCAAGGTTGCACAGGTTTGGCCAGGTGCAGCAGCACGTAAGGGTTGCGGTCGAATTCGCCGGTCAGGGTCGGCGTGATGGAACGAAAGCGCGGGTCTTGCAAGCCTTCGTAATCCACTTGGCTCATCACCAGCCAGGCGGGTCCCTGGAGTGGCTTGAGGTCGGCGGCTTGCTGAGTGAACAACGGCACTTGGTCGCAATCGAGGTTGACCATGTACTTGATGGCCTTGGCGTCTTTGCCCAAGCCATGCAGCACCACCGGCGCGCGTTGCTGCATCACCTGCTCATGAACCTGCAAGGTAAAGGTGCGGGTGTCGTAGATACTGCGCTCCAGCGGCTCGACCACCAGGATATAGGAGGCCCACACTGCCAGCACCGCGGCAAAAGCCGGCCCGACCGGACGCAGGCCGCTTTTGAAGAGTGTCACCAAGGCCAGCACCTGCAGGCCGCCCAGCACGCCCAACACCCAGCCGAGATGGCTCAATTGCTCAGGGTAGCGCGGTCGTGCTAACAGCAGGCCGACGATCAACAGCGTCGGCGACAACGTCCAGATCCCCAGCATCAGCCCACGCAGCCCGGCGAAGAGCCGTCCGTGTGCGACCTGGAACGGGTATGCCGCAATGATCGCCGCCATGGGCAACATCGGCAGCACGTAACGTGCTTTTTTCGCCTGGGGAATCGACAGGCCGACCATCACCAGCAAGCCTGCGGCGGCGCAATACCACACCAACTGCAATGCCGGTCCCGGCGCGCGGCGCCCGCTGAGCACCATGGCCAGCAGTACCAGCAGTGCCATCGGATACGCCAAGGCGTAATTGCCCAGCGAACTGGTGAAGTAGTACAGCAGGCCGCTCGAGCCTTCGCTGCCATCCATGCGGCCGAGGAACTGCATGCGGATCACGTCCTGCATGAAGCTTTCGCCACCGCTCAACTTGGCCATCAGCAGCAACAGGCCCACGCATGCCACCAGCAGCGCCAGCGCCAGCAAGCCGAAACTGAACAGCTGGCGCCATTGCCGGTTGATCAGGTAGTAGCTGCAGAGCACGCCCGTAGGAATCACCAGGCCAATCGGCCCACGCACGGCAAAGCCCAGGATCAGCAGCAGGTACAGCCAATGCAGGCGTTTAGCGGACCGGAAGTGATCATGGGCATAACCCAGGTAGAACACCGCCAGGGCGATGGCGGCCAGCATCTGGTCGAGGGACACCGCACGGGTTTCGGTGATGAAGTTGCTGCTCAACAACAGGAGCGCAATGCTCAGCAGCCCCCAGCGCTGGGAGTAGGGCGCCGTCAGGCGATACACCAGGGTGACGATAAACGCCGAGGCGATCGCCGTGGGCAACCAGGCCGTGAGGCTGGTGACCTGGCCCAGGGGCAGTGAAACCAGCCAGGTCAACAGTGTCGAGGTGGCCAGGTAATCCGCATAAGGCTGCCCATAGGTGGTGGGGAAGACGCTGGGGCCATGACGCAGCATTTCCTGGGCAAACAACACAAAGCGCGAGTCGAAGCCGATGATTGCCTGGTGCCAGTTGCCGGCGATAAACAGCAACAACGCCAGCAATCCCAGACCAAGGGATTGGCGGCGGATCGTTGCATTCAGCGGGGACGGTTGAGCTTTGTTCACGTCTCAGGCTTCCACAACCTGTGGCAGCCACTGTTGCTGGGGAATCGGCAACTGGCAGGAATCACCGCGGCCGATCGGGTAGTACTGGAAGCCTTTGCGTGCCAGGCGCTCGCCGTCGTAGAGGTTGCGGCCGTCGAAGATCACCGGGGTTTTCAGGCGCTGGTGGATCAGGTCGAAGTCCGGCGCCTTGAATTGCTGCCATTCGGTGCAGACGATCAGCGCATCGGCACCGCCCAGTGTGGATTCGGGGGTGCCCATGAGCATCAGCCGTGGGTCATCGCCATAGATACGTTGGGTTTCCTGCATGGCTTCCGGGTCGAATGCGCGCACGTTGGCGCCGGCGGCCCACAACGCTTCCATCAGCACGCGGCTGGGAGCATCGCGCATGTCGTCGGTGTTGGGCTTGAACGCCAGGCCCCACAGGGCAAAGGTCTTGCCGCGCAGGTCGCCCTTGAAGAACGCCTTGATCCGCTCGAACAACTTGCTCTTCTGGCGCTGGTTGATGGCTTCTACCGCTTCCAGCAGGTCGCTGGAGCAGTTGGCTTGCCGGGCGCTGTGGATCAGGGCGCGCATGTCCTTGGGGAAGCACGAACCGCCGTAGCCGCAGCCAGGGTAGATAAAGTGGTAGCCGATGCGCGAGTCGGCGCCAATGCCCAGGCGCACGGCTTCGATGTCCGCCCCCAGGTGTTCGGCCAGCTCGGCGATCTGGTTGATAAAGCTGATCTTGGTCGCCAGCATGCAGTTGGCGGCGTACTTGGTCAGCTCGGCGCTGCGCAGGTCCATGAAGATGATGCGGTCGTGGTTGCGGTTGAACGGTGCGTACAGGTCGCGCATCACGTCGCGCACTTCTTCGCGCTCACAACCGATGATGATGCGGTCCGGGCGGCGGCAGTCGGCAACAGCCGAGCCCTCCTTGAGGAATTCGGGGTTGGAGACGATATCGAACTCCAGGTGCCGGCCGGCCAGGTGCAGGGCTTTTTCGATGTGGGCGCGCAGGGTGTCGCCGGTGCCGACCGGCACGGTGGATTTTTCCACCAGGATCACCGGCTCTTTGCGGTGGCGGGCGACGGCGTCGCCTACCGACAGCACGTATTTCAGGTCGGCCGAGCCGTCTTCGTCCGAAGGCGTGCCCACGGCAATGAACAGGACTTCGCCGTGTTCCACCGCCAACTTTTCATCATGGGTGAAGTGCAGCCGCCCACTCTCCAGGTTTTCCTTGACCATCGCAGCCAGCCCCGGCTCGAAGATGGTCACATGGCCTTTTTGCAGTGACTCGACCTTGTTCTTGTCAACGTCCATGCAAATGACATCGTGGCCGACTTCAGCCAACACGGTGGCCTGCACCAGACCGACGTAACCGCTACCAAATACACTGATTTTCATGGGGCATTCCTGGGACTTGTGGCGCTAGCACGACGAGAGTTGATAACCAGAACACCGAGGATGACCAAGGCCACCCCCAGGGTTTTTGAAACGGAAAAATGTTCGTTGAACACCGGCAGGCTGGCCGCCAGCAGGTACACCAAGGCATAGCTGATGCTCAGTAGCGAATAGGCGCGGCCCAGCGGCAAATGCTTGAGCGCACCGAGCCAGCAGAGCATCGACAGTGCGTATGCCAGGATCGCCAGGGTCACGACGCCGAGGGCGCCCAGGTCGATGCTGTTCTGGCTCAAGGCATCCAGCCATGCGCTGGGCAGCGGCAGGCGCGTCATGCTCCAGCGCATGCCCAGTTGGGCCGCGCTGACCAGGCCGACGCTGCCCAGGGCCAGGGCAAACCCCTGGATCCGGCTCATACCTGGCGACCCAGCAGCACGACGCCGCCGATCACCAGCGCGACACCCAGCCAATGGCGGGTATCGATGTGCTCTTTGAACACAAAACGCGCGACCAGCGTGACCAGCACGAAGTTGAGGCTGAGCATCGGGTAGGCAGTACCGACTTCCAGGCGTTGCAACACCAGCAGCCACACCAGCAGGCCCAGGCCCAGGCACACCAGCGCCGACCACAACCAGGGCGAGCGCAGTTTCAGCGCCCAGCCATCCGGCAGGTCGCGCCAGCGTTCCACGGCGAACTTCTGGGAGACCTGTCCCATGCAGGTGAGCAGGCAGGCGGCCAGTAACAGCAGCAAGGTGATCATTGCGCGGCCTGCGGGAAGATCAGGATCACGATGTTGCCTTGTTCGTAGCGCTTGCCGTCCTTGGGCAGCAAGTCGACTTCGGCGATTTCGTCGTCGCCCTTGACCCGCATGACCACGCCGACCGGCCCCTTTTGGCGCGCATCGCTCATCCATTGCTGGACTTGGCTGGTATCCACCTTGTGGTGCGTGGCGTCCGCGTAGGCCAGGCCGTATTTGACTTCGCCGACGGTGTTGTAGAGCGTCACGTCCGGGCGCGCCAGGCGCCATGACAGCGCCGACGCTGCGCCCAGGTCATTGCTCAGCAGGGCCGTGGCTGGTTGCAGCTCTTGCAGGTGATCAATGATGAATTGGTCAGGCGTCTTGTTGTACACCACTGAATGCGGCAGGGCAGCTGGCAACAAGGCCACCATCAGCCAACTGCCGAGTACCGGTGCGGCCCACAGGTGCAAAGGCCGGGCCGCCTGCAGCAGGTTGACCAGGATCCAGGCAAACAGAAAGGTGAACACCAACACCAGGCTGAGGGTTTCCTGACCGTGCTCGTACACCGGCTTCTTCATTTGCAGCCAGGTCAGCGCGAGCAATGCCACTACACCGATGATCAGGTTCAGCCAGCCGTTGATGCGCAGCGCACGGCTGCGACCCTGGGCCAGTTTGTCCGCCAGGGTATTGCCCATCAACAAGGCCAGGGGCAGCAGGCACGGCATGATGTAGGACGGCAGCTTGCCCTTGGCCAGGCTGAAGAAGGCCAGGGGCATCAGCAGCCACAGCACTACAAAACCGATTTTTGCGCTGCGTTTGTCCCCCCACGCCTGTTTGAGGGTCGACGGCAACAACGCCACCCACGGCAGGCAGAACGCAACCAACAGCGGCAGGTAATACCAGAACGGCTCGGCGTGCTGGGCATCGTCACCGGCGAAGCGCTGGATATGCTCGTGCCAGAAGAAGAAATTCCAGTAGTCCGGCTCTTGCCGGTGCACCGCCAGCGCCCATGGCAAGCTGACGACAATCGCCACCACCACGGCGACCACGCCGTAGCCCAGCAGCTCACGCAAACGCTTCTGCCAGATCGCATAGGGCAGGGCGATCAACACCGGCAGCAACCACGCCAGAAAGCCCTTGGTCATAAAGCCCATGCCGCAGGCAAAACCGAGCAACGCCCAGGACCCCAGGCGCCCGTTGCGGGTGGTGCTGTCGAAGCAGAACCACAGGGCGGCTCCGGTCAGGTTGACCCAGAAGGTGAACTGCGGATCCAGATTGGCGTAGCCACCGAGCAAGGCCACGCTGACAAAACTCATGTACAGCACGGTGCTGACCAGGGTTTTGCGCGGGTCATTCCACAGCCGACGCGACACCCCGTACACCAGCAGGATGCTCAAGCCGGTGCTCAGGGCCGAGGCAAACCGCACGCCGAACAGGTTCTGCCCGAAGATCGCCTGGCCCAGCGCAATCATCCAGTAACCCGCCGCCGGTTTTTCGAAGTAGCGGATGCCCATGAAGTGCGGCGAAGCCCACTTGCCGGTCAGCAGCATTTCCTGGCTGATCTGCGCGTAGCGGGTTTCATCCGGGATCCACAGGCCATGGGTGGCCAGCGGCAGCAGGTAGAACAAGCCAAACGCCAACAGCAGCAGGGGCAAGGCCCAACGGCGGATCATGCCTGTTGCACTCCGAGCCAACCCTCGCGGCCCGGCAACGCACCGCGTACCAGTTGTTGCTGGGGCAGGGTGGTCACGTCCACCGGCAACAGGTCGCCCAGTGGTTTGAAGTCGATGCCGCGCTGCCCGGCCTGGGCGAGCAACTGGCGAAAATCGTTGGCCATCAGAATCCCTTCCACTTCGGCGTGGATCGTATAGACATTGAGTTTCGACTCGGCAAAACGGTCGAGGATGAACCCATTGAAGTCTTTGGCAGCCACCACCGGCCCGACAACTTCGTCGAAGGTCGGCAGGTCTACCGGAATTTGTGGGGTGCCCGCACTGCCATCGGCCAGGGTTGGACGAAACAGGCTGGTGCCCCGGCAATCGCTGTTGTAGCGAAAGTTGAAACCTTGCTTGGCTTGCACCACGCGCTCATCCGCGCGCCAACCGGCGGCGGCGGAACAGTCGATGCGCTCACCGAGGATGTCGCTGAGGGTGTCGACGCCACGGCGAATCTGTTCGATCAACTGCGCCTCGCTCCAGCGCCCGGTGTTGGCCTGCCAGCCGTGGTGATCCCAGGCGTGCAGGCCCACTTCGTGCCCGGCGGCCTTGGCCTGGCGCATCAAGTGCCCCAGGTCACGGCCGATCGGCTTGCCCGGCCAGGCGGTGCCGGCGAGCAGGATGTCCAGGCCATACAGGCCGACCGCATTGGAACGCAGCATCTTCCACAGGAATTGCGGGCGGATGAGACGCCACAAGTGGCGCCCCATGTTGTCAGGCCCGACACTGAAGAAGAACGTTGCCTTCACCGAGGCTTCATCCAGGGACTCGAGCAACCGTGGCACACCTTCACGGGTGCCGCGGTAGGTGTCGACGTCGATGCGAAGACCTGCATCCATTACTTTTTGTCCGCGATTTCGAGCATGGCTTCACGCAGGAAGAAGTCCAGGGTGTTGCCGATGGTTTCGCTCATTTCCACGGTCGGCTCCCAGTCCAGCAGGCGCTTGGCGTTTTCGATGCTTGGCTTGCGGTGCGCCACGTCCTGGTAACCGGTGCCGTAGAACGCCTTGCTTTCTACGTCGCGGAAACCGGCGAACGGTGGGAAGTTGCCACGCAACGGGTGCGCTTCGAACTGACGCAGCAGTTCTTCGCCCAACTGACGGATGCTGGCTTCGTTTTCCGGGTTGCCGATATTGATGATCTGGCCGTCGCACACGCCGTTTTCGTTATCAATGATGCGAGCCAGGGCTTCGATGCCGTCAGCGATGTCGGTAAAGCAACGCTTCTGCTCGCCGCCGTCGAACAGGCGGATCGGCGTACCTTCCACCAGGTTCAGGATCAATTGGGTGATTGCGCGGGAGCTGCCGATACGCGCCGAATCCAGGCGGTCCAGGCGTGGGCCCATCCAGTTGAACGGACGGAACAGGGTGAATTTCAGGCCCTTGTCACCGTACGCCCAGATCACACGGTCCAGCAGCTGCTTGGAAACCGAGTAGATCCAGCGCTGTTTGTTGACCGGACCCACCACCAGGTTGGAGGTGTCTTCGTCGAAGTACTGGTCCTGGCACATGCCATAGACTTCGGAGGTCGACGGGAAGATCACGCGCTTGTTGTACTTGACGCAGTAGCGCACCAGCTTGAGGTTTTCTTCGAAGTCCAGTTCGAACACGCGCAGCGGGTTGCGGGTGTATTCGATTGGCGTGGCGATGGCCACCAGCGGCAGGACCACGTCGCACTTCTTGATGTGGTACTCGATCCACTCGGTGTGGATGCTGATATCGCCTTCGACGTAATGGAAGTTCGGGTGGCTGCGCAGGCGCTCGATGGCGTCCGAACCGATGTCCAGGCCGTAGATTTCATAACGGTCGTCGCGCAGCAGGCGCTCGGACAGGTGGTTGCCGATAAAGCCGTTCACACCCAGGATCAGTACCCGGGTACGCCGTGGCTTGCGGCCGGACTCGGCGCCGCGCAGTACGGAACCGTCGACCAGGCCCAGTGCGTCCGCCAGGGCTGGGCCGGCGAGGAACAGGCCGTCGGCGTTGCGCTGGCCGAACTTGACCACCAGGGAGTCTTCACCGCAGGCGATGCGCAGCGGGTTGACGCTGATCACACGGCCCGGCGCCAGGCCTTCGTTGCCCTTGACCACTTCGGCCTGCCAGACGATCAACTTGTGTTCGCCCACGGCGCAGAAGGCGCCTGGGTACGGTTGGGTCACGGCGCGCACCAGGTTGAACAGTTCTTCAGCCGGTTTTTTCCACTCCAGCTTGCCATCGGCGGCAGTGCGGCGGCCGAAGTAAGTGGCCTGGCTTTCGTCCTGGGCGGTTTCCGTCAGCTTGCCCTGGGCCAGTTGCGGCAGGGCGTCGCGCAGCAGGGTGCTGGCGGCGTCGCGCAGTTTGGCGTGCAGGGTCAGGCCGGTGTCGTTGCGTTCGATGATGACTTTCTGCTGGGCCAGGATCGCGCCGGCATCGGCACGCCTGACCATGCGGTGCAGGGTGACGCCGGTTTCGGTCTCGCCGTTGACCAGTACCCAGTTGGCCGGGGCGCGGCCACGGTATTTCGGCAGCAACGAGCCGTGCAGGTTGAACGCGCCTTTGCTGGCGGTGGCCAGCAGGGCCTCGCTGAGCAGGTTGCGGTAGTAGAACGAGAAAATGTAGTCCGGGTTCAGCTTGGCGATGCGCTCGATCCACAGCGGGTGGTTGGCGTCTTCCGGGGCGTGCACCGGGATGCCATTGCGCGCGCACAGTTGTGCGACGGAACCGTAGAAGTTGTTTTCCTTGGGGTCATCGGCATGGGTGAACACGGCAGCAATTTCGTAACCGGTGTTGAGCAGCGCTTCAATGCCTGCACAACCAATATCGTGGTACGCGAATACAACAGCTTTTGAACTCATGATTAGACCTGATCAGCAGAAGTAGAAGTATGGGAGGACACCAGGCCGTCCACGACGACCACGGGAGCCGGTGCTGCCGGTTGGTTGCGCAGCACCTTTTCGATAAAGAAGCGCGGACGGGCGCGCACGTCGCTGTACATGCGGCCCAGGTATTCACCCAAGAGGCCCATGCCGATGAACTGGCCGCCGGTGAACACGAACAACACCGCGAACAGCACGAACAAACCGTCGCCAGCCCAGTCGGCGCCAAAGGCCAGGCGCAGGATGATCAATGCGAAGGCAAACAGCACACCCAGCGCCGCCAGGCTGAAGCCGACGATGGACAGCAGTCGCAGTGGGGTAGTGGTCATGCAGGTCAGCAAGTCGAACATCAGGCTGATCAGGCGCATGGCGCTGTATTTGGATTCGCCGTGTTCCCGCTCGGCGTGGTGCACCAGGATTTCCGTGGTGTGCCGGGCAAAGCCGTTGGCCAGGATCGGGATGAAGGTGCTGCGCTCACGGCAGGCGAGCATCGCGTCGACAATGGTGCGGCGGTAGGCGCGCAGCATGCAGCCGTAGTCGCTCATGGCCACGCCGGTGGAGCGCTGCACGGCCAGGTTGATCAGGCGCGACGGCCAGCGGCGAAAGGCCGAGTCCTGACGGTTGTTGCGCACGGTGGCAACCACGTCGTAGCCCAGGGCCGCTTGCTCGACCAGGCGCGGGATTTCTTCGGGCGGGTTTTGCAGGTCGGCGTCTAGGGTGATCACCACTTCGCCTCGGCATTGCTCGAAACCGGCCATGATCGCCGCGTGCTGGCCGTAGTTGCGGTTGAGAATTACCGCGACCACGTTGCTGCCGTCTTCCGAGGCGGCGTCTTCCAGCAGTTGGGCCGAATTGTCGCGGCTACCGTCATCCACCAGGATGATTTCGTATTCGTAGGCCAGTTGCTTGCAGGCTGCGGTGGTACGGCGCAGCAATTCAGGCAGGCTTTCTTGTTCGTTGTAGACCGGGATAACGATCGACACGCAATGAATAGGGTAGGGTTTCAAAGATTCATGACCTCGGGGTTAGAGCAACTTGGAGCGTGGAAACAGCAGCAATCATTAGGCAAACGTCCAGAATGCAGGTTGGAAAGCGGCACTGAAGATAGAACGTAATCAAGAGGTTAGACGATATAGCGCGGTTTGCTATGAAGTGCTGTATCCAAGATTAAGCGTAAAAATGTGGAACAGATATGAAAGGCAGATGAAAAACTCGTTTATTTGACAGGTAGACAGCTAGGGTTCAGCTAAGTGGACGAGGTGCCAGGCAAGGCGTCCGGGCGAGCGCGACGCGATGTTATTCAATCCGGTGATCAGTAAAGAATATTCTCTGCAATGCCCGCCAAGTGCCGGTAAAGTAAGCCGTCTCTTGCCAGGGTGAACGGATGAATAGCGTGCAGCTTTTACGCGGCCAATTGCGGCCAGTGTTGATGGGGTTGTTGATGAGCGTCGCGTGCATCACCACCGTATGCGCCGATGATGGGGTGGCGCTGACCAGCATCGACCAGGTGCCGGACGGCGTGGAAGTGCGCGGCAAGCAGATCGCCGCGTATACCTGGGACGATAAACAAGGCAAGAACCTGCTGGTGCTCGCCGAACAAGTCAGCGAGCGCGATGACGACGGCACCCAGTCGGCATTCGTGTATGCGGCCCAGTACCTGATCGACGGCAACCGCCCCAAGCGCGTGTGGATGCTCTACGACGATGTGCAGCACTGCGAATTCGATGCGTCCCTGCGCTTTGACCGGGCTGCAACCAAAGTCACCGACCTCACTGGCGACGGCATCACCCAGGCCACCGTGGGCTATTCGCGCACCTGCACCAGTGATGTCAGCCCCAACGAATTCAAGTTGATCATGCACGTCGGCAAGTCGCAGAAGTACCGCCTGCGTGGGGTCGACCGCGTCGGTGCGGCCTGGTGGGACGAAGAGGCCGGCGCCCTGCGCGGCATGCCGCTGCCCAAGGACTGCAGCGTGGCCGCTCAGCAGGCGCTGGTCAGCCAGTACAAGGAGCAGGGCACCGAGTTGCCGTTGCCGGGGTGTTATGGCGATGAGAAGGACTTTGCCAAGGCGCCCGCTCCGTACTTGGATTTCATGCGCACCCAATGGTTTGCGTTGATGCAGAAACAGGATGAGACTTGGAGCCAACCGCAAACCGAGGACGGCCCGGTTGAGCCCGACTAGCTGCCAAGGCCTCAAGGTAAAACCATCAGTATTTTTTTTGCTGCATATTTTCGACATCTGAAAGCAATTGCAGATTCTGAGCGAAAGCCGGCGTGCCATGTTCATTCTTCTGCACGCCCTGTAACGCTTTCAGTGCAATGGCTGTCGTTTGATTGTTGACCGTTTGGGCCAATGCCTGCATTTCATTGCTTTTGCCGTTCCCAGTCGCTACATGATTGCGCAGGTTGAGCATTGTCTGGCGCAATGTTTGAGTGTCTTTGCCTGTTATAGCGGCTGGATATCGGGTTGAAAATCGCTCTATCTTTTCGATTTTTCTATCGAGAGCATTGACCTGCTTATTGATCTGGTTGAAGTCATCCCGGGAGATATCAACCTTGGCTTTGTTTTCCACCGTCGCAAAATACGAGGGGGCATACAGTGTTGTGTTGTACGCAGGGGGCTGGCTGTCTGGAGCAATGGATGAGTGCTTGACAGCCCAGGGATTAGGGTTCGCATAACGCGAGGTAGGAGTGTCAATAGGCATAAAGTAACCTTTGTCTGAGTGAATGAGCAGGGATGAAAAGCTGAAAATAAAGCAAGGCGCCTACAAAGCAGCATAGGAAAATGCTTCGACCGGTAGTGATTAGGCTTATCGCCATAGGACAATACGGCGCGTACCTGACGCGTTGACGCACCGCCTCGCGGTACGTTTCAGTACTTTGTACTAGCGGCACTCATGGGCTAGACTTCTTTGCTCTGTTCAATCGTAAATATGTCGATTTAACAATCAGTTAAATGGTGTATTTAAACCAAAGGCTGATCTAGCTTGACTGAGTCTATCCGCAACCCGCTGACCCTCTACCTCACCCGCCTGGCCCCCTCCAGCCAATTGACCATGCGCTACGTGCTGCAAGATGCGGCCGATCGCCTGGGCTTCGAGGAGATCAACCTCGAAGACATCGACTGGCACTTGCTGCAGCCCGAACACGTCATTGCCCTGGTCGCCGCCTTGCGCGAAGACGGTTATGCGCCGAATACCTCCTCGTTGTATGTGAACGCGGTGCGCGGGGTGATGAATGAGGCGTGGCGCCTGAACCTGATCAGCCAGGAGCACCTGTTGCGCATGCGCACGGTCAAGGCTGCACCCGGCACGCGCCTGGGCCAGGGCCGCAACCTGCGGCGCAGCCTGATCCGCGAAATGATGGAAGTCTGCGCCGCCGACCCACGGCCCCAGGGCCTGCGAGACGCCGCAGTGATCGGTATTCTCTACGGCTCCGGCATGCGCAAGTCGGAATCGGTCAACCTCGACCTGGCCCAGATCAACTTCGAAGAGCGCAGCCTGCGGGTGATCGGCAAGGGCAACAAGGAGTTGATCAAGTACGCGCCGGACTGGGCGTTCGCCAAATTGCAGGCGTGGCTGGCGTTTCGGCGCGAACAGCTCAAGGAGGGCGAGCAGGATGACAGTTTCCTGTTCAACCGTATCCGCCGTGGCAGCCACATCACCCGCGAGCGCATCACCAAACATGCCATTTACTACATCGCCCGCCAGCGCGGCGACCAGGTGGGCGTGAAGATCATGCCCCATGACTTCCGTCGCTCGTTCATTACCCGGGTGATCGAGGAGCATGACCTGTCGATCGCGCAAAAGCTCGCACACCATACCAATATCCAGACCACCGCCAGCTATGACGTGCGTGACGACAATGAGCGACGGCAGGCGGTGGACCGGTTTGACCTGTAGGGTTGACGATTGCAGCCCCCCCTCAGGGGGGGCGATGCAGTTTTAGAGAATAGGTTTGCCGCCAGTGACCGCGTAGCGCGATCCGGAGATGTAGCTGGCTTCGTCCGAGGCCAACAACACATAGATCGGCGCGACTTCCACCGGTTGGCCAGGGCGGCCCAGCGGGGTTTCGCTGCCGAAGCTCTGCACGTCTTCATCGGTCATGGTCGCCACGATCAACGGCGTCCAGATCGGGCCCGGGGCTACGCTGTTGACGCGTATACCCTTGCTGCCGAGCAACTGCGCCAAGCCACCGGTGAAATTGGCAATCGCACCCTTGGTGGCCGCATACGGCATCAACGTCGGCTTGGGCATGTCTGAGTTGACGGACGTGGTGTTGATGATCGAACTGCCAGCCTTCATATGCGGCACCGCTGCCTTGCACAGGCGAAACATTGCAGTGATGTTGATATCGAAGGTCTTGACCCATTCCTCGTCCGAGATTTCTTCAAGAGTCTCGTGGCTCATCTGGAACGCTGCGTTATTGACCAGCACGTCGATACGACCGAATTGCTCGACCGTTTTATCGACCAGTTCGTGGCACACGCTTTTCTGAGCGATATCGCCGGGCAGCAGCAGGCATTGGCGACCGGCTTCCTCGACCCAACGCGCAGTTTCCCTGGCGTCCTCGTGCTCATCCAGATAAGCGATGGCCACATCGGCGCCTTCACGGGCAAACGCGATGGCGACGGCGCGCCCAATGCCGCTGTCGGCCCCCGTGATCAGAGCGATCTTGTTGGCCAACCGTCCGGAGCCCTTGTAGCTCTGTTCACCGCAATCCGGGTACGGGTCCATTTTCTTCTGCGAACCAGGTACTGTCTGCGCTTGGGGGGCGAAGGGAGGGCGAGGGTAATCAGTCATGTCAATCTCCATAGTTTCCAACGTGGCTATGGGATTAGTAGTTGCCGGCCGGTTGATAGTTGTAACGGATGCCGCCGAGGGCCGACGAGTGGTTGGCGTTGGCCCCAGGCAACGCCAACCTCAAGTGCATGGGCCGCCCTCAGGACGAGGGTGGGGCGCTCGCCAGGTGAGCCGGCAGGCGCCGCAGTGTCCACACCGTGGTGAACATCGCCGCTATGGCGCACAGCGCAATCCCGATCAGCATCGGCGCCGGCGTGTGATCGGCGAACACCCCGATCAGGGTCATGGACAGGGCCCCGATGATCATCTGGATCGCACCGAGCAAGGCCGAGGCAGAACCGGCCACGGCACCATGATCCTCCAGGGACAATACCCCGGCGGCCGGCAGCAGCAGGCCGAGAAAGCCGAAGCCGATAAACAGCGAGGCCATGGTCAGGGCCAGGCTGTCGACCCACAGCGTAGTGACGGCCAGGACAGCCATCACTGCAGCCACAGCCGCTACCGACCAAAGAATCAACGGCGCCAGGCCAAAGCGCGCACTGAGGCGCGCAGTGAGTTGGCTCATGGCGAAAAACGACGCGGCATTCAACGCAAAGGCCAGGCTGAACTGCGTGGGTGTGAGGCCGTAATGCTCGATGTACACGAACGGCGCGCTGCCGATAAACACGAAGAAGGTCGCCAGGCCAAAGCCGCACACCACCGACAGGCCGATGAATACCGGGTCACGCAACAACGCGCCATAACTGCTGAAGGCACTGCCCAGGGTCTTGCCCAACCGGCGTTCGGCAGGGTGGGTTTCGGGCAGTTGCACGATGGTCATTACCAGACACGCCAGCGCGAGCACCGCCAGCACGGCGAATACTTCGCGCCAGCTCCACAGCGAAATCACCAGGCTGCCGGCCAATGGCGCGAGAATCGGCGAGACGCTCATCACCAGCATCAGCAAGGACATCAACTTCGCGGCCTCATGCCCCGTGTACAGGTCACGCACGATGGCCCGGGGAATCACCATGCCGGCGCATGCGCCGAAAGCCTGCAGGGCGCGAAAGGCAATCAGGGTTTCGATCGTCGGCGCCAAGGCGCATCCGACACTGGCCACGGCAAAAATCACCAGGCCGGCATAGATCGGCGGTTTGCGCCCGAATACATCGCTGACCGGCCCGTAGAACAACTGGCATACGCCGACGATCACGAAGAACACCGTCAGGCTCATCTGCACCCGCGCCGGCGAGGCATGCAGGCTCGCGCCGAGGGTCGGCAGTGCGGGCAGGTAGATGTCGATGGCGAAAGGGCCGACGGCGGTGATCAACCCCAGTAGCAGGGCGAGGTGGGCGATACGTCGAGACATGAGCGGTTCCGCACGGAAAAGGGCGGTCAGCTTAAGGGATCCACGCAGATCCGCAAACTTAGGCTTCAATAACCAGGGACGGTGGCCGATAACATCAGAAGCGGGGCGTCTGCGGTTGGGCTCCCAACCGGATGACCAGGCAAGGGGATTTTTGCATGACGATCAAACTACGCTTGATGTTGTTGATAGCGACTGGCTTGCTCACTGCTTTGATCATGAGCCTTACCGGTTACCTGGGCAATTCACGGATGGGCGATGCCGTACAGGACAGCGAGGTCAGCATGACGGTGCTGCGCAACCACATGGAAGCCGACATGATGCACGACGCCCTGCGCGCCGATGTGCTGTCAGCGATGCTGGTGGGCCTGGGCAAAAGCACCAGCACACCGGCCGAGGTCAACGCTTCGCTCAAGGAACACGCCGAACACTTTCGCCAGGTACTGTCGGATAACCTCGCGCTTCCGCTGGACGCTGCGCTCAAGGCCAACCTGGAAAAAATCAAACCGAGCCTGGACAACTACATCGCCACCGGTGAGCGCATCGTCGCCCTGGCGCTGGACAGTCCCGAAGCCGCTCGCGCGGAACTGGGCACGTTCAATGCCGCTTTCACCCAGCTTGAAGATCAAATGGCCGCGCTGAGCGAACTGATCGAGACCAACACCCAGCAGACAAGTGTCGGCACACGGCAGACCATCAGCAACGCCAATTTCACCCTGGGCGCAGTGTTGATCGCCAGCCTTTTACTGCTGTTGGCCCAGGGGCGCTGGGTGATGCTCAGCATCATGGCGCCATTGCAAGCCGCCAGCCGCATTGCCGCCAGCATTGCGCGGGGCAACTTGAGCGAAGCGATTGTCGAACCCCGGCGCAAAGATGAAGCCAGCGCCTTGATTCGCAGCCTCGCCACCATGCAACGGGACTTGCGCGGCATGATCGAAGTGGTGCGCAGCAACGCCCACGGCGTCAGTGGCATGAGCGAGCAACTGAGCCACGGCTGCCATGAAGTGGCCGGCAGCAGCCAGCAACAGAGTGCGGCGGCCAGCACCATGGCCGCGGCGGCGAGTGAAATGACCGCCAGTATCGAGGAAATCACTCGGCATGCCGGGCGCGCATTGGACATGGCCAACCAGGCCGAGACCTTGGCCAAGGACGGTGGGCGAGTGATTCATCAGGTGGTCAACGACATGGGCGGCATTGCCCGCTCCGCGCAGCAGTCGGCCCAGGTGATTCGTACGCTGGACAAGGAGTCCGAGGCAATTTTCAGCATTATCCAAGTGATCAAGGGGATCGCCGACCAGACCAACCTGCTGGCCCTGAATGCCGCGATCGAGGCCGCCCGCGCCGGTGAACAGGGGCGGGGGTTCGCAGTGGTCGCCGATGAAGTTCGCAGTCTGGCCGGCCGCACCAGTGCTTCCACCCTGGAAATCGCCAGCATGGTCCAGCGTATCCAGCAGAGCACGCGCGAAGCGGTGACCAGCATGGAGGAGGGCGTGGCTCAGGTGGATAAGGGCATGGCGGTGACCGCCGAGGTGGAGCGGGCGATTCGCGAGATTCTGCAAGCCACCTTGAACACCACGGAAATGGTCAACGATATCTCCCGCACCATTGGTGAACAGAGCCTGGCCAGCAACGAAATTGCGCACCAGGTGGAGATGATTGCGGGCATGTCGGAAAACAACAGTCGCGTCATTGGCCAAACGGCGTCGACAACGGATGAGTTGTCCGGCCTGGCCGGTAAGCTTTCGCAGTCAGTTGATCGGTTTCATTTGTAACCTATTGATTTAACTCAACTAAATAGTCATTTAGTTGAGTTGGCAATCAGGGCAGGGGGCTCAGGAATGGGAGAGGGCAGACGTCCGCCGTGCTGCGATGCGCTCTACCGTTTGCATATGCTGCGTACCCCATTGGCACAATCCACCCAACGCCGACGCCAGGGACTCCCCGAACGGTGTCAGGGAATACTCGACTTTGGGCGGTATTTCCTGGAAATCCACGCGAAAAATGATCTCATCGCGCTCCAATTCCTTGAGTTGCTGGATCAGCACCTTATCGGTCACACCGCCAATCGCGCGTCTTAATTCTCCATATCGATGAACATTCTGCGCCAGGTTGAACAGCACCAGCGGCTTCCATTTGCCGCCAATCACCGCCAGGGCAGCCTCAAGTCCGCAGTTGAATGACTTATTTGCCATTATTGAGGTGTCTCCCAAGGGTACTTACTAAAAGGTGCATACTATTCAAAAGAATAGAGCGGATCTAGAGTTGCGCCTCAACATTCTTTCTTGGAGTCATCATGAGCAAGCTCAACGGGAAAATCGCAGTGGTTACCGGCGGCAACAGCGGCATCGGCCTGGCAACCGCGATTCGCTTTGCAGCTGAAGGCGCACAGGTGGTGATTGTAGGTCGTCGACAGTCAGAACTGGACAAGGCGCTGACGCTGATCGGGCCTGAAGCCATCGCCATCCAGGCCGACATTGCCAAGCTGGACGACCTGGACCGTGTGTTCACCCAGGTCAAAGCTGCCAAGGGCCGGGTTGACATACTGTTTGCCAATGCAGGCCTGGGGGATTTCCAACCGATCGGCTCGATCACCGAGGAATCATTCGACCGCACGTTCGGCATCAACGTCAAAGGCACGCTGTTCACCGTGCAAAAAGCCTTGCCACTCATGCAGGCCGGCGGTTCCGTGATCCTGACCGGATCGACCACCGGAACGATGGGCACCGCGGCGTTCAGCGTGTACAGCGCCACCAAAGCGGCGCTGCGCAATTTCGCCAGGAGCTGGGCGCTGGATCTCAAAGGCACCGGCATTCGTGTGAACGTACTGTCGCCAGGCCCGATCTCGACACCAGGTCTGGACTCGGCGTTGTCAGGCACTGGCCAGAAGGAAGCGATTATCGACGACATGACGGCACAGGTTCCACTGGGCCGCATTGGTCAACCTGAAGAAGTGGCAGCCGCCGCGTTGTTCCTGGCATCGGATGAGAGCAGCTTCATGACGGGCAGTGAAATGTTTGTCGATGGAGGCTTTGCTCAGGTTTAAGCATGACAGGGGTTTTGCCCGTTGAAATCTGACGGGCACTGCCTCTGATTGCGCAATACGACATTACGCATAATGTATATTATGTTAAATCATGTATTACTCTAGGCTTATCGCTCAGCTACTTTATGGATCTCAGCAACCACCTGCTTCACTGCCTCTTCAATCGCACCCTCATTACGACACAACACCCAGCCCTGACCCACAACCGCCCGCTCGAACATCTCTGTGCATGCAACATGCTCTGCATACTTCTGAATCACAGTGCCGCCCAATCCTCGTGAACGTGCCGTTGCTCTCGCCCATGAAATACCCGGCGCGGTGATAACACCGACATGCAGATCCGGTACTCGCACGCTTCGCTCCAGGTTCAACTGCAGAATCTCTGCAAATGGAATCGTGTGTCGAAACGCAGCCTCAGACGGATACCAGCGATCAATCAAGATGATGCTGCCCAACGGCTGCCGAGTCAGGACATTCCGGGATATCCAACTGCGACTGTCGGCAAAGCGCTCGCACACAGCCCATTCCAGATCCCGTGAAGGATTTCTGGCAAGTTCGTTCACCAGGGCCATGGTTTCCCCTCTATAGGGATCGCTTTTTCGCTCGCAAAGCCGGATGACTTTCTTGTTGTCCGCCCTAAGAGCTGCCGTTACGGCCTCCAGCAGCGTGGTTTTGCCGGTGCCTTTGGGGCCGTCCAGAGAAACAAAAAGCGGAGCATTCATTTTTCACACAGCGATCAAGATAATGATCACCACTCTAACTGCATTTGCAGCTGGCCAGGCATCCAAGCACTTTCACAAGTAATTTTCCTACCCCCTAGGTATGCTCCGCGTCTATTACCGATTACTGATACCGGGATGCCCGCCCAAGTCTCTGCTGCACAGTCGCAGTCTATGGAGCCGTATCCTCTCAAGGACGTTTGAAAGATGAGTACCCCTGCGCTGGATATCAGCAGCCTGACACCCTTGCCTTACCACCAGCGTGTGGTCGATTACCTGAAGACCCACGAACCCGTCGTGTGGGAGTGGGCTTCGTCTCTAGGGGTTCAGCAGGAGCACGCCCAGGATGTGCGCGCGCAGTTGCTGCGGGACACCTATCGCCTGAGCCCCGAGACCCACCCGCAGGCCTATCAGGCCTGTGAGACGGCGCTGCAATGCTTGCAGATCCAGGCGCCTGCGACCCTTTACCAGGCTGGCGACGGCGCGATGAATGCCAGCCTGTATTACCTGGCCGGTGAAGTGCATGTGGTGTTCTACGGACCGATTCTTGAACGGCTCGACGCTCAGGAGTTACTGGCGCTGTTGGGACATGAGCTGGCCCACTACCGCTTATGGTCTGAGCACGGTGGCGACTATCTCACCGCCGAGCGGATTCTCAAGCACGCCATGGCTGATATGAATACGCCTCCGAGCCTGGAACAGACCGCGCGTTTATATAGCCTGCACACCGAAATCTATGCCGACCGAGGCGCAGCCCTGGTGGCCGGCGGGCCGGAAGCGTCGATTACTTCGCTGGTCAAGGTTCACACCGGGATCGTCAGCGTCGATGCCGCCAGTTACCTGAAGCAGGCCCAGGAGCTGGATGGCAAGGATACACCGTTGTCCCAAGGCGTTTCTCACCCGGAGACGTTTCTGCGCTCCCAGGCGGTGGACAGTTGGTGGCGGCAGGTGCCGGAGACCGACAACTGGCTGCACGGCCGGTTGCGCGGGCCGTTGTCGCTCTATCGCTTGGATGTGACCGGCCAAGTCGAGCTGACCGCCCTCACCCGCAGCTTTATCGCCAGCTTCATCGACACCTCCGTGCTGCAATCGGAGGTGGTGCTCAATCAGGTACGTGGATTCTTTCCCGACTGGAAAGACAACGAAACCACGCTGGACCTGGGCACGCTGAATGCCGAGCGCGTCGACGCAAGCATCCACGAATACCTGCACTTCATCATGCTCGACCTGAGCCTGGTGGACCGCGACCTGCGGGATGAGGCCTTGTTGCACGCGGCGCGCACAGCCAAGAAGCTCGGCAGTACCGACGACTTCATCAACGTGCTCAAGCGCGATATCAAATTACCCAAACGTGAGCTCGACCCGATCGTTCGCGCGCTCAAAGCGGAGGTCGACACATGGAACCGATAACCCAACCCATCAATTTCACGCAATTGCTGCAGACCCACGATGGCGTCGCCGTCCCCATCGACGATGTGCTGTTCCTGGCGCTGCCGTTACTGCGCCAGGTTGCGCAATTGCATGAACTGGGACGTGTCGCCCAACTCAGTTATCTCGATGTGCTGCAAGGGCCGGAACGCACGCTGCAATTGCGCAATCCGGAGGGCGTCCCGCCACTGCTGGCGCTGGAAGCGATCAAGCAGGTGCAGCCTAATCCAGAGTCGGCACTGAATATCGTCGGCAAGGTCCGCCTGACCCGGGATTCGGAAAGTGGCGTGGCCGTGACCGACTTGCAAGTCCAGGAAGATCCGCATCAGGCCATTGACCACCCGGTGTTCCTCACCGACCTGCACAGTTGGGAGCATCGCCTCGGGCACCACGACGAGATCACCGATATTTTCCAGCTCGGCCAGTTGCTGGCCTGCCTGGCGTGCGGGTTGGATTTCGCCGATATCAACGACCTCAAGGCTTTTGCCCGGCACCGCCGTAACCTGTTCCAGCTCAACGGCCGGCTCAACCCGGTACTGGCCAATCTGATCGTTGAAATGACCGAGCTGAACCGCCATGAGCGCGCCACCGATGTCGGCTCACTGGTGCGACGCCTGGAATCCTGGCGCGAACAGCCGGCCAGCCTGGATGTCGAGCGTATATTGGCCCAGGCCGAAGGCCCGGCTTCACGGCGCACCGTAGTACTGGAGCATCTGCGTAATCGCTTGTTTGATCTTTCGCGGCGCAATCGCCTGCTGTACTTCCGGCCGACGCAAGCCAACGTCAACTTGACCGTGGCCAGCGTGCCCTTGGTGATGCGTGTCGAAAGTATCCGCCCCGAAGCCTTGTGCACCTGGCAGCCTACCTTCGGTGGCTTCTCCGAGCAGGTGTTGAGCGGCAAACCGGTTGGCCTGCAGCAATGGTTGCGGTTTGAAGACCAGACCTGGTTGCAAGCGTCGCTGGAACGCATCATCCAGGAAACCCGCCGCGACCGCGCCGAGTTCGGCTTCAGCAACCTGCGCCTGGTCGTGGCCTTCATGCGCTGGCACAACCTCAAGGACACGCCGGAAGAACGCATCGTCACTCCCCTGCTCTGGCTGCCGGTGGAACTGAGTCGCAAAAAGGGCGTGCGCGACCAGTTCATGTTGCAGTGCGATGAGACCGAGGCTGAGTTCAACCCGGTACTGCGGCATCAATTGCGCCAGCTCTACGACATCCAGTTGCCGGAAACCGTCGACCTGCAAAAGACGTCCCTGGAGGAAATCCACGCCGACATTGCGCGCCAGATCAAACTGACCGAGCCTGGCGTCGAGTTGCGCCTGCAAAGCAAACCGCAAATCGAACTGATCCACCAGAAGGCCGTGCAGCATCTGCACCACTTCCAACGCCGTCGCGCCCGCCAGCGCTCGACGATGCCCTTGGCCAGGCCGGATTTCAGCTACGACCGCGAAGACTACCGCCCGCTGGGCCTGCAATTGTTCCAGCAAAAGGTGCTGCCCAGCGAGTTACCGTTGCGCCTGGCCGTCGGCGCCAAACCCTTGCTGCGCAACCAGCATCCGCAGATGGTCGCCAGCAGCACCGAAAACAGCACCTTCGCCATGCCCGAGAATCAGGGGCACCGCTACGCCTGGGACATCGACCTGACCCAGGTGACCCTGGCCAACTTCAACTATCGAAAGATGTCGCTGGTGCGTGACTACGCACAGCTGATCGATGAGCCCGCGCAAAACGAAGCGTTTGACCGGATGTTCTCGATTGAGCCGCGAGACGTCGAAGTCCAGACTCCAGACCCGATCCCGCTGCCCGACCAGTGGAACGTGGTGGCCGGTGACGCGACGCAGAACGCTGCGGTCAGCCTGGCCCGGACCGGGCGTCACTTCATCATTCAGGGGCCACCGGGCACCGGCAAATCCCAGACCATCACCAACCTGATCGCGGACTATGCCGCACGCGGCCTGCGCGTATTGTTTGTGTGCGAAAAGCGCGCAGCGCTGGACGTGGTGTTCCATCGCCTGCAACAGAGTGAACTGGGCGAATTGTGTTGCCTGATTCACGACTCCCAGACGGACAAAAAAGCGTTCGTGGGCAACCTGCGCGAGTGTTATGAGCGCTGGATCGCCGGCGACGCCCAATCGGTGCAGTTGCAAGCGCGTCGCGACGCCACACTGGCCTCCTTGAGCCAACAACTGGGCCTGATAGAGCGCTTTGAACAGGCGATGGCCGGGGTGCCTGAGTCCTTGGCCTGCTCGGCGCGTGAGTTGGTCCGTCATTTGATCGAGCTGCCACCCGTTGCTGCACAGCTGCCGCCCGAAGCGCTGGAGCGCTTGCCCGAATGGCGGCACTGGCAGGCACAACACGAGCTGACCGGCCGGTTGTATCAGACCATCAAGGAACGCTTCGGCCTCGACAGTTTTGCGCGTCACCCCTTCAGCCACCTGGCCTCAAGCCTGGTCACCCACGAGCATGCCTACGGCCAGCTCAAGGCGTTTCTGGAGCAAGCCAGTGGGCTGATGGACAGCGTCGAGTCGTTCCTGGAGTCATCCTCCAGCCTGCTGTCCGGTGACACGCGCCTGACGGATGCGTGCGTGCTGACTCAAGCTGCCGAGCAACTGACCGGCGCCAACCTGGCGGCGCACCTCGACCTGCTGGAACCTGGCTCAACGAGTTCCCAAACGCTGCACGCCGAACAGGCCGCCTTGCAGGCACTGGCCGTGCAGCAACACAACGCCCGTGAAACCACCCGCCACTGGCGCGTGAAACTTGAGCCCCAGGATACCCAGGCGGCCCTGGAGCAGGTACAGCGCCAGGAAGGCTCGCTGCTGCGCTGGTTGCAACCCGGTTGGTGGCGCCTGCGTGGCGAACTTCAACGCCGCTACGACTTCAGTCAGCACGCGATTCGCCCCAGCCTGCGCGGCGTGCTCGACAACCTGGCCGGTGAACACCGCGCCACCGCCGAGCTGCACGCCGAGCAGCAACGCCTGCAAGGTCGCTACGGCATCCAGGATATCGACCTGTTCGTGCACAATCTGCACGCCCTGCTGCAGCAACTGAGCGCATCACCGTTGTTGCGCAAGTGGGTCGAAGGCCTGCGGGGCAATCCGAGCAGCTTGCCCGGTGTGCGCCAGGAAGCCAGCCTGCGCCAACCCATCGCGCGCCTGGCCGAGCTGGTTGCCCAGCATTGCGTATTCGACCCGGAGCCAAGCCTGGCCGAGCTGGCCGAGTACCTGCGCGACCTGCGTGAAGAGCTCGACGAACTGCCCGACACCCTGCCCCTGCTCAACGAGCTACACCAGGCCGATCCCGTCTGCCTGGCGGTCGTGCAACAGTATGCTTTGCCACAACCCGTGCTGGACGGGTTGATTGCCCAGGAAAACCTGACCCGCCTGTACCGTGCCAATCCGCAGATGGCCCGCTTCGATGGCCCGGCCTTGAGCCTGGCTGCGCGCCAGGTCAGCCAGGCCGAAAGCAGCCTGCTCAAGAACAACGCTCATGTGCTCAGCGCTACCCTGCACCAGCGTTTTCTGGAGCATGTGAAGCAATCGGCGATGTCGGTGACACAGCTGGACGCACCGGCCCGTGAGTTCAAGAAAGCCTATGCCAAAGGGCGCCGCGAACTGGAACATGAGCTGGGCAAGACTATGCGTTATCGTTCCATCCGCGAAATGGCCAGTGGTGACAGTGGTCGAGTGATCAACGATCTCAAGCCCATCTGGCTGATGAGCCCGCTGTCGGTGTCCGATACCCTGCCGTTGACCCCGGACCTGTTTGACGTGGTGATTTTCGACGAGGCCAGCCAGATCCCCAGCGAAGAAGCCGTGCCCGCCCTGAGCCGTGCGCAGCAGGTGATTGTGGTAGGCGACGAGATGCAGTTGCCACCCACCAACTTCTTCTCCAGTGCCGGTGACCAGGACGATAATGACCTGATTGCCATGGAGGACGGGGAACAGATCTCAATCAACCTCGATGCGGACAGCCTGCTGAGCCAGGCCGCACGCAACTTGCCAGCCACCCTGCTGGCCTGGCACTACCGCAGTCGCCACGAAGCGCTGATCAGTTTCTCCAACGCAGCGTTCTACGAAGGGCGCCTGATCACCATTCCCGACCGGCGTATCGAGCGCCCTGCCCCGGCCCACGCCGCTGTGGACTCCAGCGACGCCCAGGCCGTGATCCAGGGCGCCGACACGCTGCTCGACAGCCCGATCAGCTTCTTGAAGATGAGCGATGGCGTCTACCTCAGCCGTAGCAACCTGGCCGAAGCCCGCTACATCGCCAATCTGGTGCGTGAACTGCTGCAACGCGAGACTGGCCTGAGCCTGGGCATCGTGGCCTTTTCCGAGGCCCAGCAAGGCGCCATCGAGCAGGCCCTGGAAGACCTGGCCAGCAATGATTCGGCCTTTGCCACACGCCTTGAGCGCGAGTACGTGCGTGAAGATGCCGGACAGTTCAATGGCCTGTTCGTCAAGAACCTGGAGAACGTACAAGGTGATGAACGCGATGTGATCATCCTGAGCATATGTTACGCGCCGGGACCGAACGGCAAGATGCTGATGAACTTCGGCCCGATCAACCAGCGCGGCGGGGAAAAACGCCTTAACGTGATCTTCAGTCGTGCGCGCAAGCGCATGGCGATTGTCTCCAGCATTGAGTCCGAGGCCATCACCAATACCCACAACGATGGCGCTGCCGCATTGCGCGCGTTCCTGCAATTCGCCCAGGCCAGTGCCAGCGGCGATGCGCCACGCTCCCAGGGCATCCTGGCCAACCTCAACCCAGGCGCCAAGCAGTCCTTTGCCGTCAGCCTGCCCAGGGACACGCTGCGCAGCGCCCTCGCCGTCGCGTTGCGCCAACGCGGGCATTCGGTGCAGGAGTATGTCGGGCGTTCACAGTTCCGCTGTGACCTGGCGATCAGCGACGCCAGCGGTGAATACTTCAGTCTGGGGGTGCTGCTTGACAGCGACACGGCAGCCGCGACTGACGTGCGTGAGCGTTATATCTTCCGCCCGACGGTATTGCGCAGCTTCGGCTGGAAGATCATCGACGTGCTCAGCCATGACTGGCTGCGCGACCCGGAGGACGTACTCAAGCGCATCGAAGCGCTGCTTCGGGGTGAAGAAGCGCCTGCACTGCCAGCGCCGGAACTGACCGTGGAAACCGGCGAGATTGAAACCGAGCCACCGGCAACCCCTGAAGCGGCGCTGTCGATGCGCGAGTTCATCTATGGCGAAGGTAACTCCAATAAGTTCTGGCGTATTGGTGTCACCTACGCCGAGGTGGTGGTGAGTTTCGGCCGCATCGGCACCAAGGGCCAGACCCTGATCAAATCCCTGGAGAGTCCCGAACGCGCGTTGCGTGAAGCAGAAAAACTGATCGCGGAGAAACTGCGTAAAGGCTATCAAGAACAGGCATGAATGAAAGGACGGCGCCCACCCCGGGCGCCTGTCCACCCCCAAACCGTAAACCCACGCTCCATGCACCAGCCCCTGCCCTAATGCTGAAACGTCATCATCTCCCCCTCGCCCGCATGTTAATCTCGCCCCACCACGAATAGACATTGATCGTCACAAGACGATGACCAGAACCAGGAAAGCCCATGCCAAAGATTTCTCACTCAGCCCTGCGCCGCAACTTCCGTAAATTGCTCGCCAACCCAACCTGCGTTGAAACCGCTTCCGTCTTTGACCCGATGTCGGCGCGTATCGCCGCCGACCTGGGTTTCGAAGTCGGCATCCTCGGTGGCTCCGTTGCTTCGTTGCAGGTATTGGCCGCACCCGATTTTGCGTTGATCACCCTGAGTGAGTTCGTTGAGCAAGCCACCCGCATCGGCCGCGTTGCCCAGTTGCCGTTCATTGCCGACGCCGACCACGGCTACGGTAACGCCCTGAATGTGATGCGTACCGTCGAAGAACTCGAGCGGGCCGGTGTGGCGGCGTTGACCATTGAAGATACGTTGCTGCCGGCACAGTTCGGGCGCAAGTCCACCGATCTGATCTCCATTGAAGAAGGCATCGGCAAGGTCCGCGCGGCGTTGGAAGCACGTGTCGATCCCGAATTGTCGATCATTGCCCGGACCAACGCCGGTGTGTTGCCGACCGAAGCCGTTATCGAGCGCACCCAGGCCTACCAGAAAGCCGGGGCCGACGGGATTTGCATGGTGGGTGTGGCCGATTTCGAACACCTGGAGAAGATCGCGGAAAACCTGACGGTGCCGCTGATGCTGGTGACCTACGGCAACCCTAAGCTGAATGACGCCCAGCGTCTGGCCAGCCTCGGCGTGCGGGTGGTGGTTGCCGGCCACGGGGCTTATTTTGCAGCGATCAAGGCGACGTATGACAGCCTGCGTGCCCAGCGCCAGTTGACCCACAGCACCGATAACCTCAGTGCCACCGAGCTGACGCATACCTACACGTTGCCGGAAAGCTACGTGGCCTGGGCGGAAGAGTTCATGGACGTCAAAGAGTAAAGACAACCTCGGAGCGAGGGGGGCTCCCCCCCTCCTCCCGTTCTCACGATGTCCACTGCTCCCCGCCTGGCCAATCCTTGGTGGGAATATCCGCAATGGTCCCGCCCTTGACCCCATCGATGCCATAACGCTCGATTGAATCCCCCAATATCTCGCCGAACTTGTCCGACTTGGCCTGTGCCTGTCCTTCCTTGACCAGCCCGGGCACGATGGCCGCCAGTACCGCCACGCCAGCCGCCAGGAAGCCCAGCACGCCCGCCGTGGCCGCCAGGCCCGGGAGAAAGCGCGGCAGGTTCGCCCCGAGCAAGCCAAGGCCGCCCTCCGCGGCCGAGGCGCTGCCGGCCAGTACACCCAGCGAGCCTGCGGTAATACCGAAGCCACCGCTCAGCTTGTCACCACGACGCAGCGCGTTGACGCCATCAAAAATGCCATAAGCCCCGGCGACGATACCGGCCAGGCCGCCGATACCTTTGGCGGCTTCCTCAAAGTTCTTCGCCACGACTTTGGCGTGCTTGCCGTCCTTGACGTTGTCCTTGACCTCATCGAGCAGGTCGAGCATGACCTTGCCGTCCTTCATATCCTTGAGGGTCTGCTCACCGTTCTTGATCGACTTGGCGAGGTGTTCCTGGTAGCCCTTGGTGCCGCCCTCGATCAGCACGGTGGTGGTCTGCACGGAACCGGTGGTGATGTCGACGATGTTGCGCGTGGTCAACTTTCCACCGCTCTGCGCCCCGCGCGCAATGGTCACACCCGCCAGGAACAGCCCGCTCACCCCGTGCAGCACACCGCTGCCGTAGGCGCCCTTGGCGCCGCCGTTGGGATCGAAGTCCGACAGCTTGCCCATTTTGTCCAGGGCCTTGGTGCCCTGGCGGAGCATGTCCCAGTTACCACGAAAGCCCGCCAGGACCTGGTCGGTGGTGGCCACGGTCCCGTCCTGGTTCAGCAGCAGTTCGGGGCTTTCCTGGCGCATCTGGTCGACCAGCTTGCGGACCTTGTCTTCGTCCAGCTCCGCGCCGCCGTCCTTGCCGAATGCGGCCTCGATGTCGTCGAAGCCAGCCCCCTTGAACAGGTTCTGCTGGGCGATGCTGGAGAAATTGTCGTTGAGCTGTTGGTCATACTGGGCCGTGAAGGTCGGATCAAGCGCGGCGTTATAGAGCGCCACTTCCAGGCTGAACTCCGAAGCGGCCTGCTCCGGCGTGTTGTCCTTGAGCAACTCGCGCAGGCGGTCGCCACTGGCCAGCTGGTCCTTGTAGAAGGTCTTGAATGCTTCGTTATGCGAGGATTTGGCGACCGCGCCCTGGATCGCCTTGGCATCGTCAATGCCAAGCATCGACTGCAGGCTGGTGGCGGTGGCGTAGAAACCGGCCAGCGCTGTGTGCTGGTCGGTCTTGCCGTCCTTGGTGTTGGCGTCCCACGCGGTGTCCAGTGCCTTGCCCGACTTCACCTGATCCTCGTAGGTCTTGGTGACCGCATCCTTCAGGCCGGGATTGTCTTCAAACAACGTCTTCACCGCCTGGTCGCCTGCGTTCCTGATGTACTCGGCGGTGGGTTTGTCGCCCTGCAAGATGGCCATGTGGTCATTGATGTCCTGCAGCAGCTTTTGCGGCTCCCAGATTGCGCCGGAGCGGTTGGCGATGGAGACCTTGCCGTAATCGCTGTTCCAGACCCCGGCGTTGGCGCCGTCGACCACCAGTTTCTGCGCTTCCTGCAGTTCCAGCAGCACCGCAGCCTTTTGTTCGGCCGTGTAGTTTTCCGGATGTTCGAAGATGTCCTTGTCGAGCTTGCGGGTGTCGACCTGGCCCGTGACAGTGCCGGTGGCCACGTCGCTGATCAGGCTGGCCAGGCTCTGGGCATCGGTGGGGGCGGCGGTCTTCAGCCAGGCTTGCACGTCGCTGCGGCTGACCTTGCCGTCGGGCTTGTCGCCGATACTGTTGCCGGCCGTATCGAGCTTGCGGAAGGCGCCGGGCTGGGCAAAGAAGTTGAGGGCCTCTTTCTCTTCCTTGCTCAACTGCGGATTTTGCTTGAGGTAGTCCTGGATGTTCTGTTCGGTGACGGCACTCTCGCCGCCGGTCTTGCCACGGATCGAATCGAACCTGGCATCCAGGATTGCGCCGTATTGAGCGATCTGCCTGGAGCCCGCGTCGGCATCCGGATGGGTGTCGAGAAAATCCTTATAGCTACCGATCTGGTCATTGGCCGAGGGCTTGGCCAATCCCTCGAAACCGTACTTGCCGAAGTCCTGCAGGCGCCCCGCTTCGGTGCCATGGCGCGCTTCGCCGCTCTTGGTAAAACCGTCGATACTGCCGTTGGCCACGTCCTTGCCCGTCAGCGCGTTACCTTTCTCGTCAAAACCCACCACCCGGTCGAGCACCTGGCTGGCACGGAAGGCCGCGTTCGGGTCCTTGTCGAAATCGCCGACCTGCTCCTTCAATGCATCTTTCACCCCACTCTGGTTGCCAAGGTTTTTCAGCAATGGGTTGTCATTGATGATGTCCTGGGCCGAGCGCGTGTCACCCTCGGGCAGTTCCCAGACGATGCCGACCTTTTCTGCGGCCTCACGGCGCTGGCCGTCCTGGCCCACAGCGTCCACCTGTTGCCGTTCACCCTTGAGGTTCTCCCAACCATATTTGCCGAAGTCTTGCAGGCGTCCGGCCTCGGTGCCGTGCCTGGCGTCACCGCCTTTGGTGAAACCATCGACGCGGCCGTTGTCGATGGCATTGCCGGCCAGGCGTGAGCCGTTTTCGTCGAAGCGCTCGACATGCTCCAGCACCTGATTGGCGCGGTAGGCCGCGTCCGCATCGTGCTCGAAATCGCCGACCCGTTCGCGCAACTTGTCCTTCACCCCGCTCTGGTTGCCAAGGTTTTTCAGCAGTGGGCTGCCATCGATGATGTCCTGGGCCGAGCGAGAGTCATCCTTGGGCCGCTGCCACTCGATGCCGGCATCCCTGGCCTTGGCCCGATCAACCGCGTTGCCCCATTCGGCGCTGGTGTCTTTGCCCGTGACGCTCCTGATCGTGGGGGCCTTACTGACCGGTGCTGACATGCGTGTGCTCCTTTAGGACGGGAGGCCGAGGCACGATCGTCAAGGGCGATCATGTCGGGCCAGTCAGGAGAGCAAAGACCTTGAGGGTTACTGAAAGATGACAGGCTGACTCACCGGGCCGGTGCTGCATGCCTTTCTGGTCGCTGAGGTGCCCATGCTGAAGGGCCGAAACCCGGCTGTGAAATGTTGTGAAAAAACCGCCGCAGAGTCTGCGGCGGCAACCAAAGGATGTTGTCGAAGCAGAGCGGCTAAGACAGGTTCAACGTACACCCGCACGTGGTTAAACAGCGTGAAGTTTAATTAATCGAGTTTCATCCGCCCGCCCGCTGCAGGCCGTGCCGACTGTGCTTAGAATCAACCTCGGCAACCACGCCGGACACAATAAAAAACCGTAACAGCTCACCTGCAAACCTCTGCCCAAACAACGTTATGCACCATCCAGTCAGTGCGGTGTTTCTGCGCGCGCGTTCATTATTCCGGGGAAGTCACAACATGATTAAACAGTCGAGCCTGTTGGCACTGGCGGTGTGTGCCGGTATCAGCCAGATGGCCTTTGCCGAGTCGGTCACCGACCAGGCGGATGCCAAGGGATTTGTCGAGGGCAGCAGCGTCACCGGCCTGTTGCGCAACTACTACATGAACCGCAACCGTGAAGGCGGCCGGGCCGATAATATCGACTGGACCCAGGGCGCGATGCTCAACTACGCCTCGGGTTTTACCCAGGGCACCCTCGGTTTCGGCGTCGACGCCTATGCCTACGGCGGGCTGAAACTCGACGCCACCCACGCGGACGCCGGCACCGGCAACCTGCCCACCGACCGCCATGGCGATCCCGAAGACGCCTACGGCTCAGTCGGTGCGGCGGTAAAGATCAAAGTCTCCAAGACCCAACTCAAATTTGGCGACATGCAACCCACCGCCCCGGTCTTCGCCACCGGCGGCACGCGCCTGTTGCCCCAGACCGCCACCGGGTTTGACCTGACCAGCAGCGAAATCGCCGGCCTGGACCTGGAGGCCGGGCATTTCACCAGCACCAACAGTGGCATGACCAGCAACCATGACCACGATATCTACGCCACCTACGCCAACATCGCCGCCAACAGCGCCAGCTTCGTCGGCGGCAAATACACCTTCAGCCCGTCCCTGAGCGCGACGCTGTATGCCGGCGAGCTGGAAGATATCTGGCGCCAGTACTACACCAATCTCAATTACGTGATCCCGTTGGCGCATGACCAGTCCCTGGCGCTGGACGGCAACCTGTACCGCACCCTCGACACCGGCAGTGCCAAGGCGGGGGCAATCAACAACACCACCTACTCGGTGGCGGCGGCGTATTCGTTCCTGCAAGCGCACACCCTCACGCTGTCGTACCAGAAGGTGCATGGTGATACGCCGTTCGACTACATCGGCACCGGCAACAACGGCGCAGGCGAAGGCGGCGATTCGGTGTACCTGGCGAACTCGGTGCAATGGAACGACTTCAACGGCCCGGGCGAGCAGTCCTGGGGGATCCGCTATGACCTGAACATGGCCAGTTATGGCGTGCCGGGATTGAGCTTCATGGGCCGCTACATCAACGGCTCGGATATCGATGGCACCCATACGCCGGCCCATAGCGCTTATGTCGGCGACTACGGTGCAGATGGTGCGCACCACGAGACCGATCTGGAAGCCAAGTACGTGATCCAGAGCGGTCCGGCGAAGAATCTGTCGTTGCGCGTGCGTGATGCGATCGTGGCGTCGAATGCCGACCAGCGCGATGGTGACCTGAACGAGCTGCGGCTGATCGTCGACTATCCGTTTACCCTGCTCTAAACACGCCCCTGGAGGAGCGAGCTGGCTCGCTCCTCCCGCTGGAAAGCGTTAGCCCACCCAGCCGACCGCAGTCTTGGGAATGACTTCCGACTCATCCAGTTTCGACGCAAACATGCTCACCGCCTGCACCGCATCGCTGGTGCTGGTGCGAATCTGCAGGATCACCGACCCCGCCTGGTCGGCCAGGTTGACGCCGCGCTGTGCGCCTTCCTGGGTCGCGTTCATGCTGGTGACTGCGTCGCGGGTTTCCGAGAGGATCATGCCGATCATCTCGGCGATTTCCGCCGTGGAGCGGCTGGTGCGTCCGGCCAGTTGCCGGACCTCATCGGCCACCACCGCAAAGCCACGCCCCTGGTCCCCGGCGCGCGCCGCCTCGATGGCTGCGTTGAGCGCCAACAGGTTGGTCTGGTCGGCGATACCGCGAATGGTGTTGACGATGGCGGTGATCTGTTCGGAACGGTCGCCCAGTTGCCCCACCAGCCGCGCAGACGCGCCGATATTCTCGGCGATACGGCGCATTTCCGTGGCGGTCTCCTGGATCACCTGGGTGCCGTGCTCGGCAAAACGCTCGGTCTCGGAGGAAATATGGTAGGCCCGCGAGGCGCCACGGGAGTCTTCCTCGAACTTCTCTACGCGCTCGGTGATGTCGCTGGCAAACTTGGCGATCTTGATCAGTTTGCCGTCGCCGTCGTACACCGGGTTGTAGCTGGCCTCCAGCCACACCACACGCCCATGCTTGCCAAGGCGCTTGAATTGCCCGGTAAAGAACTCACCGTTATTCAAGCGGCGCCAGAAATCGGCGTACTCATGGCTGGTAACCAGCGCGGGCTCGCAAAACAACCGGTGGTGCTTGCCTTTGATTTCCGCCAGGGAGTAGCCCATGACATTGAGGAAATTCGCGTTGGCGTCCAGCACCTGGCCACTCAAATCGAACTCGATAACGGCCATCGCACGGTCCACGGCCGTCAATTTGCTGCGGGTGGCCGCGTCCTGCTCCACTTGTGCGGTGACGTCCAGTGCGTACTTGACCACCTTCAACACCTGGCCACGCTCATCCAGCACCGGGTTGTAGCTGGCTTCCAGCCAGATGGTCCGGCCGTTGGCATCCACGCGCTTGAACGTACCGGAGACAAACTTGCCGGCTTTCAAATCACTCCAGAACTGGCTGTAGGCCGGGCTGCTGGTCAGCGCCGGCAGGCAAAAATCGCGATGGGACTTGCCGGCCAGTTGATTGGCGCTGTAGCCCAGGGCCTTGAGGAAGTTGTCGTTGGCCCGCAACACGTTGCCGTTGAGGTCGAATTCGACCACGGCCATGGAGCGTTCCAGTGCGCTGATCAGTCCTTTGTACTCGGTGGCCTCGGCCGTCCTGGCCGCCAGTTCTGTTTTGAGTGTTGTGTTGAACATGACGTACCCTCAGCCGTGCGAAAAAACCCGTGTCTTGATAGGGCTATCGGCTGTGAAATACGCGACTTTACCGGCCTTGCGTGGATTATTTTCTGGCGTCAAATACTTGCGCAATCAGGGTTTTGCGCCTAGCAAAGCGAGGCGCTCGCGCATGCCGGCACTGGCCGCCGGACCAGCCTGCAACACGCACTGGTCAAACGCCACCAACTGCCCATCCGCGCGGGCGAGCGCCGGCTGCACCGGCCTGCCTGTTTTACGCTCCACCAACTCGACACTGGCGCCCTCCTCGGCGTAATGCCGGTTGCCCCAGGCAACCAGTGATATCAGCACCATGCCGAAATCCTCACCCTTGGCCGTCGGCACATATTCATGGCGCGGCGGTCGTTCGCTGTAGGCACGGCGCTCCAGCATGCCCGCCTCCACCAGCGCGTTCAGGCGGCGCGTGAGCATATTCGGCGCAATGCCCAGGCTGCGCGAGAACTCATCGAAGCGGCGCAGGCCGTGCAACGCATCGCGCATGATCAAAATGCTCCACCACTCCCCTACCCGCTCAAGGCTGCGGGCGATGGGGCATTCGTCGCTGATGAGGGACTTGCGTTGCATGGGGATTCCTGTGGGTCAGTGCCAATGTGCGTGATGCCATGTTACTTTCATGATGATAGTGACGTCCATAAGGTCTGTTCCTTCACCGCAACTGGAGTCGATTGATCATGAGTAAACGCATCGTTGTAACAGGTATGGGCGCACTGACGCCGTTGGGCGCTGACGTGGAATCTACCTGGCGACGCCTGTTGGCCGGGCAATCGGGTATTCGTCGCCTGCCGCAAACGTTGATCGGTGATTTGGCCGTCAGCATCGGTGGCCAGGTGCAGACCGTACTCGAGGACCCTGAAGCCGGATTTGATCCCGACCGCCTGCTGGCAGCCAAGGAACAGCGCAAGATGGACCGCTTCATCCTGTTCGCCCTGGCGGCGGCGGACGAAGCCTTGAAGCAGGCCGGCTGGGCGCCGAACACGCCTGAAGCGCAGGAGCGCACCGCGACCATCATCGCCTCGGGTGTCGGCGGCTTCCCGGCGATTGCCGACGCGGTACGCACCACCGACAGCAAAGGCCCACGGCGGTTGTCGCCGTTCACCATCCCGTCGTTCCTGAGCAACATGGCCGCCGGACACGTGTCGATCAACTACGGCTTGAAAGGCCCGCTGGGTGCGCCGGTGACGGCCTGTGCAGCGGGTGTACAGGCCATCGGCGATGCGGCGCGCATGATTCGCGCTGGTGAAGTGGATGTGGCGGTATGCGGCGGTGCCGAAGCGGCGATCCATCGGGTCAGCCTTGCCGGGTTCGCGGCGGCGCGGGCGCTGTCCAGTGACTTCAATGACAGCCCGGAGCAGGCTTCGCGGCCTTTCGACCAGGCGCGGGACGGTTTTGTCATGGGCGAAGGCGCCGGCATCCTGGTCATCGAGGAACTGGAGCACGCCCTGGCCCGAGGTGCGCAGCCGATTGCCGAATTGGTCGGCTACGGCACCAGTGCCGATGCCTATCACATGACCGCCGGCCCGGAAGACGGCGACGGTGCACGCCGGGCGATGCTGCAAGCCCTGCGCCAGGCCGGGATCGACGCGGACCAGGTGCAGTACTTGAATGCCCACGCCACCTCGACGCCGGTGGGTGACAAAGGCGAATTGGCCGCGATCAGGACGGTATTCGGTGCGAACGGCAGCCCTGCGATCAGCTCGACCAAATCCGCCACCGGCCATCTGCTGGGGGCTGCGGGCGGTATCGAGGCCATCTTCACCGTGCTTGCCCTGCGCGACCAGATCGCCCCGGTCACCCTCAACCTGCAACACCCCGACGCCCTCGCCGAGGGCCTCGACCTGCTGCGCGGTGCTGCCCGGCCGATGCCGATTGACTATGCACTGTCCAATGGCTTCGGGTTTGGCGGCGTGAATGCCAGCGTGCTGTTCCGCCGCTGGGCGTAGTTTGCCCCTGCCGTC
Source organism: Pseudomonas sp. NFPP04 (assembly GCF_900113815.1). Classification (NCBI taxonomy): domain Bacteria; kingdom Pseudomonadati; phylum Pseudomonadota; class Gammaproteobacteria; order Pseudomonadales; family Pseudomonadaceae; genus Pseudomonas; species Pseudomonas sp. NFPP04. Next base: position 83,662 of record NZ_FOQS01000004.1, on the reverse strand, counting down.
ATTTTCGGGGACCATGGCGCCTTTCTGAACCTGCCAACGAGAGGCGCCCATGGCCAACCACGACCTGCACTACACCCCGGACCCCGATGCCGATTCGATTTCCTCCGACGTGATCGGCTTCAACGGCATCCTGGTGTCCACCCAGATCCCGACCCGTGCCGATGGCAGCCTGGAACTGGGCGACATCACGCTGCAAAGCGAATGCACCCTGCAAGCCCTGAAAGTCGCCCTGGAAAAGGCCGGCAGCTCCATGGACCGGGTGATGCACCTGACCATTTATCTGACAGACATGGCCGATCGCGCCGCCTTCAACGAAGTCTACAAACGCTTCTTCGCCAAGCCCTGGCCCGTGCGCGCAGCGGTTGGCGTGGCCGCGCTGGCGGTAGACGGCATGCGCGTGGAAGTCACGGCGATGGCCGCTCAAGCCTGAGTGCGTGCCGGTCAGGCATTTCACAGCTACAATGCGCGCCTCAACCGTGACAAGCCTGACTAAAAAAACTATGTCCTTGCCCAAGCATCACCTGGAATTGCTCAGCCCTGCCCGCGATGTCGCCATCGCTCGCGAGGCCATCCTGCATGGCGCCGACGCCGTGTACATCGGCGGCCCGAGCTTCGGCGCGCGCCATAATGCCTGTAACGACGTGAGCGACATCGCGCAGTTGGTGGAATTCGCCCGCCGTTACCATGCCCGCGTGTTCACCACGATCAACACCATCCTGCACGACAACGAACTGGAACCCGCACGCAAGCTGATCCATCAGCTCTACGATGCCGGCGTCGATGCGTTGATCGTGCAAGACCTGGGCGTGATGGAGCTGGATATTCCGCCCATCGAGCTGCACGCCAGCACCCAGACCGATATCCGTACCCTGGGCCGCGCCAAGTTCCTCGACCAGGCCGGTTTTTCGCAGTTGGTATTGGCCCGTGAGCTGAACCTGCAAGAGATCCGCGCCATTGCCGACGAAACCGATGCCGCCATCGAGTTCTTTATCCACGGCGCGCTGTGCGTGGCGTTCTCCGGGCAGTGCAACATCTCCCACGCGCAGAACGGCCGCAGCGCCAACCGTGGCGATTGCTCCCAGGCTTGCCGCCTGCCGTATACCCTGAAGGACGATCAAGGCCGCGTCGTGGCCTTTGAGAAACACCTGCTGTCGATGAAAGACAACAACCAGAGCGCCAACATCCGTGCGTTGGTCGAAGCCGGCGTGCGTTCGTTCAAGATCGAAGGCCGCTACAAGGACATGGGCTATGTGAAGAACATCACCGCCTATTACCGCCAGCGCCTGGATGACGTGCTTGAAGACCGCCCGGACCTGGCCCGCGCCTCCAGCGGCCGTACCGCGCACTTCTTCCTGCCCGACCCGGAAAAGACCTTCCACCGGGGCAGCACCGACTATTTCGTCAATGACCGCAAGGTTGATATCGGCGCCTTCGACACCCCGACGTTCACCGGCCTGCCGGTGGGTGTGGTGGAAAAAGCCGGTAAGCGCGACCTGCAAGTGGTTACCCACGAGCCATTGTCGAATGGCGATGGCCTGAACGTGCTGATCAAGCGCGAAGTGGTGGGTTTCCGTGCCAACATCGCCGAGCCTAAAGGCGAGTTCGAGGAAGACGGCGAGAAGCGCTACCGCTACCGCGTGGAGCCGAACGAGATGCCGGCAGGCCTGCATCAATTGCGCCCGAACCACCCGCTGAACCGCAACCTGGACCACAACTGGCAACAGGCGCTGCTCAAGACCTCATCCGAGCGTCGTATAGGCCTGACCTGGGCCGTTCGCTTGCGCGAAGCGCAGCTGGAAGTCACCGCCACCAGCGAAGAAGGCATCAGCGCCAGCGTCACCCTGCCCGGCCCGTTCGGCGTGGCCAACAAGCCGGAACAGGCGCTGGACACCCTGCGCGACCTGCTGGGCCAACTGGGCACCACCGAATACCACGCGACCGACATCCAACTGGATGCGCCGCAGGCGTTCTTCATCCCCAACTCACAGCTCAAGGCCCTGCGCCGTGAAGTGATCGAGGCGCTGACCGCCGCACGCGTGGCTGCGCACCCACGGGGTGGCCGCAAGGCGGAAACAACGCCACCGCCGGTGTACCCGGACGCGCACCTGTCGTTCCTCGCCAACGTCTACAACCAGAAAGCCCGCGACTTCTACCACCGCCACGGGGTGAAGCTGATCGACGCCGCCTTCGAAGCGCACGAAGAAACCGGCGAAGTACCGGTGATGATCACCAAGCACTGCCTGCGTTTCTCGTTCAACCTGTGCCCTAAACAGGCCAAGGGGGTCACGGGCGTGAAGACCAAGGTAGCGCCGATGCAATTGATCCATGGCGATGAAGTGCTGACCCTGAAGTTCGACTGCAAACCCTGCGAGATGCACGTGGTGGGCAAGATCAAGGGGCATATCCTGGGCTTGCCACAACCGGGCAGCGCGGTAGAGCACTTCAACCCGGAAAACATTATTTTCCAGGGCACGCACTGACCCTTTGCACGCGGGGCCACCACCAGCCCCGCTGCAACCCGGCAGCCGCCAGTAGAATTGCCGCCACCCCGAACCATTGCAGCCAGCCCAGACGATGCCCGAAGGCGAACCAATCGACGAAGATCGCCGCAATCGGGTAGATAAACGACAGCGCACCGGTCAGGGCTGTCGGCAGTTTCTGGATCGCGCCATACAACAACACATACATCACGCCGGTGTGCACCACGCCGAGTGTCACCAGTGCGCCCCACGCGCTGGTTGTGGCCGGCAAGCTATTCCATGGCACCAGCGGCGCCAGTAACAACGCGCCGGTGGTTACCTGGATCAACGCCATCAAATGTGGCGGCACTGCCTTCAGACGTTTGATGATCAGCGCGGCAATCGCGTACAGCAACGCCGCGCCCAGTGCCAAGACGATGCCGGCCAGGTAATCGTCGCCGGTCGGTTGATCGCCATGGGCAGTGACAATCGCCAACATGCCCAGGAACGCCACGCTCAGCCAGGCGAGTTTCTGCACGGTGATCTTTTCACCTAGAAACACGGCAGCCAGCATCACCAGCATGAACGGCTGCACGTTATACACCGCCGTGCTGATGGCAATCGACGCGCGGGAATAGGATTCGAACAGCAGTAACCAGTTGCCGACAATTGCCACGCCACTGAGCATCGCCAGGCCGAGCCTGGTCCAACTGAGCAGGTCCAGGCGCAAATACCCCAGCAGTGCACACACCAACAACAACGTCAGCCCGCCGATCACACAGCGCCAGAACACCACTTCGATCACCGATACGCCGGAGACCAGGACAAACCAGCCAATGGTGCCCGAGATCAGCATGGCGGCAACCATTTCCCACGACCCGCGACGGATGGATGTATCCATGATTGAAGCTCCTCAAGTGAGGCTCAATTATGGCAATCTGGTCGAGACCGGCTCCAGCGACTAAAAAAGGCAAAAGCCTTGAGTTGCCTTTACTTATTAGGTGGACACCATGATTGACACCATCGACCAGCAACTGATCGCCGCTTTGATGGACGACTCGCGTCTGTCCCTCAAGGCCCTGGCCGGGATTACCGGGCTGTCTTCGCCGAGCGTCGGCGAACGCCTGCGGCGTCTCGAAGAGCGCGGCGTGCTGACCCACTACACCGTCGACATCGACCCCAGGCACTTCGGCTACCTGCTGCAGGCCATCGTGCGCATCCGCCCCTTGCCCGGCAAATTGCATGAGGTGGAGCGACAGATCCAGGCGATCCCCGAGTTTACCGAGTGTGACAAGGTGACTGGGGAGGATTGCTTCATCGCACGCCTGCATGTGCGCACCATGGATCACCTGGATAGCCTGCTTGACCGGCTCAACGCCTACGCTGAAACCAACACGGCCATTGTCAAGAAAACCCCGGTGAAACGGCGTCTGCCGCCCTTGGGCGACTAGCGGCAGTAGCTTGTTGTGGGTCCTGATGTGGAGAGCGGGCTTGTTGTGGCGAGCGGGCTTGCCCCGCGTTGGGGCGCGAAGCGGCCCCTTTTAGCATCACCGCGTTTCTACAGGAAAACCATGGCGCCTGGGTTTGGGGCTGCTTCGCAGCCCAACGCGGGGCAGGCCCGCTCGCCACAACAGGCCGTTCACCAAAACAGGCCACCCAGATAAGCCAGCTCACTACAGAAGGCTACTCGTGAAGGGCCTTGGCCGCGCTCAGCAAACCTTGAAACTTGCGATATCGCGCCTCCAATACGGGCTGCGGCGTAAGGTCTGGCCTGTACCGGGCCTTGACCCGCATCCCCGCCGCGAGCAATTGCGCGCCTTGCCCTATCGCCACAAACCCCAGCTTCGCCGCACCGATACACGCGCTCAATTCGCTGCCGTGCAGGGTGAAGATGTCCCGTTGCAGGATGTTGGCCAGCAACTGCGCCCAGTACTCACTGCGCGCACCACCACCCACCAACGCGCAGGCGCCCACGTCAGCCCCCGCTGATTGCACCGCGCGCAACGCATCCAGCAGCCCGAACCCCACGCCTTCCATCACCGCATAACCGAGCATCGCCGGCGTGCAGTCATGGCCCAGGCCCATGAAGCCACCGCGCAGCAGCGGGTCGTTATGCGGGGTGCGTTCACCGGCCAGGTACGGCAGGAACAACGGCGTACCGAGCGGTACTGCCTGTTCGATCGGCAGTTGCGCCTGCACCTGGTCCAGCAAGGTTTGCTCATCCGCGGTTCCCGTGAGACGCGTGACCCAACGCAGGCAACTGGCGCCGGCCAGCATGGCGCCCATGGTGTACCAGCGATCAGGCAGCGCATGGCAGAAGCTGTGCACGGCACTCGCGGGATTACCGGCTGCGTGATCGGTAATCGCGACAATGGCAGCGCTGGTGCCGAGGGTGATGAAGCCATCACCGGCACTGATCGCCCCGATCCCCACGGCCGCTACCGGGTTGTCACCACCTCCGCCGGCAATCACCACTGAGGAAGACAAGCCCAGCTCCTGCGCCGTCAACACAGCACTTGCGGCACCGCCCTCGACCAGTCTTGGCATCTGCTCCGGCGACAGGCCCGTCGCCCGCAGCATCGGCGCGAACCACTCACGCCGCGCCACATCCAGCCACAACGTCCCCGCTGCATCGGACATCTCGCTGATGCGCTCGCCACTCAGACGCAAGCGCAGGTAATCCTTGGGCGACAGCACACAATCAATGGCCTTGAACACCTCGGGCTCATGGCGTTGCAGCCACAGCAGTTTCGGCGCCGTCAGCCCGGCCATGGGCAGGCTGCCGGTGATGTCGGCAAACACCGGGCCCAACTCATCGGCCTCGGCGACGGCACGGGAGTCGTCCCACAGGATCGCCGGGTACAACACGCGGTTGTCCTTGCCCAGCAGCACCGCGCCATGCATCTGCCCCGACAGGCCGATACAGGCCACGCGGGCAAATCCGGGATGCTCGCGCAATTCGGCAAGCGCCTGCAAACACGCCTGCCACCAATCTTCCGGCGCCTGCTCGGACCAGCCGCTATGGCGCCGCGACACACTCAAGCGCACGCCAGCATGGGCCAGCACCGTACCGTCGAGGTCCATGAGGATGGCCTTGAGTTCCGAGGTGCCGAGGTCGATGCCGAGGGAAACGGGACTGCTCATAAGGGGGTCATTCCAATCCATTACAGCCACATGAATTACGCCATTGCAGGGTCGGCGCCAGGCGCACGCTGTGAGTGGGGGCGTCGGGCGACGCCATGCGCTGCAACAACAGGTTCACTGCCTGCGTGCCCAGTGCCTGGACCGGCTGCGCGATCAGGGTCAGGCGCGGCACGAAGAAATCCGCCCAATCGAAATCATCAAAACCCACCAGGGCCATCTGCGCCGGTACGTCGATCTGCGCATCACGCAGGGCCTGCATGGCGCCAAGGGTCATCAGGTTGTTGCCGGCCATGATCGCCGTGGGTGGCTGCGCCAGGCCCAGCAACTGCACCGTCGCCTGACGCGCTGGCTCGGTGTTGGAGCCGCCATTGACCAACAAGTGCGGATCGAACGCCAGCCCCGCGCCTTGCAGTGCCGCGCGGTACCCGGCAACCCGCTCATCGGTGGTGCTGAACCCCTCACGCCCGGCGATAAAGCCGATGCGCCGGTGCCCGTGTTTGATCAAGTGGGTAACCAAGGCCTGGGTGGACTGCGTGTTCTCCACCCCGACCTGGTCGAATTGTTCGCTCATCATGCGGTCCACCAATACCGCCGGGATTTCGTTGGCCCGCAGATACTCCAGGGCCTTGGAGCCGTTCGAGGGCGCCAGCACAATGCCGTCCACCCGCCGATGGTGCAATGCCGTGACGACCCGCAGCTCGTGTTCCGGGTCGTCGTGGGTATCGACAAACAGCATCATGTAGCCGTGCCTGGCGCACTCGGTTTCAATCGCGTGCACGGTTTCGCTGAAATAATGGTTGGACAGCGCAGAGATCGCCACGCCAATCGTGCTGGTGCTCGACCGTGCCAGCGAACGCGCCAGGGTGTTGGGGATGTAACCCAGCGCCTGGATCGCTTGCTGTACCGCGTGCACCGTTGCCGGACTGACCTTGCGGGTACCGTTCAACACATGGGACACCGTCGACGTCGACACCCCCGCCCTGCTTGCCACGTCATCCATGGTGACCACGACGCTGTTCCTCTCAAGGGATCAATGTTTGCTCGACCAACCGCTGTACGTAGCGACGTTGTCGCGGGTGATCAGTTTTGGCGTGAGCAGGGTAACCGCTTCGGCCGGGGCTTTCTCATTGAGAATATCGTTGCCCACGTTGACGGCGGTCTGCGCCATGGCCCAAGGGTCCTGGCTGGCCGACGCCTGAATCTGTGTGTCGGTTTTCAGCGCGTTCTCGATGTCCGGCGCACCGTCCACCGAGGTAATAATGATGCCGCTGCGCTTGAGCTGTTTGGCCGCCAGGTCGCTGCCGATGGCTTGCGGGTCGTTGATCGCGAACAGACCGTCGATTTTCGGGAAGCGCGTGAGGTAGCCCTGCATCACGTTCAGGCCGCCTTCGCGGGAGCCTTTGCCGTCCTGGTCATCGGACAGCACCTTGATCTGCGGCGCGGCGGCCAGTGCGGCCTTGCAACCCTTGACGCGATCGGTCACGGCGGTGACCTGCGGACCGTTCTGGATGATCACATTGCCCTTGCCGGAGAGCTTGTCCACCAGGTACTGGCAGGCCAGCTTTCCGGCTTCGACGTTGTCGGTCTGCACCGTGGCGTTCACCCCTTTCGCGTCCACATCCACGGCCACCACAACGATGCCGGCATCGCGGGCTTTCTTGATCGCCGAGGCCATGGCGGACGGGTCGACGGCGTTGATCAGGATCAGATCGACCTTGGACGAGATGAAGTTGTCGATCTGCGAAAACTGCTTACTCAGGTCATAGTCGGCCGACACCGAGGTGACCTTGACGTTGGGGTTCAGCTCCTTGGCCCGGGCGGTTGCGCCATCGGCCAGGGTCACGAAATACGGGTTGCCCAGCGAGCCCATGCTGATGCCGAGGGCCTTCAACTCGCGGGCTTCGACGGCTTGGGACATCAGGGCAGCCAAGGCAATGACCGGAAAGATACGTTTGAGGTTCATAGGGGTCTCTCTTGTGATTGTTGTTGGAGTGAGTTCAGGTCCGTGCGCCGGACTGGCGATAACGATCCAGCGCCACCGCGCCGATGATCACGATGCCTTTGATGATGTACTGCCAGATGTCCGAGACGCCCAGCAGCACCAGGCCGTTGGTGAGTACCGCGATGATCAGCGCGCCGATCAGCGTGCCGCCGATGGTGCCGACACCGCCGGTAAAGCTGGTGCCGCCGAGGATCACCGCGGCAATCGCATCCAGCTCGTAGGATTGCCCCAGTTGCAGGCCATTGGCAGCGAACAGGCGCGACGCGCTCATCACCGCGCCCAGCCCGGCCAACGCGCCGGACATGGCGTAGACGAACAGCAGCACCTTCCACACCTTGATCCCCGACAGCCGCGCCGCTTCCGGGTTGCCGCCCACCGAGTAGATCTGCACGCCCATCACGGTGCGGCGCAGGATGAACCACGACAACGCCACCACTGCCACGGCGATTACCACCAGCCACGGCACCCCGAGGATCGAGTCGTTGCCGATAAAGGCAAACGGCAGGTCCGGGTTGAACACGGTCTTGTCGTCCGCCAATAGCCGGGCCAGGCCGCGCATGGCCGTGAGTGCACCGAGGGTGACGATAAACGGCGGCAGGCGCATAAAGGCGATCAAGCCGCCATTGACCAGGCCCAGCAACAACCCGAAGCCGATACCGGCGGCAATCCCGAACATGCCGAACTGCGGCGACATCGACGCCTGCAGCGCCACCACCGCCGATGCGGCGAGGATCGCGCCCACCGAGAGGTCGATGCCCGCCGTGAGGATCACAAAGGTCATGCCCGCCGCCAGCACCACGTTCACCGACGCCTGCTGGGTGATGATCGACAGGTTCTGTACCGTCAGGAAGTTCTCGCTGGCCAGGGCAAAGCCCACCAGCAGCAAGATCAGTACCGGCAACATGCCGACCGTGCGCATCAGCTCGCGGGCGCGCTCTGCCTTGCCGGTTGTTGCAATATTCAATTCAGCCATGGGCCACCACCTGATCGCCACCGGTGGCGAGGTCAATAATACGTTCCTGGGAAATAGCGTCGCCGGAGGCGCCGCCGACTTCTGCGACCAACCGGCCTTCGCGCATGATCAGCACGCGGTCGCAGGTGCCGATGATTTCCGGCAGCTCGCTGGAGATCACCACGATGCCGACGCCGGCCTGGGCCAATTGGTTGATGATGCGGTAGATCTCGGACTTGGAGCCGATGTCGACGCCACGGGTGGGCTCATCGAGGATCAGCACGTGCGGCTTGACCTCCAGCAGCCGCGCCAGCAGCACCTTCTGTTGGTTGCCACCGGACAACGCACCGACGTTGACCTTGCCCGACGCCACCCGAATCGACAGCGACTTGATCGCCTCGGTGGCGCGCTGCGCGGCATGCCCGAGATCCAGCACACCGCCGGCATAAGCATCCGGCACGCAGGCGCAGACATTGATGTTGTCCGCCACGCTCATATCCAGGAACAGGCCCTGGGCCTTGCGGTCTTCGGTGAGGTAGACGACACCGGCACGGATCGCATCCGCCGGGGTGCGCAACTGGGTGACGGTCTTGCCGACCACTTCCAGGGTGCCCGAGGTGCGTGGGTCGGCGCCGAAGATCAGGCGCGCCAGTTCGGTGCGCCCTGCCCCGACCAGCCCGGCGATGCCCAGCACTTCACCGGCGTGCAGGTCGAAACTGCACTGACGCACGCGCTTGCCATCGGCCATGTCGCGCACGCGCATCACCACGTTGCCGGGGTTATAGGCGGCGTGCTCCTTCTTGTAGAACCCTGACAAGTCGCGACCCACCATCATCTTCACCAGCACTTCGGCCGACAGCGCCTCGCGGGTCAGTTCGCCGATGTACTGGCCGTCGCGCAGCACCGAGACGCGGTCCGACAACTCGTAGATCTCCGCCATGCGGTGGCTGATATAGATGATCGCCAGGCCCTGGTTGCGCAGCTGTTTGATCAGCGCGAACAGGCGGTCGGTCTCCCGGGATGACAGCGGCGTAGTCGGTTCGTCCATCACCAGGATCTTGGCGTGGGCGTGCAAGGCGCGGGCGATTTCCACCAATTGGCGCTCGGCAATCGACAGGCTGCTGACCTGCGTGGCTGGAGTGAACTCCGCGCCCAGACGTTGCAGCACTTCGATGCAACCGGCCTGCATGCCTTTGCGGTCGATGGTCCAGCCGCGTCGCAGTTCACGGCCCAGGTAGATGTTCTCGGCCACGCTCAGGTTGGGGCAAAGGCTCAGTTCCTGGTAGATCACGGCGATGCCAAGGGCTTTGGCGGTGGCGGGGTCGAACGTGGGGATGGGCTGGCCGGCGATACGGATTTCACCGCCGGGGTCGGCTTGGTAGGCGCCGGAAAGGATCTTCATCAGCGTCGATTTGCCGGCGCCGTTCTCCCCCATCAAGGCGTGGATTTCGCCGGGGTAGACCTTCAGGCCGACATTCTTGAGCACGCGCAAACCGTTGAAGGTTTTGCTGATGCCCTGCATCTCGAGCAAGGGTTCAAGGCTCATGGATGAGCTCCTGGTTTTATTATTTTTGTCGTCAGTGGGCCGACTCTAATGTAGAAACATTTCCTTACGCAAGCGCTTGCGTCGATCATTTATCGACAGATGAAACGTTTCATCAGCCATTAATCCGAAAAGTACCCAATTTCACCCGAGGGTATCCATTTGAAGCGAGATAGCCCGTAGCCCGCCATCAAAACGCCATAATCTCTGCTATTGTCCAAGGACCTCATCTCCTCCTCGTCGCCCCCCAGCGATCTTCTGTGAGCATGCTCTGCGCCATCGCCGCTTGACGATGGCGGGCCTGAACGTCACGGAACGCCAAAGCGATGGACACACCGTTACCCGAACAACCGCAATCGCGGGCTGAAAAGATCGTCGAGTTCAAGCGGCAGAAAACCCTGCTCAAGACCGGCGCCCTGCAAGACGCAATCTTCAACAGCGCGTACTTTTCCAGCATCGCCACCGACGAGAAAGGCGTGATCCAGATCTTCAACGTCGGCGCCGAACGCATGCTCGGTTATGCCGCCGCCGATGTGGTCAACCGCATCACGCCGGCCGATATTTCCGACCCGATCGAGCTGATCACCCGCGCCGCCGCCCTCAGCCTGGAACTGGATACGCCGATCACGCCGGGCTTCGAAGCGCTGGTATTCAAGGCCTCGCGGGGTATCGAAGACATCTACGAGCTGACCTACATCCGCAAGGACGGCAGTCGTCTGTCGGCCATGGTCTCGGTCACCGCCCTGCGCAACCGACATGACACCATCATCGGCTACTTGCTGATCGGCACCGACAACACCGCGCGCAAGCAGGAAGAAGCCGAGCGCAAAGGCTTCGAGCGGGCGCTGGAAGAAAAGAACCTGGAGCTGGAACACGCCAGTCACATGAAGTCCGAATTCCTCGCCACCATGTCCCATGAACTGCGCACGCCACTGAACGCGGTCATCGGCTTTTCCGAGGCGCTCAAGGATGGCCTGGTCGGCGACATGAGCGAGACCCAGCGCGAATACATCGGCGACATTTTCACCAGCGGCCAGCACTTGTTGTCGTTGATCAACGACATTCTCGACCTGTCCAAGGTCGAGGCCGGGATGATGGAGCTGGAACTGGAAAACGCAGAACTGGCGGGGCTGTTGGCCAACAGCCTGCTCATCGTGCGGGAAAAGGCGGCGCTGCAACGCATCCAATTGAAGCTGGAGTGTCCCGAAGACCTTGGCCTTTTGCAGCTGGACCTGCGCAAGACCAAACAGATCGTCTACAACCTGCTGGCCAACGCCGTAAAGTTCAGCGCACACGGCAGCTCAGTGACCTTGACAGTGCGCCAGGTGCCCCGCGCACAGGTCGGGCACATTCCCGGCGACTGGCCGGTGTACCGCTTTGCCTTGCCCGACGGCGCTCATCAGCCGTTCCTCGAACTCAGCGTCAGCGACACTGGCATCGGGATCGCCGAGGCGGACATGGACAAGTTGTTCAAGGCGTTCAGCCAGATCGACAGCAGCCTGGCACGCAAATTCGAAGGCACTGGCCTGGGGCTGGCGATGGTCAAGCGGTTGACCGACCTGCATGGCGGCAGTGTCGCCGTGGCCAGCCGTGAAGGCTGCGGGGCGCGGTTCGTCGCCTGGCTGCCGCTGCACCGCGCCCCGGAGGCTGCATGCCCCACATCCTGATTGTTGAAGACAACGAAGCCAACATGCGCCTGGCGCGTCTGTTACTCGTCAATGCCGGTCACACGGTGCTGTGGGCCGCGGATGCCGAAACCGGCCTGACCCTGGCCCGCGAACAGCAACCGGCGCTGATCCTGATGGACATCCAGTTGCCCGGCATGGACGGGCTGGCCGCCACCGCCCTGCTCAAGCGCGACCCGCTCACCGCTCACATCCCGGTGATCGCCCTGACGGCAATGGCGATGAAAGAAGACCGCGAAAAGACCCGACTCGCGGGGTGCGATGCCTACATCATCAAGCCGCTGCGTTACAAAGAGCTGTACCAGGTGATCGACACCTTGCTGCAACAGCACATCCGCCCTCTCACATGAGTCCTCTCCATGGCCAGCCAACCCGCAACGTTGTTGATCGTTGATGATGAACCCCAGGTGCGCAAACTCCTGGAAACCCTGCTGCAACATGAGGGCTACCAGACCCTGAGCGCGAGCAGCGGCGAAGAAGCCTTGCAGTTGGTGGCCCGGCAGCCGCCGGACCTGATCCTGCTGGACATCATGATGCCGGGCATGGACGGCTATGAAGTCGCCAGCCAATTGAAGGGCGATGAAACCACGGCGGGTATTCCGATCATCATGCTGTCGGCCCTCAGTGAACCGAGCGCCCGTGTCAGCGGGCTTGAAACCGGCGCCGAGGAATTCATCAGCAAGCCGGTGGAACGTGTCGAGCTATGGTTGCGGGTGCGCAACCTGCTGCGGCTCAAGGAACGCGGCGACCTGGCCAGCCACTCCCGTGAGCTGACGCAACGCCAGATCGGCATGAGCGTGCATGACCTGGCGCACCAGTCCCTGGAAAACGACTTGCGCCAAGCGGTAGCGCGTAATGACTTCACGGTGCATTACCAACCCAAGGTCGAGGTGCCGAGCGGTCGCATCTGCGCCCTCGAAGCGCTGCTGCGTTGGGAAAGGCCGGAATACGGCGCGGTGTCGCCAGCGGTATTTATACCGATCCTGGAAAGCCTGGGCTTGATCGTCCCCGTGGGGCGCTGGGTGATCGAGCAGGTCTGCCAGCAGATCGCAAAGTGGCAACGCGGCGCGATTGGCCCGGTGGAGGTGTCGGTGAACGTCTCCGGCCATCAATTGATCGAAGGCGACCTGATCGCCGATATCGCACGCACCCTGGCCCGCACCGGAGTCGAACCCCATTGGCTGGAAGTGGAACTGACCGAAGGTTCGTTGATGGAAAACACCCAGCACACCATCGCCAGCCTGCAGCGGCTGCACGCCATGGGGGTGAAGATTTCCATCGACGACTTCGGCACCGGCTATTCGAGCCTGGCGTACCTGCGGCGGTTTCCCATCGACACGCTGAAGATCGACATCGCGTTCATCCGCGAGGTAACCAGCAACCCGCAGGACGCGGCGATCACCCGTACCATCATCGAACTGGCCCACAGCCTCAGCCTGCGGGTAGTAGCCGAGGGCGTGGAAACCCAGGCGCAACTGGCGTTCTTGAAGGAGGCCGGCTGTGATCAGATCCAGGGCTATCTGTTCAGCCGGCCGCTGCCGGTGGAGACCCTGGAGCGGCTGTTGCTGGAGCGCTTAGAGAGTCCGTGAGATTTCCTCACGCAGGCACTCGATCAAGCCCCGGTAGATGGTGCATATCTGTGCCAGCCCGCACCTGGACAGTGCGATGTGGCGGTTGAAGCGGTTGGGATCACACTTCGAGCAATGACACACTGCGCTAAAAATGTGGGAGGGGGCTTGCCCCCGATAGCACCAGGCCAGTCAACTCATCTACAGCTGATCCACCGCAATCGGGGGCACGCCCCCTCCCACACAGACGCCGCTACGGGTCCAGCACGCCGCCGCTGTAGCTGGCGGATAGACGCGTCCCGGTGAACTTGGCGACTACCGCCCCCTGTGCCACCAGGCGTTCGCGGTGGCCGGTGACCATGCGGCCGGCCTGGGCGGCGTGCAGGATCACTTCGGAAGACGGGTCACCGGGGCGGCCGATGATGCGTGCAAAAGGCTGGCCTTCCTCCACGTAATCCCCCAGGGCTTTCTCGAACACCAGCACGCCGGCGCAAGGTGCCAGGATGGTTTCCATGCAGCCCATGTCGACCACGTCGCCCGGCCACTCGTTAATGGCGGCTACTTCGTCGACCACGCCATTGATGCACAACCACGCCCACAGGCCGTCGGCATCCTGTTGCGCCAGCGCATCGCTGACGTCCGCCTGCCCGCGCAGCTCAACGGTCGCGGCCAGTTGCGGCGATGCATGGTTGATGATGGTCTCTTCAAAGGAGCCATCACCGCCCTCATCCCAGACGATCACCAGGTCCACGCGCAAGGCCGCCGCCAACGCCAGGCCCTGGCCGGGCCAGAAGCTGCGGTGGATGTAGAGGTACGGCAGCGCTTCGTCATCGGTGTGCAGGTCCAGCACCAGGTCGGCCTCGGCGGCCAGTTGCACCAGGCGCTTTTGCCACTGCGCCAGGTTGCTCGCCGGGCGCGCCATGGCCAGGGAATGATCGAAGGCACGGTTGAAGTTCTGCCCGGTCGCTTCATGAAAGCGCCCCAGCAAACGCCCCTGGCGGAACTGGCCGATGCCGAACGGGTTGGCCTGGGGCACCACGGTGACGCAGCCCTTGAGGCGGCCTTGGTCCTGACACGCCTGTAAGCGCGGCAACAGCTGATGCAGTACCAGCATGCCGGCGATTTCATCCGCGTGCACCCCCGCCTGCAGGTGCACCCTTGGCCCGCTGCCGTCGCCTTCGAAGCGCCAGGCGCCGATGTGCAGCGGGTTGCCGGCGTCGCCGGTGACCTGCCACGAAAGGTCGTTTGCCATGCCTTGCCCTCTTCTCATCAATTAATCGCTAGAGAGTGAACAGACGTTCAACTAACCTGAGCGCTGTGGTGTTTCCATCAAAGGCCTGCCCATGACCGTCGACCCTCCCAAACTGCGCCGTGCCGACCCCGACGAGCGCCGCGACCTGCTGATCGCCGCCGCCCTCACCTGCCTGGCCCGCGACGGGCACGCGGGGATTTCCGTGCGCCGTATCGCCTCCGAAGCCGGTGTATCGGTGGGCTTGCTCAACCACCATTTCGGCAGCATCGACGCGTTGATCGCCGAGACCTACCACAAGCTCGCCGACGAACTGACCACTGCGCTGTGGGAACAGGTCGAGTTGGCTGACGGCGCCGCCGCACGGCTGGACGCGTTTCTCAGCGCCTCGTTCTCGCCACGGGTCATGGACCCCGACCTGCTCGGCGTGTGGGTGGTGTTCTGGAGCCTGATCCGCCACTCACCCCACGTTAACCAGTCCCACGAAAACAGTTACCACACCTACCTGGGGTTGATCCGACGCCTGCTGGACGACCTGGCCCGCAGCGAAAACCTGCTGATCCACGACAGCCACCTGGCCGCCATCGGCCTGTCGGCGATGCTCGACGGACTCTGGCTCGAGGGCTGCCTCAACCCCGGCACCTTCAGCCCCGCCAACGGGCTGCATATCTGCCGCTGCTGGGTACAAGGCTTGCGTCAGGGCGCATTCGGCGCCGACCACAGCCTGTGACAACGGTTTATCCGGCCGACCTGCGCAGCGGCGTACCGCGCCGTTCGGCGATGGCGTAGACGCCTTCGATGAGGAAGGTCAGGCACAGGTAGACGCCCGCCACCAGCAGCAGCGGCTGGTAGATCTGCAAGGTCTGCGCGCGCACCACGTTGGCGGCGCCGAGCAGGTCGACCACGGCAATGGTCGACGCCAGCGCGGTGGATTTGAGCAGCATCACCGTCTCCCCGGCCAGGGTCGGCAGCAACAGGCGCATCGCCCGTGGCAAGCGCACGCGCAGCAAGGCCTGACGCGGTGTCATGCCGAATGCCGAGGCCGCTTCCATCTCGCCTTTGGGCACCGCCAGCAGGCCACCGCGAATCACCTCGCCGACATAGGCGCCTACCGACAACACCAGGGCGAACACGATGTACCAGTAGCCATCGCGCAGATACGGCCAGAGTAAGCTGCCACGGATCATCGGGAACTGGGCGAACAGGCTGCCCAGGCCATAGTAGAAAATGTAGATCTGGATCAGCAGCGGCGTACCGCGCAGCACGCTGGTGTAGGCCAGTGCACTGCGCGCCAGCCACTTGCGCCGCGACAACCGTGCCAGCGCCACCAGGACCGCCAGGGCAAAACCGAGTACCGCCGAAATCACCAGCAGCGACAAGGTGGTCTGCAATCCCTTGGCGATGAGCCCGGCGTAGTAGCTTATCCACTCAGGCATGTGTGCCTCACTCGACAACCGGCATCCAGCGACGGATACGGCGCTCCAGGCGCCCGGACAGGTAGTTGGAAGCCAGCGTCACCAGGTAATACAAGGCGGCGGCCGTGAGGTAGAACAGCAGGTATTGGCGGGTCGACCCCGCCGCCTGCTTGGCGGTGTACAGCAGCTCGTTGGTGCCAACCACGCTGATCAAGGCGCTGTCCTTGATCAGGTTGATCCACAGGTTGGACATGCCGGCCAGGGCGAACGGCGCCATGATCGGCAGCGTCACCCGCCGGAACAGCCCCAGCCCGCTCAGGCCAAAAGCCCGCGCCGCTTCGATCTGCCCGTGAGGGATCGCCAAAATCGCCGCGCGAAAAATCTCCGAGGCGTAGGCGCCCTGCACCAGGCCCAGCACCAGGATCGCCACCAGCGGGCCGCTGATATTCACTTGGGCGAAGCCCAGCCACAGCATCAGCGCGTTGAGGCCCATGGAGCCGGCGTAATACAGCAGCAGAATCAGCAGCAGTTCCGGCACCGCGCGGAACACCGTGGTGTAGCCGCGCATCAGCAGCGCGATCGGGCGCGGCGCGCTGAGCTTGGCGCAGGCCACCACCAGGCCGATCAGCAAGCCCACCGCAAACGACCCGGCGGAGATCTGCAGGGTCATCCATAACCCCTTGAGCAACGCATGGCCCCACCCTTGTTCGCCGAAGCCGAGAAGATCGAACATGGTTATTCGGTCTTCTGGGCGATTTGCGGGTACGGGCTGTCACAGGTCTTGCTCACGAACGCCGGGGTATCGGTGCGCTTGCACGGGCTGACCGACAGGCCGAAATAGTGCTGCGACAGGTCGTCGTAGTCCTTGCTCACCAACAATTCGCCAATAGCCTTGTCCAGCCGGGCCTTGAGCGCGGTGTCTTCCTTGCGCAGGCCAGCGCCGACGCCACGGCCGATGATCGGGTCGTAGGGCACGCTGGCGATGTGCGCCAGGCCGCTGGCTTCCGGGGTCTTGACCATCATGGCGATGGCGGTGTCGTCGGCCATCATGTAGTCGATACGCCCGGCAATCAGGTCGGCGTTGGCCGATTCCTGGGTGTCGTAGTACTTGAGGTCGGCGATGTTTTCGTAATACTTTTTCAGGTAATTGGCGCTGACCGTGGAGATCTGCACGCCGATCAACTTGCCCTTGAGGCCCGCCGGGGAGATCTCGACTTCGCTGCCTTTCGGCCCCGCAACGCCCAGCAGGGAATCGTAGTAGGCGCGGCTGAACGCGATCTGTTTTTCGCGCTCGTCGGTCACCGACATCGACGAGAAAATCACGTCGATCTTCTTCGCCAGCAGCGAGGGAATAATGCCGTCCCACGCCAATTCCTTGATCTGGCATTCGGCTTTCATGCCTTCACAGAGCTTGTGGATCAGGTCCACCTCGAACCCGGACCACTGGCCGTTACCGCCCTTCACGGTAAACGGCGGGTAGGGTTCGGCCGCCACCGCAAACACGATGGGTTTGTCGGCCGCCCAGGAGAAACCTGCGGCCAGCATCAGCACTGCACTGCCCAACCATGTTGCCATACGCTTGGATTTCATGATTTTGCCCCGTCTTTTTCTGGAGTTAGCGAGTTTGATGCGCGTTGACGAACTGTCGGCAACGTTCACTGCGTGGGTCGATAAACACCGCGTCCGGCGAGCCGGTTTCTTCGATCATGCCTTGGTGCAGGAACGCCACTTTCGACGACACATCCCGGGCGAATGCCATTTCATGGGTGACCAGGATCATGGTGCGCCCCTCTTCAGCCAGGGAACGGATCACCCGCAGCACTTCGCCCACCAACTCCGGGTCGAGGGCCGAAGTGGGTTCGTCGAACAGCATGACTTTGGGCCGCATGGCCAGCGCCCGGGCAATCGCTACGCGCTGTTGCTGGCCACCGGAAAGGAAGGCCGGGTATTCGTTGCGCTTGGCGGCCAGGCCGACGCGGTCGAGCAGGCTTTCTGCGCGTTCGATGGCCTCGGCGCGGCTTTCGCGCAACACCTGGGTGGGGGCTTCGATGAGGTTTTCGAGCACCGTGCGATGGGGCCACAGGTTGAAGTTCTGGAACACCATGCCCAGGGTCGAGCGAATCCGTACCAACTGCCTGGCATCCGCGACCAGGGGCGCGCCGGGGCGGCCGTAGTTGAGCTTGATGCTCTCGCCGTCCACATGAATGCTGCCCTGGTCCGGCACTTCGAGCATGTTGATACAGCGCAGCAAGGTGCTTTTGCCCGAGCCGCTGGCGCCGATCAGCGAGATCACCTCGCCTTCGTGGGCCGTGAGGGAAATGCCCTTGAGCACTTCGATATTGCCGAAGCGCTTGTGCAGGTCGATGACCTCGATCATCTTCTTGGCTGCGACGGGTTGCGCCACTTCAACCCTGGACGTGGCGGCGATACGTGGCTCACCGGCCAGCTTGGCGACAAACTGCGCGATACGTTGGCAGGCCTGTGCCAGGCGCTCTTCACTGAGGGTGAACGACAACCGCACAAAACCTTGCGCGGGCTCGCCGAAGGCCGCCGCGTCCAGCACCGATACCCCGGCTTCGCGAAATAGACGCCAGGCAAAATCCAGGGAGCCCAAGCCGGTGCCGCGCACGTCCACCAGCACGAACATCCCCGCTTGCGGCACCTGTACCTGGATTCCGGGGCAGGCACTCAGCCCGGCCACCACCAGGTCGCGGCGGCGCCGGTAGATCTCGCGCATGCCCCGGGTCACTTCATCATGGGCCAGCACGGCGGCGGTGGCGGCTTCCATCACAAAGCCGGGCAAGCCGTACAGCATGCTGAGCACCAGGGTTTCGGCATGGGCGATCAGTTCGGGCGTGGCGATGAGCCAGCCGATGCGCCAACCGGTCATCGCGTGGGACTTGGACAGGCTGCCAATCACCACGCAGCGCTCGGCCATGCCCGGCAGCGCGGCGAGGCTGTGGTACTCGCCGTCGAACACCAGGCTTTCGTAGACCTCATCCACCACGACCCACAGGTCATGGGCGATGGCCAGTTCAGCGATGGCCTGCAACTCCTGTGCGTCAAGGACCACGCCGGTGGGGTTGTTCGGGTTGGAGAAGAAAATCGCCCGTGTCCGCGGGGTGATCGCGGCGGCGAGCAGCGCCGGATCGACGCGAAAGCCCGACTCAGGGTAACACGGCACGCGTACCAGTGTGGCGCCGCTGGCCTTGAGCGTGGCTTCGTAGGTGACGTACATCGGGTCGAGCACCAGCACCTCGTCACCGGCCTGCAACAGGCACAGCGACGTGACGAACAAGGCGTTCTGCGCGCCGGCCACCGTGATCACATTTGCGCCGTCCAGCGGGCGTGCCAGCGTCTGGCTGTAGCGTGCTGCAATCGCTTCGCGCAGTGCCGGGCGGCCAGGGATTTCGGTGTAGTGGGTGTCGCCTTCGCGCAAGGCGCTGACGGCAGCATCGGTAATAAAGGACGGCGTGGCGAAATCCGGGTCGCCGACGCTGAGAATGATGATGTCTTCGCCCTGGCTGGCGGCGTGAAACGCCGCGTGGTGGATGTCCCAGGCGGCTACGCCCTGCCCTGCAATTCGTTCGACGAAGGGGGAAAACCGCATGCCAGAGCCTCTCGTTCAAGAAGAAACAGCGCTAACCCGTTCTGTTGCAAACGGGCGGATGCGGTCAACATAGTTCAAGCTGAACACTCGTTCAATGGGCATGTCTGACCCGGTGTCGTTTATCGTCCAAAGAGGTCGCTATGGCGATTCCGCAGGAGGCGCGAGGCTAATTCGGATGGTCTCGACGCGCATGAAAAAATCCAGTGGCTTGCAATAATGCCTGGAAAAACAATTACCCTAAGTCATCCACGGTTGAATCGGGCTCAACGCCGCACCCAGCCGAACTCCTGCATAAGAGACTTGAAAATGGCTGCTTTCAACCGTTCCGAACTGGCCGATCTCAACGTGTTCATGGCGATCATCCGCCGTCGCAGCTTTCGCCATGCTGCCCACGAATTGGGTGTGACCACCTCGGCCCTGAGCCACACCATGCGCAACCTGGAAACCCGCCTGGGGGTCAAACTGCTGTACCGCACCAGCCGTGCCGTCGAACCCACCGATGCCGGCTCGCTGCTGGCAGAAAAACTCAACCAGGGCTTCGCCACCATCAAGGACGGCCTCGACACCCTGGAGTTGTACCGCGAAGCACCGATTGGCCGGCTGCGCTTGAACGTGCCGCGGGATGCGGCGGTATTGCTGCTGGCGCCGATCCTCGGGGACTTCTGCGCCACCTACCCGCAACTGCGCGTGGACCTGATCGTGCAGGACCAGATGATCGACATCATCGCCGAGGGCTACGACGCCGGTATCCGCTACGGTGCCACCGTGCCCCAGGACATGGTCGCCGTGCCCTTGACCGGTGAGTTGCGCTGGATCGTGGTCGCGTCGCCCGCCTACCTGGCCCGCCGGGGCACGCCGCAGGAGCCCAAAGACCTGCTACAACACGCCTGCATCCGCATGTACCTGGGCGACAACACTACCTATAAGTGGGAACTGGGCAACGGCAGTCGCCAGCAACGCATCGACGTGCCCGGCCACTTCAGCGCAGCCGACACCGAGACCATCGTCAATGCGGCGCTGCAAGGGGTGGGCATCGCCTACTGCCTGTCCAACCGCGTGCAGCAGGAGCTCAAGGACGGTCGCCTGGTGGAGGTCATGCCCGACTGGGCCTGCATGGGCGAGCCGTTGTGCATGTATTACCCGAGCCGGCGCCAGCCGCAGCCGGGATTGCGCCAGCTGATGGACATGATCCGCGTGAAAACCATTGGCTCGCAGTTGATCCAATCACATTGAACCCGTCACCGGCCGCGGTCCTCCAACCTGAACAGACCACGGCCTCGGTGCACGCTCGATGACTTTTATTCTATGGATGGCCGTACTGGGCACTGTCTTGCTCACCCTTGCCCTCACCTCCTCCTACCTGCGCTGGATGCCGGTCACCACCTCGGCGGTGTGCCTGTTGCTGGGGGTAGGCATCGGCCCGCTGGGCGTCGACCTGTTGCACCTGGACATCAAAAACTCTGCGCGCTGGATGGAGCACCTCACTGAAGTCGCGGTGCTGTTTTCGCTGTTCGTCAGCGGCTTGAAGCTGCGTCTGCCACTCAAGCACCGAACCTGGCGCATCGCGTTCGGCATGGCCGGGCCGGTGATGCTGTTGACCATCCTCGGCATCTGCCTGGCGCTGCATTACCTGTTTGCATTGTCGTGGGGTGTGTCACTGCTGGTCGGGGCGATTCTGGCCCCGACTGACCCGGTGCTGGCAGGCCTGGTGCAGGTCAATAATGCCCAGGACTATGACGCGCTGCGCTTCGGGCTGTCCGGCGAAGCGGGCCTGAACGACGGCACGGCCTTCCCGTTTGTGATTTTCGCCCTGCTGTTCATGCAGCACGGCGGGTTCGACGGTGACTGGCTGGGCGGTTGGGTGCTGAAGAATCTGCTCTGGGCGGTGCCGGCCGGGTTGTTGATCGGCTACTGGATGGGCCGTGGCATAGGCCGCGTGACCCTATGGTTGCGCATCAGCAACAGTGACAGCACGCTCTCGCCCAATGACTACCTGACGCTCGCACTGATCGCACTGGCCTATGTGGTCGCCGAGGCGGTGGGCGGCTATGGCTTCCTGTCAGTGTTCGCGGCGGGGCTTGGCTTGCGCCAGGCGGAGTTCCGCTCGACCGGGAACTCGCAGACCCCGTCGGAGCATTTGGCGCTGCCGGTGGTGGGTCACCTGGAAGTAGAGCCAGAACACGCATTGCAAGGTGATGTCAGCGAACTGAAAGACACCCAGATCGCCGCCGGCGTGATGATGGGCGACATGCTCTCGTTCGGCAGCCTGGTGGAGCGTTCGATGGAGGTGTTCCTGGTAACGGTGCTGGGCATCGTGCTGGTCAGCCACTGGGATTGGCGCGCACTGGCGGTGGCGGCACTGCTGTTCTGCGTGATCCGCCCGCTGGGCGTGCTGGCAATGCCTTGGGGCCGCTTGATTGATCTGCGCCAGCGCGGGCTGATGGGGTGGTTTGGTATTCGCGGGATCGGCAGTATTTACTACCTGTTCTACGCGCTCAACCACGGCTTGATTGGCACCAGCAGCGCGGTGGCGGTAAACCTGACCTTGTCAGTCATTGCCTTGAGCATCGTCGTTCATGGCCTGAGTACCCAGCCGATGCTGGTGTGGTATGAACGACGAGCCAAGGCGGACGCTCAGTCCTGACGCTCTGTATTGCCTACGTCTGCCGCGTCATCCAGGTCGTTGAGCGGCACTTCTGCATCATCCATCAAGGAACCGGGGTCTTCATTGCCCGGGTCGTTGAGTTCGTCGTCGAGTTCTTTGGACATGACCGTCTCCTCTAACCGCCCTGGGTATCGATATCGGCATCGGTTTCAGGCTTGGGCTCGCGCTCGGGCTTGAAGTCTGGACTGTAGTCGTTTTCCCTGGCTTTGGGGTCTTTGGCCGGGACCGGGTCTTTCGGTGCGTCGGCAGCGGTACCGGGAGCCGGTTCGCCGCCGTCGATGGCCGGGTCGTTGCGGTTATCGAGTTGCGGGTCTTTGCTTGTGCTCATGGGTCACCTCGTTACAGGCCGCAGGGAAATCAGCAGGGCCTACAGGTAAGGCGCTGCGCCACCCGGCGAAGTTCCGTCCGATTGCTCAGCGGATCGGGTTGTCGACCTGGATATAGAACGCGTATATCCCCAGCACCAGCCAGAACACCATGAACAGCCAGGGCGCACGCATGGAGAACAGCAGCGACTTGCGATAGCCCTTGTGGGACGACTCCATTTCGGAAAATAGCGGCGACTCATCATAGGCCATGCCCATCACCGGCTCGCCGCGCAGCAGTTCGCTCTGCTTGTAGTGCCAGTGATCGATGATTTCGTACGCCGCCCGAATGCCTGGCCAGGCATTCAGGGAGCTGAGAATGCCCAGCGAGACCAGGAACACCGGCACCACGAGGGTAAACAGCTTGCCCCACTCCGGGTTGAGGTTGCCCATGCCGGAAACAAAGGCGATCACCAGAAACGATTGCGCCGTGAGATAAGCGTCGGTGCGGTTGGCCAGGATGGTGGTTTCGTACTGGATCTCGCGCCGGTAGAAGTCCAGACGGTCCTTGGGCGAACCGAAGATCTTGGCGTTGTGTTCGCTGTGGTCGGTCAGGGCCGCTTCCGGTGTATGGGGAGAGATGATTCTGGGCATGACGGTGCTCCCTGCTGGTTCAAGTCCTGTTAGAAGAATCAGCGGCGAGTGAAGTTCAAGTTTGTTCATGCACCAAGTCGGGGCGCCTGCCAGGCACTGCCCCCTTCTGGTGAGCGGCCGTGTTGTTGTGAGCGGGCTTGCTCGCCACAACACGCCCCTCACTACAAGCAATTCAGGGTTTCGGCACAGGCATTGCTTTATCCATTCATCTACCCGGATACAGGAGCATTCGTTACCCCCCGACCCAGAGCCGACCCCACAAGAAAGTAAGGACCAGGCCCAGTGGCACCCTTAGCCACGGGCTCATAAAAAATGCGTTTTTTGAAACGGCAGTGCCACCCAAGCGTCCCTCGGCACTGACAAGGTACTGGAATGGCTCGATCTTTCTTCGATGAAATGAATGACGCAAACGGCGCCTGCCGTGCGCACTATCAGGACTTCTCCCGCTGGCTGGCGAATACGCCGCCGGAACTGCTGGCCCAGCGTCGCCGCGAAGCCGATTTGCTGTTTCACCGCGCCGGGATCACCTTCACCCTCTACGGCGACGAACAAGACACCGAGCGCCTGATCCCCTTCGACATCATCCCGCGCAGCATCCCTGCCAGTGAATGGAGCGTTATCGAACGCGGCTGTATCCAGCGCGTCAATGCGCTGAACATGTTCCTCGCCGACATCTACCATGACCAGCGCATCATCAAGGCCGGGATCATTCCGGCGGACCAGGTGCTGGGCAACGAGGGCTATCAGAAGGCCATGGTCGGCCTGGACCTGCACCGCGACATCTACTCGCATATCTCGGGTGTCGACCTGGTGCGTGACGCTGACGGCACCTATTACGTGCTCGAGGACAACCTGCGCACCCCCAGCGGCGTGAGCTACATGCTCGAAGACCGCAAGATGATGATGCGCCTGTTTCCCGAAGTATTCGCCAAGCAACGCATCGCGCCGGTGGACCACTACCCCAACCTGCTGCTCAAGACGTTGAAGAGCTCCAGCCGCCTGGACAACCCCAACGTGGTGGTACTGACCCCGGGCCGCTTCAACAGCGCGTTCTTCGAACATGCGTTCCTGGCCCGGGAAATGGGTGTGGAACTGGTGGAAGGCGCCGACCTGTTCGTACACGACCTCAAGGTGTTCATGCGCACCACCGACGGCCCCAAGCCGGTCGACGTGATTTACCGGCGCATCGATGACGCCTTCCTCGACCCCAAGGCCTTCAACCCCGAGTCGATGCTCGGCGTCCCCGGCCTGGTCGCGGCCTATTGCGCCGGCAATGTAGTGCTGGCCAATGCCATCGGCACCGGCGTGGCGGACGACAAGTCGATCTACCCCTATGTGCCGGAAATGATCCGTTTCTACCTGGACGAAGAACCGGTGCTACAAAACGTACCGACCTTCCAGTGCCGCAAGCCCGATGAACTGTCCCACGTACTGGCTCACCTGCCGGAACTGGTGGTCAAGGAAACCCAGGGTTCCGGTGGCTACGGCATGCTGGTCGGGCCGGCTTCCAGCGCCGCCGAGATCGAGGACTTCCGCCAGCGCATCAAGGCGCGTCCCCACGCCTACATCGCCCAACCGACGTTGAGCCTGTCCACCTGCCCCACCTTCGTTGAAAACGGTATCGCCCCACGGCATATCGACCTGCGGCCCTTTGTGCTGTCGGGCAAGGAAACCCGCCTGGTGCCCGGTGGGCTTACCCGCGTGGCATTGAAGGAAGGCTCGTTGATCGTCAACTCGTCGCAAGGCGGCGGAACCAAGGACACCTGGGTGGTGGAGGGCTGAGTATGTTGAGTAGAACCGCCGCAGATCTGTACTGGATGTCCCGTTACCTGGAGCGTGCCGAAAACCTGGCGCGCATGCTCGAAGTCAGTTACTCGCTGTCGTTGATGCCACAAGCCGGGCGCAGCGACGGTCTGGACGAACTGGCCATGTCGTTGCTCAGCAGCGGCACCCTGGACAGCTACCTTGAACGCCATAGACAGCTGGATGCCGAGCGCATGCTGCACTTCTTCGCCCTCGACGAAGAAAACCCCGCCAGCATCTACAACTGCCTGCGCGCCGCCCGTGGCAATGCCCACGCCGTACGCGGGCGCATCACCGCCGACATGTGGGAAAACCTCAACGCCACCTGGCTGGAAATGCGCAGCATCGCCGCCGGCGGCCTGGCGCGACACGGCATCAGCCACTTCTGTGATTGGGTCAAGCAGCGCTCGCACCTGTTTCGTGGGGCAACCTCGGGGACGATCATGCGCAATGACGCCTATCGGTTCATTCGCCTCGGCACCTTTGTCGAGCGTGCCGACAACACCCTGCGTTTGCTGGATGCGCGCTACGAGATGTTCGGCGAAGAATCGGAAGAAGTCAGTGACTTGTCGGCACGCGGTTATTACCAGTGGAGCGCCCTGCTCCGCGCGTTGTCGTCCTTCGAGGCGTATACGCAGCTGTACCCGAACGCGTTGAACGCCCGTTCCGTGTCCGAATTACTGCTGTTGCGCAGCGATGTGCCGCGCTCGTTGCATGCGTGCATCGAGGAGTTGAGCCATATCCTGGCGGACCTGCCTGGTAGTTATGGGCGCACGGCGCAGCGCCTGGCGGCGGAGTTCGAGGCGCGGCTGCGGTATACGGGGATTGATGAAATCCTTGAAGACGGCTTGCACAGCCGTCTCACCGAGTTTATCGACACCGTGCGCGAGTTGGCGCGAGCAATTCACAGCTCGTACCTGGAGGTTGTGTAATCCACAACCGGGGTTACTGGTGTTTTACCAGCACCGGCTCGGCGCGGTATTGGTCGGGAAAGAGTTTCTTGAGCTGCGCCACCTTCGGAAGATCATTGATCACGATGTAGGGGTAGGACGGGTTCTCGGTGAGGAAGTCCTGATGATAGGACTCCGCCGGGTAGAACACCTTGCCCATCTCGATTTTAGTGACGATGGGTTTGTCGAAAGACTTGGCGGCGTCCAACTGGGCGATGTAGGCCTGGGCGACGTTTTGCTGTTCGGCGTTCTGCGCAAAGATCGCCGAACGGTACTGGGTGCCGGTGTCGGGGCCCTGGCGGTTGAGTTCGGTGGGGTTGTGGGCCACCGAGAAGTAGATCTGCAGCAGTTTGCCGAAGCTGATTTTGCTCGGGTCGTAGGTGACGGAAACCGCTTCAGCGTGGCCGGTGTTGCCGTCGCTGACGGACTCATATTGCGCCGTGCTTGCAGCGCCGCCATCGTAGCCGGACACGGCGTTCTTCACGCCTTGCACATGCTGGAACACCCCTTGAACGCCCCAGAAACAGCCGCCGGCGAACACAGCGGTTTGCAGGTTGCCAGCTTCGGCGGGCAGGTCCAGGGCGGGCGGCGCGATCACCACGGCGTCGTCGGCGGCGCCAAAGGAAAAGGCCGGGCTTTGACCGACGAACGCTGCGAAGGCCAGGACTGGCAGGTATTTGAATACATTCATGGCAGGCACTCCGGGTTAACCAAAGGTGAAGGCATACGCCGACACGTTGGGGTCAAGGAATTCAATGGTGAAGGTGCGGTCCTGCACGGCGCCCGGCTGACGCACCAGTTGGTACAAACGCTGTTCGGTGACGGTGCCGCTGCCATCCGGTGCGACGTCGGTGCCATGGGCACCGCCCGGGGCCTGGCCGTCGATCGTGACCTTGAAACGCACCGGCTTGCCGTCGGCGCCCGGGCCGAGCACCAGGTGCAGGTCGCGGGCGTGGAAGCGGTAGACGATGCGCCCACCGGCCTGGTCGAGAGTGGCTTGCTGGCCGCCGACGTTCCATTGGCCTTGCAGGGTCCACTGGTTGAGTGCCAGGGTGCCGGACTTGACGAAGTTTTCGGCGCGCTGCGAACCCAGGTAGGTTTCCGGCGACTGCACCTCGTTCATGTCCGGCGCTTGTTGCACGCCCTTGGCATCGGCTTCGATCAAGCCGCCCGCGACGTTCTTCGCGCCGGCTTCACGCAACAACTGCTGGATCACCCGCTCCGACTCGGCGTAGTCGCCTTCACCGAAGTGGTGGTAGCGAATCTGACCCTTGGCATCGGCGAAATAATGGGCCGGCCAATACTGGTTGTTGAACGCGCGCCAGATCTTGTAGTTGTTGTCGATGGCCACAGGGTAAGTGATGCCCAGGTCCTTCATGGCCTGGGTGACGTTGTTCACGTCGCGCTCAAAGGCGAACTCCGGCGCATGCACGCCGATCACCACCAGGCCCTGGTCGCGGTATTTCTCGGCCCAGGCCTTTACATACGGCAAGGTGCGCAGGCAGTTGATGCAGGAGTAGGTCCAGAAGTCCACCAACACCACCTTGCCCTTGAGTGCTTCGGTGGTCAGTGGCGGGCTGTTGAGCCACTGCACGGCACCGTCGAGGGGCGGCAGCGCGCCTTCGATCGCCAAGGTGTCGCTGTGATTGGCGGCCATCATCATCGCCCCGCCCGGCTGCACCGGCTTGGCGTTCAAGCGATCCACCAGGCTTTGTTCCAGGCCACCGGTGGACGCGGTCGACAGCCGCGACAGCACGCCCGTGTCGAGGCCCAGCGCAATCGCGGCCACACCGGCCAGCATCAACCCACCCAGGCCCCGGCGCAGCCATTCGCCGGCACCGAGGGACTTCTTCATGAAACCAAACACCTTACCGCCGACCAGCAACGCCAGCGCGAGGGAGGTGGCAGCACCGGCGGCGTAAGCCAGCAAGAGCAAGGTAGTACCGATGCTGGCGCCCTGCAGCGCCGCGCCGGTGAGCACCAGCCCCAGGATCGGCCCGGCGCACGGTGCCCAGAGCAGCCCGGTGGCCACGCCGATCAGGAACGACGCGCCCGGCCGCGGCCGGGCATCGGCCCCGGCGGCTTGCGACAAACGACTGCCGGCGGCCACCAGCGGGCGCGTCAGGCGTTCCGACAGTTGCGGCAACAACAACGTGAGTCCGAACAGGGCAACGCACAGCAACGCGAGCCAGCGCCCGTATTGATTGACCTGCACCACCCAACCGCCGCCCACTGCCGCCAGCGAGGCCACCAGGGCGAATGTCACCGCCATCCCCGCTAACAGCGGCAAGCCACTGCGCAAAAACGGCTGCCCGGTGCGAGCGAAGACAAAAGGCAGAACAGGCAGGATGCACGGACTGACGATTGTCAGCACGCCGCCCAGGTACGCGAGAACCAGAAGCCACATGGGATGGACCCTTATAAGAAAAAGACATTGGCTTACGCCGTCGCGAACGTCATGGCGACATCCAGGTCGCCACTGGCCAGGAGTATTTGTCGGCGTGAGTACATGGTGTTTTCCCTCTTTGAAGTAACGGGAATGTTGGGCTGTTTACCGTCGCGAAATCCTCACGCAGAGTTAAACAATTCGTGATAACTACACTGTTGCAAAAGCCGCACAATGCGCGAACTACAAGCGAAGGTTTCTCTTACATGGATCAGCCCAAACGTGTCCTGGTGGTCGAGGACGATGCCCATATCGCCGACCTGATCTGCCTGCACCTGCGTGATGAACAGTTCGACGTGGTGCACAGCGCCGATGGCAATGAAGGCCTGCGCCTGCTGGAGCAAGGCGGCTGGGATGCGCTGATCCTCGACCTGATGCTGCCTGGCGTGGATGGCCTGGAGATCTGCCGGCGCGCCCGTGCCATGACGCGCTACACCCCGATCATCATCACCAGTGCACGCTCCAGCGAACTGCACCGCATCCTCGGCCTGGAGCTGGGCGCGGATGATTACCTGGCCAAGCCGTTTTCCATGCCGGAACTGGTGGCCCGGGTGAAAGCGTTGCTGCGCCGGGTCGACGCCATGGCGCGCAACCTGAAGATGGACGCCGGCAGCCTCGACCTCTGCCAGTTGTTCATCAACCCACTGACCCGTGACGCCACCCTGCAAGGCCAGCGCCTGGACCTGACCCCACGGGAATTCGACCTGCTGTACTTCTTCGCGCGCCAACCGGGCAAAGTGTTCTCGCGCATGGACTTGCTCAACGCGGTGTGGGGCTACAGCCACGAAGGCTATGAACACACGGTCAACACCCACATCAACCGCCTGCGGGCCAAGGTCGAAGCCGACCCGGCCAACCCGGCGCGCATCCTCACGGTGTGGGGCCGTGGCTACAAGTTTGCCGAGAGCCCGCCATGAAGCTCACCCTTACCCAGCGCCTGTCGCTGGTGTTCGCGGTACTGCTGTTGATCTGCAGCGGCACCTCGGCGTGGCTGCAGGTGCGTTCCAACCACATGCACGAGCTGGAGGTGGTGCAAGGCCTGTCCCGCGATCTCGCGGCGCACATCGCCCGCGACACCCAATTGATGGACACCGACGGCCTCAAGCCCGACGCCGTGCGCAACCTGTTCAGCCAGTTGATGCTGGTCAACCCCAGCGTCGAGGTGTACCTGCTCGATATCGACGGCCGCGTGGTCGGCAACGCCGCACCCAGCGGCCACCTGTTGCGCGACAAGGTCGACCTGGCGCCCATCCGGCGCTTCCTCGCGGGCTTCATGCTGCCGATCCTCGGGGACGACCCGCGCAGTGTCGATGGGCGCAAGGTATTCAGCGCCGCGCCACTCACCGCCGGCGGGCAGCAGATCGGGTTCCTGTATGTGGTCCTGCTCGGTGAAGCCCACGATGCGTACGACGCCAAGGACGCCACCGGCATGGCCTTGAAGATCGCCCTGTGGTCCATCGGCCTGGTCGCCCTGCTCTGCCTGATGGCCGGCCTGATCGCGTTTGCCTGGATCACCCGACCGCTGCGTCAACTCACTGACAAGGTTGGCCAGTTCGACATCAATGGCGCGCCCAAACCGGCAGAATCCGTTGCAGTGCCACTCACCAGCGGCGATGAAATCGCCGTGCTGGATCGCGCCTTCGCGCAAATGGAGAACCGCCTGGGCGAACAGTGGCGCGCCATCACCCACCAGGACCAGGAACGCCGGGAAATGGTCGCGAATATCTCCCATGACCTGCGCACACCGCTGGCCTCGTTGCACGGTTACCTGGAAACCCTGTCGCTCAAGGATGCCAGCCTCAGCCCTGAAGAGCGCCGCCGCTACCTCGGGATTGCTTTAGACCAGAGCCGCAAAGTCGGCGGCCTGGCGCAATCGCTGCTGGAACTGGTGCGCCTGGAGCATGGCTTTGTGCAGCCGGTGATCGAAGGTTTTTCATTGCCGGACCTGGTGCAGGACATCTTCCAGAAATTCGAACTGACTGCCGAGGCACGCGGCATCACGCTGACGGCCAGCCTGCCGCCGCAGGTGCCGACGGTGCAGGCAGACCTGGGGTTGATCGAACGGGTGCTGACCAACCTGCTGGACAATGCCCTGCGGCATACCCCGGTGAACGGCGAAATCGAGGTCATCCTGACGCCTCAAACCCACGCGGTAGCCGTCACCGTCAGCGACAGCGGCCCGGGCATCGACGCCGAATTACGCGAAGGCCTGTTCCTGCGCGCATTCACCATTGGCGGCGCCCGGCGCGACGGGGGGTTGGGCCTGCGAATCGTGCACCGCATCCTGCAACTTCACGGGCGCAGCATCAGCCTGGTGGACCGCCCCGGCCGAGGCGCAACCTTTACGTTTTCCCTGGAAACCCGAGCATCAGCGCGTTGACCGGCCCCGGCACCAGCCTCATTGATGGCAGGAAAAACTCAAGCCAGCGCCCACCAGCGCGGCAACAACTGGCGTACCTGGCCTTCGCCGAAACGGTCATCGATCAGCATCACCACGCCACGGTCCTGCTGGCTACGGATCACCCGCCCCGCCGCCTGCACCACTTTCTGCAGGCCGGGATACAGGTAGGTGTAGTCGTAGCCAGCGCCGAAGATCGCGCCCATGCGCAGTTTCATCTGTTCATTGACCGGGTTCAGTTGCGGCAACCCGAGGGTGGCAATGAACGCACCGATCAAGCGTGCCCCCGGCAAGTCGATGCCCTCGCCAAATGCGCCGCCCAGCACGGCAAAGCCGATGCCCTGGCTGTGTTCGGTGAACTGGTCGAGGAACGCCTGGCGCTCGGCCTCGGCCATGCCGCGTGACTGCTGCCATAGCACGATCTGCGGATGTCGCTCGGCGAGCAACTGCGCAACCTGTTGCAGGTAATCAAAGCTTGAGAAAAACGCCAGGTAGTTGCCAGGTTGTTGCGTGTACTGGCGGGCAATCAGCTCGACGATTGGCTCCAGCGAGGCCTGGCGGTGCACAAAGCGCGTGGAGATTTCAGCGACGATGCGCACCTGCAACTGCTCGGCCTTGAACGGTGACTCCACATCGACCCAGGCCGTATCCGCCGGCAAACCCAGCAAGTCGGCGTAGTAATGTCGGGGGCTCAGGGTCGCGGAAAACAGCACGCTGCTGCGGGCAGCCGTCAATCGCGGGCGGATGAATTCGGCGGGCACCACATTACGCAGGCACAGGGTGGAACTGCTGCGTTTGCCGCTGAGCTGGCGCTTGCTGATGTCGAAAATGAAGTGCTCGTTGAACAGCTCCGCCACCTTGGCAAATTGCAGCACATCGAAATAGAAGGCTTGCAGGTCGCCGCTGAGGGACTCGGGGTGCTCGTTGAAGTATTCGCCCATGGCGCTGGCGCACAGGCTCAGGGCCTGCAACAGTTTGTCCGGGCGGGCGGCGTAGGCCTGGTACGGCGCAAGCTGGTCCTTGTGCAGCGCGTTCCACTCACGGTTGAGGCGCTGCAAGGGTTTCTTCAACGGTTCCGGGGCGCTGTCGCGCAGGGTCTTGAGGTGGTACTGGTCGAGGCTGGCGCTGTACATCGAACGCGCCCGTTCGACCAGGTTGTGAGCCTCGTCCACCAGCACCGCTACACGCCATTGGTTGAGCTGGGCCAGGCCGAACAGCATGGCGCCAAAGTCGAAGTAGTAGTTGTAGTCAGCGACCACCAGGTCAGCCCAGCGCGCCATTTCCTGGCTCAGGTAATACGGGCAGACCTGATGCGCCAGGGCCACGTCACGCAGGTTGCGCTGGTCGAGCAGGCGCACCTTGGACGCGGCGATGCGCGCGGCGGGCAAGCGGTCGTAGAAGCCCTTGGCCAATGGGCAGGAGTCGCCATGACAGGCTTTGTCCAGGTGCTCGCAGGCTTTGTCCCGCGCCACCAGTTCCAGCACACGCAACGGCAAGCCGGGGCTGCTGGCATACAGCACTTGGGCGGCGTCCAGGGCGAGTTTGCGGCCGGGAGTCTTGGCGGTGAGGAAGAACAACGTGTCCAATTGCTGGGGCGCCAGGGCCTTGAGCAACGGGAAAATCGTGCCGATGGTCTTGCCGATGCCGGTCGGTGCCTGGGCCATCAGGCAGCGGCCGGTGCTGACAGCCTTGTACACCGACTCGGCCAGTGAGCGCTGGCCAGGGCGAAAATCCGCATGGGGGAACGCCAGGGTCTGCGCGGCGCCGTTGCGCGCTGCGCGGTGTTGCATTTCCTGCTCGGCCCAGCCGAGGAACAGCGCGCATTGCTGGTTGAAGAACGGCTCCAGTTCACTGGCTTGAAAGCGCTGGTTGAGCAAGGTCTCGCCCTCACCGACGATATCGAAGTACACCAGCGCCAGGTCGATTTGCGCGAGCCCGAGTTTGCGGCACATCAACCAGCCATAAACCTTGACCTGGGCCCAGTGCAATTGCCGATGGTTGGCGGGCTGGGCATCGAGGTCACCGCGATAGGTCTTCACTTCTTCAAGGCGGTTGGCATCCGGGTCATAGCCGTCCGCCCTGCCCCGCACCGTGAGTTGCTGGTATTGCCCCTCCAGCGCCACTTCATTCTGGTAGTGCTGGCTGCGCCGCGACGCTACGGTACGGTGGCCGGCGATGCCTTCCTGGGCGCTCGGCGACGGTGTGAAGCGCAGGTCGAGGTCACCGACCTTGGCCGTGAACTCGCACAGCGCCCGCACCGCGACGGTGTAGCTCAAGCGGATTGTGCCCAGCGCACATAGCAGACCGTCACCGGCATCTGGTACTCGCCGCAGAACTCCAGCCAGCGCAGCTGGTTGTCTTGCAGGCGATCGCCGGGGCCTTTCACCTCGATCATGCGGTAGGTCTTTTGCGCGGGCCAGAACTGGATCAGGTCGGGCATGCCGGCGCGATTGGCGCGGATGTCCAGCAGCAGCCGCTCGAACCAGTAGCGCAGGTGCTCGGCGGGCAAACAGGCC
Organism: Pseudomonas sp. NFPP04; assembly: GCF_900113815.1. NCBI lineage: Bacteria > Pseudomonadati > Pseudomonadota > Gammaproteobacteria > Pseudomonadales > Pseudomonadaceae > Pseudomonas > Pseudomonas sp. NFPP04. The sequence continues at coordinate 50,298 of NZ_FOQS01000004.1, read as the reverse complement.
AGGGCCTGCTCCAGCAGCTCTTCGCTGAGCAGGTTCCAGAACACGAAGGGCGACTGGATGCCCCATTTGTCGCGGTAGCGTTGGCGGATAGTGGTTTTGTAGCGCTCGTCCTGCAGTTGCTCGAAACACGCGGCGAACAGCGGCGCACGGCGCTGGTGAAAATCCGCGCTGTGCAGGTCGGCGGGGCCGCGCTGGAACGGGTGGAAAAACGAACCCGGCAACGGCGCAAAAATCACGTCCCAGCACAGCAGGCCGAACAACGAATTGATCAGGCCGTTTTCCACATAATGTACCGGCCCATCCGGCTCGCTGAGGTGCGCCTGCACGCAGTACTCCACCGACATCAAGGGTTCCGGCGGAGTGAGGGCCAGATCCAGGCGCGTGACCGGCCGTGGCTTGACCTTGGGCAACGCCGGCTCGCCCAGTTTGCGGCGCAGGCGTGGGATGACACGCAGCAAGTGCTGCTGTTCGGCGGCGCTTTCCGGGGCCTGTTGGGCCGTGTTCGCCAGGGCCATGGCCTGGGCGTAGTCCTCCTGGCGCTCCAGCACGCGGATCAACCGTGAGCGGGCACCGGGGTAGGTGCAGCTCCGGTAAATCCGCTCCGCCACGGCCAGCTCGGCAGTGCGTTCGCAATATTGACCAATCTGGAACAACAGCTTGGCGCGGCGTTTTTCCAGCCAGGGGTTATCGGTGTCCAGCGTGGCGATCCCGGCCAGTACATCTTCCAGCGGCTCACCGGCCTCGAAGGCCTGCTGGCAGTGGTGCAGGAACAGATACCCCTGCACATCGTCACGATGGCGCAAACCACGGGATTCGGCGCAGAACTCGACCTTTTCATAGGTGTAGATGCCCAGGTCAGCCAATACAAACTCGGACCAGTCCTGATGCAGGTTGCCGAAGAACATCAGGCGCAGACGGTCGCACAGCTCCATCACCGTGAGGCTGAACAACCTGTCGGCCAGCTCGGGGCACCAGGTGGCAAAGCTGCGGCTGTCCATGAATTGCGCCGACAGCCCTTCCAGCCAATCGGTTTTCTTGCCTTTGGGCTGGTCTATCCACGGCTTGAACGCGGCCAGGATTTCAGCTTTTTGCAGCACGGCGAACAGCTCTTCAAAGGCCAGTAGGTACTGATCGTCCACCCAACCCAGTTCCATCAGCGGCCCGGCAGCCGCATGGGGGCAACCAATCTCCAGGTAATTGAGCTTGCCGGCCCGAAAATGCACGCCCTTGCGCATCACCATACGCACCAAAAGCGCCTGGGACGCCTGCGGCAACCTGTCAAATTGCTGAATAAAAAGCTGTTCGTCCGGGTCCAGCAAATCGGCATAGCGCTGTGCCAGCCAGAGCAGCACTCGGCGGAAGTTATGCAGGTAATACAGGGGATCGTCGAGGGGGTTGGCCATTTCACGCGCTGATCGAATACTGGTTATGCATACAGAGTGCCGTCCCAAATGCCCTGTTGCAATCGGTAATAGATAAATGGCACCTGCAACTTTTCTCATAAAAGTGATCAGATGGGAGAATCGATGGCGTAACATTTGTCGCCCGCCGCCTCTGGCGCGGGACTTTTCAAGGTCAAGGTAAGGGTTATGAACATGAAGAATCTGGGGCTGCCGCTGGTTGCACTCACTTTTCTGGTACTGGCCGGTTGCGCAACGCAAACCGTAGTGACGCTGCAAAATGGCACGCAGTATTTGACCAAGGACACCCCCAACGCCAAGACCGCCGACGGTTTCTACGAATTTACCGATATCGCCGGCAAGCGCATCCGAGTCAAAGCCGCCGATGTCGCGACGGTTATCAAAGAAAAATAACAATGAAAAGCCCCGCAGTGCGGGGCTTTTTTTGCATTATCGCTCGGTTAATAGCGGTAATACGGGTGGTAGTACGGGTGATAGTAGGGATGGTAATAGTACGAGTGGTAGTACGGGTGATAGCAGCACGGGCCAGGATACGCCGGGTACACCGCACACCCAGCCAACCCCAGCAGTACCAGGGCGCACAGCAACAATCGCAATCGGGACATGCTCGGTTCCTCCCACGTCATCACGCGAAACGGCTCGCTTGATCGTTAAACGCAGGCACACCGAGCGATCCGTCGCGACAACCAGGTAGATATTTATTTACCGAAGGATTTCCACGCCGCTGCGTTTAGCCTTATTCAACCGATACTCACACCGTCCGCCCAGAGGCCGCCTTGCCCGATGCCGACCAAGGTCACTGAGTCGGCGCCAAAGGTGAGCACCGTATCCGCGCCGACCACTTTTGCATGGTCACGCAAGTCGGTGCTGCCTTCCACATCCTTGAACACCAACTTGTCCGTGGGTTGATAGCCGATCACCCGATCGTTACCGAAGTGGCCGCTGAACAGGAAGGTGTTGTGCCCACTGTTGTCGCGAATGGTGTCATTACCCTTGCCCCCCTCGATAAAGTCCACGCCCTTGCCGCCCTGGATCAGGTCATTGCCGTCGCTGCCGATGATGAAGGTATCGCCTTTGTGCGGCTCGGCATTGCGGTTGAGGTCCTGCACCCAGGTGTTAGCCCGTGCCGGGTCGGACAGGTTGGCCACAATCACCGTGGAATCGCGGGTCATCTGCTCGTAGAAGCCCGACTCCAGGATGCGCGTCATGCCATCGCCATAGCCGGTGGGCAGGTGCGAGATCCAGGTCGGCAGGTTGACGATGGAAAACGGCATCACATTCCACAGCGTCGACGCATAGTGGTCGTTGAAGCTGACGATGTTGTCGGTAGTCGACGCATGGGGGGTGTCGTGCACGCCCAGGGACGACAGGTTGAAGGACGAACCATCCAGGGCCCGGAACACCGGGTCGTTTTCGTAGCCGATATTGAGCACCTTGTCGCCGGCACTCTGGGTCGGCGAGGCATAGGCCACGTAGTTGGCGTCCTTATAGAAGCCGGACCATTTGCTGTTGCTCAGGTCGGCCATGCTGTTGACCGCCAACCCACCCAGGCTATGCCCACTGACCACCACGTCCTTGCCGCTCAGGCCATGGGCGCTGGCGTAGTCGGCGACATTTTTGAGCAAACCGCCAAAGGCTTCGCCGGCGTAGTTCTTCGCGTAGTCCTTGGGCCCCAGGGCCGCGAGCAAGTCGCTGACCAGATCGCCGATAGAATCGCTGACCAGGGTTTCCCGTGGTCCGGAGGTGCCGCGAAAGCCAATGCCGATTTCCAGCAGCTTGCCGGCATCATCGTACTTGCCCAGCACCTCGACCTGGGCCGTGGTGTAGCCGGCCTTTTCGCCGAAGAAGGTACCTCGTGCATCGACGTTGCCGCCGTAGCCCAGGGCACTGGCGCTGATCGGCGTCCATCCGGCCTTGTGCACCGCGTCCAGGGCGGCTTTTTCCGAATCCGGGTTCCACGGGATGCCGGGGATCACGCCCTGGGAATCGGTGCTGCCGAGCAATGCGCCGACCAGCGTGGCGGGCAGGCCAAGCCCCAGGCCATTGTGCTGGTACCCCACGGCAAAGCCGTTATCCAGGTTGTGATAGGTGTACAACGTGATCGCCATTGCATCGGCGAACAACGCCTTGGAGCCCTCGGCACCGAGGTTTTTATAGTCAAAGATCCCCATGGGGTGTGCCTCTCTTTTGTTGGAGTTGTCGAGAAAGCCAAACCTGCGGGTGCCGGTGTGCCGGCTCCCGCAAAGGTCGCTGAACCCTCAGAACGCCCAGTCCAGGCTCAAGCCCACGCCATGGACTTTTTCCTTGCTGGCCAGCAGGCCGTTGTAGTCAAAGTTCACTCGCGCCTGCTTGTTTAACGTCAGGCTCACCCGCGCCCCGACCAGCGCCGCATCACGCACCATCGGCGCACTTTCCACCGCAAACGACGGGCCGCCCGAGGCAAACGCCAGGTGCTGTTCAGAGTCATTGCTGCTGAGGTTGTGCTGCCAGCCCAGGGTGCCGGACACCTCCAGTTGCTGGTGGTCATTCACGGTGAAGGTTTTCAAGGCACGCATACCCAGGGTGCTCAGCACCAGGTCGCGGCTGTCGTCGCGACTTTTGAGTGCAGCAGCGTCGCCTTTTTCGGTCACGCCATCGCTGTCCAGGTGCACGTAGGCCAGGTTGGCGAACGGTTCCAGGGCCAGCGGTTGCAGATTGACCCGGTAGGCCGCTTCGGTGAACACCTGGGTGCTGCGTGCATCAACCTTGGCTTTCTGTTTGCCTGAAACATCGCCGTATTGCAGGTCACGTTTCACGTCTGCGCGGTGCCAGCTGTAGGTGGCGCCGCCGCTCAGGCGCCAGGCGCCGATCTCATGCCCGGCGTACGCACCGAAGTGATAGCTGTCGACCGAAGCACGGGAATGGGTACCGCTGCCCATGTTGAGTGACGTGTCGCTGTAACCGGCGACCAGACCGATGCGCGTGGCCTCGTCGAGCGCACCGTCCACCCCCGCGAGCATGCCGCCGACGGACGTGGTGTAGCCGGCCGTATCGCTGCGACTGTCGGTCTTGCCCCAGGCGCCCAGGGCCTTCACCCACACGTTGCCACGGCTGTCGAGCGTCTCGCTGGGTGCGCCCATCTCGCCATTGCGCAGGCGCTCGCCCACGGCTTCACGCACGTAGCGGCTGTCGTTGACCAAGGCCGTTTCCAATGCCGGGTAGATTTCCCCAGACAGCTGCTGGAAAGCCCCTTGCGCCGATGCCGCGTTCGGCGCCGACAGCAGGCTTTCATACACGGCGTTGCCCGCGCCCAGTTGCTCAGCGGCGCTGGCCACGGCGCGCTGGTTGTCCGTGGCGCCCACGCTGGCAAAACTGTTGGCGTTACGCGCCACGTCCAGTTGCACGCCGTTGGCCGCGTAATTCAGGTTGCCGCCAAGGAACAGGTAGTTGGGCAGCACCGCGCCAAAGCTGCCGGTAATGCCGCCGGCGGCTTGCAGGATGTTGTACTGGCGCCCGATCAGGCTTTGCGCCTGGGCACCGCTGAGCAGTGTCGGGCTGTTTTCCAGCGCGAGGGTCACCGTGCCGCCGTTCAAGGTGGCAGTGCCTCCCGCCACAATGCGATCGCTGTTGGTGGGCGACAGCTCCACGGCATAGGTCGACCCGGGCTCAAAGGTGACGTCCCCGGCCACGTTCAGCGTGCCGATGGAATTGCCCGGCGCTACGGTGCCGCCGTTTTTCGCCAACAACGAACCGATGCGCCCGCTCCCCCCAACCACCCCACTCTGGCTGACGGTGACGTTCGAAATGACTGAGCCGTTGATGGCCAGCAGGCCCTGGTTGACCAGCGTCGGGCCGCTGTAAGTGCTGGAGCCGGTGAGCACCAAGGTGCCGATACCTTGTTTGGTCAAGCCGCCGTGTCCGGCGATGTCATTGCTCCACACGTCCAGCCCGCAATGCACATCGTTGCACAGCCGCTGTGTCGGTTTGCCGGCATCGACCACCGCGCCCACGCCCGGCAGATCCGCGACAAACTGGCCGCTGCCATAGGCGCCGTCGATGCGGAACTCGGCGGGGATGTCCTCGGCCGTGACAAACATGCCTGGGCCATTGATCGCCTTGCCCAGATTGATCATGCCCCAGCCATACAGCGAGTCGATGCCCGGTGCGCCGAGGTCGGTGGCGGTGGTCTTGAGCAGCGTCGAGATCTGGTCGCCGCTCATGTACGCAAAACGCTGCATCAGCACGGCCGCGCTGCCGGCCACGTGAGGCGCGGCCATGGAGGTGCCGTTGAAGTTGGCATAGTCGGTGGTGAGGTTGTCCAGATTGGTGCCATTGATGACGGAGCTGTAGATCCTGGTACCGGGGGCCGACACGCAGAAGCTCGCCGCGTAGCCGCAACGCGAGGAGAACGTACTGATCACATACGGGTCGGCGCTCGCAGTGTCCGGGTTCTGCTGCAAGGCCGCGACGGACAGCCAGTTGGGCGCAATCTCGGGCACAAAGTACGCCAGCCCGGAAATCGCATCCGGGTTGTTGCGGTTGTAGTCGTTGCCGGCGGCGAAGATCGTCAGTACGCCGCTGCGGGCCGCGTCGATGGCGCCCTGGTAGGCGCCCCCGGCGATCGTACCGAGGATCGGCCGGATGTTATTGAACTGCGCCTGCGCTTCATTGACCGTGAAATTCGGGAACGCCGGGTCGCGTCCGCCCTGGGCGTATTGGTCGCCGATGCCGATGCCCCAACTGTTGTTGATGATCCGTGCGCCACTGGCGACCAATGCGTCCCAGCCGGCCTTGTACACCGCGCCATCGTTGCCAAGGATGATGCCGTCTTCCGGGCCTGGGTCGCCGTTCTCGGCGCTGATGATTTGCGCATCGAAGGCCACGCCATGCATCGGCCCGCCATCGCGATTGCCCGCGGCGATACCGCCGACATGGGTGCCGTGGTTGCCCAGCTTGCCGTTGGAGCCGAGCGACGGCGTGCCGTCATAACGAAACGCATCGCCGGCCTTCACCGGGATATACGGGTCGGTGTACTGGCGTATGCCTTCAGTGACAATCGTCACGACTTTGCCGGGGCTGGCGAACTCCGGATGCTGGGCGTACACCGGCTGGTCGAAGATCCCCAGCTTGACCCCCTTGCCGGTATAGCCCGCGGCATACGCGGCGTCGGCATGCACGGCGCCCAGGCCCCAGTCGGCCTTGAATTCAGTGCTGCGCCAGCTGGCGGCGTCACCCAGCTTGCCGGTTTCCACATAGGGTGCGGCCTGGGCGGTTCCCAGGCTTGCCAGGCAGCACAGCAAGGCACCGTATGGCACGCTGCGGGTCGCGTTGAGCGGGTAGCCCAAGGCGGTGTGGATGGCGGTTGTTAACCCTGACTTGCTTTTGTTCACGCTGACCTTCCTTAGTTTTCTTATTGAACGTGTGTAAGTCGCTTCAGAACTGCCAGTTGAGGCTCAGCCCCACCCCCTGGGTTTTCTCCCGTCCACCCAATTGGCCGTTGTAATCAAGGTTGACCCGCATGGCCGGGCTCAACGCCAGGCTGGCCTGCACGCCGACCAGCGCGGCGTCCCGCAGCAACGGCGAACTGCCCACGGCGAATGACGGTCCACCGGCGACAAACGCCAGGTGCTCTGCGGATTCGACGGCGGTGAGGCTGTGTTGCCAGCCCAGCGAAGCGGAAAGCTGCAGTGGCTGGTGATCGTTCAGGGCAATGGTTTTCAACGCACGCACGCCAAGGGTGCCGAGCACGGCGTCCCGGCGATCACTGCCACGCTCAAGCGCGGCGGCGTCGCCTTTTTCGTGGAAGCCGTCACTGTCCAGGTGCACATAGGCCAGGTTGGCGAACGGCTCCAGCGCCAAGGGGTGCAGGTTGATCCGGTAGGCGGCTTCGGAGAACAGTTGCGCCGTGCGCGCCTCCAGTTTGGTTTTCTGCTTGCCGCTGACGGCGCCGTAGTGCAGGTCGCGCGTCACGTCACCGCGATGCCAGCTGTAGGCGCCACCGGCACTGATGCGCCAATCACCCAGCTCGCGCCCGACATACGCGCCGAGGTGATAGCTGTCGATGGACGCCGAGGCATGCGTGCCGCTGCCCATATTCAAGGAGCTGTCGCTGTAACCGGCGACCAGGCCCACGCGCGTCTGCTCGTCCAGCGCACCATCGACCCCGCCCAGCAGGCCACCGAGGGACGTGGTGGAACCCGCCGTTTCGCTGCGGCTGTCGCGCTTGCCCCAGGCACCGAGTGCCTTGAGCCACAGGTTGCTTTCAGCAGTGACCGGCACGTGGCGCAAGCGCTCGCCCACGGCGTCGCGCACTTGCAGGCTGTCGTTGATCAGCATGGCGCCGATGGCCGGGTAGATTTCACCGGACAGTTGCTGAAAGCCTTGTTGCGCCACCTCGACGGAATCGGACTGCAGAATGCTTTCATACACCGGGTTGCCCGCGCCCAGTTGCTCGGCGGCGATCGCCACATTGCGTTGGTTGCGGGTCGCCGCGACGCTGGCAAACGTGGCGGCGCTGCGGACCACGTCCAATTGCACGCCATTGGCGGCGTAACCCAGGGTGCCACCGAGGAACAGGTAGCCGGGCAACACCTGGCCAAATCGGCCCTGGATGCCACCCGCCGCCTGAAGGATGCTGTACTGGCGGCCGATCAGGCTTTGCGCCTGTGCGCCGCTGAGCAGGGTCGGGCTGTTTTCCAACGCCAGGCTGACGTTGCCGCCGCCCAGGATCGCCTTGCCCCCGGCGACGATACGGTCGCTACTGGTGGGCGTGAGCTCCACCGCATAGGTGGAACCCGCGCCCAGGTTCACGTCACCCGCCACCTGCAAGGTGCCCACCGAATTGCCCGGCGCCACTCGTCCACCCGTGTTGACCGACAGCGCGCCGATCCGTCCGGAACCGCCCAATGTGCCGCGGTCATTGACGGTCACCGCAGACGTCAGTGAACCGTTGACCGCCAGCAGCCCGCCGTTGACGGTGGTCGCACCGCGATAGGTGCTGTCGCCGTCGAGTACCAGCGTGCCTGCGCCGGACTTGATCAGGCTGCCTGCATAAATCCGTGTCGCGGCCGCCTGGTCGCGTGCTGTGCCGACCGCGTAATCGGTCTGGTCCTGCTGGCTGGCAGCGGCGCCCACACCGTTTTGCCAGCCCTTGTCGATCAGGGTCTGCTGCCAGGCGCTGTGCTCGGCGGCGTCTTGCGCCTGGCGCTGGAGCAGGGCCTGGTCGGAAATGCCATTGCTCCAGACATCGCTCTGCCCGGCCGCCAGGCTGACGTTCATCGGCCCGAGTAACTGCCCCGGACCGTGCATCGCCCGTCCCAGGTCCGGTACGCCCCAACCCACCGTGGTGTTGGGCGCCTGGGTAATCGAACCATCGAGCTGCGTGGCGGTGGTCAGCAGCACTTGCAATGCCTGTTCGTTGGTCATGTAGGGATAACGCTCCATCACCAATGCCAACGCACCCGTGGCATGCGGTGCCGACATCGAGGTGCCGGACTTCACGCCGTAGCCACCGCCGGGAACGGTACTGTTGATCAGCGCGCCAGGCGTAGAAATGCACCAGTACTGGGCGATGCCGCATTTGTTGTATTTCTGGCTATTGGCTTTATCCAGCCCCGATACCGCCAGCCAGTGCCCCTCCAGTTCCGGCTGGAAATACGGCAACGCCGAGCGCACGCTGGCATTCGCGTAACCACTGTTGCCGGCACTGAACACGTTGATGACACCGGCCTTGGCCACATCCGCCGCCGCATCCAGCCAGGTGCCCTGGTTGTAATGCTGGGCGTAGGCGGCGTGCAGATTACCCAGGGTCTGGTAGCTGACATCCTTGGGTTGGCTGCCCCAACTGTTGTTGATGGCGCGCACGCCGGAATCCACCAGGGCGCTGTACACCGCCTTGAAGTACTTGGGGTCCGGGGTCGGACCAAACAGAAAGCTATCGTTGGCGTTGGTGTTGCCCACGAAGATGTGCGCGTTATAGGCCACGCCGTGCATGCCGACGCCATCACGGGCCGCGCCCATGGTGCCGGTGACATGAGTGCCGTGGGAGTCATTGTTGGGGTTGAGCGCGCCGCTGGTGCTGAAGGGGCTGCCATCGACGTAACTGCCATTGGCGGTGACGGCGTGATAGCGATCCTTGGCGGCTTCCGGGTGGTCGGGATCGAAACCTGAGTCCAGCGCACCGATCTTCACCCCGTTACCCGTGATACCAGCGGCGTAAGCTTCATCCGCCTTCATGCGGCCCAGCCCCCAGTCGCTCTGAAATTCGGCGGAACGCCAACTGGCGGCGTTCCCCGGTTGACCGGCCTCGGTATAGGCCGCCTGCGCCACAACGGACACCAGCAGCAAGGAACCGGCGGCAAGCGGTTTGAAACGGTGTGAGTCGCAGAGCATTGAAACCCTCCTTATTGTTGTTATGGCGGCTTATTTCATCGGGCCGAACGCTTCATCCACTTTGGCCAGATCGGTATCGCGCAGGTTGCCCGCGTAGTAGTGCAACTTGGTCCAGGCCATCAGGTAGTCATACCGCGCCTGGGCCAGGTCGCGCCGGGTGCTGTAGAGCTGCTGCTCGGCGTTCAGCGCGTCGAGGTTGACCCGCTCGCCGCCAAGGATGCTCTGCCTGGTCGACACCACCAGTGCTTCGGCCGACGCCAGGGCCTTCTGATACGCGCGCAATTTGCTCACCCCCGACAGGCAGGCGCTGAACTGCCGGCGCAGTTCGATCAGGGTTTCCCGGGTCTTGCCCTCAAGCTCGTACTCGGCCTGCTCCATGGCACGGCTGGCCTGGCGGGTGGAGGCCGAGATGCCGCCACCGGCATACAGCGGCAGGCTGACCTCGACGCCAATGGTGTTGGTGTCGTAGCGCTGGTTGTAAGTGTTACCGCTGTCGGATTCCTGCTGGCGCGAACTGGCATACGCCGTGACCTTGGGCAGATGCCCGGCACGGTTGCGCTCCACTTCATAACGCGCCACTTCCAGGGCCTGGCGCTGGGAGGCCAGCGTGGGGTTGTTGCTGAGAGCCAGCTCATGCCAGGTGTCGTAGTTGGCCGGGGTCAGGGTGAACGCGGCAAAACCCTGGTTCAGTGGCGCCAGGTCGTGGATGTCGACGCTCTGTACACCGATCAAGGCGCCCAGCTCGCGCAAGGATGCGTCCTGTTCATCCAGCGCCTGGATCTCTTCGGCGGTGGCCAGCTCGTAGCGCGATTCGGCTTCCAGAATGTCCGTGCGAGTGCCCTCGCCCTGTTGGAACAAGTGCCGGTTCTGCTGGAACTGTTGCTCGAAGGCCTTCTTCTTGGCGCGAGCGATGTCGATCTGGTCCTGGGCGAACAAGGCCTGGGTGTAGTAGGTCAGCACCCGCACCAGCAACGCCTGGCTCTTGTCACGAAAGCTTTCATCGGCAAACAGCGCCTGGGCCACGCCCTTGCGGTAGTTGGCGTAGGCCTCGTAGTCGAACAGCGGCTGTTGCAGGCTGAAGGTGGAGCCGTAGCTGTTGTAGTTACGGTCGTCGTGATAATTGCCACCGCGCCCGTCCGGCAAGGTGGCCTGGGAGTTGTTACGGCCCTTGTTGTAGTTGTACGACAGCCTGGGCAGTAGCCCGGCGCGGCCGATGGTGCGGTTTTCCAGGCCGGCGTCGCGCTCCTTGATCGCGCCGAGAAACACCGGATCGTTACGCAGGGCCTGCTCGTACACATCGAACGGTCCCATGGCCGCCTGGGCACTCGCGCAGGTCAACAGCAAGGCAATAAACACCGGTTTCATGTTCATTCCTCGGTCAGCGCCGAGCCGGCGCGGTCGAGCAGCGGCTTGAACAGGTAATTGAGCAACGAGCGCTCGCCGGTGCGCACGAACATCTCGGCGGGCATACCCGGCTTGATCACCAGCCCATGGAGTTTTTCCAAGGCCGCTTCGCTGACCGTGGTGCGCAGCACGTAGTAAGGCGCACCGGTCTTTTCATCGAGCATCTGGTCCGCGGAAATCAGGCTGACCTCCCCCGGCACCCGGGGCGTGCGGCTCTGGTTGAAGGCGGTGAACAGGATGTCCACCGGCAGGTGCGTGCCAACCTTGTCCACCAGGTGTACCGGCAGGTGCCCTTCCACTTCCAGGCGCGTGCCCTGGGGCACGATCTCGAGCAGGGTTTCGCCGGCGCGAACCACGGCGCCCTCGGTGTGCACGCTGAGATTGACCGCAATGCCGTCCGCCGGGGCGTTGATTTCGCTGTGCTGCAGGTCGAAACCGGCCGAGGTGAGTTGCTGCTCCAGGGTCAGGCTGCGCAATTGCGCATCGGCCAACTGGCTGCGTACCTCTTTTTGATATTCCTCACTGTGTTGTTGCAGCTTGAGGCGCGACTCGAGAATGCCCTGCTCCACACGGCCACTTTCGCCGGTGTTTTGCGCCAGGTCCTGTTGCACCTGGGACAACTGCCGCTGGTACTCCATCAAGCGGTTGCGCGGGATGTAGCCGTTGTCGGCCAGGGGTTGCAGGTTGCTCAGTTGATCGCGCAGGGACTGGGCCTGGGCGGTCAGGTCAGTGCGCGCACGGCGCATACCGCCCAGCTGTGCGGTGGCGCCCTCGATATTGGCGCGGATGCCGGCCTGCTCGCGGGCGAAAGCTTCGCGGCGACTGCTGAACAACTGGCGCTGGCCTTCCAGCACCAACGCCAGGGCGGGGTCGGGATCGGCACTGAGTTCGACGGGAAAGCGGATGCTGGCGAGGTTGTCGCGCTCGCTCTGCCAGCGCGCCACGCTGGCCCAGGCCATGCGGTACTGGGCTTGCAGGGATTGCACGTCGGCCAGGTGCTGGGTCTGGTCAAGGCGGAACAGCGGCTGGCCTTGTTTTACAAGCTCGCCCTCCTTCACCAGGATCCGGCTGACGACGCCCGGGCTGAGGGTTTGCACGGCCTTGCGCTTGCCCGACACCACCACCGTGCCCTGTACCGGGATGCCCTGGTCCAGTGGTGCCAGGCTGGCCCACAGGAAAAACCCGCCGGCGCCGACCACGGTCAGCAACCATCCCATGCGCGTGAAAAACCTGGCGTCGTGCTCTTTGAAGCGTGGTTCAACTGTGATGCTACTCATGCGCCTGGATTCCTTGCGGCCTGGTACTGACGACTGAAACTCACGCCCGGTTTCTCCTTGGGCGTTTCCTGCTGGCCGGACAATGCGCGCAACACCTCCTGGCTCGGCCCGAACGCTTGCAAATGACCGTCGCTGAGCACCAGCAACTTGTCGGCCTGGGCCAGCGCCGACGAACGATGGGTCACCAGCACCACGCTGCTGCCCTGGGCTTTCATCTGCACGATGGCGCTGGCCAGGGCGGCTTCGCCCACGGTGTCGAGGTTGGAGTTGGGCTCATCCAGCACGATCAGGCGCGGCCCGCCGTACAGGGCGCGGGCCAGGGCCACCCGTTGCTTCTGGCCGCCGGACAGGCCGCCGCCGTTGTCGCCCAGCACGGTGTCGTAGCCCTGGGGCAAACGCAGGATCAGTTCATGTACGCCGGCCTGCTGTGCGGCCCGCACCACCTGCTCGGGGTCGGCCTCGCGAAAGCGTGCGATGTTGTCGGCGATGCTGCCGCTGAACAACTCGATGTCCTGGGGCAGGTAGCCGATGTGCGGGCCCAGGTCGTCGCGGTCCCAGCGATGGATGTCGGCGCCATCCAGGCGCACGGTGCCAGCCAGTGTCGGCCATACGCCCACCAGCACACGGGCCAGGGTGGATTTGCCGGAGCCCGACGCCCCGAGCACACCGAGCACTTCGCCAGCGCCCAGATTGAAGCTGACCTGGTGCAAGGTCGCCATACGCCGCCCGGGCGGGCCGGCGCTGACCTGTTCGAAGCTGACCTGGCCCTTGGGCGCCGGCAGCTTCATCTGCTCGACCTCCGGGGGGAACTCGCGCAGCAAGTCATCCAGGCGCTGATAGGCCAGCTTGGCCGAACTCCATTGCTTCCACACCGCGATCAACTGGTCGATGGGGCTGAGCACCCGGCCCATCAGGATGGAGCCGGCGATCATCATCCCGGCGGTCATATCGCCCTTGATCACCAGCAATGCCCCCAGGCCGAGCACCAGCGATTGCAGGCACAGGCGCAGGGATTTGCTCAGGGAGGTGATCACCGAGCCGGTATCACTGGCCTTGTTCTGCAAGCCAAGAAACTGCGAATGCAACGCGAACCAACGGCTGCGCAGTGCGCCGAGCATGCCCATGGCCTGGATGGTCTCGGCATTGTGCAGGTGGCTGGTGGCCAGTTGCGTGGATTGCTGGGAGTAACCACTGGCTTCGCCCAAGGGCTTTTTGGTCAGGTATTCATTCAGGCACGCCAGGCCGATCAGCAGCACGGCGCCGGCCGTGGCCAATACACCAAGCCACACGTTGAACAGGAAAATCACAAACAGGTAGATGGGAAACCACGGCGCATCAAAAAACGCGAACAGCGCCGGCCCGGTGATGAATTGGCGAATATGGGTCAAATCGCCCAGGGACTGCCCGGCATGCCCCTGGCCGCGTTGCAGGTTGCGTTCGAATGCAGCCTTGTACACGCGCAAGTTGAAACGCCGCTCCAGTTGGCTGCCGATGCGGATCACGATAAAACTGCGGATCACCTCCAGCAGGCCAATAAACGCAAAGAAGCCCACGACCATCAGCGTCAGCATCACCAGGGTGGTTTCATTCTGGGAGGACAGCACGCGGTCATACACTTGCAGCATATAAATCGACGGCACCAGCATCAGCAGGTTGATCAACGCCGTGAAACAGCCAATGCTGATCAAAATACTCTTGTACTCACCCAGCGCCTTGAACAACGGCGCGGCGGCATGGGACTTTGCCATGGTGTCTGATCTTCCTTGAACCAAATTACGCGCAATAGTTGCCCCAGCCCCGGCGAACGAAGCGGTCAACTAATGAAATCAAGTTATTTACTTATAACGGCAACTAAGGTGCGCGTTGCAGTACAACTTCAAGGCCCGTCGGCGTGCGGCCTTTATATTCACCTTCCTTCTGTCGGTTGAGGTGAGTAATACCACTGCCTTCGGCGTTCATCAGCCAGATACCGTCGGGTGTTGGCGTCCAGGTCAGGGGCTTGTCGCCCAACCAGTTTGCGACACACGCCACATCGCCGCCCAAGGCATTGGCCTGTTCCAGCAGGTCCAGCGCGCAGACCTGGTCCTGCTGGTGCAACTGCCAATGCCCGGCCAACTGGGCGGAGGTAGGTAATACGAGACTGCTCGCCATTGCGTGGGCTCCTGCCGACACGAACATCACCTGCAACACGCAGGCGATCACATTAAACATACGCCGCATCTTCATGCTCCATCCGTAAGGCGCGGCGCCGAAGCGCCGCGCCCGTGCATCACGCTACGATGTCGCTGACCGCAGCCTGGCCGACGGTGGTGACGAGGAAGTCCGCCACGCCGTGCCCGGAGAAGTCCACAGCCAGGGTGCCCAGGTTGGTACCTGCGGCGTAGGTGAGGACTGCATCGCCGGCATGCCCGGTAAAGGCATTGACGAAGGTCAGGCCTGCGCCCTTGGTGATGCCGGACAGGTCGATCTTGTCGGAACCGGAGGTAAAGTCAAAGATCTTGTCCGCCGCGCCCGGCCTGGAATCGGAGCTGGCACCGAACACAAAGGTGTCGTTGCCCGCACCGCCCCACAATTGGTCCGCCCCGCCGCCACCGTAGATGAGGTCGTTGCCGGCACCGCCCTTGATCACGTTGGCCGCGTTATTGCCGATGATCAAATCGTTGCCGGCACCGCCGAAAGCGTTCTCGACGGTCACGCCCTTGGCGATGGACACGTTGCCCACCAGGCCGCCCACGTCGGAGAACGACGCTTCATTGAGGTTGATCTTCTGGTTCTGGGTGAAGCCGGAGAAGTCCAGGGTGTCGTTGCCACCGCCGTCCCACACCGAGAACACCAGCTTGTCGGCATTGGAGGTGGCGCTGTAGAAGTCACGCCCGGTGTTGGAGTTGAAGCCGTAGGTGGTGTCGCCGGCACGGGTGTTGTAGTTGGCGCCGTAGAGCTTCTGGATCGCCGCGATGTCGTCGATCAGCGGAGCGGACGCGTAAGCCTCGACCCCACCCTTGCTGAAGTTCTGGTTGGTGTTGCTCTCGCTCCAGTAGCTCATCAGGCTGTAGCCGCGCGTGTCCTGTCCATAGGTCGCGTCGTTGTAGGTCGGGTTGCCGTTCCCGGCGTTGTAGTCGCCAGGGTGGGCCAGGCCCAGGGTATGGCCGATTTCGTGAGTGAGGGTCTGCCGGCCGTAGTTGTTCAGGTCCGGGGTCTTGTTCGGGGTGTAGCTGTTGTTGGTCAGGTACCACGAGGTGCCGTCGTAGCCTGCGCCGGTGCCGGGCAGGTAGGCGAAGGCTGCCGCGCCGTCCTGGCCGCTGCTGTAGTTGCCGAAGGTCATGTGGCCGTCACCGCCGGTGGCTTTCTCGGTGAAGGTGACGTTGGCCACGTCCGCCCAGGATTGCATGGCCAGTACGGCCTGTGCTTTCTGCTGGGCATTGAACTGGCTGAAGCCCGCGATGCCATGTTTGTTCATGGTGCTCGAGGAGGCCGAGGTCAGGAAGGTGTAGGTCAGGTCGATCTTGCCGTTGCCGTCAAAGTCCCGGTACGCGGCGCCGTCGCGCAGCAGCTGGGTGGCCGCCTGGTCAACGGAATAGGAGGGTTTGCCATTGATCGTGAGGTTGCCGCCACGGTCGTACAAATGGCTGAAGCTATCGATTTGCGAGTAAGCGGTGCTGGCTTGCGCCGCCGACACGATAGCCTTGTCTTTTACTTTTGACATAAACGTACTTCCTTGTTTGCAAGTGCATCAGTCTTTGATCGATAGGAACCCCGCGGGCGAGATCGTCCTATCACTCGCCTCTTTTGAAGGCGTAAGAAAACTGACACAACTTCAAATCTTTCGTCTACATCTTTTCCTGCACTAAAAATCGGCAGGCAAACACCCCGGATAAGTTCCGCTCCATGTTTATTGGGCAGTACCGATGTTGTCCGACAAAAACACCGCGCCGGTATTTAAATATTAAATAGCACTAATGCCGCTCAAGTTGAGCGGCATTCGCTATTAATGGATCCAATATATTGCCACGGTGCCATTGGCAACATTAAACAGCCACTACTTACAGTCACCATTAAGTGTGCCCCCTATTTCAGGGACACACTCCAGCCGGTGTGGTGCAATGCCGCCAACAGCGTGTCGGCGTCCAGGCCCGGCACGCGCACGCCTTGATCGGTGAGCATGTCCTCCCCGGCCAGCATCGCATTGATGATTGCCTCCTCCACGGCCTCCGCCGCCGCGCTGAACAGCGGCGAAATATGGTCATTGTTGACCATCTGCAATGCACTGCTGAACGGCAGGCCCTTGCGCCCGTAATCGGCCGGCGGCAAGTCCTGGTTACCCGTGGCAAACGCCAGGAACAGATCGCCGCTGGAGTCCTCGGTGCCGCCGCCGGTGCGGGCGATGCCGATGGATGCACGTTGTGCCAGGCGCTGGCATTGGTGCGGCAGCAACGGCGCGTCTGTGGCGATGATCACCACAATCGAACCCATGCCCGGCGTGCCTTGCTCGGCGAACGGCGACGCAATGTCCATCAGGCTGCGTCCCACCGGGTAGCCATCCACCCGCAGTTCCTGGCGCTTGCCATGGTTGGCCTGCACCAGCACGCCGACGGTCCAGCCGCCCTGCTCCGCCGGCAGGCACCGCGAGGATGTGCCGATGCCGCCCTTGAACTCGTGGCAGATCATCCCGGTGCCTCCGCCGACCGCGCCCTCCTGTACCGGGCCGGTTTCGGCGTTGTCCACCGCTTCACGCACATGCTCGGGCCCCACGTGCTGGCCCCAGATGTCGTTGAGCAGGCCGTCATAGGTTTCCATCACCACCGGCATGCACCAATACACTGCCGGATCGGCCAGGCGCTCGCGCTCCAGGGCAATCAGGCTGTCGCGCACGATGCCGATGCTGTGGGTGTTGGTGATCGCCAGCGGCGTGGTCAACAGCCCCGCTTCGCTGACCCACTCGAGACCGGTGGCGTCACCATTGCCATTGAGCACGTGGTACCCGGCAAAGCACGGTTGCAGGCGTGCTTCTCCCGCGCGCGGCTGGATCACACTGACGCCGGTGCGCACCTGCTTGCCATTGATGCGGGTCTTGAGCGTGCTGTGCCCGACCCGCACCCCCGGCACATCGGTGATGGCGTTCCACTCACCGGGCGTGCCCAGCCCTAACGTGATGCCCAATTGACGTGCGCGCATAACCACTCCTTACAATTTCTGGAAGACCGGACTCAACCGGCCACTGATGCAATACAGGATCACCGACAGGGCCAGCAGGCCGAGGATGATCATGATGTCGCGGACCGAGGCCGCCACGATCAAGGTCATTAACAGATAGCCCGCGCCCAGCACTGCCACCAACGCCGGCAGCGGCCACAGCGGCATGCGGTAGGGATGCTCGCGGTCACGCAGCAGCACGCGGCTCATCAACGCGCTCAACGCCACCACCAGGTACACCAGCATGATCAGCAATACGCTGAACGAGGTCAGGTCGGCCAGGTTGGAGCTGAAACTCAGCAGCGCCGAAGGGATCGCCAGGAACAGCGTCGCCAACCACGGCGAATCCCAGCGCGGGTGAATGCGTGTGAACAGTTTGTTGATGCCTGGCGTCCACAGCGCATCGCGCCCGCTGCTGAACACCACGCGGCCGATCTGGATCACGATGGCGACGATCGCATTGAACACCGACAGGAAGATCCCGGCACTGACCAGGCGTGACAGGGTTTCATTGCCGTGGCTGGTCAACAGGTAGCCGATGGGGTCAGGGCTGCTGATCATCGCGCTGAGGGATGGCGCGCCGATCAACAGTGCGGTGATTGGCACCAGTTCGATGACCACCACCAGGCCAAGGGACCACAGCACCGCCTTGTGCACGCCTTTGCCGCCGCATTTCATGTCTTCGGCGAGCAACACCGCCGGGCCGTAGCCGTTGTAGGAAAACAGGCCGATACCCACCGCGCCGATCACCAGGGCCCAGGGCGCCAGGTGCAACACGCCGTTTTCGACGATCTGCGGCTGGAACAGCACGCTGGCCGGTTGTACCGGGTTGCCAAAGCCGATCACCACGATCACCAGCAGCGCTGCGACTTCCAGCAACAGGCAGGTGCCAGTGATCCAGGCATTGAGCTTGATATTGAGGATGCCCAGGGCGTAGCTGCACACCACGATCACCAGGGCCACAGTTTGCGAATCAAACTTCGTGCCCAGGGCGTTATTCAGGTAAGTTGCCGCGCCCGTAGCCAGTACCGGTGGAATAAACAGCAACATCACCAGCACGGTCAGGAACGTCGCATAACCCGCCATGCCGCCGAACACACGCTTGGCGTACACATACTCGCCACCGGCGCTGTTGTGGGCACGGCCCAGTTCGGCGTAGCAAAAGGCAAACATCAGCGCGAGCAGACCGGCCATCACAAACGCCAGGAACACCCCGCTGCCGGCCTGCTGGATGGCAAACGGTGCGATCACAAACACGGAACTGGCCGGCGTCACCGCCGATACGGTAATGGCGACCACATCGAACACACTCAAGGTGGGTTTCAGCACGCCTTCAGGCGTGGGGGAAGTGCTCATATCGTTATCCTCTGTCGTTGTTCTTGGTATGAGGCAGAAACGAAAAATCTGATAAGTCACGGGATATGTTTCCCGCTGAATGATGCGGACGTTAATACGTGAGGGGATGTCGGCCAATTCCCCTATTGGCGTACTCCCCTTGACGCCACCCGGCAAAAGCCGAACCCTTGGCCGATCTTTTTGCCGGCAGGAGCCTGTCACATGAGCCTGTTTCGCGAGGTGGGGATGCACGCCGGCCTGGGCCGCACCGTTGCGCACATCGGCACTGAGCGTTTCTGGAAGCAGTTGGTGCTGTTGCTGCACCAGTGCCTGCCCTTCGATAACGCCCTGGCGATCTTCTACCCCTTGGAGGGCCCGCCACTGGCCCTGGAAGAATACGACGCCCAGCCCAGCAGCAAACCAGCGTCGATGCTGGCGTACCTCAATGGCTTGTATTTGCTCGACCCGTTCTTCCAGGCCTGTCGCGAGGGGTATGCCAGCGGGGTGTACCGCCTGGAGGAAGTGGCGCCGGATCATTTTCGCCAGAGTGAGTACTTCCTCAATTACTTCCACGACAACGTGCTGGAAGACGAGGTGCAATTCATCCTGCAACTGCCGGGCGCCGGCACGTTATCGCTGTCGTTGGGCATGCAGCGGCGCTTCAGCTTTGAGGAGACCGGGTTGATGACCACCGTAGCGGCCTGGGTGTTGCCGCTGATGCAACAGCATTGGCAGCAAAGCACCCAGCGCGCCCCGGCGATGGACAGCCAGATCCGGGATGCGCTGAGTCAGTTCGGCTGCGGGGTGCTCTCGGACCGCGAACTGGAAATCGCCCGCCTGGTGCTGCGCGGGTTCTCGTCCAAGGCCATGGCCGAGCGTCTGAACATCTCGCCGGACACGGTGAAGGTGCACCGTCGGCATTTGTACGCCAAGCTGGATATCTCGTCACAGCCGGAGCTGTTTTCGTTGTTTATCCAGTCGTTGGGGCATGATCTGGAAAATCCCTGAGCTGTGCGTGGGCCGCTCACCGCCCCGCCCTTCAGCGGCCGGTACGGACGGTGTTCCACACCCGCGTGCGCACCCGGTCGATATTCAGCGGCATCGCTTCCAGCGCAAACAACTTGCCCATCATTGCCGGGCTTGGATACACCTTGGTATCCGCCTTGATCGCCGGGTCCACCAGGCTGTCGGCGGCCTGGTTGCCATTGGCGTAATGCACGTAGTTGGTGATGCCGGCCATTACTTCCGGGCGCAGCAGGTAGTTCATGAACGCATAACCAGCTTTTTCATCCGGCGCGTCGGCGGGCATCGCGACCATGTCGAACCAGATGGCGGCGCCTTCCTTGGGGATGTTGTAGCCGATGTTCACGCCGTTCTTGGCCTCTTTGGCGCGGCTTTCGGCTTGCAGGATGTCGCCGGAGAAGCCGACGGCCACGCAGATATCGCCATTGGCCAGGTCGGCGGTGTATTTCGAGGAGTGGAAGTACGCCACGTAAGGCCGCACTTTCATCAGCAGGTCTTCAGCCTTCTTGTAGTCCTCGGGTTTCTTGCTGTGGTGCGGCAAGCCCAGGTAGTTGAGCGCGGCCGGCAGCAGTTCCGGGCCGTTGTCGAGGATCGCCACCCCGCACTTCTGCAGCTTGGCCATGTTTTCCGGCTTGAAGATCAAATCCCAGGAATCCACCGGCGCATTGTCGCCCAGTACCGCCTTGACCTTGTCGATGTTGTAGCCGATGCCGGTGCTGCCCCACAGGTACGGGAAACCATGGGCATTGCCCGGGTCGTTGTTTTCCAGGGCCTTGAGCAGCACCGGGTTGAGGTTTTTCCAGTTGGGCAACTGGCTCTTGTCGAGTTTCTTCAAAGCGCCGCCCTGGATCTGCCGGGCCATGAAATGGTTGGACGGGAACACCACGTCGTAGCCGGATTTACCGGTCATCAACTTGCCGTCGAGGGTTTCATTGCTGTCGTACACGTCATAGGTGAAACCGATACCGGTTTCTTTCTGGAAGTTCTTGGTGGTGTCCGGCGCAATGTAGTCCGACCAGTTGTAGATTTTCACCGTCTCGGCGGCCTGGCTGATAGAGGCCACCAACATCAAGGGCAACAGGGCAATGGCTTTCATGGTTCGATTTCCTGGCGGTTTTAGGGCTGTTTTTATGGCAGGCGATCAAGGATCAAAGCGTTACAGGATCAATACATAGGTCTTGCGCACGGTCTCCTGGATATCCCAGATACCGGTGCTGTTGGCCGGCAACATCAGTGCATCACCGGCTTGTATATGAACGACTTCACCGTTGTCCGGGGTGAAGGTGCAGCGGCCCTGGACAAAGTGGCAGAACTCCTGGGATGTGATCTGTCGACGCCAGCGCCCGGGGGTGCACTCCCAGATGCCGGTCTCGACGCCGTCGTCGCGCTCCACGCTCAGTGTCGACGCAACGGCGATGGGTTCGCCCAAGGGCACGGCGACGGGCGACGAGTCCGGCAGGGAGGCGTTCAGCGTGTCTTTGAATTGAGTGATGCTCATGGGCTTTCCCGTATTGATGAAACGACTTAGTGCATGAAACCTTCCATGAACCCGGCCACGCCGGTCGCCAGCTTGCGACGCCAAGGCGCGGTATTGGGGTTGGCCAGTACCTGGTCTTCATGGACAAAACTGCGAATGATCGCGTTGTAACCCAGCCAGCGGCAGGGCTCGGGCTCCCAGGGCTTGAGTGCCTCGAGGCCGCGTTCGCGGATGACCCAGGGTTGATGGGTCAACGGGGTGCCGCGCCCCAGGATCAGGTCGGCCAGGGTGCGGCCGCCCAGGTTGGTCGCGCCAACGCCCTCCCCGCCGTAACCGCCGGACAGCGCGATGCCGGTCTTGTGATCGCAGAGCATGTGCGGCCGGAAATTGCGCGACATGCCCAGGTTGCCGCCCCAGGAATGGCTGATCCTCACGCTCTTGAGCTGTGGGAACAGCTCACCAAACAGGTAGCGACGCAGCTCGACTTCGCTGTCGGTCAAATCGAAGTCATGGCGCAGCTTCCCGGCAAACTGATAACCGCCGCGCGCACCGAACACCAGGCGGTTGTCCGCTGTACGCTGGCCGTAGGTGACCTGACGACTGCTTTCGCTAAAAGCCTGGCCATGGCTCAGGCCGATCTCATCCCAGGTACTGGCCGGCAATGGCTCGGTGGCGACGATCAGGCTTTGCACCGGCAGTTGGTAGCGGCCCAGCGGCGGCAAGGTGGTGGCATAGCCTTCCACCGCCGGCACCACCCAGGCGGCACGCACGTTGGCCTTTGCGGTGCGCAGGCTGCCGGACTGCCAGTGGGTGACCGGGCTGTTTTCGTAGATTGTCACGCCCATGCTCTCGACCACCCGCGCCAGGCCGCGCACCAGCTTGGCAGGGTTGATGGTCGCAACGTGGGGGGCGTAAATGCCGCCGTAGGGTTTGGCGATGCGGATCTGTTCGGCCAGCTGCTGCGGGCCGAGCCAGCGGTAGTCGGCTTCGGTCAGGCCCTGGGCGTAGAGTTTTTCCAGATAGCGGCGCAGGCTGCCTTCCTGCTCGGGGTAACGGGCGGCGCAGTACAGCACGCCGCCCTTTCGGTAGTCGCAGTCGATGCCTTCACGTGCCAGCACTTGGGCCACTTCGTCGGGAATGGCGTGCAACAGGTCAAACGACGCACGGCGTTGCTCGGGATTCAGGCCGGCGAGCAAGCGATCTTCGCCCAGCAGATTGCCCATCAGCCAGCCGCCATTGCGACCGGAGGCGCCGAAACCGGCGGTTTGCGCCTCGATGATGGCAATTTTCAGCTCCGGGGCCTGGCGTTTCAGGTAGTACGCAGTCCACAGCCCGGTGTAACCGGCGCCAATAATGGCCACATTGACGTCCAGGTCATGCTCCAGCGCCGGCCGCGATTGCAGCGGGTCGTCCAACTGGTCCATCCATAAACTGATAGTGCGCCATGCCGGCATGCCAGGTTCCCCTACCTCGTTTTGATAGGGTCGATCCTAGAGCGCCGTGTCATGGGTTGTCTTGCGCGCGTGCACGCACAGAAATTTGTTTGACGTAGGCCTTGGGCGTCTGGCCCGTATGCTGGCGGAACGTACTATAGAATGCCGATAGCGAATTGAAACCGGCGGCAAACGCCAGGTCATCGACCTTTATCGGCGGCAGGGCCTGATCCAGCGCGGCCAGTAAATGCTGAAGCCTTGCCTGGTTGACGTAGCGGTAGAAGCTTTGTCCCAACACCTGGTTCAGCAGGTAGGAAATCTGATTGCGGCTGTAGCCGCACTCCTTGGCTACTCGCTGCAGGTCCAGCTCGGGGTCCAGGTAGGGTTGTTTGCGTTCGAAATACTGCTGCAGGTCATTGGCCATGTGCCCCAATTGCTGGGGCGACAGGCCCAGGCGGCTGACAGAGGGCCGTGCGGCCTGGGCCGGCTGCTCATGCACCAGCGACGCGTATTCGTTGACCCGCCAGATCAGCCCGTCGCGCACCGTTATGGCTTCGCTGGTGCGGAACGACACCAGGCCCTGGCCGCCCCGCAAGGTGATGCGGTACTGGATGAACGCGGTATCGCCGTCGGCGCGGATACGGTCGCTGTGCTCGATCGCTTCGTCGGCCTCACGGGGCATGCTGGCTTGCAGGTAATCGCGCAAGCCGGCGAAACCGATGACACGGTTCTGGAAAAAGTCGTGGTATTGGATTTCCGGGTGGTAGTAGGACATCACGCCTTCCAGGTCCCGGTGGCGCCAGCAAAGGTGGTGGCGCAGCACCAGCTCGCGTGTGGCGTGGGATTGCTGGCAATCATCGTCTGCAGCGATGTCGGGCATGGAAGGCTCTGCGGCGGGTAAACCCTGGAGATTGCCGAATTTCTGCGGGTGCTTCAATGGCCAATTGGCACTTCTGACTAATGGCCTATTGCCCAATCACAAGCAGGACATGACCCAAATCAACCTTATGGAAAACAACTGCCGAACGGGGCCGAAAAAGTCACCTTGTGGTGACGAACGAATGCTATTTTTAAGCTCTACAACGCCACGACCAGTGAAGGTCATGGCCCCCTGCCGCGAGCTAAAGGAAGCGCTCAATGAACAAGGTGGGCAACATGAACAAAGTGACGTTCCCCAACGCCTGCCAGCTGATGCGCTGGCATTTCCATCCAATGGGCTTCGAGGGCAGCATGGACGCGCCCGGCAGCATGATCGCCCGCCTGTTCGACCGGGCCAGCGGCGAGACGTTGATCGCCATCGCCGGCATCCCCTGCGCCACGGTGATGAATGCCGCCGATGTGGAGCGGATCATCGAGGCGGTGGAGGATGAGTTGGAGTCGTTTGTGCCGCCGCAGTCCCTGCGGGCCTGAACTCGATCCTACATACAGCCCATATCTTCTGTGGGAGCGGACGAGCCCCCTCCCACATTTGAACGGCATCGATCCGTTAATTGCGTTGGTCGTCGAAGAAGGCTTTCTTGCCATCTACCCGCTCTGAGGCCTTGGGCACATTCACTGCCTGGCCTTCGGGTTTTTCCACATACCAGTAGCAATGACTCACCGCCCGGGTGATGCCCACATACGCCAGGCGCAAGACCTCGTCTTTCTGGGCGTTGTCATACGGTTCGCTGTCCCCGTCCTTGCCCAGGCCCGCCATGCGGTACACCTGGTTCTTATACGGGGAATGGGTGATATGCTGGCAATCCCCAAGCAGGAATACCGCATCGGCCTGCAGCCCCTTGGCGCTGTGGTAGGTCAATTGTTTCAGCTTGCGCGCTGAAGGCGGCAAGCTAGAATCCACATTAACTGCAGGCTGAATATGCTCTTTAATCAGTAACTTATCGCTACTTTTTCGATAAAGCATTAACACTGATTCACCGCGTTGGTAATGCTCCAGCAACTGCCGCCCCAATGCTGCGTCGTCGCGCTCCAGCACCTTGACCGGCACCAGATCCTTGGGCGCCCCGCTGGCCTTGGCTTTCTTGCCGTGGATAGCCGGTGCGGCACGCACGATGTGCTCGGCCGCGTCGATGATGTGCTGGTGACTGCGGTAGTTCTCGCCCAGCATCACTCGGGTGGTGGCCGGCGACGGGAACTCCTTGTTGAACTCCATGAAGTACTTGGGCGAACTTCCACGCCAGCCGTAGATCGACTGCCAGTCATCCCCCACACACAACAGTGATGAATGCTGGGCGCCGCGCCCGACGTGCATGGCCGGGCCACGGCTGCGGATCTCGCGCAGGCTTGCGCGGATCCACGAGACGATCTGTGGCGAAACATCCTGGAACTCGTCGATCATCAGGTGCGACAGCGGCCGTAACAACGGATCGCTGAGCAGCTTGAGGTTTTCCGGGGTGTTCTCGCCGAACAGCGAAAACATGCGGTTGTAGGTCATGATCGGCGGCGACTGGTCCAGCAGGTGATCTTCCAGGGCCTTCCAGAAAATGCTCAGGGCCTCGAAGAAGAAGCGGTCTGGATCATCCTTGGCAAAATTCATCTGTCCAACCGCAGTAGGCACATCCAGCCCGAGGTTCTCGATAAATCCGGCCGCCATCACGAAACTGTCCAGTAACGGCGCCGACGCCAGTTCGCCTTTGACTTTGTAATCGAAGCCTGGCCCCGCAGCGGCATCACCCGCCAGGCTACTCAAAAGGCGCTTGGACGACTCATAGCTATCGAGCCATATCAATGGCTTACGACAGAAAGCTTGAAACAGTGTGCGCTTTACCGCCCACTCGGCGCGCACTGACAGTTTCGCGTTGGGCCGGCTGAGCTGAGCATTTTCCCGAGCATCGAAACCCAGCACCACCCAGGCGTCCAGCTCGGGGATATAGCCATGGCAATGAAATTGCGCGCCATTGATCTCCACGGTCTGGCGATTGGGTTCGATGCCTTTGATCGGCCAGGCACCGGCGCGGAACCACAGGTCCTCGATCACATCACAGAGTTCTTCATCACGCTTGGCTGCCAGTTCGGTCACCGCTACGCGTTTTTGTACGTCAGGGTGATCACGCTCCAACTCCTTGAGCTGCAGCCCATGGCGCGCCAGCGGCGCAATCAGCTCGCGAAAGCGTGCGTGCCGCCCGTGCAGGTGGTGATAACAGGCATTCATCTGCTGGCGTTGGGCGTCGTTGATACGCAAGTCAAAGGGGTTGCTGTCGGCGTCGTCAAAACCCGAGCTGAGGTTTTCGAACGCTTGCAGGCGTTCAAAGCCCGGCAGGCTGCGCACCATCGGCAGAATGCGCGAGTGAAAGGTGCGCACCACGGCCTGCGCTTCTTTCATACCCAGGGGTTGGCCCCACAGGCTGAGAATTTCCATGAGCTTGTTGATGAAGTCTTTGCGCGACTCCCGGGTAAAGGTCACCACCGTCATAGAGCTCAGCTCAAAGCCCAGATAATGGGTCAACAACAGGATACGCAGCACCAGCGAGGTGGATTTACCCGCGCCGGCCCCGGCAATCACCGACGTTGAGGGCGTATCGCTGAAAATCATCTTCCACTGCGCCGCGCTGGGCTGGGCATGGGCCGGCAGCAATCGCGCGACATCCGCCTTGATACGCTTCTTCAACT
Source organism: Pseudomonas sp. NFPP04 (assembly GCF_900113815.1). Lineage (NCBI taxonomy): Bacteria > Pseudomonadati > Pseudomonadota > Gammaproteobacteria > Pseudomonadales > Pseudomonadaceae > Pseudomonas > Pseudomonas sp. NFPP04. The sequence continues at coordinate 23,759 of NZ_FOQS01000004.1, read as the reverse complement.
CGGCGGTGAGTGGCAGGCGCCAATCATCGAACAGGCTATCGTCCACGCCCGGCGCACGGTGCTCATCCGGGCGGAAATCACGAATCAACAGGACCTGCCGGCCTTCCTCGATGCCATCGGCCTTGCCTTCGCGGTAACCGTACTCCACGCCCGCCTCGTGCCCACTGCGAAAACCGTCGGCCTGCCCGTGCAACCAGGAAAACCGGTGCTGGGCGCGCAAGCGGGTCAGGCCGTGGCCAAACAGGCGCGCGGCCAGGCGTTTCAATAGCGGCATTTCGGCCAAGGGGCGCAGTTCGGGAGGAAGATCAGGCTTTTGTTGCGACACGCGGACTCCTGCGATGAGCTGGGTTCTGACAAGTGCGCCATGGTCGCCGGAATCGACGTTCAGTGCCAGCCAATTGCTTTGCGGTCATGCAGTTAGGCGATGAAGTGAAAGTCAAAACGCCGCTAACCAATCCATTAAATCGATAGGAATCAGGCATTTTTTACGCTTTTTATCGATCATGGGCTGCAGGATCATAGGGCCATCCACAGGAGACGATCATGCTTGAACTTCGACCTTTCAAATCCCTGGGCGGTGCCCACCATGGCTGGCTTGACGCCCATCACCACTTTTCGTTCGCCGAGTACCACGACCCCAGCCGCATGCACTGGGGCAACCTGCGGGTGTGGAACGACGACATCATTGCGCCCGGCACCGGCTTCCCGCAGCACCCGCACCGCGACATGGAGATCATCACCTATGTGCGTGAAGGTGCGATCAGCCATGCCGATAACCTTGGCAATAAAGGCCGTACCGAGGCGGGCGATGTACAGGTGATGAGCGCGGGCACCGGCATCGCCCACAGCGAGTACAACCTGGAAGATGCGCCGACCAAGATTTTCCAGATCTGGATTATTCCGAATCAAGCCGGTTTGCCGCCTTCGTGGGGCGCCAAACCGTTTCCGAAAGGTGATCGCGAGGGGTTTGTGACACTGGCCAGCGGTAAGGCCGGGGACAACGAGAGCCTGCACATTCGTGCGGATGCGCGGCTGGTGGCAGCGAACCTGAAAGCTGGGGAAAGTGCTGAATACCGGTTGGACAGCGGACGTCGTGCGTACCTGGTGCCGGCGACGGGCGTGATTGAAGTCAATGGCCTGCGTGCGCAAGCGCGAGACGGTGTGGCTGTAGAGAATGAACAGGTATTGCGGGTAACCGCGATCGAGGACAGCGAAATCGTCCTGGTAGACCTGGCCTGACCTCGATCAACTGTGGGAGGGGGCTTGCCCCCGATGGCTGTGTTTCAGAAAAAGAGATGCAAACTGACACACCGCTATCGGGGGCAAGCCCCCTTCCACATTGTTATTACGGCGTTATCCGGAGATGGCGCCGTCGACCAACACCTGCGCCTCTTCGACCAACTGCTTGAGGTGATCGTCATCGATGAAGCTCTCGGCGTAGATTTTGTAGATATCCTCGGTGCCCGATGGCCGCGCGGCAAACCAGCCGTTTTCGGTCATCACCTTCAAGCCGCCGATCGCCTGGTTGTTGCCCGGTGCGTGACTGAGGATCTGCTGAATGCGTTCCCCGGCCAGTTCGGTCGATGTCACCTGATCCGGCGACAGCTTGCCCAGCAAGGCTTTCTGCGCCGGGGTGGCCTTGGCGTCTACACGAATCGCGAACGGCTCGCCGAGGGCATCGGTCAGGCCGCGGTAGATCTGGCTCGGGTCCTGGCCTTTGCGCGAGGTCATTTCCGCTGCCAGAAGTGCGGGGATCAGGCCATCCTTGTCGGTGCTCCACACCGTGCCGTCCTTGCGCAGGAACGAGGCGCCGGCGCTTTCTTCGCCGCCAAAGCCCAGCGAGCCTTCGAACAGGCCATCGGCAAACCACTTGAAGCCGACCGGCACTTCGTACAGGCGACGGCCGATGCGGGACGCCACGCGGTCGATCAAGCCGCTGCTGACCACGGTCTTGCCCACCGCCGCGTCTACGCGCCAGTCCGGACGGTTCTGGAACAGGTAGTCGATGGACACCGCCAGGTAGTTGTTCGGCGCCAGCAGGCCGCCGGACGGCGTGACGATACCGTGACGGTCATGGTCCGGGTCGCAGGCGAAGGCCACGTCGAACCGTTCCTTGAGGCCGATCAGGCCCTGCATGGCGTAGCTGGAGGATGGGTCCATGCGGATCTGGCCGTCCCAGTCGACGCTCATGAAGCGGAAAGTCGCGTCGACTTCGGTGTTCACTACGTCCAGGTTCAAGCGGTAGTGCTCGGCAATCGCCGACCAGTAGCGCACCCCTGCTCCGCCCAGCGGGTCAACGCCCAGGCGCAGGTCGGCGCTGCGGATAGCGTCCATGTCGATCACGTTGACCAGGTCGGCCACGTAGCTGTTGAGGTAATCGTGGCGATGGGTAGTGTCGGCCTTGAGCGCCTGCGCGTGAGTGATGCGCTTGACCCCGGCCAGTTTGTTGGCGAGCAGCTCGTTGGCCTTGGCTTCGATCCACTTGGTCACGTGGGTGTCGGCCGGGCCGCCATTGGGCGGGTTGTACTTGTAACCGCCACTCTGCGGCGGGTTGTGCGATGGCGTGATGACGATGCCGTCAGCCAGGCCGCTGGTGCGACCACGGTTGTAGCAGATGATGGCGTGGGAGATGGCCGGGGTCGGCGTGTATTCATCGCCTTCGGCGAGCATCACGTGCACGCCGTTGGCAGCCAGCACTTCCAGGGCGCTGGCACCGGCAGGTGTCGACAGTGCATGGGTGTCAAGGCCGACAAACAGCGGGCCGTCGATGCCTTGTGCTTCGCGATACAGGCAGATGGCCTGGCTGATGGCGAGCACATGCCACTCGTTGAAGCTCAGTTCGAACGAGCTGCCGCGGTGCCCGGACGTACCGAATGCCACGCGCTGAGTGGAGATTGCTGCATCAGGCTGGCCAGTGTAATAGGCCGTAACCAGTCGCGGGATATCCACCAGCAACTGGGCTGGCGCCGGCTTGCCCGCAAAAGGACTGATTGTCATGCATAAACCTCGGAAAGAAGGATTCGGAAAAAAATGGCAGTTTACTGAGAGTTGGACTGCTGCGCGACGGTATCGATCCTACAACAGTAAGAGAAACTTCACGCAATCATCCCATTTGAGCCTGACGCAGGGCCTCGCTTATGGCAGCCAAGGCGATCTCCAGGTTGGGCTGCCCATGAAAGGTATGGCTCACGCGCAAGTGCTGATGATGCAGCCCACTGACACTGAACAGCTCACCGGGTGCAATCACGACCTGCTGGGCAAGCAGGCGCTTGAAGACCTGACGCATGTCGACGGCCTGGGTGGAGCCCAGCCAGAACGCCGCCCCGGCAGTCGGCATCCGATAACTCACCTGCTGCCCCAGATGCTGGTCAAGGCGCCCGCTCATTTCAGCCGCTTGTGCCTGCAGTAGTTGGCGTAATGCCCGCAAGTGCGGGTCTATTCGCCCGCTCTGATAAAGGCGGGCGATGGCGCGCTGGCGGATCGACGATAAGCGGAATGAGCGCAGCAGAAACTGGCGCTGCAACTCACTGCTCATGCGCCGAGATAACAGATAACCGTAGGGCGCTTCCGCCCCCAGTATTTTCTCGAACGAGGAAAACACCATCAGGCGCTCCGGGTTCACCCACTCGCGCAGGGCCGCCTGGGGTTCCTTGAAACCCAGCTCGCCAAAGGTGTCGTTTTCCAGCAGCCAGCAACCGTACCGGTCCAGCATCTGTGCCAGGCTGAGACGGTCATGGGCAGGCAGGGCATTGCCTGATGGCAGGCTGACCTTTGACGACAGCAATACCAAGTGCACCGGCTCATCGCGCAACAGTTGGTCAAGGGTCGTCAGGTCCAGGCGCCCTTCCGGGGTCCAGGGCAACTCGATGATGCGCACCGCGCAATCCTGGAACAGGCGCAAAATCAGCCAGTCACAGGGGGATTCAACGATCACCGTGGTACCCCTGAGGCCCAGCACCTCAATCAGGATATCCAGCACCCCGCGCAGGTCGGCCCCGATGTAGATGTCGTCGGCGTGCCAGCAACGCGTGGGCGACGAAGTGTACCGCGCCGCCAGTGCCGCACGCAGTTCCCACACGCCACACGGCTGTGACCAGGGTTGCAGATGACGCGGGTACTGGCGCACCAGCTCCCGTTCGAGGCGCAACAGCGCCCCATCCAGCGAAGCCAGCAGCGCCGGTTCATCGCCGCTGAACACCGCCATGCAGGGGTTACGTGCCGCCGCGTAGAGCCGGTCAAGCAAATCGCCGCCGCCCCCAGCCATGGTGCTTGATGAAAGCGGCCAGGCGTAATAACCCGACTTGGCCACCGAGTAGACCCTGCCCTCCTTCTCAAGCAGCGAGTAGGCGTATTGGATCGTCGAGATCGATACGTTCAGGCGCCTCGCCAATTGCCGCAGCGATGGCAGCTTTACACGGGTATCGGTGCTGACTTCGTTGATCAGGTTGATCATGTAGCGGTAGACCGCCTGATACGCGAAGTCGGCTTGTCGCTCGCCGCGCAGTGTCATCGCCCGGACAATTGGCAAGCAGGCGTGTTGCCATGGTCCATGACGCTTGCATTGCGCGATTTCCCACTCGCGCCCGGCACCGGACGCTTGCGATAGAGGTGCTGCAACAAGGGCATCGGCAGGCCACTGGTGTCGCTGACCCACTGTTGCAACATGTCAGCCGATTGCTTGCCCTGCAGAACCTTGTGCAGCTCAGGCAAGGCCACCAGCATGCCAGGATGGCATTGACGCAAATAACCTTCCAGCCGCTCCCCATGGTGGATAAACGGCGAGAACAGCAGGCACACCAACTGTGTTTCATCCAGCCCAAAGAACTGCTGCGCGGCGGTACTCGGCAGGGCAGCGTCTTCACCGATGCCAACCTGCGCCAGCCACTCCTCGGGCAGGTGCTGGCGACGCAGGAATTGCGAGGCCTGGCGGATAAAGCCTTGCACCCCCTCTTCGTAGTCAAGGTCTCGCAGGCAGCGGGCCTGCAAGCCACGCAGATGAGCCATCATCAGAGGATTGGAGTAGCCAGGATGGCTGAAATGAAATCCAAGCGGGTCGGGAGCAAACGCCATGAATTCAGTCAATATCGGCGACATTTGCGTATCCACGTCCTCTAGCAGGTCGGCAATGCTGATGTAAGCCAGGTGACGGTGACCCGCCTTGCTGGGGTTGGCACTGGCGACATAATGTTCACCGTACACCTCGCGGTAGTAGCTGGTGCTCCACTCGTCCATGCGCGCAAACAACCCGGTAAGCGACAACGGCCAGGTACTGGCGATCGGAACGCCGACGCTCTGGGCTGTTTTCTTCAGCCAGGCCAGAAACTGCCCTTGCTTGCGCGGGGAATCACCACTGACCAGGGCATGCACCCCGCCATTCCAGGTGGTCACGCGCTGGTAGAAATCCCCGAGTGCCAGATACGTGTCGCTGCACAAAGTGGCACGGCAATCTCCCGAACTCAGGTGCCCGATCATCAGCATGTTGCGCTGGCTGGTTTCTCGCCCCATGGCAGAGACCGGCCGTTGATGGTTGAAGGGCAGTACTTCCTGGTTCTCCACCATCAGCAGTTCAACCCTCGGATCATCGTGCAGGAACAAGCGCCCGTAACCCTGATTGAGGCTGTCGAGCCTGCTTTCGGTCATGCCCGAATGGCGCAACGTTGCCACCCGCAGCTTGAAGGTTCGTGGCGCTCGCCCGGCGATGGTCAGCTGTGCAGCACGCAGCAATGCCAAGGTACAGCTGCTGACTTCGCCTCCGCCATGGGCCATCAACACCTTGTATTCCCCCACCTGCTCCATGCCACCCGCGGCCACGACAATTCGCTGGACCAACAACTGAAGCGCTGTTCGCTCCGCACGATTAAAGTGCCCGATCAAACGCTGCAGAACTTGCTGGTAAACATAATTCATAGCCTGTTCGTGAATAGTGCTCATCGTTCTACTACCTGAATTGAAATGTCAGTTTCGGGCAACTACTGAGCGTGTTTGCCCGATCTATTACACGCATAGAAAGTTCCACATCACATTGTGAAGCGCTAAATAAACAGTAGCACCGAGCAACAAAATGACACGGAGATTCCCGGGTATCAGCCCAGCCTTGAAATCCTCCACCCCTCTATTTATCTAGGCCCAAACGAGGCCGAGCTGGAAACCTAGGAAAATTCCGACAACTTCCTACACGTCTTTAGCCAGTCAATCAAAGACGTGTCTGACAAATAAAACTGCGAACTTTCCAACTTATTGGATTGAGGTTCGTCCTGGATATATCTACTTCCCTGATTCCACACAAGCGCAGCAGCCTCTGCTTCGAGCACTCGCGATTGCAGTGTCGGATATTCAATCATTGCTCAGTCCTTGAGATGAAAGTTAAGGCGCAATTATCAGTGCTGGAATAATGATTAATAGATACAGAACCTGGCCGAAAACCAGTGCAGATAAAGCACCGGCGCCTGTATTAATCACACGCACACAAAGACGCCGCGCTGGATTTCAGGGCGGCGTCAGAGAGGAAGGCCGGATTCAGGGGCTAAAGCGCCAGCTGGGCGCCTGGCGGGCGATGCAGGTTCCATCCTGTCAAATGGCGCATTTGCCTCACGCGGCGGATGGCAGGAACGCTTGTTTACGAATATTCCTACGCCCTAAACAGCTTCAACCTGCAACGCAACGCGTTCGCGGCACGGGCATTCGTCCATGTAGCGGTGCGCTTCCACAAATTGGCTGAAGGGAAACACCGTGGTTTTCAGCGGCACCAGCACGCGATCGGCGGTCAGTTGGTTGATATCCCGCAGGGCGCGCTGCAAAGCGACCTGATCCTGGATGATGCCCAGTTCGGGTTTGCCGGTGAAGTTACCAATGCAGTGCACAAAGAACTGAATGTTCTTCTGGAACGCCGCACACGCGGGGAATGGCGTCTGGTTACCGCCCTGCAAGCCATACAGCACCAGGCTGCCGCGCGGTGCCAGCACATCGCCGAGCAACGACATTTGCGGGCCGCCCAAGCCATCGAACACCACGTCGACACCGCGGTTGTCGGTGAACTTGTTGATTTGCATGAGCAGGTCCTGCTCTTCGGTGACGATGACCTTCTCCGCACCGAGGGACAGCAGGTACTCGCGCTCCGCACTGTCCTTGGTCGCGGCAATCACCCGTACACCCAGGGCCTTGCCCAGTTGCACAAAGGAAGGGCCGGCACAGTGACTGGCATCGGTGACCAGGGCAAACTGCCCAGGCTTGACCCGAGCCAGATCCACATAGGCAAAGTAGGCAATCAGCAGCGGCGTGTAGTGCACGCTGGCTTCAATCGGGCTCAAGACATCCGGATAGCGGGTCAGGGCCGAACGGGGCAGGACGATCTGCTCGCCATACACCGGGTAATCATTGGGGCTTTCAGCCGGAAAACTGGCGACTTTGTCACCCACGGCCAAATCATCCACGCCATCGCCGACGGCGACCACAACCCCTGCCATCTCATGGCCAAGGCCGGACGGCAAGCGTGCATGGGAAGACGCCAGGTTCTGGCGCCACAGAATGTCATACCAGCTGATGCCAATCGCTTCGACACGCACCTGCACTTCGCCCGGTGCGGGCTGCGCAGCTGCATGCTCTTCGCATTTGAGCACCTCGGCCGGACCAAACTTGTGAAAACGGATCGTGCGGGACATCGCAAACCTCGTCAAAGTAACCTCTAATGCCATGAACTCTATCTGGGCTTTGCGGGTAAGACCACCGGTCGCCATTAATAGTCGACATGCCTGTCATTGATTCCGCAACTGAGGAATAGACCCCAGAGCTTGTAAGAAAACTCAATTTTCCTGTGCAGAGTAACAGCCTTTACCCGTAAGATTCATGCCGGTCATTCTTCTTATATGGCTGCTCTCGTCAAGTTTGCTGACTCTTCCAGGACACAAGATGAACCGTAACGACCTGCGTCGTGTCGACCTTAACCTCTTGATCGTATTCGAAACCTTGATGCACGAGCGCAGCGTGACCCGCGCCGCCGAGAAACTGTTCCTCGGCCAGCCGGCCATCAGCGCGGCGTTGTCGCGCTTGCGCGGGCTGTTTGATGACCCGCTGTTCGTGCGCACCGGTCGCAGCATGGAGCCGTCGGCCCGGGCGGTGGAAATCTTCGCCCTGCTCTCCCCGGCCCTGGACTCGATCTCCACCGCCGTCAGCCGTGCTGCCGAGTTCGACCCGGCCACCAGCACGGCGGTGTTCCGCATCGGCCTGTCCGACGACGTCGAATTCGCCCTGCTACCACAACTGCTCAAACGCCTGCGCGCCGAGGCGCCCGGCATAGTGCTGGTGGTGCGTCGCGTCAATTACATCCTGATGCCTGGCTTGCTGGCCTCCGGCGAAATCTCCATCGGCGTCAGCTACACCGCCGACCTGCCAGCCAACGCCAAGCGCAAAGTGCTGCGCCGCAGCCTGCCGAAACTGCTGCGTGCCGACAGCGTGCCGGGCTCCCTGAGCCTGGATGACTTCTGCGCACGGCCCCACGCACTGGTGTCCTTTGCCGGGGACCTGAGCGGCTTTATCGATGAAGAGTTGGAAAAGCTCGACCGCAAACGTCACGTGGTGTTGGCGGTGCCGCAGTTCAACGGGCTGGGGACGTTGTTGGCGGGTACTGACATCCTGGCGACTGTGCCGGATTATGCGGCAGAGGCATTGACGTCTGCGGGTGGGTTGCGGGCGGAGGATCCGCCGTTGCCGGTGCGCAGCTTCGAACTGCACATGGCGTGGCGCGGGTCGCAGGATAACGACCCGGGAGAGCGGTGGTTGCGGTCGCGGATTCAGATGTTCTTCGGGGACCCCGAGAGTTTGTAACTGAATTCCACTGAGTTCCAAAAAACCCTTTATAACAAACAGTTATACGCCTTAAAAGTCCATTGCCGTTTATCTAAATCCGCTGAGTTCTGAAGCAGCTGGGGGCACAATTGGGGGCAAATTTCGGTTCCTTAAAAAGGATGCCCCCACCGATGCCCTCAGAAAATGCAGTCGTTTTCAAACGAAAACTCAGCGACGCCTTCATCCGCTCGCTGACCGAACCCGGCAAACACGCTGATGGCGAAGTCCCTGGTCTCTACTTGGAGGTGAGGGCGTCGAGTAAGGTCGGCAAAGCTCCCTCCAAGTTCTGGCGCTTGAAGTATCGACTGCACGGCAAGGAGAACCGCTTCTCCATCGGCGCTTACCCCGATATCGGCCTGAAGGAAGCCCGCGACATTGCCCGCAGCGCACGGCGCGATGTAGCTAACCACACCGCCCCTCTCAAGGCCAAGACCGCCAAAATCGAAGCACAGTTGCTCAATGAAGAGCGCACCTTCGAGTACGTAGCCAAGCAGTGGCTTGCATTCAAGTCTGCCGAACTGGTGTCCAAGTCCATCTTGGGATTTAAAGGAGCGCTGAACAACCACGTCTTTCCTGCGATTGGTAAAAAGCCGGTCAGCGAGATCAAGTTGGAGCACATCACCACAATCATTACGGAGTTGCGCCGCCAGCGCACCATGGCCATGGCCCGACGTGTGCGTACCCTCATCCGTGCCGTTCTGGGCTTTGCCGAGGGGCGCGGATGGGTGGAGCGCAATGTGGCGCTCAGCAACATTGAGGAGTTGAAAATCCGTCATGTCGTGACCAGCAACCCAGCGATCGAAAGGCCTGCAGACCTGGGTAGGTTTCTCCTGCGTCTAGATGACCTCAACGACGGCAGCGTTGCCGCTGCAATGCGCTTGCTGGTCATGTTGCCGGTCCGACCGGGCGAACTGGTGAAGATGCGCTGGGAAGATGTCGACTTGGTAGGCGCCGATTGGCGTTATGTGGTTAGCAAGACCAAGCATCTGGATAAGAGCAAACACATCGTGCCGTTGCCTGAACAAGCCTTGGTTCTTTTACGCGAGCTACATAAAACCCGCGTGGTGGATGAAGAAGGCAAAGGCTGGGTGTTCGTCTCACCGATCTATCCGGGACGTCCCATAAACCCGACCTCCATGCTCAAGTCCTTTCAGCGCATCTGGCCGGAGTACGGCATCACAGCTCACGGCTTTCGTGCGACCTACAGAACCATTGCCCACGAGCACCTGGGTATTGATCCAATCGTGCTTGAACTGTCTTTATCCCACCGAATGCCAGGGGCGCTCGGGGCAGTGTATGCACGGGCTCAATTGCTGACGCAACGCCGAGAGGCTGCCCAACAATGGGCGAACTACCTAGATCAGTTGCGTCAAAACGCTTGAGATCAAACGCTTTCGATGGACAGGATTCTGGGCTGGATTGACGGGCATGGCTTGGCAGTTGAACGGCGTCTAGTCGTCCACAGCGAACATCGAACGGCGCAATGTGAAGCCAGATTCCATTGTTGCAGCAATTATGTATCCCAGTCTTGACGCGATCACTGGTGCGAGTTCACATGCGAGCGCCTTATCTCCCGTAACCACTGCGGGAGTGCCGACAAACTTATACCTATGCTGGCGCAGTATGGGTAAAAACAACCAGAGGTTCAGGTCACCTGCCCGATTGCGTAGGTACGGCAAAGCTCTATGGCAAAGCACGGGACCTCAGCTTTCTATCTGTTCCGGTTGGCCCTCCCACCTACAAACCAGAGCTCGGAGCATTGAGCAAAGCTCTGCTCAAGGGAATCCAGCTAGGGAGCGAGCGAGGAATGCTAACTGGCGCATCGTGGGCAAACATATCTACAGGATTTGAGGAAGTCCTCGCCGCTCCAAACAATCAGCTCATCTGGAGCTATTTCAACAAGGGTACTCACGATGAGGTCGATCGTGAAGACTTCGAACTTCCAGCTGTAAGACATACGTTAATGGCGCTGAAGAAGATCAGCGTCGGCCTGCCCGATTGAGCGGCTGACGGCATTTCTCGCCTGCAATGGACAGGGCCATCATCGCAGGTCCGCGAACGGCACGCGGACCTGCTATTTGGCCAGGCACCAAGCTCCCCTACCGCGCCTCCGGACTCCCAATCACCCTAGCCACCGGCTTGTTCTCATCATCGATGAAGACACACAGCAGCTTGATCGCCCTGTTGCTCTGGCCACTGGCGAAATGCACATCCCCGTCGGTAATCATGTAGGACATGCCCAGTACAAAATGCTGATCGGGCCTACCCCCCGTGACCAGATCAGACCCCCATCCAGTACGTAGGTCAACTCCCGGCCAGACTGCGCGTCCGGTGAGACACTGGTGCCCTGAGGTGATTGACGGTGAAACCACCAGGGAATGCGCGGGGAGACCTGCTCGATAGGCGTCGGGGCACGATGACGCACTGGGAAATACATCTGGGTCAAACACCAAGATGACTAGTGCCCCGCATCTACCCAGCCTGCTGCATCGTTGATCTCAACAGCCCGTGCAAATGCAGGGCGGCATGATGGGAGCTATCTGTAAGCAGATAGACCTGGTGCTCAGGAAGAGCAGGAAGATTCAGCCCCACCGCGAGCCCAAGCGACATATCACCGGCGTCCAGTTCCTCGACGACGCCAACCGCCAGCCCGCTCTTCATACACGCCAACACCGCATGCCAGTTCGCACTCTCCAGCAAGATGCGGTACGAAATGCCCCGTGCCTTGAGCGCCGACAGTGCCACTTCTCGATACGGGCAGCCCTTTAGTTGCAGGGCTAGAGGCAGCGGGCGATTAGGGTCGTGCGTGAAGCCTGGCGCCGCCACCCAGCAAGGGCGCGTTGAACAGAGCCTTTCGCCCTGCGCCAGCTCCTCACCACTGACCGCCAGCGTCAGATCCAGATGTTGCCGCGCAAACAGATCGATGAGCTCCGCACTGGATCGCGCCACGACCTCCAGCTCCAGCTGCGGGTGGCTGACGACAAACACCGGCAGGAAGTCGCTCATGAGATCCGCAGCATAACCGTCGGGAACGCCCAGACGCACCTTTCCCGTCATCTGCTGGAGTGAAAGTGTCGCTAATAGCCGGTCGTGCGCCATCAAGAAGCGCGTGGCCTCCCCCAGCAACTGCCGCCCCGCCGGGGTCAGTTCAACGGCCTGGTTGCTGCGCAAAAAAAGTTGCCGCCCGAGCTTCTCCTCCAACCGCTGGATCTGCGTTGTCACCGCCGACGGGCTGCGGTGGACGTAATCGGCGGCCGCCTTGAATCGGCCAAGTCGCGCCACGGCCTGGAAGGTTCTCAGTACATCGACATCTAGGCCTTTTCCCATAGGGTCACCTGATTTCGTCGTCTCGAATTACCGGTTCACTTTATTCGGCTGTACAGCATTTTTCCCCCCGCCTATGGTTCGGTCAAGGTAGATCCTCTACCTGCCAACTGTGCTCAAACAAGGGTGAAACCGCCACGCGACTCACAGCACGGAGCCATGGGGATGAGTTTGAACAATGTCGTCGTCGATGCGCTCACGCGCTTCAACCCGTATCAGGGCCAAGCCATCTGGACCGTCGAGAACCACGCCAAGTACTCGACGTTGAAGAATGCGGCGGGGCATCAGCAGGATCATCGCATCAACCACCAGATCTTCATGTTGATGCGCGCCCTCAATGAGCAGGGCATCAGTACGAACGGACTCTGTGCAGACGCACAGGGCCATGGCTCACTAAAGAGTCTTCTGGCACAACTGACCCAACGCCTGGTTCATATGAGCCGTGGCAAACGCGTTCACTACGTCGAACTGGGGCCGGAGCCGGTCAAGACCTCGTACATCCTTACCCAGATCGCGCAAGCTGCGACGGCCGTGCGCTACACGGCGATCGACATCAACGCGACATCCGAAGGCGCCATGCGCGACGCGGTGATTCCAATCATCGCCGACCCCGCAAATTTTAACTATCTGGCGGCCGACTACCGAACCGTGACGCATGACACCCTGCGCCATGACCAGGATCTCACTCTGATCACCATGCTTGGCTTCCAGGAGGGCAACGAGTCGCCACTCGCAACTGGGCGCCTGATCCAGGCCTTGGCAGATGACACTACCTGCATCATCTCGGAGATGCAGGTCTATGAAGAGGGCCTAGAACACTGCATCCATGCCTTCTACGCCAATCCCCACATGCTGAGCTTCTCGCAACTGATTGCTCGCCAGCAGGGCTTCGTTCCCGCGGGCGATCACGAAACCACCCTGTTGCGCCTGACCATCGCAGGTGAGCTGCTGCATATCGCCGTCACCTTGCAACCGGCGGAGCACTTGCAGAAGCGCGGCTACCTACTGACCAACAGCTGCATCAAATACACACCAGACCAGTTCCGCCGCGTCAGATCACTGCACGGGAACTGCACCGTGCTGGATGAACTCGTCAGCGGCGATGGTTCGGTCCGCTACCAGATCGCCCAGTACCTCCCACCACTATGAATTAGGGAGCGAATGACCATGCATCGCACAGACCTCCCCCTCTATGCCCGCGGCCTTGATCGCGTGAAATTAGCGTTCAAATCGACGCTGCACCGCATGCCCCGTCACCCGGTTATTCAGCGGGACGAGCAAGATCATTGGCACGACGGCCTACTGACTGAGGCCGGCCCGGTGATCAGCGACAGTCGCACGCTGACCGAGCTGGGCTATACGCAGAGTCCCCATCCCAACATCGCCGTGGACACCATCACTGGCTTGAGCGCGGTGCATGGCCTGTTCACCCCCGACGCGGTGTCGGCACTGCAGCGTATCTGCGCCGACCTTGAGCAAGACGCCGGCGACAGCGACTGGATCATCTCGCGCCGCACCCGTGGCGTCACTGCACTTTCGCCATTCCTCCACTGCATGATGAGAAGCCGTACGTTCCTGCTGGCGGTCTCGAGGATCGCTGGGGTTCCGCTGGTTCCCTACCCCATGCTCAACGCCCGCGCCCAGGTCAACTACTTCTATCCCAAGGCGCCTGGCAGCCCGCGTGAACAGGTCGGAATGTGGCACACCGACGGCACCAACTACGTACTGAACATCGTGCTTTCCAACGCATCGGACTACACGGGCGGCGAGTTCCTGTTCCACAACCGCACTATCGACACTTTCGATGCCCTGGACCACCGAACCTTCGAGACCGCACCGCTGGTTGAGCCAGGTGACGCGTTGTTCATCTATGGCAGCCGGCTGTTCCACGGCGTATGCCCGGTGAAGACCGGCCGGCGCATGTCGCTGGTGTTGTCCTTTCACTGCCCCTATGCCCGGGAAGACTCCAACCGCTTTTGGCATCTCGCCTCCGATGATGGCATTCCCACGACCGTGCCCAACTGGCTGCGCCTGCATTGGTCCCTGCAACAATCCGCGGCCCGCCAGTTCGCGGCGCTCGGCATCGAGCCGATCACCTTCGAAGAGCTGGGACGGGTCCAGACGCACGCATGCTAGCCAACCCGCTGTACCTGCTCCTGCTGCAGGTGGTGTTTGTGCTCTCATGGAGTTCGGGATTCATCGGTGCGCGCCTGGGCACCGAGGATGTCGGCGCGATCAACCTGCTGTTCTGGCGTTTCCTGCTGGTCAGCCTCTGCCTGCTGCCATTGGTGTGGCATAGGCTGCGCGCGTTGTCATGGCCGCAGGTGCGCTACAACGCGATGATCGGCTTCCTAGCCCAATTCGCCTACTTGGTTAGCGTCTACATCGCCATTCGCGGCGGCCTGCCGGCCGGCATTGCCGCCATCATCTGTGCCTTGCAGCCGCTTATCACTGCGACTATGAACAGCCGGGGGCGACATGAGCGCAGCAGTGTGCAGGAATGGCTGGGGCTTGCGATCGGTTTCGCCGGCGTCAGCGTGGTGATCCTGGGCGAATACCGCTTTTCTGCGCAACGCTTGAACCTCGGGTTGTATGCCCTGCCACTGATCGCCGCGTTCACCCTCTCCATCGCCACCCTGTACCAACGGCGGCAATCACTGCTGGCCACCGACCACAGCAAGGAGGGTTTGCTGATGCCGCTGTTTCTGCAGTCGGCGGCGACCTTGATCCTGCTGACGGCCACTGGTCTGCCATTGGATCTGATAGAAGTGCCCAGAAGCACCCAGGCCTGGGTGGCTGTTGCATGGCTGACCGTGTTCTCGACCTTCATCGCCTATCTCAGCCTGTGGAGCCTGCTGAAGTGGATATCGGCGACAAGGGTGTCTGCACTGGTATACATGGAGCCGCCGGTGACCTTGATCTGGGCGACGATGATGTTTGGAGACGTGATTCAGTGGACCACTTATCTCGGCGTCGGCGTGGTCGCGCTGGACATCTTCATTACACGACGCCTCGGCAAGCCAGGTATTGCCTGCACAAACTAGTCAGATCAACAACCAGAAACACCACACTGAGGGATCACCCTGATTCAGCCCTGTATCAGAGTACTTCGTCCTCCTTCGGCCTACGGCCTACGGCATCTCAGGCCCAGCATCAGTTGGCCAGAGCATTGGCAGCTGACTCATGCAACAAGCTTGGTTGTACAAAATAAGGCAGCCAGCAATGCAGGCCTGATCAATCGATGAACACGCAAACCACACACTGCCTTATAGCTATCGCGGACAAATTCACGGCCTCTCCGCAGCCGCCAGCCACTCACTGACGCCGGAAACCCCGCGAGACAATAATTCGTCTTGCACCGAAACGACCCGTCGTAACATCACTCCTCCATCGGCTTCTTCCCACTCTTCTGCTTCCGCAAATAGACGCGTAAGTAGCTGAGTAAACTTGCCATCATGGTCATATATGTGCCCGCCCTTGTCACGCACGAAGCCTAGGTACAGTTCGAAGATCGTGAGCGCCTCAGCGGGATCTCTCTGCGCAGTGGAGTTTAGCCATTCATCTAAACCATAGATGTGCGCATTCGCTTTACCACTTGCCTCACGAGTACCGAAGTAGTGGCGCACGAGATCAGAGGGCACGCTCGCAGCGTCACCATGAAACAGTTGGCTCATCCGTTGCGCCACAGCGTTTCCATGTGAATCAGAAGACAGACCACACTCAAGGCCTGCAATGCATTGGCTGCGATACCTACTGAAATTACCGGCATTCGACCATACAATCGAAGCTCCATGCCACGCTGCTTCTTCATCTATAGCGGAAAGATCCCTCAGAAGCTCAGAAGTACGGCCATGGTCTGGCAAAGCGGCCAGAGCGGATATTCTCCCCCAGGTCTCGAAATCTTTTCCGACACCTTCTTGGCGAATGCGCTTCAGCCACTTCGATACACGCGCAAAATCATTGTAGTACGCATAGTAGAGGCACGGCTCAGCGACGTCCCATAAACCGGACGACCCGCCTCCCATGCAACGATCGAACAAATCCCAGCCTAAGCCAGACTCCAGACTCTGCAGATACGGTAGGCGGCGAATAATGACAGCAGCTATTGCTGGACTTTTCTCATCAGCAAAACTGCGCAGAAGCCCCAACAACTCGCCAGGTATCAGAGTGCCGCTCTCCAGCAGATTGGTAGCCAAAACAACGAGTGCCTCGGCAATATGCCCACGGGCCATATTTATCCCAACATCCAGATGGCCTACCCCATCTCCACTGATCGATGCTTCCTCTTGCATCTCCAGAAATTTCTCGCTCAGATTTACCAGCCGGAGGATCTCGTCCACATCAACAATCACATGAGCGCATGCATTCAACGCATTCGACGCCGCACGGTTCTGCGCCCAGTACTCTGCATGGTGCCGCAACGCATAAATGATCTTTTTCGCCAACGACGCTCCGTCTACCGCGGCAATAGGTGCCCAGGACGTTTCAGAGCGCAAGCTTCCGTGAAGATGTGCCAGGCAGTTTCCAACCCCACTCATGATCGCATCGCGGAAAACCGACGAAATCTCACCCCAGCTCTCTAGCATGATGCCAATGAATCGATCCGGGTTGCGAGACGCTGCCTCCCGAAGCATCGACGCAACCTCTCCTTCACCACCAACCAAGTGTTCTACAAATCCTCGCTCGTAACCGGTGTAGTGAATTCATGCCCCGGGATCTCCAGTCCTTTAGAGTCGACACGCACCAACTCCTTGCGATGGGCATTGGTGCGGTACATATGCATGTCACTCCCGCAAATGCCGCAAGCCTCCACGCGTATCAATACTTCACCTGGCATCACACTTGGCACCGTCGCCTGCGCATTCATTTCAATATGCCCAGGGTCATGAAAAACGGCTGCTTGCATGGACTCATTCCTTCTAGTTGGCGAACATGGCGTGCCCATCAACGCAATGCCTTGCGCATGATTTTTCCAGTGGTGGTTTTAGGCAGATCGTCGCGAAACTCGATTTGCCTTGGATATTTGTAGGCAGCCATGCGTGATTTACAGAACGCTATCAGTTGCTCAGGTGTTACCTGGGCGTCCGTCTTCAGGCTGACGAAGGCTTTTACGCTTTCCCCGCGATAGTCATCTTTAACGCCTACCACAGCGACTTCACGCACATCCGGATGACCGTATAGAACGTCCTCAACTTCACGTGGCCAGACCTTGAATCCGGAGGCGATGATCACATCCTTCATCCGATCAACGAGAAACAGCCAGCCCTCAGCGTCGACATACCCGACGTCACCGCTACGCAAAAAACCATCGCTCATAGCCTCCTGAGTCGCGTCGGGGCGTTGCCAGTAGCCCCGCATCACTTGCGGGCCACGAATCAAGATTTCCCCAATGCTGCCCGTCGGTAGCGACCGTCCCTGCTCGTCGGTAATACGCAAGCACGTCGAGTGAATGGGTAATCCAACCGACAACACTCCCTCTTCGTTACACACAGCCAAGCGATCGTGAGGCACGGCCGTTGCCACCGAAGTGGTTTCTGTCAGCCCATAGACCCCACGTATGTCATGTGCGAATTTTCGCTGGAAGGCACTGACCACAGCCTCTGGTATCGGTGCCCCTCCGGAGTAGATTTTGGACAGAGAAACAAGCTGTTCTGAACCGACCTTGTCTGCATTGAGCAGTGCGATAAACGCGGTGATGGCGCCGATCGTGAAGGTAGCCCGGTAAGTCTGAACAGCTTCGGCAAAAACCTCGGGATGAAAGCGTCCAGTCAGCACCAGAGGAGCGGAGCAAGCAAAGGCGACACCGATATGCAGAATCAGACCGGTAACGTGAAAGAGGGGTGCCAACGCCACAATCGGCACACCATCATCCAGCGCAGCCCAATCGCGAAAAGCCTCGCTGTTAAAGACGTACCCCACATGACTGTGTTCCACCCCCTTTGGGAGCCCCGTAGTACCTGAGGTGTACACAATAGTGGCAATGTCACTGCCCTTGATCCGTGGACAAACAGGCTTGGAGTCGGCCCATGACGTTGTCAGGTCATGCAGAAAAAATCCCTCTCCCGCAGGCACCGGGGGCACGCCAAAAATACGTGGATCATTACGACTCTGAAGCTCATGGTCTCCCACAACAATTAACAGCAAGTTGTCGGGTCGATGCTCAAGCTCAGCGACGACTTCATGATAGAGAGAATCATGAAGCATCAGGACTCTGGCCTGGCTATCCTCCAGCAGCAACGATAACTCCCGAGCCCGGTTCATCGGGTTGATGCTCACCGCAATGGCCCCCAGCTTCCAACTGGCAATCAGACCAATCACAAACTGCGGAACATTTTGCAGAAACAACCCAATGCGATCTCCGGCCACCACACCTTGTGACTGCCAGAATGCGGCCAACGCGTTGGCATCCCGGTTCAGTTGCGCGTAGCTGAGCGTGGTATCGAAATAATGCAAGGCAGCGGCTTGCGGCGCCTTGTCGTGTGCGGCTTCAAACATCTGCAAGGCATCGGTGAAACGTGCCTCGAATGCACATTGAGACAAAGGCTCAATGCATGGTTCAACACTCATATCGATGCGGCTCCCATTGCTCGAGAGTGGGCAATGCAGCCAGTCAAGCTGGCTGATCCATGTCCGAGCATTCCAAGGCATACATTGGTCTTCATCGCAGACCTCGCATTTTCTTGTTTTTCTGGATTGTCGCGGCGGATGAATCGAGCAACAGCCTTGGTAAACCCGATCCTCAGCACCGCAGTTGTTATAAGTGTTCGCCCCTGCCTCCTCTGACCGCATCGTCTGTTTAGACTATTTTTCAGACCCCTACCCGCGAGTAAGCTATTTCCTGGAAAGCACGAACAGCGTCTTTTGGGGCGAGTAGTTTTCGGAACAAATGGTGCCTTTCAGCCGCCACGTGTTTGAGCAGGGACTTCCATGACGGACACCATCGACAAGCGCTCACCATGGGCCAATAAGCAGGACCGCCTGGCCGAACGGGAAAACAAACGCGACGCCGTGTTACGTACGGCTGCCGAGCTGTTCAATGAGAAAGGCTTTCATGCCACCTCACTGGACGAAGTGGCTGAGCGGCTCAACGTGAGCAAGCCGACGGTTTATTACTACGTGAAGAACAAGGACGAAATCCTTTTCGAATGCGTACGCATCGGCTTGGAGATGTTGGAAAGCGCCTCGGACGAAGCGATTCAGGGCGGTAGCGACTCAAAAGAGAACCTGATCGCCGTGATGCGCAAATACGCCGAAATCGTAACGATGGATTTCGGTATGTGCCTGATACGTGTAGGCGAAGATCCGTTGCCTTTGGACAGTCGTCGCAAGCTGCGACGACTGAAAAGCCGCATCGATCTCAAGTTCCGCAGCCTGATTCAGCAAGGTATCGCCGACGGGGTCTTGAGGCCCTGCGACCCCAAAATAGCGGCGTTCACCATCGCCGGTGCGCTGAGTTGGATTGCCCGTTGGTATGACCCGAAGGGCCCGCTCAAGGTCGAAGAAATCGGCAACCAATGCATCGACTTACTGATGAACGGCCTCAATTGCAGATCAACCACCACCCGCAGCAGTGCCGACTGATCCAGTCCTGCCCGAGAGTTGCTCACAATGACAAAAAAAGAGTCCTCAATCATTACTGAATTCCATCCCGTACAACTTGAGACCTTTCTCAAGGACAACATCAGCGGGCTGCAAGGAGAGATGCGCCTTGAGCGTATTGGCGGTGGTCAATCCAACCCGACGTTTTTCGTCTCCTTTGACAATCGCGAACTGGTGCTGCGTAAAAAACCGAGTGGCGAGATCCTGCCCTCCGCCCACGCGGTAGATCGTGAATACAGGGTCATGACGGCGCTGGCACAGTCCCGGGTGCCAGTCCCCAAAACAGTTTTGTATCACGCAGAACCCGACATCGTCGGAACACCCTTCTATTTAATGGAAAGACTCCAAGGGCGCGTTTTTCCTGAATACAGCCTGCCCGGGGTCTCACCCGACGACCGTAGAGCGATGTATGAATCGATGGCCCTGACCCTGGCAGACCTGCACCAAGTGGACTGGCGGGCAATCGGTCTTTCTGACTACGGCCGGGAAGGCCATTACTTTTCCAGGCAGCTGGCGCGCTGGGGTACGCAATGGGAAACGGCCGAGCAACACGATAATCCCGAGCTCGACCGCCTGCTGGCCTGGCTTCGCGTCAACTTGCCCCAAGACGATGAAACCACGGTGTGCCACGGCGATTTCCGACTGGGCAATCTGATGTTTCACCCCACGGAACCGCGCATCATCGGCGTGCTCGACTGGGAGCTCTCAACCCTGGGTCACCCATTGGCCGATCTGGCTTACAACTGCATTGCCTGGCACACCCTACCGTCTGAGTACGGCGGCATCCGCGACCTGGACCTCCGGGCACTGGGCATACCCTCGCAAGCAGAGTATTTGCAGCAGTACTACCACGCCACCCAACGCAATCGAGGGGCCGAAACCTTTCACTTCGCTTTCGCGCTGTTTCGCCTGGCGGTGATTTTCGAAGGCATAGCCGCTCGGGCACGGTCCGGCAGCGCAGCGTCGGAGAACGCTGCAAGCGTCGGCCCCTTGGGAAAAGCGTTCGCCCGACGCGGCCTTGAGCTGCTCGATCACGCCATTGTCATCTGACCCGTCGAGACCCGCCCATTGACTGACGAAGCGCTCGACATAGGCAGCGCTTGAAAAGATGTTCAAGAAAAGCGCTGGATGCCCCAACTTCCGGGCCACATCGAGATCATGATGAATCGGATGAAAATCACGGGTAGCGATGGCCCTGGTAACAATGCTGCTGGTTGACACCTCTGCCCGCAATGATGGCAAAGATTGACCAACACAAATATCTTCAAAGCACACAGGCGAAGCACTGGTCATGATGCCTCCTTCGGCCTGTAGCACAACTGGCGGAAGTGAAGGACAGCAACCTTTTCATTGTCCTCAGTAAACACATCCTGGCGCACAGTAAAAAAGTATCCGTCACCCAACCCTGTCGTTTTACGATCACTCACCAACACAAGGGTGCTCACGCTATAAAGCCGTTCACCTACGCGAAGGTATCGCACAAACTCCTGGTCGACATTGACGCCGACCAGGCCGGTATAACCTCCCTCAGTGAACAGCCGGATAATTTCCGTCGCATCCACTTGCGCCGAACCTTCCGGCCGCCAACCAGAAGGGCCTGGCTGAAGCCAGACTTGCAACATGCTCGGAGGGGCCAACAACGTTCCGTCGCTGCGCTCTCCCGCGCCTACCCGATAGCGTGAGTCATTGACACCGTGCGCCTCGCACCAGTGTCGAATCATGCTTGGATTCACGGGATCACACGCCAATACCCGAGCATAAGGTTGATCGAGGCGCGCTTGAATCCTTGATAACCAATCACCGGTTAGGGCGCTCACACTCATAACACCTCGAAAAGCCCAGCGGCGCCCATGCCACCGCCGATACACATGGCCACAACGACATATTTAACGCCGCGACGCCGGCCTTCGAGCAAGGCATGGTTGACCATCCGCGTACCACTCATTCCAAAAGGGTGCCCAATGGCAATAGCTCCGCCGTTTACGTTAAGCCGGTCCTGGGGAATACCCAACTGATCGCGGCTGTAAATCACCTGACAGGCAAATGCCTCGTTGATCTCCCACAGGCCAATATCCTTGACCGCCAACCCATGCTGCTTGAGCAATTTGGGAATTGCATAGACCGGACCGATGCCCATCTCTTCGGGTTTACAGCCCGCCACCGCAAGACCGAGGTAAGCCCCCAGCGGTTGTAAGTTACGGCGTTTTGCTTCAGAAGCGCTCATCAGCAAACTGGCGGCGGCTCCGTCGGACAGTTGCGAGGCGTTGCCCGCAGTTATGTGCTGTCCTTCAGCAATCCAATTGCCCCCCTTCCAAACCGGTTTCAGGTTCGCCAGGCTCTCGAGTGTTGTCTCTGCCCGATTACATTCATCCTGGGTCAGGGTGACCAGTTCATGGCCAAGGCTGCTGCCTTCTTTGTCGAACAGTTGTTTGGCCGTGGTGATGGGGACAATTTCGTCGCTGAATAGCCCATCACGTTGAGCCGCTGCGACACGCTGTTGGCTTTGAAGCGAGTACTCATCTTGCAAGGCGCGCGGGATCTCATATTTCTTCGCGACGATTTCAGCGGTTTCAATCATCTGGATATAGGCGCTCGGCGCGACCTCCAGCACAGCTTTGGATTGGGACCGATAAGTGTTCTTGTGTTTGTTCTGGGTCAGCGAAATGGACTCCAGACCACCGGCCACCGCAATGTTCAGTTCGCCACATATGATGCCTTTGGCGACAGTTGCGATGCTCATTAATCCCGAAGCACACATCCGATCCACCGCCATGCCAGGCACCGTGTCAGGCAGGCCGCCCGTGTAACCGCACAGCCGCCCCAGATTGTAGCCCTGAGTTCCCTGCTGAGCTGCCGCGCCAATGACCACATCATCGACCTCGGACGATTCGATACCTGCCCGTTCAACCACTGCACGCACGACATGGCCACCGAGTACTGGCGCTTCAGTGTCATTGAACGCCCCGCGAAAGGCCTTGCCCATTGCCGTGCGAGCTACGGATACGATGACCGCCTGTGTCATTTGTCATTTCCTATTCTGAAAAGTAGAACCTGGTCCAGATGCTGGCCGAGAGAACCGGCAGGCTCATCGTCCATCGGGACTAGGACGAAGGATGCTGTCTCATTCGTTGTTCACACTGGCAGCATCGAGAAAGGCAGGACGCTCGCCCCCGCCATGAACCAGCAGGTCGACCCCACTGATGTAGGCCGCCTGTGAAGAAGCCATGAACAAGCAGGCTTCACCGATATCGGAAGGTTGTGCCATACGTCCAAGTGGCACGGTGGCGGACACCGAAGCGATGCCGTCATCATCGCCGTAATGCAAATGCGACTGCTCGGTTTGCACCAGCCCGGGGCTGACACAGACCACCCGGACCCTGGGCGCCCACTCCACCGCCAAGGATTTGGTCAAACTGAGCACGCCCGCCTTGGCCGCCGCATAGGTCGCACTACCCGGCCTGGCCGAGTAAGCGCCCACGCTGCCGATGAACAAAATGACGCCTCCCGTATCCTGATCCTGCATAAGGGCATTGGCCTTTAATGCAGTCAGCAACGGTGCGGTCAAATTCAGGCTGATCAACGACTCGTGGAAACGCGCTGAGCCGCTGGCCGCAAGAGCATATGGAGTGCCACCGGCATTTTTGACCAACACATCGAGCCGGCCATAATGCTCTTGAATGGTAAGCGTCCACGCATCCCGTCTTGCGCAGCTAAGTCGGTTGCCATCGATGCGGCAACAAATCCCCAATCTCACTCGCCCGCTGCGTCGGCAGGCGAGTAAGAACGTCCTTCAGATAAGCATATGCATCGTGGCCGTTGAGCTTGGCCGACTGGATCAAACTCATTAGCGCAGCAGCGCGTTGGCCACTGCGTAGTGAGCCAGCAAACAACCAGTTCTTTCGCCCTAGCGCCCATGGCCGTATCTGATTTTCGAGGTGGTTATTGTCTATGGGCACCGTGCCGTCGTTCAGATAACGGCTCAACGCAGCCCAACG